>NZ_AODK01000016.1 GCF_000525975.1 Listeria rocourtiae FSL F6-920
ATTACATGCTCGCTTTGCTCGTATGCATATTGGGACTGTAACTCACTTCATTTCGAACAGTCTAAGAAGGATTACATGCTCGCTTTGCTCGTATGCATATTGGGACTGTAACTCACTTCATTTCGAACAGTCCCAACAATACGAGCGCTTGAGAGCCGATTTATTTGGGTTATGAGCCAGATGATCTTTTTTATTTGACTACCATTACATTACATGGAGCGTGGTTAACAACGTATGCAGTCGTCGAGCCAATCAGTGTTCTTTCAATGGCCCCTCTTCCTGTTGCTCCGATAACGATTAAATCGATGTCGTTTTCTTTTGCAAATTCGATAATGCTACGTTTCGGATCGCCGTGTACCGTTTCGTTTTTGAACGCTACGTCTGAATCAATTGTCGCAGTCATACTTTCCAGTCTTTTTTCAGCTAAGGCACGATACACGTCATCCATTTCTGGACGTACATTGAGCGATAAGTAGAGCTCGTCATTATTCGGCATGATTTCTTGAATAACTGTAAAGAAGACCAAACTAGCATTTTCTAATTTTGCGATGCGGATGGCTTCTTGAAAAGCATCATTGGACTGATCTGAGCCATCGATAGCTACTAAAATTTGTTTATTTGTCATTTCATTTCACTCGCTCTCTTTATTTTATATTCTTGCTACAATCAATACGACTATGCATGGATTCTTGCTTGCCTTTTCTGGATAAATCTCAGTAAAATTACGAGCAAGGCAATACAAACAATGGATAAAATAGCAATTTTAGTATTTCCTTTTAGTAACGCATCCCCTCCAAATGCATATAGGAATGAAGTAGGTAAAACACCTAATGTAATCGCTAGCAAAAGTGATTTTAGTGGTATTTTTAATTTGACTGCTGTGTAGTTCACGATAACGGATGGGAGTATTGGAATCATGTAACCCGCTGTGATGCCGAAGAACAGTTTTTTCATGCGTGAAATATTGGCTATGAATTGATTTGACCTGTTTGCTTTTTATGAATTGATTTGACCTGTTTGCTTTTTTGGATATTCCAAATTTACGTAACATAATAATCACGATGAAATTTCCTAATATATTTCCGGTGGCATTCATAAGCACACCTAACCATGGGCCAAAGCTCACGCCGATAAGAATACCGATAACTGAGTTAGGAACACCAGGAATGGCGCACATGATAGCTGTCAAAGCTACTAGTAGCAAGGCATCTTTTAACTTATGCCTACGAATACTCTCCATCAGCTGCGTTCTATCTGCATCCGGATCAAGAAATAGCTTGAAATCAGCAGAATAATCCTTGTAAATAATGTAGCCTAATATGATAATCGCGATGAGGCCTAGTACAATAAACATTACTTTGAGACGGATATTCATGTTCTCCCTCCCCTTTTCCCCTCTACAACTCCAATTATAGCTTGACATTTTGTGCTTAGCAAATTCGAAAACGTGACTGCTTGATTACTATACTTTCTCTTTTTTGCGGAAGCCATTTGGCGTGTACCCAGTATATTTTTTGAATTGGCGGTAAAAGTAAGCCATGTCGGTGTATCCTGATTCTTCAGCAATGGCTGTCACGGGTTGCTTCGTTGTGAGCAACACTTCTTTTGCATGGTTGACGCGATATTGGTTTAAGTAATCTGTGAAATGGCTACCGACCTCTTTTTGAAAAAGTTGACCGAGATAAACGGCATTAATGTGGAACTTTGCACCTAGCGTTTTGAGAGACATGCCTTCTGTGAAATGCTCAGTGATATGAGACATGATTTTCTGGATAATCGGGCTTTTGCTATTGTCATCAGGCTGATTGCGATCAAAAAATGGGTGAATGAGTTCCAGCATCGTTGTTTTGAGTTCACACGGGGTTGCCGCACCATCTAGTTGCCGAATCGCCTTTAGTAGCTGTTCGGGATCGGATTCGGACATCATTAATGCGACTTCGCTAAGTACTCGTATGACTTGGTGTGGATCACTTTCGTAAAGATGCGCCTCCCATTCACCAAAGAATTGATTGAGCCAAGCGAGTGTCTTTTCTTTTTCTTGCAAAACAAGGGCGCGCGCTAATTGATGTTGACTGAAATTCGGGCGCCAGCGATGTGGCAAAACCTTGTCGGCTGATATAAGTGTTCCTGGTGAGGAAACGAGTCGTTCTTGGAGTAGCTGTTCAAGCCCACGGAATGCTTTGGGAAAATAGGCCGTTCCGGTTCCGACCTCGCTCATCAAGAAAAAGCATTGCTCCACGCCAATCAAAGCTCCAATTTCTTCATACACCGTTGTGATTTGAGCAGCAATTCCTGCATCATCCTCCGCCATTAACCCAATAAGTAACTCTTCTTCGGGATTCAGCAACATGAATGGATACTCTGCGCGTAAATGGCTTTGGAGTTTCTGCCAGCCTTCCTCTGTTCGATTTACTTGGCCGTATAACGGTTGTATCCAAACGAGCGCTGTTCGCATGTCCTTAGCGAGCGGCATTTTGTATAGCGCCATCCGTTCTTTCCAGTCCTCCATTCCAATACGGTTGTTCAACCAGCGCCAAAGTGCATTATCCCGCAAAATATAGTACGCTTCGTCATCTCCTGCTGCTTGAAAATCGGCTTCCACCTTTTCTTTAATTTGCGTGATTGTTTCAAGTAATTCCGTTTCGTTTAGCGGTTTGAGCAGATAGTTTTCAATCCCGATGGCAAGCCCTCTTTTTACGTATTCAAATTCCTGGAAGCCTGACAAAACGATGAATTTTGTCTCAGGCTGTTCTTTTTTCCACTCCTCAATCAGCTGCAGACCGTCCATTTTTGGCATTTTGATATCCGTAATGACAAGATTACACGGCTCATTCGAAAAATGGGCTAGTGCCTCCACCCCGTTTTTGGCAGTTCCTATAATCTCAATCTCTTCATCAAACTCTTGAATTACCGCCTGTAAGCCCTGCACAATAAGCGGTTCATCATCTACTAAAAGCATTCTCAACATAGTTTCTCCTCCCCTCCGATGTATACGGAACGCATAGCATCACTTCTGTACCTTGGCCTTTGATACTCGTAATTGTAAGTCCATATTGTTCTCCGAAATACAGCTGGATACGACGATGAATATTGACGAGCCCAATTCGGCCTTGCTCACCTTTCTCACTCGCTAAATCTTTTTTTTATTTGGCGCATTTTATCTGCGCTAATACCGCGCCCATCATCACGCATCTTGACTTCGAGTATATCATCAAGTCGTTTCACGCTAAATGTAAGACTTGTTCTTTTTTCTTCATGTCGCGCATATTTGAAAAAATTTTCAACGAGTGGCTGTAGTGTGAATTTTAAAAAGGGATGCTCCAATAGTGGTTCTTCGACTTCTAGGAAGAATGGGACCTCTTGTTGGTATCGGAGCTCCATGAATTGGAGGTATTGGCGGACGTAGTTAACCTCATCGGCAAGCGTGACCATCTCAATGTTATCAGCGGTGTAGCGGAGCAGCGTGGATAAATGGTAAATCATATTACTAGTTACTTTCGCCCCTTCTAGCCTCGCATGCATCCGAATCGCTTCCAAGGAATTGTATAGGAAATGAGGTTCGACTTGGCCTTGTAGCGCTTTTAACTGTGCTTTCTGTTCCTCGATTTCGAGCGTGTAAACTTGCTTAATATAGTCATTCAGGCTATCACCCATTTTGTTGAAGCTTTGGCTGATTAGTGTGAGTTCGTCTTCGCGTTCATCGACTGGTAGCTTGGCGTGGAGCTCACCTTTTTCCATCTGATCCATGCCGTCGATGATGACTTGAATGCGGTTAGAATAACGTCTGCTGATGAAAAAGTTGATTGCAATGGAGATTAGGACAAGAATAACACCGATGCCGAATAAGGTCCACTGGAGGACAGGGATTCCGCCGATTTGGTTTTCTGGGACAATGACTTGACCGAAAACGCCGGATGCTTGCTCTTCGGTGGTTTGGATATAACCACTGTCATAACGGTAACCGTTTTCAATATTCGCAGACGTGATGTCAGGTAGTGAGTGATTGCTATACAGCACTGTTTTAACGCGATTTAAAACAGCAAATGTGGACGCTGATTTTGCTTTTGGAATAAGCTCTCCTAGAAATTCTGGGTCAGCATACATTAGTACTGTACCGAGTGGTTGTAGTGTACTAGGGTCATTGATAATCTGTTTGAAAACAACACTTGAGCCGACGCGGAATACGTTCTCTTTTTTGGAGGCGCTTTGGAGTAATTTTTGTTCGCCGTATTTTTCGTAAATTGGTTGCCATTTGCCATAATTAGTCGGAAATGTGTACGTGAATTCTTTGTCCGCAGACACGAGCTGCACCGCGATTACATCGTCATCATATGTAAAGTAAGACCTTAGAAAACTCTGCAAATCCACGCTGTAAAATCCCTGTTTTTCGTAATAATTATCAATATTTTGCCTGATATAATCCGCATAATCATGTGTCATCGCGACTTGGACATCATTCATGAGTTCACTGTTTTTGTAGATTTCCTGCGTCATAGCTACGAGCGCAGCCTCTTTTCGACCTACAGCAACAAGTTGTGATTCCGAAACTGTTTTTGTTTCTTGGAGCACCGCATCGACTTTTATGTTTGTATAGTATTTTGATATGAAAAATAATAATAATCCAACGGTGAACAGCGATGTTAAGGAAAAAATCAATAACATTCGCTGAAAAATTCGCCGTTTTAGTTTGTGCGCACTCATTTTAGAAAACACCCCCAGTCCCTATTATGCCATATCTTGCGCGGGTTGGGCTGTCATTTTTGCTTGCATTCTCTGAAACCGAATGAGGTTTACTTTCATCACCCAATATGCTGGCAAAACTCCGGAAATAAAAAGAAGTAGCGCTGGGACTTGGGCAATCAAATACGCTGCGACCCCAAAGCCTGCAATGAGGAGCAGTGATGTTTTCCAACTTGTGAAAGCGAGTAAAAAGGACTGAATGATGTAACCTCTTAGCGGATAAATAAAATGTGCGTATACAGAAAAATAGTTGACGAGTGCAAGTATTGTCATACCAAACAAGAAGAATAAAAAGAAGTAGAGCAAACTTGACGCTAAACCATTCATTGTTGCAAACACGATGCGAAGATCAATATATAAGAATCCTAGAATAGCAACGAAACACAAGCCTGCTATGTTGGTTTCTAGGAACGCTTTTTTATAAGCATTCCAAGCTGTCGGCCAAATCGCGATATCAATTTCTTTTTGTGACCACTTTCGCGTTACTGTGAAAAGAGCTGCCGTTGCTGGCATGAATCCGAAGACACCTAGACCGATAATAATTAAAAACATCCAAATCAGATTTGCCCAAACGAAGCGAATTAACCATTGACTGGCAACAAAGAATTTATCCATTTTTTCTACTTTTTCCATATATACCATCTCCTAGCACGAAAAAGGTTGGGACATAACCCAGATAAATCGGCGACAAGCGCTCGCATTCAAGGGATTTAGCAGACTTCCGGTTCTGCTACACAAGAGCAGTTTCGCTTAACTTCTTGCATGGTCGAGGAAACTACCCTCTCCCTGCATTCAGTCATCATGTACAGTCGTACACTCCGCTTTGTTGGGACTGTTCGAAATAAAATGAGCTACAGTCCCAATATACATGAGAGCAAAGCGAGCATGTAATCCTTCCAAATCCCTTGAATACAAACGCTTTCGCTCAATTTGTGTGAAGCAAAATTTTTGTCCTGCCCAAAAAGTGGATAGGGCGATCTTTATCTCATCTGGAGTTTGTCCAAACTCTTCGCTACTCTATTTTATATTTTTGGCTAGTGGAGAGCCTTTCACACACATACCACAAAGGCTTAGCACAAACTCACTAAACATCGCGTTTGACCAAGCAAACCATTCACGCGTATATTCGTTATGATTGCTCGCATTGACGCCTTCATGCATGAAACCAGTGCCGCCATCTGTTGTCGTAAGCATTTCGAGAATCGCTAATTTTTCTGATAAACTTGTCGCGGTCATCCCTTGCACACTAAGCGCGATTGGCCATACGTAATGATCTGGCGTATGCGGACTACCAATCCCTGTCAACTGACTGCCCTCTACATAAAAAGGATTTTCCCGACTCAAAATGAAATCCCGTGTTGCAAGATATTTTGGATCGGTGAAATCGCCAAAGCCTAGGTAAGGCGCAGCTAGCAAACTCGGAACGTTTGCGTCATCCATAAAATTTTTGCGTCCAGTTCCATCTACTTCGTAGGCGTATATTTCACCGTAATAGGGATGCTCTTGCACCGCAAAATTTTGAATTCCCTGCTCAATTTCTGATTTTAACAATGCAATTTCTGTAGTTAAGCTCGCATCACGCCAATATGCAACGTTTATTTCTTCAAGATATCCAAGCGCGACCACTGCAAACATATTGCTTGGTACAAGATAACCGTAAAGACAAGCGTCATCACTAGGCCGGAAGCCGCTCCACGTCATACCAGTATAAGCAACCTCTGTCCCCTTGCCATCACGATTCAACGTATCTGATTGGCGCACATCCTCACGTTCAAACGAATACGGCGACTTCGTTTCGTGATATTGCTCCGTTTTCCAAACATCCAGAATCGCTGCTACACCCTGCCGAAAATCCGTGTCAAAATGTGCCAAGCTTCCCGTGCTCTGCCATAACAAATACCCTAATTGAATCGGATAGCAAAGTGAATCAACCTCGTATTTCCGCTCCCAAACATGTGGTGACATTTCCGTCTTATCCGCTTGAAAACCCTTCCCGTTCGCTTCTTGATTAAAGGCATTAGCGTACGGATCCAACTGCACAAAACGCATCTGCTGCTTCACAAGACCCGCAATCACTGTCGCTATCTCCGGATCTTCTTCTGCGACCATCAAGTATGGCCGAATTTGGCTCGTTGAATCCCGCAACCACATCGCTGGAATGTCCCCAGTAATAACAAATGGCAAGCCTTCCTTCGTCTCAATAAGCGTTGTTGTATACGTATTTAAAAAACATTGCTGAAACATCTCCTGCAATTTCAGGTGCTCTGGAAACACTTCTGCAACCCGATCAATCATTTTCTGAAAGCTTTTCGGCACATTTTTCGTCGTCATTTTTCATCCTCTTTTCTCCACGTGATAATTTCACTCGGCGCAATCTGCCAATTCGTTGCTAACTCCTCATCTGGACTAGCTTCTTCTAAAATTGTCGTTTTTCGCATGTCACTGAGTAAAACCAACTCCTGCATCCTCTCACTTACACTATAAAAACGTAAAATTTCTGCATCCCGACTCGCCGCCCTTTTCCAGCTAGAGAAAATTAAACCTGGGGCATCTTTCCACATCGCGAATTCCATGTGGCTCGAAAGCTCTCCATCATGTTGCCCATCCGCTTGAACAGCAAACGGTTCCATCTGATACTCATACGCCCGCTTCGCTGCCTCCATCCGAAGCGTCTCTTCCACATACGGCATGACATAAAATTCTGCCACTTGTTCACCAAATGACTGCGCTTCTGGAGCTGGGAAGTTCCCCCAATCACCCATTTCCGAATTCGCACGAAGCAACGTCAAGCGAATCTCTGAGCCATCCACGCTCACCTCATACTCTGGCAAACCACGATTTACAACCATCAAGCCCGCCAATGCCACAAAAGCTTGCTGTCGCTGATCATTGCTCGGGTTTTGCCACTCCTCACTCACCCGATTAGGCCGTTCCACAATTTCAAAAACACTATCCGCAAAATGCGTCGCGCACGCCGTTCCAGTCGGAAAAATCGCCCGCAAACGATGATCCGCTACTTGGTTGTCCATCCGCACATCTACCTTTAACGCCTTCGAACCATAATCAAGCGTCAATCTCGTTCGCACGACAAATTCCCTAGATTGCTTCGACCTTGGCGACACTCGCTCAGGATGCCAAACAACACGCGCCTTCTCATCTACAAAAGCTTCCGTATCGGCACTCTCCGGCAACATCATCCGGTGCCTAATCTCTACGATTTTACGAACCTTCGAACTCTCTAAAACCGTAAGCTCAGCGACCAAGTTCTCCGTTGATATCCGCTTCTTGTCGCCAGTCTCCTTAAACATATACTCATTCCCAATATCACCTTGATCCACATACGTTCCAAGCCCAGAAAAAAATTTGTCCTGACTCCTTACAACTCACAGAATATGAACCATTTTCCGCAATAGCTACCTCCAAAAACTGATTTTCCAATCGATTCGCGTCATTCTCAACACTCACAACCTCAATTTCACCAGCCACAGGTACCGCAAAATAAGTTGCAAAACCCAACCTCGGCAAGTCCTCCGCTACAAAGCTCACCTGATATCGTCGCGCAAAATAAGGCTTCCGAAATGCACGATCCGGCAACTCATAATCAAACTGCATCCCAAGCTCCGTAACGTCCACATCCACCAAATTACCATTTTCATCCCGAATCTCCAACCGCACACTCGGTAAACCGTTCAAATAAGCCGGAATCTCCTCAAACGGCATCTCCGCAAAATACGTCCGCTCCAACTCCACATCCATCGTCACGACCCTCGTAGCCGCGTAACCCGATGTATGAAACACCACGATCGGTATCGACTCCGCACCGCCATCAAATTTTGCTATCGTATCCATTTGTCGCACAATCCCCGTCACCTTATCATCCAAAATCGCGCGCGCCGCCTGTTCCGCTTTCATGAAGCGAGTCTCCATCTCTCGGTGCACCGCATCAACACTACAACCTGTAATGCTATCATGAATCTGGTTTTCCATCAGCAACTTCCACGCAAATTTCAAATACTCCTCCGGGTACACAGTCTTCCCAACCTGTGTTGCCATCACCGCAATTGGCTCCACAAGCTTCTCCAATAACTGCTGCACCCGCTGATTCGCTTGCTTCAAATACATCCGCGACGAAGCTGTATTCACAAGCGTCGACCAGCCATCAGTCCGCTGATTCGTAAGCTCGCCCTCAATCACTTGTAAATCATCACTCGGCAATAACTTCCGCAATTCCGAAACATATTCGGTAAAATTGCTATGCTTAAAATCAATGTCTGGATAAAGCTCCCGCGCCACATCCAGCGCCTCGGGTAAATCCACCTGCACCGGCTGATGGTCACATCCATTCAAGAACAGCAATGCTCCCGTCGACGCATAGGCGTTAACATCCGAGAGTTTTCTATCCCAAAACGCCTTTGCTGCCGCGCGCTCCACTGGAATCTCATTCCCGTTCGAATACCAATTGGCTAGCAAAACACCCAAAACCCTTGTCCCGTCAGGTGCCTCCCAATACATTTCCGAAAATGGCGACGTATAGCCACCCTCAAAAACCTGATTATTGAACCCTGTTGGCTTCACACCGCGCCCAAAAATCACCGAATCCATTCCAGCCTGCTTCACAAGTTGCGGTGCCTGTCCATATATCCCAAATGTGTCCGGAAAATAACCGATTCTCTCCACCGCTCCAAATGCCTGCGCATCCTGCATACCATAAAGTAAATTTCGCACATTCGCTTCACTGCTCGTTAAAAATGCGTCTTGCAACATATACCAAGGCCCCACCCGCAATTTCCCATCTCGGACCAAGCGCTCCATCCGCTCCCTCTCTCCAGGTTTTACCGACAAATAATCCTCCAGCATAATCGTCTGCCCATCTAAATGAAAATAATCAAATCCGTCTTTATTCTCCAACAAATTCGCCGTCTCATCTAGCAACGTTACCAACCGATAACGCAACGTCTCAAGTGGCAAAAACCACTCCCGATCCCAATGCGAATGTGAAATTATGTACGCTGTTTTCTTCATCATTTCCGCCCCTCTCACCAATCCCAAAACAGTTTTTCAGCCATTTTTGTATTCGTTTTCATTTTTAGTATATCTGCCCTAATTTCGAAAATCAATGACACGCGTGCAACTTCTATGATAAGTCTATTTTTATGTGTTTTGTCTACCTTTACAATCCGCCTTGCTTCCCATTAAAACATCATTATGCTACTATTACTGCATACTTAAAATAAAGGAGTTTTACCATGCATATTAAAATCGCAAAATCAAAAGAAGATAGCCAACATATTTCCGAACTTGCGCACTATATCTGGCACGAGCACTATCCGTCCATCATTACCAAGGAACAAATCGATTACATGCTTAAAAAATTCCAATCCGCTGACACAATATATAGCGAAATAGAGAACGGCACAACCTACTTAATGGCCTATAAATCAACCACGTTCGTTGGCTACGCCGCATTCTATCAGAAAGGCGCTGAACTATTCCTAAGCAAGCTGTACATCAACCCTGCCTATCACAAACAAGGAATCGGCAAACAACTCTTCGCAGAAATCATCCAATTCGCACAAAATAATAATTTGCCCAGCATCCGACTTTTCGTAAATAAGTACAACACAAACTCCATCGAAGCCTACAAAAAAATGGGTTTTTCTGTCGAAAAGGCGCTTATAACCGATGTCGGTGGTGGCTTCATCATGGACGACTATACGATGACATACACCGTTTAAAACAAAACAGAGCAATACATGGATTTTGCTATAATTTACAGAATAAAAAAAAGTAGTTGCAACAACCAAATTGGTTACTACAACTACTTTTTATCGTCTAGGCTCCATACGGAACTTGCGCATCATCATATCTAACTTCGAGATTTACGAATTTATTGTATTCTTTTACAAATGCCAATTGCACGGTTCCAACTGGTCCATTACGCTGTTTCGCAATGATAATCTCAATCGTTCCGTCATTCTCACTTTCATGATCATAGTAATCATCACGATACAAGAACGCAACAATATCCGCATCTTGCTCAATCGAACCAGATTCACGAATATCTGACATCATTGGGCGCTTATCTTGTCGTGACTCCACACTACGGGATAACTGCGATAATGCGATAACTGGGATTTTCAACTCCCGTGCCAACGCTTTAAGAGAACGTGAAATTTCGGAAACTTCTTGTTGCCTATTTTCACCACCGTTACGACCACTTCCAGAAATTAGTTGTAAGTAATCTATCACAATCATCCCAAGTCCAGCTTCTTGTTGCAAACGTCGGCATTTTGAACGTATTTCATTGACGCGCACACCTGGTGAATCATCAATATAAATACCTGAATTAGACAAAGTTCCCATCGCGATAGTCAGCTTCTGCCAATCATCAGCGGTTAGTGATCCTGTCCTCAAATTCTGAGCATTGATATTGCCCTCTGCGCAGAGCATCCGCATCACAAGCTGCTCCGCCCCCATTTCGAGACTAAAAATCGCGACATTTTCATCGGTTTTAGTCGCAACATTTTGGGCAATATTTAGTGCAAAGGCAGTCTTACCCACAGAAGGACGAGCCGCAACGATAATCAAATCATTACGCTGAAAGCCCGCAGTCATATGGTCTAACGCGCTAAATCCGCTTGGAATACCAGTAATATCACCTTTTCGATTATGGAGAATCTCAATATCATCATATGTTTTGACAAGGACATCTTTAATATTTTTAAAAGCTCCGACATTTTTGCGTGAGGAAACTTCTAAAATATTCTTTTCAGCTTCATCCATCAGCGTTTCAACTTCATCCTCGCGCGCATAACTATCCGTCGCGATTTGTGTCGCAGTGCGAATCAACCTCCGAAGCAAGGCCTTATCTTCCACAATATGGGCGTAATATTCCAAGTTGGCTGCGGTCGGAACTGCGCCTGAAAGCTCGGTCAAATATGGCAATCCGCCAACATCTTCAATTTTACCCGTTGATGCCAATGCTTCATAAATAGTCACAACGTCGACTGCTTTTCCTTGGTCGCTAAGTTCCAACATGGATTGAAAAATTAGTTGGTGCGCCTGACGATAAAAATCATCCGGCATTAAAATTTCTGAGGCTGTAATCAAGGCTTCAGGTTGTAGAAAAACAGCACCTAAAACAGCCTGCTCAGCCTCAACATTTTGAGGTGGTGTTCTGTCTTGAAGGTTATCCACCATTAAAATCTCCTCTCTCAATCATAACAATGCATAGGCATAGCTAGTAAAACCACTTGATTATTCTTCGGTAACATGAACATCCAATGTAGCAATGACTTCATGGTGAAGTTTTACTGGGACTTTTGTGTGTCCAAGAGCCCGGATTGCTTCTGGAAGATCGATTTTACGCTTGTCGACTTTGATTTTGTGATCTTTTTCTAAGGCTTGTGCGATTTGTTTTGATGTGATGGAGCCAAAAAGACGACCGCCCTCACCTGATTTTGTTTTTAATTCAATCGTTAGTTTCTCTACTTTTTCTTTCAATGCTTTAGCGTCTGCTAATTCTTGTGCTGCTTCTTTCTCAGTTTTCTTTTTTTGGCCTTCAAGAGCGCTAATACTGCTGCTCGTTGCCGGTGTTGCTAGACCTTTTTTGATAAGAAAATTTTGCGCATAGCCTTCTGCAACCTCTTTAATTTCACCTTTTTTAGCTGTACCTTTTACATCTTTTAAAAATATAACTTTCATCTTAGTTTTCTCCCTTCCAATAAGCATCGATGGCTTCTACAAGTTGTTTCTTTGCTCCTAAAACTGTACTATTTTTTATCTGAGTTGCTGCATTGGACAAGTGTCCACCGCCACCCAGTTTTTCCATAATTACTTGAACGTTTATTTCGCCGAGTGAACGCGCGCTAATTCCAATCATTTTATCGGGTCGTAGCGTGATAACAAACGAGGCTTGAACACTCTCCATCGAAAGCATTGTATCAGCTGCTTGCGCTGCAATGACCGTATCAAAAGTTTCATCTTCGCGTCCTGTCGCAATCGCCATTCCGTCATGGTAAACTTCAAGCGACTCGACTAAACGACTACGTTGCTTAAACGTTTCAATATCTTCTTTCAAAAATTGCTGTACCAGAACCGTGTCTGCACCAAGTGAGCGCAAATAACTTGCCGCATCAAAAGTACGGGAACCCGTGCGTAGCGTAAAGTTTTTTGTATCAACCACAATCCCTGAAAGGAGCGCCGTTGCTTCAATTTTTCCAACTTTTTCAGTGGCTGGTTGGTACTCAAAAAGCTCTGTGACTAATTCTGCGGTTGAAGAAGCGTATGGCTCAATGTACACAAGCACTGGGTTTTCCACAAATTCTTCCGAACGACGATGGTGATCCACAACCACCACATGCGCCGCGGTTTCCAACAATTCACGATTGATAACCATCGAGGGCTTATGTGTATCGACGACGACAAGCAAACTCTTATCGGTTATTGTATCAAGTGCGGTTTGCGGTGTGATAATGTTGCGAATCACGTCTGGATATTTCTCGATTTCACGCATTAAGCGCTGTACATCTGGACTCATTTTTCCTGGTTCGACGACGACATACCCTTGCCGCTCATTCATTTCTGCAATCTTCATCACACCGAGGCTTGAACCCACAACGTCCATATCTGGATAACGATGCCCCATTACAAAAACTTGATCACTCTGTGTGATAAGTTCTTGTAATGCTTGCGAGATGACCCGTGCCCGAACTCGTGTCCTTTTTTCCATCGGGTTCGTCTTTCCACCATAAAAACGAACTTGGCCTTCAGGTTGCTTAATAACGACCTGATCACCACCACGACCGAGCGCCAAATCAAGCCCCGACTGCGCGAGATCTGCCAAATCAATCAAATCATCCTCTTTGTAACCAATTCCAACACTCAATGTTAGCGGAATATTCTGCTTCGACGTCCGCTCACGAATCCGATCAAGAATCTGGAATTTCTCTTCCTCCAGCCTCTCCAACTGCGCCTCCGTCAAAAAAGCAATAAAACGATCCGAAGAAATTCGTTTCAAGTACAGCCGATGCTCCTTCGCCCAGTTCGTTAACATTGACGTCACCAAATTATTCAGCGCACTACGCCGGCGATCGTCCATACCTTGTGTCCACTCATCATAATTATCGAGAAAAATAATCCCAAAAACAGATTTATCCGCCTGATATCGCGTGTTCAGATCATAATATTCCGTCCGGTCATACAAATAAATAATGCGTTCCTTCCGCTTCACAATCGTGTCAAAACGGTGATTACGCCATGCAATCGACTGGATTCCTTGATCATCTTCCCCACGAATCACCGCTAAAAATTCCGGTCCAACATCCGCGAGCGACGAACCTAAAATATCATCATCCTGCCCGAAATATTTCGCCATAAACGGATTGAACCATTCTACATTATAATTCTCATCATATAGTAAAATCCCCATCGGCATCTCAACAAGCGCCTCACCCTCACTGCGCTTAATTCGATACGATAAGTTCGAAATATACTCCTGAACCTCTTTATTCAGCCGATTCTCCATAAAAAACAGTGTTATAATGAGCGATGTAACAGCGACAAATAAAAGTACTGCCAACCACCACTTATAATAAAAAGTGACAACCGTCAGGACAAGTACGACTGCTATTAGCCCATACAATGGATACTTCAGCATTCTCTTCTGAAAAAAGCCTGACATCAGCAATAAGCCCCCTTGCTTTCTTAGATTAGCATCGAAATTAGGTATCATTTGTTATGTAATCGGTCTTATAAATTATAAAATTCCAAGCATTCACTTAGAATTCCATCCTCGCTATCATACGAAGATAAGAATACTTTAATCATACCATAAATCGGGTTTTGAATGTTACTATGAAGTGAAAATGTAACAATGTTTGTTTGGTTGCGAAATAATAGAGTTTCTACTGGATACACTGGCTATGTAGAAAAAAGCACGCCAAATCACCTTAGCGCACTTTTATCTACATAAATCCTACTTCTTATCCTTCAAATGATGCCCCTCAATATCCATCGATGGCAGCACTTTATCCAACCATTTCGGCATGTACCATGAACCTTTTCCAAATAGTTTTGTTAGGGCTGGGATGATTGTTAAACGCACGATAAATGCATCGAATAATACACCGAAGCCTAGCGCAATCCCGATTGATTTGATCATTGGGTCCGGCGCGAAAACGAAACTGATGAAAACAGAGAACATGATTAGAGCTGCTGCAATGATAACTGGTCCGCTTTCTTTCAAACCGGTTTTGATGGAATGAGTGTTGTCTTTTGTTAGCGTATATTCTTCGTGTACGCGGGACATGAGGAATACCTCGTAGTCCATTGCGAGCCCAAAAAGAATACCAATCGTGATGACTGGAAGAAAGGCAAGAACTGGTCCGGTGGTGCTGATGCCGAACAGTTCATTAAACACGCCGTCTTGCATAACCATTGTCGTGAAGCCAAGTGTCGCTGTTAGTGAAAGTACGAAGCCAAGTACAGCTGTAAGCGGAATTAGTAAAGAGCGGAACACGACAGTTAGCAGGATAAATGCCAATACAACGATGACACTTGCGAAAACTGGAATCGCATCGTTAAGTTTTTGTGACATATCGATATTAATCGCACTCTGACCAGTTACTTCCATGTTAATGCCATATTTGCTATCAGCTGTTTTGGCGTAGCTTCTAAGGTCATGAACGAGTTGCGTTGTTTTATTGTTCGTCGGTCCCGTTTTTGGAATAACGGAAATAAGCGCGTAATTGCCATTCTTATTCGGTATTGGTGGCGTCACGATTGCAACGTTTTTCATGCCGGCGATATGTTCGGTCACTTCAGTCAAATGCGTTGCACTACCTTTATCTGTCGTATCCGCTAAAATAACTAATGGTCCATTAACACCTTCGCCAAATTTGTCGGATAGAATATCGTATGCCTTCTTCTCCGTGGAATCTTTCGGTTTCGAGCCGTTATCTGGAATACCGAGTTCCATCGAACCAAATGGAATGCTCAGTCCCCCAAGTACGATAACTGCGAGTAAAAAGGCAATAAGCGGTTTTCCAACGACAAATTTTGTCCAAACGTTGTCAGCTTTTTTGGCCGCTTTTTCTTTTTGCGGTCTGATTTTATTATGGAAAATTCCGATGAATGCTGGGATTAGAATTAGCGCAGAAAGCACAGCAAAAAGGACGCTGAGTGCAGATGCAAGCCCCATAACCGTCAGGAATTCGATGCCAACAAGCGACAAACCACATACGGCGATGATAACTGTTATACCGGCAAAAATAACCGCGCTACCTGCTGTTCCTGTTGCGAGTCCGACTGCTTTTAGATGATTTTTCTCTGTTCGAATGATTTGGCGGTATTTAAATAGGATAAATAACGCGTAATCGATTGCAACAGCAAGGCCAATCATGACGGCCAGTGTGAGCGTAACATTTGGCATTTCGAAATAGCTTGAAATAATCGCAATAATGCCAATACTCGTGCCTAAGCTTAGAATCGCAGTGATTATTGGTAACCCTGCTGCGATGACGGAGCCAAATGCGATAATCAAAATAACTAGCGCTACAACAATACCGACTGCTTCTGATGAACCACCGATATCCATTGGTGTAATCATAACATTCCCTGTTAATTCCGTTTGAAGATTTTTATCATCCATGCCTTTTAGTGCATCTTTGACTTTATCGATGGATTTTTCTGTTACAGCCATCGCATTGACGTTGTAGCTAATATCCGCAAAAGCAGTTGTCATATCTGGGCTAATTGTTTTAGCTTCATACGGGTTCGCGATACTTCCAATTTTATGATCATTTTTCTTAATTTCTGCTAAAACTTTTGTGATTGCAGCTTGAGATTCAGGTGTCACAATACCTTTTTCTTGATCGCTTTTAAAAACGATACGGATGCTGCCTTTTTGACTATCCTGCTTGAATTCTTTTTCAATTTTATTCGATGTATCCAGTGATTTTAAACCACTCATTTTTATATCGTCGGTAAAATTAATACCATTAATACCTAGAACAGTTACAATTATTCCTAATACAGCAAGCCAAGAAATAATCGTTTTCCATTTGTGTTTAGCAAAGGTCTGCCCTAGTTTATAAAGTAAATTGGCCAATTGGTTGTTTCCTCCTTAGAATCACGCTATGATATATTTATAGACATACAGTGTATATTACACGATTCTGAAATGAAATGTAAGAATCAGATTGTATATTTTGTATAGTTAAGCAACACTTTAGGAGATGTGTAGATGAACGATTCAGATTTACGTGTACAAAAAAACAAAAAAAGCCCTCTATAAAACACTACTACATATGCTTGAAACACAGGAACTAGCCAGTGTGACGGTGAACAGTATTTGTAAAGAAGCCCTGATTCACCGAACGACCTTTTACAAGCATTTTTATGATAAATATGACTTACTGACATATGTGCTGCACGAGCAGTTCCAAGAGTATTTTGCATTAGACATCAAAAATCGAATCAACCATCCTTTTCAATCTGGTTTCGATACCGTCTACATGGACATGCAACTCGTTTTAGAAAAGCAAAAAAATGATGATACTTTTTTTTAAAACAATGGCCTCCTTCTTTTTGACGGAGTTTCAGAAAGATATTGAAGAAAACATGGATAAGCTAACCGTATCAGATGACATTCCTGCAGAGTTACTGACATATATCTACGCTGCCAATCTAGGGGCAATCATGTACTGGTCACAACAAATGCCTACCCCTGCAGATTGGGCACAAATGGATAAACTATTTAAAGCAGTTTTACCGGTAAAAATTAATTTATAAAGAAAACTACACGCGTTTTTCATCCTATACTCTGATGAAAAACACGTGTAGTCTTTTTTATTATGAGGCTTATATCAAGGTAGTTCATTACCTGCTGCCAAATAAATCTCGTACCATTCTTGGCGTGTCAATGTAATATTGGATGCTTCACTAATCGCTTGTAAACGTTCCGGATTCATTGTTCCAACAACGGTCTGAATCTTAGCTGGATGACGTAAAATCCAAGCTGTTGCAATCGCTGTATTCCCCACACCTTTTTCAGCAGAAAGACGATCGATAACTTGATTCAACGCTGGGAATTTCGGGTTGTCGAGGAAAACACCTTCGAAAAAGCCGAATTGGAAAGGAGACCAAGCTTGAATCGTGATATCTTTCAGACGACAATAGTCTAAAATGCTACCATCGCGATCTACAGAGCGGTCTATTGCCATATTCACATTCAGCCCCGCATCAATCATCCCCGTATTAGTAATACTGAGTTGTAGCTGATTAGCGACTAATTTTTGCTCCACATATTTTACTTAACAATTCGATTTGCATCGGATTCTGGTTACTAACACCAAACTCACGCACTTTGCCACTCTTCTTAAGTGTTGTGAACGCTTCGGCTACCTCTTCCGGCTCTACTAATGTATCTGGACGATGTAGCAACAAAATATCAATATAATCTGTCTGTAAGCGTTTTAAAATACCATCTACAGAAGTCAAAATATGCTCTTTGGAAAAGTCAAACATCCCTGGACGAATACCACATTTCGACTGTAAAATCATTTTTTCACGTATCGCTGGATTCATTCCAACCGCATCCGCAAAAACTTCTTCAGACTTACCGCCACCATAAATATCCGCGTGATCGAAGAAATTAATCCCCGCATCCATCGCTATGTTAATCATTTTTGTTGCATCATCCTTTGATAAATCAGCCATGCGCATACAACCTAGCGCGATTTCAGGCACTATCAAGCCACTGTTACCAAGATTAATTTTGTTCAAGGAGAACACCTCTTTATCTTATTTGATAAATACTTACTTTCTTATTTTCACACGCTCATCAAGTGAAGTCAATTAAGAACCTCCACTACTCGCCGCAGCCACACTCGCTGCTGCTGCAGCACTTGCTGCGGCCGCTCTTTCAATAGCAATCAACACATGTACAGACACCATCAAGCTTTCAACTTGCTCTCTCGTCATATTGCGCGCCTGTTCCTCTGTATATAAACTAAGCGCCATAGCTGTATAAAACTCACGATTCCACCGTAAACCACTATCATGACGCATCGCTTCCAGCAAATCAAAAAATGCCACATCAAGCTCCGTACTCTCCTGCACATAAGCTAAAATCCCCAGTGTTACATAGTGAAGCGGTCGAATTTTCACATCCGCACGCTCAAGTTCCTTCATTAACTGGACTACTTTTTTCACATGATTCACGTCACACTCTAAGAAAATAAGGGTAGATGTTGCCGCTAAAAATTGTAAACTATCATTTTTTCGAAAACCAGCACGATTAAATTCGGTAAAGTAATACTCATTAATCATGGCTAACTGTTCCACCGAAAGCGACGTATCCAGCTGCGCCATTAACACCGCTGATGTCACATCCTCCGCCCCCGTCAAAAAGGGATGCTGTTTGCGCAAAGCCATGTAAATATCATGCGCGCGCGTTGCTACATGCTTCGGTTTATCCGCTTTCAAAAGTAAATAAGCCCCAAAATACGTGAAATTAGTTCGCTTGAACCCGGCCTCCACAAGGAGCTCATAATGATCAATCACCCGCGCTACTGTCTTCTCATCACTCTGTCCATTCACTAGCAACAATCCTGCCAGCGATGCCCGCGTATTTCCATCTAGCGCATTGAAAAAGCCTAATTGTTTCTTAAATAAGGTCGTTGTCGCTTTAAACGCTTGGCCATCAATGACTTCGTTCTCACTTGTAAAAAGTTGCGCTACTAAAAATCTAATGCGCTTATCAACACCCATTACACCCGAATTATTGACCTCTTGAAAGTTTACCAATAACTGTTGCACTATTTTTCCACTATCAAAAGCAAACTCAGTCATCCACATGCACTCCTTCGGTATTATCCAATTTATTATACTTATTGTACCAAAGGATAAAAAAGACTACAATGCGTGACAAAAAATGAGGAAACTAATAGATGACCTAAAAACTGGCATTACATTTTATAATGATAGCTATTTATAAAATGCATTTCTCTTTGCTGATAGAAGTTTGTTATGCTGAATCTATGCGAATTTATGTGAAACACCTACTGTGAATCATTGCCAGGAACTACAAAGTATCATGAAATTAAAGTGTACAACAATCAGCATAGTAACCAGCCAGCCTTAGATGACCTATTTCTAAGGCTGCCAAGACGTGCTCAAAATGGACAACTAGTTTTTCTATATATCTTTGGAAATTCCTCAATTATATGTAGGTGTCCATTAACCTCGCCAATAAAAATAATAGAAATGAGGATAACTATGAAACTAACAAAACAGACTATAGGTCGTAGCTTATCGGTTGTAAGCGTAATCATTAGTTCGTTAATTCAACCACTAGCTATCTACAGCCCACACGTACAAGCAACGACTACCACGACGTCACAAAATGAGTCGACATCCTATGCTACAGTCCCAGAAGGGAGTACATACAAAAGTATTTTCCCAGACTACGTACTAGGCGCCTCCGTAGCTGCTCAAATTCAAGGTACCTCGGTTTTCCAAGTAGACCTAACGGCTCCTGTCACACAATCACAACTGGATAGTATAACAGAATTAATCGCAGACTATAATGGGCCAGTTGCCCAAGACCTCGAGGGATTACAATATCTCCATCACCTAAAGAAATTTTATAATGTAGCGGGAACCAATGAGTCCAGTAATGTTAGTGACCTCACCCCTCTCCAACATTTAACCGAGTTAGAGGGATTATATTTTGAAAATAATGATGAGATACAAGACCTCACACCCCTAACCAACTTGACCCAGCTTAAAGAGATAAGCATGGTAGGATCAAAGGTACAAGATGTAGGTCCATTAGCGGGCTTAACTAATTTAGAGAAAATAAATCTATCAATGAATAAAGTACAAGATCTGACCCCACTGCAAAACCTGACGAAATTACATTACTTAGACGTAAATGGAACATTTACAGATGTCCGACCAATCCAAGATTTACCGCTGTTTAACAATTCAGAGGGCTATTGGTGGCTAACCAGTTCACCAGTTCTACCAGATGCGTATGTTGGTCAGTCGGTCACCATTGAGGCATATGGTCTAAACAGCTTATTACCCTTAAATGAAGGTACTGCTACATTAGACCAACGATACGGTAGTGATATATCTTGCTACAACGCCACCACTCATCAACTGACTTGGTTAACCTCGGGGACAAAGGGCGAGGGAGTCATCGATTTTAGGGAGGAAGGAGCAGATGACAATCGTCAGTTAATCAAAATAGTATTTAAGCAGCAAGTCCTTGAAGCTCCCGAGGGTTCCCCAGTCACTGTCACGTACAAAGATTCTGATGGAAAAGAATTGGAGAAGCCTACGACGTTAACAGGCAAACAATTTGAACGGTACCATGCCGAAGCGAAGGACATCGCAGGCTATACATTGACTGAAACGCCTGATAATACCACGGGCACCTTCACCGACCAACCACAAACCGTTGCTTTTGTCTATCAGAAACAAGCAAAAGAAAGTCAACCGGTGACGGTGACATACGAAGATGTTGATGGCCAGACTCTAGAAGAACCCATCACTCTAACAGGGGAGATGGAACAAGCGTATCAGGCTGAGGCGAAAGACATTGCCGGCTATACACTGACTGAAACGCCAGACAATGCCACAGGCACCTTCACCGACCAACCGCAAACCGTTGCTTTTGTCTATCAGAAACAAGCAAAAGAAAGTCAGCCGGTGACGGTGACATACGAAGATGTCGATGGTCAGGTGTTAGAAGAACCCATCCTTTTAACAGGTGATATGGATCAAGCTTATCAGGCTGAGGCGAAAGACATTGCCGGCTACACCCTGACTGAAACGCCAGATAATGCCACAGGCACCTTCACCGACCAACCGCAAACCGTTGCCTTTGTCTATCAAAAAAACAACGCGAGTGACACTGATGCGCCTCATCATGATAACGATAGCGATGAAAAACCACTAAGCACAACACCTGCCGAAAGCCAGCCGTTAGAAGAACAACAGCCATCACCCAAAGATACATCCTCACAACATGGCGATCGATTAGCACCACTTGGTGATAGTTCCCCTTGGGTGTGGTATGCCACAGGAGGTCTCTGTCTGTTGCTAGGAGGACGATTATTCCGGAAACGTTAAAAAAATAATAGACGATGGAGGAACATAACAGTGAAAATTAAAATGATGGTGAGTTGTATCATGATTAGCGTCCTAGTTATACTTGGTATTATAAGTCCTCAGCCCCTCACTCATGCCACCACAACACAGAGCGAAAAGACCTTAACCTTTCAAACGGCCTTTCCAGATAGCGCACTAGCGAAAGCGGTGTATGTAAGCCTCTATCCAGAACAAACAACACAAGAAATCGATTTAACAAAAACAGTGACACCAAAAGAATTAAGTCAAATCAAGACGTTAACAGATACACGGGATGTACCGATTTCAGATTTAACTGGTATTGGCCAATTAACTGGATTAACAACACTCGCCTTAGAAGGAAACGAAGGTGGACGCATTGTAAATATTTTTCCCCTCAAGCCCTTAAAAAAATTGGAGAAATTAACGCTACGAAATGAATTCATTTCAGACTTAGCGCCACTTGCTTCAGCCAAAAAGCTAAAAGAATTGGACCTTTCTCACAATAAAATTACACATATTAATTCTTTACAACGATTGACGCAACTAGAGAAGCTCATTCTCTCAGGAAATCAAATTACCGATTTTCGTCCGTTAAAAGATTTACCGGTCACCAATACAACCGCGTTTCAGGCTCATGCTCAAACTATCGTCAAAGATAGCGCAACCAAAACGGGTCGACGTGTTTTCGCTCCAAAAGTGTACGATACAACAGGGCGCCTGCTTTCTCCCCAAGTAGTCCAAGGCAGCGGGGACATCACAAAGATTCAAGCGGTGATGTGGGGGCAACCTGGTAAAAGCAAGCTGCAATACCGTGACAAGAAAAAAAATCCAGCGATTGTTGTATTTGTTCAATATAAAGCTGCCGGCAAACCATCAAAAACAGCTACGCTACAAAAAAAGAAGGCATCTTCAAACTCTCCATTAATTATCAAAGATGCTAATGGGAAAATACTCAATGATACCGATTATTTATTGGCACCTGGTAATGCAGAGCTAACAAAAAAAGATAACAGTCAGGCGATTGCTGATGCGATTGCCTTAGTAGCGCAACAACCATTCAATGCCGACCATCACAAGGGCAGTATTTCTCTCCCCAATGGGGAATGGCATCTGATGAACAAAATTGAGCTAGAGGAAGGTCAAAGCTTACTAGGCAACCAGACGACACTCATACGTGCTATAAAAGATTTTCTAATAGAGCCCATCGAAACACGAGACAGCGTCTCCTATTACGATGCGATGATTGATATGGCTAGCTACTCTCGCGTCAGCGGAATCACGCTAGATGGTCGCAAAGGAGATGCTGCCGCACATCAGAGGCAAAACGGCATCACAGTCAAAGGACACTACACGGAAGGAGACTCCCCTACAGCTCCAAGCGATACCGACTACTTACACGACATCGTCATCGAAGATATGACGATTCAAAACATGACGGGTAGCGGGATTATCATTGATTTAGCCAAAAACGTAATCATCCAAGGGAGCACAGAAGTCTCGGATGCCAACCATGCGATGCGCGTCGTCAATATGGGCTATGACGGCATTATCGGCTATTCGGTGGACAACATGACGCTCCACCGTACCTTAACAAAAACCATCGGTCATATGAAGTCGATTAATATACCAGAACAAAACTACAACCTGTGCCAATCGATGCGCAAAATGCGAGTCAATAATCCAGGACACACCCATCAAATTCGCTATCCTGTCAGTCATCAAGGAACGATTTCGCACAACGTTGTTCTGGACAATGCGTATGAAGGCATCGATGGCCACTCTGTGCAGGACTATCACATTGTTGCCAATACAATTGTCGACGTCCAACAAGCCATTATCACCGGTGGACAAAATTATCCTCCTGCCTATTACTACCCTACTCGTGATGTCGTCATTACCGAAAACCGAGTGAATCAACAGGAGGATATTAAAAAATGGGGGGGATCTCTAGAAGAACCTTCCCAAGCGGGAATTGTGCTGTGGGGGGCAACACGAAAAACACCAGAAGGCCCAGGATCGGATGAAGTTGGCTACTCGAACGGTGAAATTAGCAACAATCACGTCGATCACATTCAGCCTACGACCGAAGGCACCGGCTTTTATGGTGGCATTGCCATCAAAAACACAGATGGGGTCACGGTGCAACACAATACCATCGGCACCCAAATGGCCAATTCTGTGCAACTCGCTGGAATTGCAGTCAATGATAGTAATCTGTCCACCAAAATACTAGATAATCACATCGGCTATATCGGTTATACCGGGGATATGTCTTCGATAAATCAGACAGTGTACGCACCCATTGCCATACGTGGCCAACACAATACATCCATGATTCGAAATAATACATGGGATTCTAAAAATCCTACCGTGATTGTCGATGAAAAAGCAGGTCACCATTCGGGGAATGTCCTGCATCACTTACCAACCAACAATTGGGAAACCGAACAAGCACAACAGCGAGAAGCCGATATGTTTAATTATAATATCGCCAACCTACAGTGGGATACAGCATCTGGCACGGTCACCGGTTCGCTCGGGAAAGATGTCACGCACGTGGCTCTATATCAAGGGACCACGGAAGCTATTTTTACCAATGACAATCACTTGATTACGGAAGGAACCATTGATGCGGACCATCGCACCTTTACTATCACACATGAGGCGCTAAAAAATGGAGATATCGAAGACTTTGTCATCGTCGCTCAAAACACCATGGGCACCAATGGCAACTATCACTACAAAGTCATGTACAGCCCCCTTCAAAACCCTGAATGGTTTAAGTTAACGGTGGATCCGTATGATGTCAGAAACAGCGAGCAATTACAGGGGACCACGCTATCCGATCACGTGAAAAAAGTGCGTGTTCGCGTAGATGGGGATATCAAGTGCGTGCTAGACGTCACCGAACAAACATTTCGTGGCGATATTCGAAAATGGTTGAACGATGCAGTTTTCCAAGAAGTATGGGTTGAATCACTCGATACAGAAGGACACGTGATGTTCAGTAAGAAAGTGATGTTAGAGGATGCCCAAGGTTTTGCGATGACAACAAATCCCTTCGTACTACCAAGCGATTCCAAAGTGAAAGGAACTGTCGGCGAGCTTGTCAGTGTGGTTCAGATGGCGGTTAATCAGAAAGTCATCAATAATTTGGATACATCTGCTCATACAGGCGCTTTCCAAGCCAATGTCGCGCCGTATGTCACATCGGTAGATGATGACTTACAGGCAAGTAGTCTCGATGTACTCCAACAACCCCGGCAGACAACAGCTGTAACTATCTCAGACACACGCTATGCTTTGAGTATCCCTACCTATGACCTGAGTATTCATACGTTACATGGGACAGTTGGTGAGTGGATTCACCACGTCGCTTTGGAAGTCGATGGTAAAGTAGTCAATCAAGTCGATACAAACGATGGTGCTTTTTCTGCGCGTATGTCCGATCGTATCCCATCCATCTTCTCCAAAGTAGAGGCCGTAGGCTATGATGCTCAAGGAAAAGAACGTAGCCGGATAGCTGTCGATATCACCGATCAAGCGTACGCCATTTCTGCTAATCCTTATACGATTGATGACTCCTATCTCACAGGTAACGCCGGAGCTAAAGTAGCCTTTGCCGATATTTATGTGAATGGAAAACGAGCCAACCACTTGACATTGGATACTTCGGGCACTTATAAAGCAGCGATGAAAGGAAAGATTAATTCGATAACAGATGAGGTGGAAGTGTGGGGGATTGCCTCCGATGGGAAAACAGTGCGTTCCAAAATGCCTGTGACCTTAGTAGACAATAAAACAAAAATAAATACCAACCATTCTAAATGGGCACCTTTTCTAGAAAAACAACAGGAAGCTATTTATTTTGGTGTCGTTAGCCCGAAAAAAGAATAACCAATACACAAAGTAGCTAAGAGAACTCTTTGACTTTTCAACTTCTACGCCTTTAATACTGTTAATAGCTCATGACAAGACTTAAGAAAATTTTATAATAAAAGGTTCTCTCATAAAAAATCTAGAGGTTGAGACAAACTCCCAAAACAAGCTAAAAATCGCCCTACCCTTTATATGGATAAGACGAAGATTATGCTAGACACAAATCGAGCGAAAGCGTTTGTGTTCAATGGATTTGGAAGGATTGCATACTCGCATGCATATTGGGACTGTAACTCACTTCATGTCGAACAGTCCCAACAATGCGTAGCACATGAAATTAAAAACACTAATCGGTTTGATGCTCTAGCTATATCCATAATCTAGGAACCACACCTTGGTATCTACCGCGTTTGCGTACATACTTATTGCTACTTAATACATGAATTTGACGTGCTTCTACTATCATTTGACGAATTTCCAATGTACTACTCTTTTCTATATTTCCTAACTGTTCTTGTAAACAGACGAAGCAAGCGAATAAAGAACACTTACCCATCCTTTGATCCACTAGTAATCGCTCTAGTTTGCGAAATTGGTCAATAATTTCTTGTTCATACATCATTTGTTGTTTAGCCATTCCTTGGTAGCCTGTAAATTCTTCTACATCCATGTGCTTCCTTTTCAAAAAAAAGAGCGTTTTATCTAATTTTTCGATTTCATCGACTTGTTTCCCTATCATATGTTTCAACTTCTTATTACTTCTTTGCAGAAACAATACATATAGTAACATAGGTATAATGATTGCTAAACCAATTAAATACATCATAAAATTCCTTCCTTAGACAGTGTTGCTTTATAAATCATATTGCTGTATTATTCGTTATTCCTTAGCGTCATGTTGCTGATGATTTTCTACGAATTCTGTCATCGTCGCTTGACCTGACTCCGAAATATTCTCACGAAAAATAACCTTGTTAATAGTCAAGAGGAGTATTTTTAAATCTAACTTACACGATAGATGCTTAACATAAAAAATGTCTAACTCAAATTTATCCGCCCAACTAATCGCATTTCGCCCATTGACTTGGGCATAACCCGATAAACCTGGTAATACGTTATGCCGTAACCGTTGATAATCTGTATAATGATCTAGGTAACTTACCAAAAGTGGCCGTGGACCAATAAAACTCATATCACCTTTGATAATATTAATCAGTTGAGGAAGTTCATCCACGCTTGTTTTACGCAAGAACTCTCCTAATTTCGTCATTCGCTCTGCATCAGGTAATAAATTCCCCTGAATATCTCGTGTATCTCTCATTGTTTTAAATTTGTAGATTGTAAAAATGCATTCATCTTTGCCCACTCGTTTTTGCCGAAAAAAAGCGCTGCCTCCGATACCAACTTTGACAACAATATAAATGAAACATATCGGTACTATTAAAATTCCTAACGCCAACAAAGCAACAATGAAGTCAGTGATCCTTTTGATTTGAATGTATTGCAAGAGAAATTCCCTCTTTTCTTAATGATACTGTTTTTTTAATCAGTGGAAGATAAAGGATGATCACAGTCAATAATAAGAGACTGTTCACGAGCCAACTATAGGACACCAAAAAAGTATTATAAAAGCCGGCCATAAATAAAATACCAATGGTGATGAGTTGCTTTGTCATACGAATCCCTTCCCATTGCTTATTAGACAAAATGGTACGTAGGAAGTAATAAATAAAGTAGGAGATGCCGATACTAAGTGCGGCTCCCTTTGCTCCAAACGTTGGGACAAGCGATACAGCCAATATTATATTAGTAAGCACAGCCCCGATAGAAACATAGATATTCAAATATGTTTTTCGACTAAAAACAATTCCAAGTGTCGTTGTTTCACTAATTGTGTACAGAATGGGGACAAAACAAAGAAACGGGAAAATATAAATCATATCCGCATACGCTGTTGTGAACACCAATGAGACGGCATTTTTACAAAGCAAAATGAGTAAGAATACACAAGCAAACAATGCTGTGACACCATCTGCCACAAATTGAAAATAAGCCATTTGTTTCTGCTCTTTTTGCCAGCGATACGCCATTGGAATCCAAAAGCTAGTAAAGCTCGATTGCATAATTTTAAGTAAGCTTGCAATTTTAAACGCCGCTGTGTACAAACCGAGTTCTGCATAATTAGAAAAAAAAGCCGATAATAAAGCGGTCACTTGTATTAAAGATAGCTTCAATCGAAAAAGCGATAAAAACCGGAAAACCAAAAACCCATAATTTTTTAATGAGCTTTCTATCAAGCGAAAAATGTTTAAGGCTCAGCAATCGTGCACAAAATGCAATGATAAGCAAGTCACCTACAATTTGTCCAATTAAAGTACCATAAATAATCACTGAAAAATCGCGTTTTCCTGACAGAATAAAGGCAAGTGTCGCTACTAAGATAAACACTTTGATGACAAACGTCAACAGCGAATATAGCGCCGCCTGCTCTTTCATTCGAATCGAAAGCAGAAAAAAGCGTTCAAAAATCAGTGTAAACATACTGACACAGAGTAGTATAATCGGAACAACAGCTTCCGCATCATAAAATATAAAATCAGCAAAATCAGCCCGAAATAGCAAAAACAAACTGCTCAAACCTGTTGCAACCAAAAGTGGAATAAATATAGCGTTCTGAATTAAATAACGTTTATCAGACTGTTCATGGTACTCTCGTGCGTATGCTTGGTCAAATCCTAAGTAAAGATAGGCGGTTAAAAGTGTCTGTACTAAAATAAACATGCTCGCCTTTCCATACTCTTCTGGTGAAACGAAATACGTTGTTAGCGGTATCGTAATAAAACTCACTAGCGCTCCGGCAATTGGACCTAACGTGAAATAGAAAAATCGCTTGATTGTCGTATTCATCCTTTTACTTCACACATTTCCATCAATCGCTGATTTAGTGTCTCAATATTAAATTCATCTGCCACTTTTTGGATAGCATTGCGTGACATACGCTGTCGATTTGTATCTGTCATTCTAATCATGCTTTCAATATGATGAGTGAGTGCCATAGCATCATTTTCAACCGCTAATAGACCATTATATTCATGTTCTACCAGTTCAGGAATACCACTGTGATACGTAGAAATGACCAACTTTCCTTTTGCTAGGGCCTCCATCAATGAAACTGGAATACCTTCCATATCACCATTTTCTGCAACCCGACTCGGCTGTAAGATGATAGATGCCTTTTGAATGGATTGTTGTACTTCGGTTTGTGTCAACCAACCTGTAAAATGAACCTGCTTCTTCACGCCTAAAGCCTCAGCTTGTGCCATCAACACTTGCTTCTTCTCACCATCACCAATAACTGTCAGCTCTACAGGATATCCCTTACTTCTTAAACGAGCAGTACTTGATATCGCTATATCAATGCCTTTTTTCTCTGTCAAACGCCCAATTAAAAGTAGCTGAATCGTCTCTTCAAACTGGGAAGGTAGCGTCACTGGTGTAAATTTATTTAAGTCAACCCCCATATGATGCACACGAACCCGATGTTCCGCTGCGCCGTATTCCTTCACTTTCTTAGCCCATAGACGGCTAATAGGCAACAGTGTGATGGTTGATTGGAATAACGGTTGGTAAATCTCACTTCCAAAACGCTCCACAAAGCCTGTTACATCATTGCCATGAAAAAAAACAAAACGATTCGTCACAGACTCAGACTCTAAAATACTAAGTAACAAACCGTTCGAACCGTAATGCGCAATAATGGCATCATATGTCGATTGATTTTTGATATATTTCTCTGCCAAAAGTGGCCGCAAGCTAAATATAAATTTCCCATAGCGCCAGTAGTTGAGTAGCTGCACTGTTCGAATAGGGTTCTTAACAAAATGCTGTGTAACCCTTACAAGCTTTTGTCCTATGGATTTCGGCACATTCACAAACGTAACTTTATCCATAAGGCCGTAACGTACTACATCGGGATGTGCTTTTCCATTTACTTTTGACATCGCTAAAATAGTCACATCATGACCAGCATCCAAAAAGCCTGTCATTTGATTTAAAATAAAGGTTTCGGATAATGCTGGAAATGTCGATACCACAAATAAAACTTTCATTCTCTATTCTCTCGCTTTCATCGCTTCTTTTAGAATATGCTCTAATTTCTTAGCTAGCGTACGACGATCAAAATTTTCTACAGCTAAACGATAGGCATTCTCTCCGAAGTCATTTCTCTTATCTAGCTTCAATACATCAATCGCCTGTACCACATCACTTGGTTCCGTTGGGCGAACAAAAATCCCCGCTTGATACGTCTCTATCAGCTCTTTCATCCAGCCTTTACAATTAACAAGTGTTGGCTTTCCAGCAGCAAGCGAATCAAAGAACTTATTAGGCGAAGCCATCTCTAAAACGGGATGATGCTTCACAGACATAATCGTCGCATCGACGTCCGCTATGAGGGCTGGAATATCTTTTTTAGGAACTTTTCCGGTGAAAATAACGTTCTTCAGTGCGTACTTTGCTACCAAAGCTTCTAATTCAGCGCGTTTTCCGCCATCACCAGTAAGTAAAATAACGGTATCTTTTCGCTCTTGTTCATCTAACAAACGCGCCGATTCTATCAAATAATCCAATCCATTAATAACACCCATAGAACCTACATGCGCCAAGATAAACTTATTCTGTAGCTGAAATTGTTCTCGTATTTTCCCTGTGGGTGCTACATCAAATAGTGCTAAATCAGCGCTGTTAGGAATCACACTGACTTTCTTCTCCATCACCCCACGAGCAATAATGCCATCTTTCATTCCTGGAGAAAGTGCCACAATATGTGTTGCTCGTTTATAAATATGTGACTCAAAATAGCATAGTGTGCGGTAAATAAAGCGATTTTGAATATACCCTAATTGATACGGTGCTTCAGGCCATAAATCACGGACCTCAAATACAAATGGCACTTTACTTTTCCAAGCTAAGAAGAGTGCTGGAATCCCAATCGTTAGCGGCGTAGACGTGGCAAAAATCAAATCGTATTGACGGTGCTTTACTCGGAATAAACACGCTAAGAAAAGAAATTGCAAAAATGCCCAAATTCGACGCCATTTGCCAAAGTGATTCTCATATTGATTACGAATAGCATGTACCGTAATACCATCCACATCATACGTTTCAAAGCGAGTCGTTTGTTGCTCTGTGAGAGATCCTAATTGGGAATCACCTGTTAGAACTTCCACCTCATGCCCTTGCTCTTGTAAGATTCTCGCAAATTCATACGAACGCGTCCCAGTCGAACTGTCCAGTGTTGCAAAATATTGATGCATGTACAAAATCTTCAATAGGGAACTTCCTTTCCATTGTCACAAAAAGAAATCATTTGCTCTACAACTCTGTTCTGATCCTCTTTGCTCAAGTTACTTCCCGATGGCAAGCACAACCCTCTAGCAAATAAATAATCAGAAATTGCTTGTTCCTGCGCTTTATAGAAGGAAACACCTTTTAAAAACGGCTGGCGGTGCATCGGATTCCAAGTCAGTCTACTCTCAATCCCTTGCTCATTCAGAAAATTCATCACAGCTAGCGGATTTTGATTTTCTAATAAAACAACAGACAACCAGCGATTTGATTGAACATTTTCCTGATCAAGTGGCATCATTTGAACAGATGTGTCCTGAAACGCCTGCTTGTAGTCTTCAAAAATACAACGTCGCTTCACGATTTTCTTGTCCAACGTCTGCAGTTGGCCTCTACCAATACCAGCGAGCACGTTACTTAGCCTGTAGTTATAGCCCACAGCTTCATGAAGGTAATACGGTGCTTGACTTTTTGACTGTGTGGCTAAATATTTTATCTGTTTGGCCACCAAGACATGGTTTGTGACAACCATTCCCCCACCAGATGTCGTCATAATTTTATTGCCGTTAAAGGAATACACACCAATGTCACCGATTGTTCCTGAATGTTTACCATCATACGTACTTCCCAACGATTCACAAGCATCTTCAATTAAGAACGCACCATATTCGGCGCATAAAGCTTTAATCCGCTTCATCTCGGCGACTTGTCCATAAATATGCGTAACTACAACCGCCCTGACCTTTACTTCTTTCTTGAAAGCCTCTTCTAGTAAATCAGCTGACATATTCCATGTCTCCTGATCCGAATCAATTAATACCGGCGTTGCTCCCTGATAAATAATCGGATTGACAGAGGCTGCAAAAGTGAAACTCTGGCATAAAACGATATCACCTGTAGAAACACCCGCTACGATAAGTGCCAAATGTAATCCAGCCGTTCCAGATGAGACTGCTACACCATATTTTGCGCCAACAAAAGTAGCTATTTCTTCCTCAAACGCATCTATGTGAGGTCCAGCTGGTGCAATCCAATTGTCTTGAAAAGCCTGTTCAACATAGCTTAATTCATTTCCTGACATATCAGGTGGTGAGAGTAAGATTCGTTGGTTCATGAAGCACGCCACCACCTATTCTATAAATATGATTCGCCTGAATATCTTTATACACATGTTGCATATCTACAATGGCTTTACTGCTTTCTAATAGGCCGTTATAGTCTAACTTCGTGTGCTTCGTTAAAATAACGACACAATCATATTGTTCGAAAGCACATGACTGGGACTGAATCACTGGTACAACTTGATCGTCTCTATCTTTGAAAGAAGGTACAAACGGATCCAGCACGGAAATCACGGTTCCACGTTCTTTCAGAATTTCATACACATCAAGTGCTGGCGATTCCCGTACATCATTAATATCTGATTTATATGCCACACCAACCAACAAGACCTTCGCCTCATTCAGTGATTTTCCTTGGATATTTAAGGCATCTTGAATTTTATCCACCACACGATATGGCATATTCATATTAATCTCCTGAGCTGTCTCAATAAATTTATTAAAAAACTTACTTTGTTTTCCCTTCCAGTGGAGATACATAGGGTCTAACGGAATGCAATGCCCACCAACACCTGGACCAGGATAAAACGGCATAAATCCAAATGGTTTCGTTGCAGCCGCATCAATGGTTTCCCAAATATCTAGCCCCATTCGTTCACACATCAACGCCATCTCATTTACAAAAGCAATATTAATGCTGCGGAATGTATTCTCTAACAGCTTGCTCATCTCTGCTGTTTCAAGCGAACTAACAACAACGACCTCATCTAGCACAGAGGCGTATAATTTTTCTGCTAATTGGGCGCTAGCAGGAGTCAAGCCACCGATGACTTTCGGGATACTTTTCGTTTGGAATTTGCTGTTCCCAGGATCTACACGTTCTGGTGAAAAACAAAGAAAATAGTCTTCATCCATATGTTTTCCGGCCTGATTTAGACGTTCCGCAAAAATTTCTCGTGTAGAGCCCGGATACGTAGTACTCTCCAGTATAATGAGTAACGGATTGTCCAAATATCGCTCAATTTTTTCCGCGGTATACGTTAAATAACTAATATCGGGCTCCTGATTCTTATTTAATGGTGTGGGTACACAGATACTAACGGCATCCAAATCACCTAAAACTTGAAAATCAGATGTCACCTGAAATTGCTCGGATTGGATAGCATTATTTACTTGAGAATCTGTGATATCTAAAATATGAGATTTCCCCTCAGATAAGCTGTTAATTTTCTGTGAATCAATATCGATTCCGACCACCTTATATCCGGCTTCTACTAATTCCATCGCAAGCGGCAAACCAACATAGCCTAAGCCAATAACCCCCACTGTCATTTTTTTTAATGTGTATTTTTTCCATCATTAAATCAATAGAACGAATTTTCTGCATTTTATATATTCTCCTTTATTCTCATTATTTAGCATTTATTAAATCAAATAACTGAACACGTAAATCACTTTCTGTTACTTGATTAAAGTGTTTTTGCCAATTTTTTAATATTTAAAATAGCTTTGGGAATGCTTACTTCTCCACAGTAAAATTTATTTAAATGATTCTTTCCTGTTGTAAATTCACTTGCTTCAAAAAGCTCTTCTTTAATTTTTTCACCGTCTCTAATCCCAATGAATTTAATTTGAACAGTACTTCTTTTTTTCCCAGCTAAAATAGCTAATTTATGAACAATATCCACTATTTTTTGAGGTTCTCCCATTTTTAACACAAAAATTTCTCCACCTTTAGCTAAGACGCTAGCCTCAATTACGAGTTGACTCGCCTCTGGTATGGTCATGAAATAGCGTTCCATATCTGGATGCGTAATGGTCACTGGCTGGTTCATTTTAATTTGCTTCCAAAAAAGTGGAATCGCACTACCGCGACTTCCCAGCACATTTCCGAAACGAACGACAGAGTAAATTCCAGCGTTACGATCATTATTTTTTGACTGGACAACCCACTCTGCGATCTTTTTTGATGCACCCATAACAGAAGTTGGATCTACAGTCTTGTCTGTAGAAATCATAACAAACCGCTCTACACCACATTGCACGCTCATATCTACTAAATTTTGAGTGCCGATAATATTGTTTTTAATGGCCTCTCCGATATTGTCTTCCATCATCGGCACATGTTTATGTGCCGCAGCGTGATACACAATATCAGGTTTATAATTATTAAAGATAGCTTGAAGCCTCTCTCTATCTTGAATATCTGCAATCAGGGGAACTAATGGAATTTGTGTTTTCATGCGCATTTCTTGATGAATATTAAAAATACTGTTCTCCCCGTGACCTAAAAGAAGAATTTCTGCCGGTTCACATTTTGCCAACTGACGTACTAACTCTCCCCCTATAGAACCACCCGCACCGGTAATTAACACTCTTTTTCCACGGAATTTAGGAGTTAATGCTTCATAATCCAACTGCGCTTCTTCTCGACCTAGTAAATCAGCGTAATCTAGTTTTTGCATGGTTTGAATAGATCCTTCGCCACTTACAATCGCTGCAATATCAGGCATAACTTCTGTTTGTACACCTGTTTGAGCGCACATTTCTAAAATGTCTATTTTGATATTTTTTTGTAAAGATGGTATCGCAAAAATGATATGTTCAATAAAATACTCGTGAACAACCTCTTTGATATCTCGAAGCTTTCCTAAAATCGGCACGCCTAGACGATCTTGAATATCTTCACGATCATCTAATAGCCCGATAGAAATAAGTGAATTTCCCTTATGTGTTCGAAAATAAGGAATGAGCAGTTCACTCGCTTCTCCTGCACCAATAATTAATGTTCGTTTCTTATTTTGATTGATGTTATTCATTGCGTATCTCCTTTTTACTATGGTATTTAATATAGCAAATTCCAAATGCAATCATAAACCAAAGGAATCGTTTTTCTAAAATTGTACTCAAAGCAATGGATGCACCCATGAATGAAATCCATATCAGCAATGGAAGATGCCATTTACCAGAGCTTTTCATGTACAGTAGTTGAATAATATATAGGGTGAAAATACCGATACAAAATATAAAACCAATAACGCCAATATTTCCTATCGTTTCTAACCAAAAATTGTGCCCGGTTACGTAGGCCTCAGAACTATCCTCCGCATAACCAATCAGCAATGTATTTAATTGTCTTGGTACGTTACCTGCACCAATCCCTATAAAATGACTATCTTGTATAATTTGTATTAATAATTCATATAAGTGCCCCCGCGCAGATGTTGAGGTGCCTTTGCCTGTGAAAGATGAGTAGATGATATCCGTTAAATTTTTGCCAAAAGAGCTAAATACAGCTATCGTAAGAAAAATGGGTGCTTGAAGAAGACATATGATGATACCTTTTTCCTTAAATTGAAAAAAGAAAATGGTCAAAATACTGATTCCTATAGCTAACATACCAATTCTAGAGTAGGTCGAAACAACAACATAAATAGTCATCACAGTAACGACAATGTATAAAATTAAACCTAGATTTTTACGCTTAAACTCTAAAAGATAGTTGGCTGCTACCGGGTAGAGAATAGCTAATAATAAAGCATAATCATTCGTGTTAAACAAAAATCCAGTAGGCTGAAATTGGCTAGTAGTCGTAATATATACATTCGATCCTGAAAGAGGAAGATGCCATCCTAGTATAGTTTCAATTATCCCCACAACCAAATTAAGACTAAAAAAGATGGTTATCAATTGAAAAAGGCGCATAAATTGTTTCTCTGAGTTTAAATGATAAAAGCAGATAACAAACAAGTAGCAAATTTCAAAAATGAAATAAGAGTATCGAATTCCCAATGTTACAGACCCCGCCCAGCAAAGCGAAAGGATACTTGCAACGAAATATAGTAGTAATAATATAAAATAGGCGCGATATTTTTTTAAGTTTTCGATGTCAAAATCTTGGGTTATAAGCAGTAAAAATACATGTATCGGTAGCAAAAGCCTAAAGAGATAGATACTTTCATGTCCTGGAACAGATAAATATGCCCCTAGGAACATCGCTACAACAACGACCCAGAATAGAATCTCAACTATCTTTTTAATATCCACATAATAAACAGCAATACCGATACACAGCAGAGGAATGATTGCATACATCCATGGAAGTAATGCACCTAGTATACCCAATGCCCCACCGATAGCGATGTAACAAAATTTTATTAAAGTAGGATTCTTAAGTTTATTTGTACTCATAGCGCTTGTATTCTTTTTTAGAAAATTGTTTTTTATTAAGTACTAATCCTAAAATGGTTGGATTAATGAGTTGCATCTGTTCAAAGGCTTTTGTGACCTCAGAGGTTTGCGTATGATTAGCTCCAATAATGAATAACAAGTTCTTGAATTCTGAGATAATAAACTTCGTATCTGGCGAAAAATTAATAGGTGGTGAATCAATCAATACAACGTCATAGTCAGCTGCACAACGATTGATCTCACTATAAATTTGCTTTGAATTAGCAACAACAGAGGGGTCTAAAGAAGTATAGCCACTTGGAAGAAAAGAAATATTTTCACCAACAGGGATAAGCGCGTCTTCCAGTGCTAGTTGGTCGTTGAACATCGCAGAAACGCCATGGTATCCGTAATAAATATTTTTAGAGAGCTGTGAGCGATGTAAATCATAATCGATAAGAAGTACTTTTCTATTAGCTTCTGCAAACGCAAGTGCTAGATGAAGAGCACAATAGCTCTTTCCATCCCCTTGATTAGCAGATGTAATAACAATAATATGATCTTTCTTATTTTTTAATCGATGCTCCACATTCACCCGCAAGTCACGAAATTTATTAGAATAAAAAGTATCCAATCGATTCAATGCTAGTTTATCTCTTATCAAATGGCTTCTTTCCCTTCTCCTTAGAATACCCAATTATACCGACAACAGGAAAACCAAATTGCTGAATATCTATTTCATCACGAATTTTTCGTGTTAATAATAGTTCAATGAAAATGTAAATCATGCCAACCCACGCACCCATAATACCGGCAACCACATAGTATATATTCGAAGATATAGGCACACCTTTAACAGCTGTGTTTAAAACTACCATTTGATTTCCTGTGAAATATTTCTTAATTTGTTCTTGTGTAATTCTCGCAGTTGTAGTCGCAATGTCTTTCGATTTGTCTGCCGCATTACTCTTTACCGTTATATTCATCGATAAAGAATTCTCATTGCTGGACACTGTTATACTATTTTTCAATTGTTGCACAGATCCACCTAAATCTAACTCTTTTTTCACATCTTCCAACACTTTCGTACTACGTATGATATTCATATAAGTATTCATTAACTGAATACTAACACGCACACTAGATTCATCGGTTTCATTAGCTTCCTTGTTTTTATCGCTTGATGGCAGAACCAATAGCTCGATACTAGATTCATATTCTGTGTCTATAAAATTTGATTTCACCAAATGGACACAAAATATGAAGAATAAAGAAAAGAAGAGGATAAGATACCAACGTTTCAAAAGTTTATTAATATAATTCCTAAATATGTTCGTCTCCAACAAAAGCACCTCGTTACCTTACCTAAGGGTTTTATAAAAATTGATTAACTTCTTTCCCTCTATTTCCCAGTTATATTTTTTTTTCATAGTTATTACGTCCATTCCTCCCCATTTCGAAACGCAAGGAATCGTCGAGTAAAATGGACACACTTTTTTTTTTATGTCATCTATATTATGTGGGCATACAGCCATTCCACATTTATTTTCATCCATTAGTTGTTTCCAAATCGGAAAATCGGATACAATCATCGGCAGACTCGCTGCCATATATTCGAATATTTTGGTAGCTAGAGAGTCTGTATAGTTTGGAACAGGATGCAACAAACAGATACCTGCATCAGCTTCAAAATAATACTCCCAAATATTCTCATAATTTATATACGGTTTATAGTCAACATGATTTTGCAATTCATTTACTTCAATAAAAGATATTATTTCTTGCAGTACATTTTGTTCTGACTCTCCTATGAGTAATAATTCGACCGCTATACCTTCTCTAGTAAGTTGGGATACTGCCTCTAACATCTCAAAGACTCCTCGAACTGCAGCAATTCGTCCTATATAAATCAGTCGCAAGGGGCGTCCCTTTACCTGAGTGACAACATGATGGTTGCCATCTACCCTAGTAGGAAAATTATAAATATCTACTTTTTTTACATTGATATTTACATAGTGCTTACTGTAAGATTTCTCAGCAAAAATAAGACCATCTAATTTTTTTTAAATAATGCCGCTCTCCTTTTCCAATGAACAAAGATAGTACCCTCCTAAAAGGTTTAGGAATCCAACTTTTATTTTGGATAGCTGCTGGAAAATTCTCATGCATATCATAAATTATTTTGGCGCCTTTTTTATTTCTTTGAATAAAGGGAACTAATAGAAGTAGCTCAGGGTCATGAAAGTGATAAAATTTGGCCGAACTCTTCTTGATTTGTTTTTTTTAGTTCTAAAATATTTTTGTATCGACCTAGTCTTGAGCGTTTTGGCAATAGTGAAATACGTAAATTATTCTTAATTTCAGCTGACTCGCTCCCCACCCCATAAAAATCTATGTGGTAGTATTGTGCTAATGTTAAAGCTTCTTTATGGAAGATACGTGCATCCTGATATGGATGAACCGAGCTAAACATCATAATCTTGCTTTCATCCAGATGGATCATCATTCACAAACCTTTCTAACTAATATGAGGAACCTGAGTGACAATTCCGAAATAGGCTATCAAGAAAAAGTTCCTACGCATACTTTTTTTGATTTGACATAAGCAGTGAAAATACAGTGTTTTTTAATTTTTTGAATCAACAAGCGTGTCTGTATTACTAGAAATCATATATAATGGCCTAAAAAAGTTAGCCCTTCTCAGGATACGCTGTTCACTTTGGATGGATAAAGTGGAGAGTATTGTTTGCCCCATCCCTTGTTGAATCATCTTTAAGATAGTAGAGTTATTATTACATGTTAATGTTGCTTCTGGTTTTATTCTGTTGCGTGTTAAATATTGATTTGTATACTGTCTCACACTGTCCTCCTCACTATGGAACAGCCAAACGTTATCTTGGGGATTCCCCACAACAACCATTTCATCATGCATAAAAATTTGGGATTCAAGGGCCGTAGTACTCGTTTTAGATTCAACCAAGCCTATATTTATATCGGAAAGGCTAATTGATTTGGCAATTTCAGAAGAATTAGCGATACTAAATTCAAATCTAGTATGTGGAAATATTCCTGCTAGTCTACTTAACAATTCAGGTACAATGGTATTCCCAATCGTTTCAGAGGCACCAATTTTGAATGTATGATTTTCTTCTTTTTCTAGTTTATGAAGCGTATGAACAGTTTCCTTCCATTCACTCTGTAATTTCTTTAACTCAATATAAAAAAATTGGCCCGCTACTGTAGGAGATATACGCGTATACTTTGAACGTTCGAAAAGGCTTACGCCCAATAATTTTTCTAAACTGCTAATCTGAGTAGATACCGCCGATTGAGAAATGTATAATTGCTGGGAAGCCTTCGTGAAGTTTTTTTCATCATATACGGTAATAAAAGTTTTTAATAACTTAAACATTTAATAAAAACCTCCTATGATATTTTATTATACAAGAAAGAAACAAATGCATTAAACATCGATAAGTAATCGTTATAATTATATTTTATGATGACGTACCTTAATTTGAGAGCATTTATCATTTTTCTATTCCTTCGAGATTGACTCCGTTGAGTGTAACACCTCTTCATCTATTATTATTTGTATTTGAAACGTTATTTCTGTATTTCATACAGTATAAAACAGGAGATATCAATTATTTATTTGTAGTAGCGATATCTCACCCTGACATAAAACGAAGTAGCTTCAACTTCCCAGTACACTACTTCACCTAATAAAAGATAGAAAAAATTGATTCTTCTGCTTTCGAACTCCAAAAATTATTCTAAATTTTCAGAATGTAAAATCCAGAAGTTAGATCAATGGTTGTTCTGTTTAAACCTCAATAAGAATCGCATTTTTTCAAGTTAATCTGTTGCTTTGAAAAGAAAGCTGTATAAATAGCAATGCTAAGCTTCTCTATTTATACAGCCACTCATGATTTGGATTTTAAAATACTAGTATGTGTTCTTACAACCTTTGGTGACTTTTAGATACACATTTATTTCAATTAAAGTAAAACATTGACTGTAACGCGTTCTAATTCTGTCGTACCATTTGACATAACCATCTCTACTTTTTGATCTACACTCGTTACAACTTTATTTGCCGCTACTTTATAGGTCATTGTCTCTGGATCTAGGGCACTATTCTTCACCACTTGACCATCAATGTACAACACTACTTTTGTTGCTGCTTTGTCATACGTTCCGGTAATGTATTCCTCACCAATCGTGTAATCATTAGCTGTTAGTGTATACTCTGGGATAGGGGCATCTTTCACGTTGACAGATACACGTTTTAATTCCGTTGCTCCTTTGGACATTACCATCTCTACTTTTTGGTCTTTACTTGTAACAACTTTATTTGCTGCGACTTTATAGGTCATTGTTTCTGGATCTAGGCTACTATTTTTAACAGCTACACCATCAATATATAGCACTACTTTGGTTGCTTCTTTATCGTATTCTCCTGTAATATACTCTTCACCAATAGTGTAATCATTGGCAGTTAATATCAGTTCCTGCTCAACTAATGACACCTTAGCTTCTTCTTTTTCATTTCCTTCTGAATCTAGACTCACAACCTTTACTTCATCAGAAGTACTTGAAATTGTACTCATATATGCTCGGAATTCTCCATCTACAGGTGTAACATTATTGACGGCCTTACCATTCACGTACACACGAACAGTGGCTACATCACTTCCTACTTTTCCTGTTAAATAAGTAGACTGTCCTACGATAAATTGATCTGCTGTAATAGAGTAATCTTTTTCAGAGGCTTTTACAATTGTTGTCGCAGTCGATGTTTGTCCATTAATGGTTGCTATAGCTTCTACTGTAACCCCTTCTTTTTGTGTTGGAATTACAACGCTATACGTACCATCTTCTTTAATGGTTCCAGATCCAATAACTTGGTCCCCCACTTTAATTTCAATTGTTGCACCAGCTTCTCCTGTTCCTGTAGCCTCGGTTGAGTCAGCTGTAAGTTCATTTATTGTTGTTTCTTCCATTTCGCCTTTTACAACTGTTGATGCTGACGATGTTTGCCCCCCGAGAATTGCATTAGCTTCAACTACAGTTCCTTTCTTTTGTTTCTTAACTTCAATGCTGTAGGTGCCATCTTCTTTAACCTTACCAGATCCGATAAGTACATTGTTTGCAGTAATTACAATGTCTGCTCCTGGTTCACCTGTTCCTGTAACTGTCGTTGAATCAGTTGTAAGTTCATTTATTGTCGTTTCTCGCATTTCTTTTTCTTCACCCACAGATAGCTTACCGTAATTACCTAGTTTAAAATTTTGCTGTAATTGATAATTATCTGATACGAGGTTTTCAGATTCATTCCGTTTAATGTCCATGCTTGTTGACCCAGTAATCCAAGAGTTTAGAGGAAGCGAATTATAATCCCCACCTATTTTGTTCCAAACCTTTAAAGATGCCATTTTTATGTTTAATTTCGCTTTTACAGAATCTATTAACGGGGCATCCTTCTTCCCATTAGTAATAGAGAATCCTTTTGGTGCATTTACTTCAATTTGAGAATCTGAACCTAATTTAATGACCTCTTTTTGGTCCGTTTTTGTGTCCGTTTGGGAATCTTTTGCTCTCTTAATATACATAGATGATCCAGATAAAGCATTCAGTGAAGATTTTGATTGGAGGTCTATTGCAGGTTGGTTATCACCACGGGACTCCACATTAACAACACTGTCCTTCTGTGCAGTTACATATACACTACTGTACGTCCCATATATGCCTTCCTTTTCGTTTGAAATTAAATCTAAATTCCCTGCTGTTGATAGTGCCCCATCAGTAGATTCAAATCTAAGCGATTGATTCTTAGAGTGTACTCTGAGAGAAGAATTTTTTTCCTGATTTAATTGATCAAATAACCAAATACCATAGAGAGAAGACCCTGTAGTGTCTAAGCTCACATTGGCGCCTTCTTTAACAATCAAATTTGTACCCTGTATTCCAGCAACAACTCCATCTACTTTTGCTTTAATGGAACCTTTTAGAATCATTGTACCGTATAATGAGTAGGCCAATTTCTTACCTGAACTCGTCACATTATCTAGTGTTATCGTTGCATCCTTATACTGACTCCAGAAAAGAGGTAAGACACCTTGATTAGCAATGTTTATATTACTTACAGTTGCATTCCCATCTACTTTAGCAAAACCAATCCCATGGCCGTCCATGTCAATTGTATGACCTTGTCCATCTAAATTCTTATCCGTAGTAAAATTAAATGCAGACTTAACAACAATATCTTTTTTCAAAGTTATATTGACAATATTAGGGTCTTGTAATGCTTGCTTTAGCCCTTCAAATGTTGAGACCTCCGCAGATGTCGCTCTTTCTTTTTCTGTCACTGTGTGAGCTACGCTTTGAACTTTACTTGCTGATGCACTTTCTGGAATCATCGTGACTATTTGACTTCCTAAAAGCACAGTTGTTAGCATGATAGCACTACTTTTTTTCATCATTTTTACGTTTAACATTGATAGCATCTCTCCTTAATATTTTTTTCAAACTAGTTATTTTTTTCACAAAAAGCTTTAAACGACTCACCTCCTTTAATTGCTAGCAATTCTGTTTAATACACTATTTTTCTAGGCTTTAAATGTTCTCTATTATACTTGCCAGCTCTTTAACATATGTTAAAGTATACATCTTAATTAGTTGAATAGAGTAATATTTTTTATAAATAGGTATCATTACAAAATATAATAACGCCCGTGCACAGGGCTAAATCGTTTATGTTCATTCATATTTTAAAGAATAATCGTAGTCTCTACGGTAGATATCTTCAAACCTGAGTAGATTAATGAAATGAGGATCCATTTGCTTCGTGTTCGTCGATTGTAGATACTTTAACCATTGATTTTCTCTATTAGTAGCGTATGCCAATAACCGAGATACTTCCTCTGATTCCTTAGCAATATCAACAAATATTTCTGGCAAATGCCATAAAATACAATCTGTTTGCGCTATGTATTTAGTAGTTATGTGTAAAATGGTGTCTTTTACACCAAAAATGTCTCATTCCCCTTTTTGGAAGTGTATTCGTATGAAATAAATCCCTCATCAATTATAAATAAACCTTGCTTCAATTCAATGCTACTCCCTGCCGACATTTTTTCAAGGACGGCATACTTTTGAAATAAAATTAGATCTGTAAAATAAAATAGATTTCTCAATAGAATAATCCCTCTCCATCCTTTATTTATCAACCTCCACGGTTAATATCAATAATTTGTATTACTATTATCCTTTTATACATTCTATTTTTTTAAAAGTATAGACTATGCTTTACTCCTATTAACTTTTTGTGCTAAAATTAGCCCTAGCATGCTATTTAGTGAGTAGTTCTAGCGCTTGCAATAAATCTATAATAAGGAGGTGCCAAGATGTTTCAGTGGTTAGAAACATTTATTTCTGTCTATGAGAACAATAATTTTACAAAGGCTGCTAATGAACTATCTATTTCACAACCAACAATATCTGTACACATAGAAAAATTAGAAACAGAGATCGGCGTCGTCTTGTTTGAACGAAGCAGCAACAAAAAGATTACTCCCACACTTGCTGCCCATTTTCTATACGAAAAAACGAAACGAATGCAAAGTAGTTGGGACAATGTAATAGATGAGCTAGTTAGTATAAGTAGCGGGAAAAACCGGTCATTTAAAATTGGCGCTTCACAAACAATTGGAAACTACCTCATCCCAAAAGTCTTAGGTAAATTGCAAAAAGCATTTCCTAAGGTCGATTTTGAAATTATTATTGATAATTCCGAAAGCATCTTTCAATCTGTTTCTATACTAGATACAGATATTGGGTTAGTTGAATCTCCTTTAGTATCTTCTAATATTGACAGGCAAGAATTTATGTATGATAGAATGATATTATTAGGCAAGCCAGAGAGCACAACATGGATTTTAAGAGAAGAAGGGTCTGGTATCCGAGAATATTCTGATAGGTACATGATGGAACATAATATATCACCAGAAACAGAACTTGTCATTAATAGCAATGAAGTTATTCTGCAATTAGTTGAACTTGGTTATGGGCGCACACTCCAATCAGAACTTGTGAATTACTCAAGTTCTATAGAAGCCGAAGAAACATTGTTGATAAGACCACTATATGCAATCTCAAATAAAAATCATCCAGACTTAGATAGGCAAATCATTCAGTTTATTTTCAGTTTATTTAATCTGTCAAAAAACAAACCGTATGGACGATGGCCTCTTTGATTATTGTCCATACTTTTTTCAATTAATTGCAATACCTACATACAATATCGACTAAGCATACGTATGTTCCACCTTATCTACAGCAATCCATGAAAATAAAGCTTTTTTTATTTTATAATTAACTTTTTTATCTGAATTATCAAAAATAATATACAATGGCCTGAAAATATCCGTTCTATTTAGTACGTTATAATTATCCATGTCCAACAGACTTGATATGATTGTTTTCCCTAGGCCCTGTTCTATCGTTTTTAAAATAGCTAGTTGGGTATTAAACTTTATTACTGTCTCAGGTTTTGCTTTACTACGCATTAAATATTGATTAATATGCCGCTCCATACTAGCTTCCCCACTATGAAATAGCCAAGTACCCTCTCCTTTCCCTACAACTACCATTTCATCGTGCATAAAGATTTTAGATTCTAAAGCAGTATTATCAGTATCATAAGATTCCACTAAACCAATATGTGTTTTTGATAGCTGCATTGATTTAACAATCTCCGAAGAGTTAGCGATATAAAATTCAAATTGGTGCTGTGGAAATTCCTCTTCTAGCTTACTTAATAGTTTTGGTACCATCGTATTCCCAATCGTTTCAGAAGCACCAATAACAATAGGCTCATACGCTTTTTGCTCTAATTGCTTCAGTGTATTTACAGTACTCTCCCACTCATTTTGTAATTTTTTGCATTCACCGTAAAAAAAACGGGCTGCGATTGTCGGCGATACTTGTACATATTTTGTTCGCTCAAAAAGAGTGATTCCCAATATTTTTTCCTAAACTGCTGATTTGATTAGAGACCGCTGATTGAGAAAGGTATAAATGGCGCGAAGCTTTAGTAAAATTTTGAGCATCATATACAGCAACAAATGTCTTTAGTAATCCAAACATACCAATAAAAACTCCCTATAAGAAAAGTTATGACAACTACATTATACTAAACAACAAAAAAACATATTAAACGCAGATAAGTAATTGTTGTCATTAATTTTTCGGATACCTGAAATCACAATGACTTCATACCATCACTAAATTCAATGGCATTAATAAAATCAGTAGCATTGTTTTACATATACCTCTTCTTCTAAAACCTGTTCAAAGGGTAGTGATAAATACAAAGAGGAGGATCAGAAACCTTAAAATAGTTTCTAATCCCCCTCTTTGATTTACATATAATCCATCGAGTTCTTCTAGCTATTTATTTAACGTACTATTCCTGCGCCCAAATGTAAAATACAAAATTAATCCTAGTAAGAACCAAACTCCGCATGCAATCCACGTCGCCATAGAAAGCCTTGTAATCAGGAAGAGACACATTAGAAAGGACAAAATCGGTAAGACTGGATACAATGGTGTTTTAAATCCACCACTACCAATCGATTTGTTGCGACGTAAAAAAATAATACCTATGGAAACCATCATGAAAGCAAACAACGTTCCCATATTTACTAGTTCTGCCAATCTCTGAAGGGGTACGAATCCCGCGAAAAACATCACGATAACGGCATACGTCCAGGTACTTTTAATAGGTGTGCTCGTTTTTTCATCAATCTCTGCCATACTTTTTGGTAGTAAACCATCGCGCCCCATAGCATAAATCAGACGGGTCCCACCATAAAGCATCACTAGAATCACCGTAATCATACCAACAACTGCACCTAGTGAAACGATACCAGCAATCCAATTCTGATTGATTACCTGTAAGGCAAACGCAACAGGATCAGCAACATTCAACTCTTGATATGATACTATTCCTGTCAAAACAATCGAAACAGCGATGTACAATATAGTACAAACAAGGAGAGAGCCTATAATTCCTATTGGCATATTCTTCTGTGGGTTCTTCACTTCTTCTGCAGCTGATGAAACAGCATCAAAGCCAAGATAGGCAAAGAAAACCAAGGCAGCCCCGTTTAATACACCACTAAACCCAAATGGCATAAACGGCTCCCAATTAGTCGGTTTCACGTAAAACATACCCACCAAGATAAATAGTAATATAACACTGATTTTCAAAATGACCATAAAAGCATTAACACGCGTCGATTCACGAACACCACGTGTCAATAGGTAAGCAATAATGGCTACAATTGCAATCGCTGGAATATTGACATACGTTCCTGCTGCTGGGTTAAATGCCCCTGAAATCGCATCAGGAATATGGAGATTAAACCCAGATAGTAACGTTTTAAAATAAGAAGACCAACCACTTGCAACGGATGCCACAGCAAGCCCGTACTCTAACAATAAGGCCCAGCCGAGCAACCATGCGATAAACTCACCAAAAATCACATAACCATATGTATAGGCGCTTCCTGCTACTGGCACAGACGAGGAAAATTCAGAGTAGCAAAGAGCCGCAAGTGCGCAAACAACAGCTGCAATGATGAACGATATGACAATCGCTGGACCAGAATAAAGTGCCGCAATTGTTCCAGGCAGAATAAATATCCCCGTACCAACAATCGCTCCTATTCCTAAAAAGACTAAATCTGTCGCGCCTAGCGTTTGTTTCAAATGAATGCTATTACTTTTATTATGAATAAGTGCTTCTAACGGTTTTTTTCTTAGTAATGATTTAAAAAACATAATTTTATACTCCCAACTTTTTTGTTCTAAAACATCTTTGAAACTCTTTTTTTCCATCATACCTTTAAAGCGAATATGCGTCAATGCTTTAAACAACATATGTGCTACAGTGTAAAGTAGTTTTTCTATAGTAAAAGCCCTCTGAAAAATCAGAGGGCTTTAAGATTTTATTTCTCATCTGCAACAAATGGTAGCAATGCTACTTGGCGTGAGCGTTTGATAGCAATCGTTAATTTACGTTGGTATTTAGCGCTCGTTCCAGTTACACGACGAGGAAGAATTTTTCCACGTTCGGAAATGAATTTCTTCAGTAATTCAGTGTCTTTATAGTCAATATGCGTAATTCCGTTCGAAGTAAAGTAACAAACCTTTTTCCGACGGCGTCCGCCTCTGCGTCCTCCAGCCATTATAATTTCCTCCTATCCAAATTAAAATCCAATAACACGCTCGCTTGTTTCCCGTTTTTTAGAACGGTAAATCGTCATCTGAAATGTCGATTGGCTTACCATCGCTAGCAAATGGATCAGCGTTGCGCTGTGCTTGGTAACTCTGAGATTGAGGTTGTTGTTGGTTCTGTTGTCCGTAGCTATTATCATTTTGTTGGTTAAAGCCACCACCAGTGTTTCCACCGTACGATTGCTGCCCACCAAAATCATTGTTATTGCTGTAGCCGCCACCATTTCCGCCACTGTTTGCACTGCGGGGTTCTAGGAATTGGACACTCTCAGCAAGAATTTCTGTTACATAGACACGCTTGCCATCTTGACCTTCATAATTACGCGTTTGAACTTTACCATCCACGCCCGCCAAGCTTCCTTTTTTAAGGAAATTCGCAACGTTTTCGGCTGGCTTTCTCCATACAACACAATTAATGAAATCTGCCTCACGCTCTCCAGCCTGATTTGTAAAGTTACGATTTACAGCAAGTGTAAATGTCGCAACTGCAACACCAGCAGGAGTATAGCGCAATTCAGGATCTTTTGTCAGACGACCAACTAATACAACACGGTTCATCATAAGTAGAACCAACCTCCTCTCTTTTTTCATAAAAACCCGAGCCATACTCAGGAAATATTAAACTTCTTCTTTAATAACCATGTGACGAATGATATCATCGGAAATTTTTGCTAAACGGTCAAATTCATTGATAGAATCCGCAGTTGTAGCAGAAACACGAGTGATTTGGTACAAGCCGTCTTTATGGTCTTCAATTTCATAAGCCAAGCGACGTTTACCCCAATCCTTCGATTCGATAATCTCCGCACCATTGTCAGTTAAAATGCTGTCGAAGCGCTCAACTACAGCTTTCTTCGCCTCATCTTCAATGTTCGGACGGATAATGTACATAATTTCATATGTTCTTGCCATCTCTTTACACCTCCTTGTGGTCTTAGCGGCCCAAAGGTTGGTTCATAAGTGATATAAACCGGCGGCAAGCGTTCGCATTCTACCAATTTTCCGGACTTCCGGTTCTCATGTACGCAAGTACATTCCGCTTCCGGCTTCCACAAAATTGGTAGAATACAAACGCTTTCGCTCGATTTGTTTAAAGCAGAATTTTACGTCCTACCCACAAAAAAATAGGTTCGACACATAATCTTCTTAAAGACTTTCTCTCTTAAGACAACAACCTCTCCAATCTTTCAGTCGTATTTTATGACTGAAAAACTGAAAACGGGCAAGGAATAATTTTTAATTACTCACGAGGTATAATTATAGCATAGCTTATTAGGTATCGCAACTATGTTTAGTATGAGAAAAGCGCTAGAATTTTTTTCGCCTTTCTTCATTAAATAGTTTTATAATGATTAGAAGTACATCAACAGCTTAAATTTGACCTTAGCTGCATTTTTCATTAGGATATTAATATAGGATATTTGGGAGGTTTTATTAATGAAAAATATTATTCCCGCATCAGATTATCGTCGGTTAAAATTACTTAATTTACTTTTCTTTACCGAGGCGCCCATTATAAAAAAAGAAGTTGCTACTATCATTGAATGTTCTGTTAATACACTAAATGCAGACATTGAGGTGCTCAACTCCACGTTTCCAACTGAGATGGCTCACATACATGAAATGGATAAAAAGCTTTCGCTAAAAACGACATCTCAAATTAATTTTGATTACTTAACAGCGTATATGATTTCTACTAGTCATCTGTTTCAACTGGCTCTCTCTGTTTTTAATGGGGAGAAAACGACTATTTCTGAATGGGCAGAAAATAATTTTGTTAGTAGATCTACTTTTTATGTCAAGCTAGCCGAGGTAGACACTTTCTTAGCTAAAAGCCGCCTCGTGCTTAACAATGCTCCGCTCGAAATACAGGGGGGGGAGGTAAATATTCGCTTCTTTTTCTATCATTTATTCAGTAAGTGCAATCCTTATACTGGTTGGCTAATAGATGATTTTGATTTTGAAAATTGCATAGATAAATTTATTCAAAAATTCGAACAACATATAAATGTCTATTTTTCTCAGAGTACTCGTATTGATTACGCGACCGCCATCGCTGTCTCGTTAAGAAGGATAAAACAGGGACATACGGTTAATGCTTCGGATGAAGATGAAAAATTCTGGAAAGATATCTATACGTATCATAATGCGATGGAGATTGATTTTAGTGATTTAGAAGAGGCGCTTGGTTCTCAACTGGTCCCTGTCGAACGCTATATGCTACTGATGATGTCCTCTCTTGGCTCTTTCACCTATGTCAACCAGGAGAGAATGAAGATGCGTCTTTACTATAATGAGAGATTTCAAAGTGCGCGTTTGCCAATCACAGAAGACCTTTTGACAATTGTCGACAATCAGATTGCAGATACTTTAGCGTTAAAAGTGACGATATTGGACTACTTAGCGCGGTTTCTATTTATTGAAAAGACTAATTTGATTCTAGATGTTGATTATTTCTCTAAAAAATTAACTCCTGACACAGAGGATAAAGAAAAAATTCTCACTATCCTAAAAAAATATGAAAGCCAGCCTGACTATCAGTACTTACGATCCAATAGGGAAGTTATCGCGACTTATGTTCATACCCTATTTTCAGTTGCTTTATTGACAGAAAGCTATACTAGGCTGCTCCATATTAAGATTATTTCAAAAAACGGTTTTATGTGGGAAGAGTATTTAAAAACACAGATCAGGCGTTATTACTCAGAAGAAGTTATTATTTTCTGTGATGATCTTAAACCTAGAGAACATTGGGCTCAGCATGACCTTATCATTAGTGACTCACCCTTGCCCAATATAACAGATGTCGAAGTATTAGTTTGGCATATGCCACCAATAAAGCGCGATTTTGCAGCCTTAGGTAAGATTGTAGATGCTAGACTTGAGAATAAATAGAAAAAAAGTATGCTCCTCTAATTAACGTGGAGCATACTTTTTTAATAAGCGCGCATAAAAATTCGTTTTCAAGCATAAAAATGAATGCTGTTTTTACAAAAAAAATGATGTCATTTTTGTGAATTATCATTTTAAGCTAAAAATAATTGCTGTATTTTAGTGACTTGCAACACGAAATGCAGGTAAGATATAGGTAAGAGGAAAAGAGAACCGCGTGTTCATTCCTAGTTAAATAAAATAGAAAGTGGTGATTTAAACGCACGGTTTATAACGCATATGTTGCAACTGTCGTGCAGTTAGATACTTAATGAGCAATCAAAAAATGATGTTTTGAAAAATATAAAAAACATGAAAAAATAACCTGACACAATTAA
>NZ_AODK01000017.1 GCF_000525975.1 Listeria rocourtiae FSL F6-920
AAAAAATATGTAAACTATTCTAGCTAAAACAAGGAGGATATAACTGCCGATCATAGAGAATGATGCATAAGTAGTTATAAATTTAAACATGAAAAGAAAGAAAAATATTGGATTAAAAGTTTTATCAATGGCAATGATTGTATCATTAATGGTACCTAGTTCGATTGGAAACATCGGATCATTCGCCGAAAGCCAGCCGACGACACAATCTACAAATACTGCAAATGAAAACCAAACATTTTCCTTTGCCAAAGCATTTCCTATTCAGAAAAGCACAGATGACGCAGAGGTAACAAGTAGCACAGTAAATTTAACAAGTACTGGTCTTGATTTACAAATAGCAGGTACAACACAGGCGACTTATTTACGATTTACCGATGTAAACCTACCAACAGATGCAAAGATTTCGAAAGCATACATTTCATTTACAACCCGCGATGCCTCCTCGGCAACACAATCTACCACAATCAATGTGACCGGAGAACTCGGCTCACAAGCAGATTTTACAAGTACCGTCGCCTCTTTTACAAACCGGACTTTCACAAACACCTCGATGTCTATGACGACTCCCACTGTTACTACAAATACCATTTTCAATACAAATGATGTTTCACCAATTATGAAAGAAATGCGCGCAAATACTGCGGATATAAAAAACTATGTATTCAAAGTAACCGGTAGCGGTCTAGGTTCTTTTGTTATGCGCTCATTCGATTCTAGTGCAGCAATGGCGCCAAAACTTATGGTTGAGTACACGTCGCCATCTGGTGAATTTAATACAAAAATCGGTGCAACATCTGATGACGCAGAAGAATCCGGTACAGCAAAGACAATCGCCTTAAACAACGAAATGAAAATCGGTGGCTACACAGCTACTGCGCTAACACCAGCAAACAAAAATCTTTCTGCGTTCCGTTTTGCGAATGTAGACTTGCCGGAAAATGCAAAAATTGACGATGCTTATCTAGAATTCACAACTAAAGCAACCGTCATAAATAAGACTTCCAACATGGTTATTTCAGCCGAACTAGGTAATCCTGCAACGTATACAAGCACAGCTGGAAACATCAGTGGCCGTAATTACACAGCATCCACGGTGAAATATGAACAACCTTCTTTCGCAACAGCTAAACAAGTCATTCGAACACCTAATCTAAAACGTATTATCGACGAAACCCGCCTAATGGGATGGCAAAATGGGAACTCGCTTGCTTTTAAAGTCGATGGTGATAATTATATTGGAAGTATTTATCAAGGTGGAACCGCCGATACATCCTTACAGCCAAAATTAGTTATTAAATATACGTACAGTGAAAATGACGCAATTGGTTCAGATGTTGTAATAGATCCTGCAAAAATGAAAAACTTATTTATTAACGAAGTCGCAAGTATGGGTACAGACGTGCAAAATAGTGGCTGGATTGAGATTTACAACAACAATGATACACCTGTATTTTTTAAAAATGGTGTTTTTCTATCTGATGAAGCTGCTAATTTAGGCAAGTCAGAGCTGAAAAATCTCTATATACCAGCAAAAGGCTACCGCGTTGTGAAGGCGAATGGGACACAAGATAACGCTTCTGTTAATTTCACACTAGGAGACCGCGACACAACACTCTACCTAACTACACAATACGGTGGTAGCTTTCACACACAAGATAGTTTTGCCGTAAAAAAAATGGAATTTGATGAAACTTTAGGCCGTTTTAACGATGCTGACAGTCATCTTGTTTCTTACCAAACAGGTACGTACGAGAGCTCGAACAATGATGCTACTCCAATCGTAACGATTACACCTAGTCAAAAAACTGGTGTGTACAAATCAGCTTTCAACTTGACTCTAAACACAGATAGTATCAACACAATCAAATATACCACAGATGGCTCTATACCAAGTGAAACAAACGGAAAAACTTATACAGGCCCAATCACGGTTGATAAGAACGTAACACTAAAAGCATATGCCTATAATTCTAAACAAAATAGCGGCGTACAAACATATATCTACTCGATTCGTGATGACGCAGAACAGATTCCTTTAGCAACTAAAGAATACAGTGTCAAATCAGGATCTGATGACGTAATGGTTGGCCCTACTACTATCAATTCGACAAGTACAACACTGAATTTACACGGCCTCCTAAATGCTATACCACAATCCACATTTGTTCGTTTTGCAGATGTTTCTATCCCAGCTGATGCCGTGATTACAAAAGCTTATCTAACGTTCTCAACATCAACAGCTTCAAGCACACCAACGAATTTATCAGTTGCTGGGGAAGTTGGAAACGGTGATGCTTTCGCAGCGACAGTAGCATCTTTTACAGATCGCACATTGACAAATACAGTCGTTAAATCAACCACACCTGCAAAAGTAGCTGTTAATGATTTTGTGAATACAGGGGATTTAACAGAAGTTATCAATGAAATGCGCGATGAAGACACAGAGTTGAAAGACCTCGTTTTCAAAGTGGATGGAGACAAAACCGGCTCTTACATTGCTCGCTCTTATGAAGGAGGCGCGGCAACAGCTCCAAAATTAGTATTAGAATATTACTCTGCTAGCGGTGATTCACGTGCTCAAGTGGCGACAGTTAACGATGACGCAGAAGAGTACGGTACAGCAAAAGCAATAAATCTCAATGCTAACCTAAGAATCGGTGGGTACTACACAGCTACTCTTACTCCTGTTTACAAAGACATCTCTGCATTCCGTTTCAATAATGTCACACTTCCAGATTCTGCGGAAATTGAAGATGCCTATTTGGAATTCACAACATCGGCAGCAAATACAGCAAAAGTAAGCTCCAACATGGAGATTCGTACCGAACTCGGTGGTAATCCTGAAATCTACAATAGTACGGCCGGAAACATCACTTCACGTCCCTACAGTAATTTAGTCGTGAAGTACAATCAACCAGCATTCACAGCAGCCAACCAAATTGTTCGCACAACTAACTTAAAAGATCTTATCAATGAAAACCGCTTCAACGGCTGGAAAAATGGCCAATCTATGGCATTCCGCATCGATGGTGACAACTATATCGGTAGCGTCTACCAAGGCGGCGGTGCTAACTCAGCAAGACTTATCATTAAATACAAGAACAACGGCAAAGGGCCAAGTATCGAAGGCGCACTTGCAACACCAGACAAAATCAACAATGTCTACATCAACGAATTGTCATCAGAAGGTACAGCAAGCTCTAAAGACGCATGGGTTGAACTTTACAACGACAATGATGTACCAGTTGTTTTAGGAAAAGGTACGTACCTGACCGACAAAACAAAAACACTCGACAAATTCGAATTTTCAAACCTAGTGATTCCAGCAAAAGGATACCGTGTGTTGTATTCCGATAAAGCACCTGAACTAGGGAATAACCATCTAAGCTTCGAAATCGGCGGTAGCGGAGACGTTGTTTTATCCGCAAAAGTCGGTTCTGAATTTAAAACAGTAGACTCCATCAAGTATACGAAGCAAGCTTATAATCAAACATTCGGGCGCCAAACTGATGCAAGCAAAACATTAACACTTTTCAGCTCGGAAACATTTGGCACATCTAATAACAGCGGCCAAAGCAATTATGCCGTACAGTTTAACAAAGATCGTGGCATGTATGACAGTGGTTTTGATTTAACAATGACTTCTAAACCAGGCATCACACTGAAATACACGCTAGACGGCAGCGAGCCTAGCGCAACGAAAGGTACCACTTATACTGGTCCAATTACGATTAGCAAAACAACAGTAGTCAAAGTCTATGGTTACGATGCAACGGGGAACACAGGCGTACTTTCTAACACCTACGTTCTACGCGACAACTACAAAAACGAAGTTACATCAGGCTATCTATGGCAGTTCAAAACAAACATTACCAGCGATGAATACGCACAAGCCATCGATGATTTTCCAGTTGTTTCTGTGACCGGTGCCGTGGCAGACTTAGATGCTATTTCTTATAGCCCTGGAACATTCGAGTATTTAGATTCACACATGGGAGCTGGCGGAACTAACTACGTCAATTACTCTGGCGCTAAAAAGTTCGGTCAAGCAAGTGCAGGACAATTCAACTCCGGCGTCGCAGTGAAATTCCATCGTGATTACAACGCCAAAAAAGCAAAATACAACTTCTTTGACGCAACGCCTGGCGAAGCATTCCCAGTCGTAGGTAAATTCAGCAAGCTAGAATTGAAAGAAGGGCAAGACGGCCCACAAAGCGATGTCTACAACCTTGGCTACAATCGCTATGATGAGACTGTGACAGACACGTTAGCACAACGCATGGGTAAACTCTCTCTACACACAAAATACGTACACTACTACTACAACGGTAAGTACATGGGTGTTAAAACAATGCGTGAAGATTTTGGTCAAAACATGTTTGAAGAATACTTCGGCGACAGCGATGACGACTACACGAAAATCCGTTTCCAAGACGGCTACTTCATTCCTGGTATCGTAGAAGCAGGCGAAGGTGATGCAAACATTTTAACAAAAGTAAAAGCAGTTGCAACAGCGAAAAACTTCCAAGAATTTAAAAACTATGTTGATGTAGAAGACCTCATCAAGACACAAATTCTTTTCATGTTTATCGACACCGAACAAGAAGTTGACGCGGTCGTTTCCAATGATATTTTAAACGGTAATGGCATTAAGATGAAATTCAACATCAATGATACTGACGGCGCCTTCTACAATAACGGCGGTACCGGTACAAGCTCTTCTGTCTTCGTAGGTGGAGGCGGAACATATCGCTACAAATGGGCAGATGCTAACTCAAGAAAAGGTGCTGGCGTTCTATTCGGTAATTTTTCAGGTGATAGCATGACTGTTCCAACAGCTGGTAACCTAGAGTTCAAAACGCTCGTTAAAGATCAAGTTTTAAAACAAATCGGTCCAGCAAATGGTGATTTCGCGGGTGCAACAGACGCGCCATTATCCGTTGCAAACGTGAGACAGCTTATTTTAGAAAACCAACAGCAAATTGATGCAGCATACAAACTAGATGCAGCATTCATGGGTGCCAGAACAACTATTTACAAAGATTGGTTAGCCGCCCAAGTCAAAACACAAGCACAAGTTCCTGATCGCGTGAAATACAACCTAGAGATGTGGACAAAATACGGTATGGCGCATACACTACAAAGCGTTAACATCGTACCGAGCGGATCTGGTGTTGTATTACAAAATCCTAATGCCAACACCGATGTATACTACACGACAGACGGAACAGATCCAATGGGTGCAGACGGCATTGTATCAAACAAAGCAACAAAATATACAGCAGGAACAGTACTTCCAAAAACAACAAAACTTACTATCCGCGCATTCACAACAAACAACTGGGGCCCAATGGTTGATAATGGTGCATCAGCCGAACAAGCGCAAAAAGAAGAAACCGCAACAAAAGCTGTCCAAGCGCTATTCACCAACGATAATGTTACTTCTGGGACGATCAAAGCTGAAACGGATCAAAAAGCTATCGATGCAGCACAAAAAGCAGTAGACGCTGTTGCTGATTTAGCTACAAAATCAGTATTACAAACCAATTTAAACAAAGCAAAAGAATTACTAGCAAACAGAGGCAAAACATCTGGGACTATCACAACAAACGATTTTGTCATCGGAACCGATAGCTATGTCAAAGGCACATACACTGGCGATGTAGTGAAAATAGCCCTCGAAGTGAACGGTACAATGCAACAAATAATCAATGCAACAGGCTCTCCGTACCAGTATTACGCAAAAGGCAAAATCAATGCACCAACTGATCAAGTCAACATGATTGGCTATGATAAAGAGGGCAACGAATTACAAAAAACAAAGGTAAACGTACAAAAAGCAACAGCTGGACAACTAACGCTTAATCCATTCTATCTTGGCAAAGACAACTATATCACCGGACAATTTTCAGGCGATGTGGCAAAAATTAGCTTGACAGTAGGTGATATGGAAGGTACTAAAATTACTGTAACAACAACCGATTTCCAGTACTACGCGAATAAAGTCATCCGCAACTTGACAGACAACGCGAAGATGACAGCCTATGATAATAACGGCAAAGTCCTTGATACCAAGACTGTTACAATCGCAAAAGAAGCCGGCACAACCGGAGCTATTAATTCACTAGCACCATTTAAAATCGGTAAAGACAACTATGTAACAGGACAGTTTTCTGGGGATATAGCAAAAATTAGCTTAACAGTCAATAACGTTGAGGGCACAAAAATTAGTGTGTCACCAACAGACTTTAAGTACTATGCGAATAATGTGATTCGCAACATAAGCGACAACGTCAAACTAACCGCCTATGATAACGTTGGAAAAGTCTTAGACACTAAAACAGTCACTGTTCTAAACGGCATCAGCTTACCTGGAAGTATTGACACTATCGCACCATTCAAAGTCGGCAAAGATAGTTACGTAACTGGTACATTCACTGGTGATGTGGCGAAAGTTGAGTTACAAATTAACAAAGTAGCCTTACAACGCATTAACGTAACCGATGGCACAATTAAATACTATGCAAAAACAAACATCACAAAAGTTACGGATATCATCGAATTGGTTGGTTATAACACAGCCGGTGATATCGTTAGCACAAAAGTAGTTCCAGTAACATCTGCAAATGGCGGTGTGACAGTAAATCCCTTCCTAATTGGCACGGATGGCTATGTCAAAGGTCAATTTACAGGGGATGTAACACGAATTAGCTTGACTGTGAACAACGTGAAGCAGACTACTATCAATACTCCACCAACCGGACCAGATTTCCAGTATTACGCGAAACCATTGATTAAAAATCGGACAGATATTGTTACTTTAACTGGCTACGATTTATTAGGTGGCGAGATTCAAACGGTAACTGTACTAATTATTTAGAATACGCAAAAGCCTCAAAGATACAAAAATCTTTGAGGCTTTTTTGACTTCACTCAGTAGCAGAAATAATAACACCTGCTTTACTATAAAGTTCAGGTCGAAGCAATAAATAAACAAGACCAACCGCCAAACTATAAATACTAATCGGCCCGCCCTTCACCGTTTCATCCTCACCCTGCAGAATCACTTTTGCGACGCTGTTATCATATTTAAAGAAATGTGGCATCAACAGCGTATAATCAAGACCACTACCTTCAATAATCTGCGCTCCAAGCTTCTGATTTGCCACATACGTTCGCTCTGTCTCCTCGTCAAAACCAAAAGTCTGAGCTAACGCTATATTTTCCGCCGTAACTTCATCTTGCTTAATTTGGAATTGTGTCGTCCAAAAAAGTCTTTTCACATCCAGTTTTTCCATTGTCTCCACCAATGGTTTCGCGAAAGCCTCCACATGAAACGGACCAAGCGTAGAAAAAACAACATCCTGACCACGAAGTGCCTCCTCTAGGTCTGCTGTGCTCGTTGCACCGCCAAAAATAACTTTCGTTGTCGAAGCTACCTCGATATTCGCTTTCTCTCGTCCAAACAATGTTAAATTGACGTTCGGCAGCGGTTCTAAAAGTTGATAAACCGCCTTTCCAAGATGTCCAAAAGCGCCTAAAATTACGATATTCATTTCATCTTCCTCCGTTCATTGTTGTTAGAGATGATTGGTGCTTTTTATCACATATATAGAAATAAAATTACTTAACTATTTGTAATAAATCCTATTCATAGCACTATATCTCTGTTTTATCTATAGTAAGCAATTTTTACCATTTTGTCAAAATAAGCTTGCTACTTAATTTAGAAACAGAACTATAAGTCTTCCTCGTCAGGTCATAGCTCTGCGTATCATATGGATTAGCCGTTCACGTTGTTCACGCTTATATTGGGCTGTAACTCTTTTTATTCGAACAGCCGGGGGGTGGTTTACATGCTCGCTCCGCTCTCATGTATATTGGGGCTGTAACTCTTTTTATTCGAACAGCCCCAACAAAGAGCGGCAACCCTGTAAAAATCGGGTCACCGCTCAACTCTAAATTATTATTTTGCTACTACTGTTACTGTTTTCGTGTCTAATACGTTACCGTCTTTATCTAATGCTTTAATAGTAACTGTATCTGTTGTGGACTTGATTTTGTCATAAGCGTAGAATTTGAATTCGCCGTCTGTAAATGTGCCGCCTTTATATGCTGTTTCGCCAACTGTTACTTGTACCGATTTCACATCGCCTGAATATGTTCCTGTGATGTTTTTATCTGTTCCAAATGTGAATGTGTTCGGGTTAACAAGGCCTGAGATTGGTTTTGCTGGTGCTACAAGTTTCACTGTTTTCGTGTCTAATAGTTTGCCAGCTTTGTCGAAAGCTTTCATTGTTACTTGGCTAGACGCGCTTGTGATTTTGTCGAAAGCGTAGAACTTGAATTCGCCATCTACAAACGTACCGCCTTTATACTCTGTACCGTCTACTGTAACTACGACATAGTGTACGTCATCTGTATATGTTCCTGTGATGTTTTTGTCGCCTGGTACTAACATGTCGTTCACTGTAATGCTACCTTTGGTTACAACTGGTACGCCTGTTACTACTTTCAATGTTTTCGTGTCTAGTAGTTTACCAACTGAGTCGTAGGCGTGGATGGTTACAACGTCTGTTGCGTTCTTGATTTTGTCAAAAGCATAGAATGTGAAGGCTCCGTTTGCTACTGTTCCACCTTTATACACTTTATCGCCAACTGTTACGGTTACTTTTGTTACATCTTCCGTATACGTTCCTGTGATATTTTTGTCAGACGCTAAGTTGTATGTTGCTGGTGTGATTTTACCTGCTGTTACGACGACGAATTTCACTTTTGTTCTTTCTAGTTCTTTGCCGTACTTGTCGTATGCTACTGCGAATACTGCATCTGTTTTCTTGATGTTTTTGTCGTTTGCGTAGAAGGTGAATGTTCCGTCTGCTTTGACTGATCCGCCAGTGTACTCTTTGTCATTCACTAGTAGAGAGATTTTCGCTACGCTTCCTGTGAATGTTCCTGTAACATACTTGTCGCCACCGATTAGGAAGTCTGCTGGTGTGATTGTTCCAACTGTTGATGAACGCATGTTTAATAGTTCTTGAGCGCGATCTAGATCTCGTTGTAATTGTGCTTTCACTGCTGGATCTGTTACTGTATCGATTATTTTTTGTGCTGCATCAATAGAAGGTTGAATTGTTGGGTCTTTGATTTCGTTTGATGCTGGTGTATCGTTCGTGAACAACTCGTTTACCGCTTTTTGAGCTGCTTCTTGACGTGCTTTTTCTGCATTACGTGCATCTAGTAATTCTTGCGCACGATCTAGATCTTTTTGTAGTTCTGCTTTTACTGTTGGATCTGTTACTGCGTCTACTAATTTTTGCGCTGCATCAATGGCTTCTTGTGTTGTCGAACCTTTGATTGCATCTGTTGATGGTTTATTGCTGTTAAACAATTCGTTTACTGCTTTTTGGGCTGCTTCTTGGCGTGCTTTTTCTGCTGCCTCTGCTGCATTACGTGCATCTAGTAATTCTTGCGCACGGTCTAAATCTTTTTGTAGTTCTGCTTTTACTGCCTCATCTGTTACTACGTTTATTAATTTTTGTGCTGCGTTGATAGAAGCTTGTGTTGTTGTATCTTTGATTGTGTCTGTTGATGGCTTGTCGCTAGTAAATAGCTCATCTACTGCTTTTCTCGCTGCTTCTTGGCGCTCTTGCTCTGATGATGCTGCTGCGTTACGTGCATCTAGTAATTCTTGAGCGCGGTCTAAATCTTTTTGTAGTTCTGCTTTTACTGTTGGATCTGTTACTGCGTCTACTAGTTTTTGCGCGGCATCAATGGCTGCTTGGTTCGTGATGTCTTTGATTGCGTCTGTTGATGGTTTGTCGCTGTTGAATAGCTCATTGACTGCTTTTAGTGCTGCTTCTTGACGTGCTTTTTCTGCTGCTAATTCTGCGTTACGTGCATCTAATAATTCTTGGGCACGATCTAAGTCTTTTTGTAATTGTGCTTTTACTGTTGGATCTGTTACTGCGTCTACTAATTTTTGCGCTGCATCAATGGCTGCTTGGTTCGTGATGTCTTTGATTGCGTCTGTTGATGGTTTGTCGCTGTTGAATAGTTCATTGACTGCTTTTAGCGCTGCTTCTTGACGTGCTTTTTCTGCCGCATTTGCTGCGTTACGTTCGTTCAACAATTCTTGCGCACGATCTAAGTCTTTTTGTAGTGCTGCTTTTACTGTTGGATCAACTACTAGGTCAATTAATCCTTGTGCGTCGTCAATAGATGCTTGTGTTGTTGTATCTTTGATTTTATCAGTTGATGGTTGATCGCTCGTGAATAATTCGTTTACTGCTTTTTGTGCTGCTGCTTGACGTTCTTTATCTGTGCTTACTGCGTTACGTTCATTTAAAAGTTCTTGAGCGCGATCTAAATCTTTTTGCAATGCTGTTTTTTCAACTGTATCTGTTACTACATCGATTAATTTTTGTGCTGCATCAATTTTTGCTTGTGTTGTTGTATCTTTGATTGTATCTGTTGCTGGATCGTTGTTAGTGAAAAGTTCGCTTACTGCTTTTTGTGCGATTTCAACTGTTCCTGTTGTTGTAATACGTTTTGCGTCTGCTAATACGAATTTCGTTTGGATATCACCAGTAGATGAAAGTGCGCCTACTTGAACGATTCCAGCTTGAGCAGATGCTTGAATAACTTGGAATGTAGCTTCTTGCCACGCTAGGTTTGGTGTTTCTGTTTTGTTTGTTGGATTAAACACACCGATTTCTGCTAAGTTCTTGAAGTTAATTGTTGTTTTACCATAAGCTGAGAACACGCGGTTAGCACCAGTTCCGTTTGCATTTAGGTCTAATTTACGTGGGTCATTGATGTTGATTACTGCATTTGCAGCTGTTGTGCGGATAATATGCGCTGCTGCGTTTGATGTCGCTGGTTGTTGCGCTACTAAACTTGCATTTGGATTTATAGTAAGAGTCTGCCCTACTAGCATTAATGATGCAGCTGAAATGTCTGTACGATTAATTGTTGTTGTAGAGCTCGTATCAAATGTTATGTTAGCCATTGCATATGGGAACATTTCACGAAGCGTATTAAGATTAAACGTTGCGTTTTTACCTACGATAAAGTTTGCTGTATTTGCTGGAGCATACAGAAGTTCTCCACCGTTTGCTGCGATATCTACTTTTGCACCATCTTTAATGATGAAATATGGATTAGTTCCGTATAGGGCAAAAGCATATGTTCCTGTTGTGTTATGCTCACCGATAAATTCACCGTCAATTGTAACGCTGTTTGCTTGAACCAGTTCATTTAGTGTTCCTAAATTGTCAACGCCTTGTCCGTTTACAATTTTGTTTTTCCCTGAAAAATTAACTGCTCCATTGATATTGTAAACAAATTGAGGTCCGATGTAATCGATATTTTCAAAGTTCTGTACTACACCTTTGACACCATCATATACTGTAAACGGTGAGTAGTAATGTGTGCCACGAATTGTTAAGTTTTTGATATTCATTGTTTTCATCGCTGAGCCAGTGTAAGCGAAAATTGTTTGGTCTGCTCCATTTATAGCTACTTTACTCTCTGTCAAAGTATGACCGTTACCATTGATTGTTAGTTCTGTCTTCTTATTGTTAATTTGAATTCCTGCTGTCATCGTAATATCTGCTGTTAATTCGATATTTGTAATGCCATTATCTTGTGAAATAATTTGTTTCAATGTCGCGAAATCGCCTACTCGTGTTGGTGCTTCTGTTGTTCCAATTTCGGAACCTTCAGCTGCTGCACTTGTTGTTGGATAGACGGTTAACATTTGAGATAGAACTGTTACTGTTGCTAAGGTTGTGAAGAGTGCTTTCTTTACCTTTTTCGTAGGTACTACGTTAAATGGGATTTGCTTTTTCATGTTTTATAGTTCTCCTTTTGTTATAAGAGTCTGTCTTATAACTTGAATTTTGGGGTATTATTAAAAGATTTTATGAGGGATGTTATTTCGAGGAATAAATAATTGTTTACTGTTCTACTGGGTAGTTCGGCCTCACTTCACATTCTCCTCACCTCCTATTTGTTTGCCTACGTATACTTTACCAAACATTTTTTCAAAAACAGGGATTTTCCAGAAACTTGTTTTTAAAAATCAACTTTCTAGACAGCCGTTGTTACATACCATTGCCTTTGCTCGTAAATTCTTTGAAAGTGAGTAATAAAATCTTGATATTGAAAGTGATGGATCTTTTTTCAATGTATTGCAGATCAAGGGTAATCATTTCGCTAAAAGTCAGGTTGTTTCTGCCACTGACTTGCCACAAACCGGTACATCCGGGTGTTACGAGGAGACGTTTTTTATCGCGATTTGAATAGTTCGCGTATTCTGACGTCAAGGGGGGACGAGGTCCAACGAAGGACATATCGCCTTTTAAAATATTGATAAATTGGGGGAATTCGTCGAGACTCGTTTTGCGAATCCATTTGCCGACGCGGGTAATGCGGGGATCGTCTTTCATCTTAAACATGTGGCCGTCCATTTCATTTTGCGCCTGAAGCTTAGCCAGTTGCGCTTCTGCATCGACGTACATCGAGCGAAATTTATACATATAGAAGGTTTTGCCATCTTTGCCGACTCGCTTTTGTTTGAAGAAAATCGGAGCTTTCCAGTTTTCGAATTTGATGGTTGTGGCAATAGTAAGGAGGATAGGGAGGGAGATGATTAGAGCAAAGATAGCCGCGAAGACATCAAACAGCCGCCATACTTTGTCATGTAGTGGTTTTTCGTGGGATTTTCGGGTTGTGGTAGACCATTCTCGGAAGTTAAAATACGTTTTTTCCATTGGCATTCACGTCCTTAATTGAATTGGTATTGTGCTTTATCCTTGGTCATTTCATGCAGGTTACCATAATTTGCGTAGACAACTTGCTCGCCTACATTTTGAACCATGTTTTTCGTATCAAAAATCATTGGTGTGCGCATTTTATCTGTATATGCCGTTGGGATTGTGCGGAATTCATTGTGATCGCTCAAAACCACGATTAACGAGCTATCTTCACAAGCTTCTTCACCTGTCAGGGGTGCAGATATAACGTGTGGGTCAAAACTTTTGACATCGAAGCCTTCTTTAACGAGCATATCCTTGATTTCCATTGCTGGGCTTTCACGAATATCGTCAATGTTGCCTTTATACGTGAGTCCGAATAACGTCACTGTGTTGCCATCACGTTGTTCCATGATTTCCTTCACATTTTCCACGACATATTCTGGCATACTGTTGTTTACTTGACGCGCCGTTTGCATAAGTGGTGATTGTTCTGGGGCTGCTGCGATAACGAAGTATGGATCTACCGCTAAACAATGTCCACCAACGCCTGGCCCTGGCTGATGTAAGTTCACACGAGGATGCTTGTTCGCCATTTCGATAACACGTAAAGCGTCGATTTCGAGGTAATTACTGATTTTTGCGAGCTCATTTGCGAGTGCAATATTCACATCACGATACGTATTTTCCATCAATTTACTTAGCTCGGCTTCACCGGCCTGCGCTTTAATAATTTCACCTTCAACAAATTCACCATAAACCGCTGCGGCTTTTTCTGTACATTGTTCCGTAATTCCACCGATAATTCGCGGGTTGTGGACTAATTCATGCATGATATTCCCCGGCAAAACTCGCTCTGGGCAATGTGCTAGAAAGATATCTTGTCCGACTGTAAATCCTTGTTTTTCAATTAAAGGTTGCACGACATCAGCCATTGTTCTTGGTGCAATTGTTGACTCTACTATAATCGTGTCATTCTTCTTCAAAAATGGCGTTATGCTTGCTAGTGCCGATTCAACATACGCTGTATCACATGATTTGTACTCATCATTCTTGTTAGGCGTCGGGACAGCAATGATATAAGCATCTGCATTCACCGGTGTTGTACTTGCATGGAATTTATTCAAAGCTAGCGCTTCTTGCAAATCTGTTTCCAGTCCAGGTTCTTCAATATGAATGCGTCCAGCGTTTAAGTTATCCGTCATAACAGGAGATAAATCAACTCCGGTAACTGTATTCCCGTACTTTGCAAACAAAATCGCAGTTGGTAACCCAATGTATCCAAGTCCTACTACTGTAATCTTCATTTTTTTAAATTCCACCTTTCTTATTTTTCAGGAAGCGTTATCGTCCATGTTGCTTTTTGATCAGCCTTGCCATTTACTGGTTTATAGATAACCGTTACATCTTGTTCTCCTGCCGGTACTTCATAATAACCAGAACCTCGGAGCATTTTTCCTGCTGCGATTGCGTCACCGAAGTTATTAGCGTGCATCCCGTCAACTTCTCGCTTCTTACCGTCTTTTGTCTCGACAACAAAATCTCCAGCACCTACGCCTGCTTCATCTGAGCCAACGTTCGTAATTTCAAAATCGATTTTTGCAAGTTGCATTTTATCATTCTTACTATTTAAAGTTTCGACATGCGTCACTGTCATTTCTAAATCATTGGCCGTTCTCGTTTTTCCTATATCATCTGCACCAGCTGTAGTACCACATCCAGCGATAACTGCTACCAGCGTCAAGCTTAAAACAAATAATGCGATCCAGCTTTTACTTTTCTTCATAAAAATACTTCCTCTCCTATTTGTAATTTTTTGTTGTTGCGATTTAATATACTCATAGCTTACCATCCAAAAATACAAAAACAGGGATTTTCCAGAAAATTGATTTTGAATTTCAGTTTGCAAGACAGTGAGGTTTTTAGGTATATAAAAAGAAGCTACCGTCCTGTTTCCAAGATTAGCGCTTCTCTTCATTAATAGTATTATTAAATTTCTTATAAACCTATTTCCTACAGCAACTCGTATTGTCTCGGGCCTCGTATCTGATAAATGTCGCTTCTAACTTCTTAGTTTGATTTTCCGTGTCATTCTAATGTACATTTTTCCATATAGTACAATGAGTATCGCTGCTACAGTGAATATAAAAATACTCCCGATGATGTAAGTCGATGTAAACAAAGAAATTAATCCTAAAGCGATTAACATCAGCACCACAACCCCACCAAACCAGCTCCACCGCGAACGTATCGTTTTCCAAAGCGCTACCATAGAGTCATTATCTGTAAAAATGGCTTCTTTTGGTGCACCTTCCTTCACAGCTTTTCTAAAATACATCCACTTTCCATTCAAAATTGGATATGAGCAAACATGCTCCCACCCAGCATCCTCAAATAGTGTCAAATATTCCGCTTCATCCCCTGCATCTTCCTTATAATCAATACAATACGTATAGTCTCTCGGCTCAGATTGCTCAAAATGATAACGAAGTAAAGCGTACTTACTAAAGAACCACCCCTTACTTGCCATTTCTTCCAAAAAAGCTTCTTCTTTCTCAACATTATCCACCGTAATAAATTTAAATACCTTCTTCGTCATGTTGGTTTGCCTCCCTAGAATTCGTATATAACTCCACAATACGCGATTTTTCCATTTCAAGAACTTGTTTACCTAGCTCAGTAATTTGATAGATTTTCCGATTTTTTTCTTCTTGAATAATCGCGACTAATTGATCTTTTTTCATTTTTGATAGACTACCGTAAATCGTCCCTGGTCCTAAAACAATGCGGTTGTTCGTCATTTTTTTCACATTATCTGTAATGGCGTACCCGTGTCGTGGCTGAGTTAATGATAGCAAAATGTAAAAAGCTGTTTCTGTCATCGGGACGTACGTTTTTATTAGTTTTTCATCCATAAATATATCACACCTCGATGTATTTTATATTCATAATATATCACGACTCGATATAATTTACAAGCTTGCCAAACAAAATCAAATTTGGTATACTCCAATTAATTGATAATGATTATCAATATCAATTAAAATAAAAGGGGGATTCACAAAATGATCAAAAAAGTAGTATTTAGCTTATTAACCGTATCGGCTTTAGCGCTAGCTGGTTGTGGCACCGCGGACGAAACCACGAAAGCAGAAGTCAAGACATCTGGACATGGCGATACAACACCAGCAAAATCCAAGTCAGAAACAGCACAAATAAAAGAGCTCTCCGCACAATTTCCAGCTGAACCAGCAAAAAAAAGTTGTTGCCACTTCTGTTTCCGTAACCGAAATGCTGGATATAGTAAGTATCACGCCTGTTGGAATTCCTAGCACCACACATAAACTCCCAGACAATTTTACAGATATTCCAAAAATCGGTTCTGCCGTTGAACCCGATGTTGAAAAAATCGCGAGCTTAAACCCGGATTTAGTCCTAGGTTCTGAATCTATCAAAGACAGCATCGACAAAAAGATCAGTAATATCAATCTAAAAGGTGCGTACCTGCCTACAGATTCCTATCCCGACTTAAAAGTATCGCTAGAGGTTCTTGGCTCAGCATTTGATAAAGAGAAAAACGCCACTACATACCTCACAAAACTACAAAAAGACGAAGACAAGATTGTCAGCTCCATCCCTGATAAAAAGGCACCAACAGTCCTAATTTTATTCGGAACTGGTAGCTCATTCATGTTGATGAATGACACAACCTATGTGGGAAGCCTTGTAAAAACTGTGAAAGCCAAAAACGTCGTCACAGAAACGATGAAAACCAAAGAATCTTATGTACCACTAAATATGGAAGATGTCACAGCTGCAAATCCAGATGCCATTCTGCTCGTATCACACGGTGATCCAACTGCCGCCCTGACACAATTCAAAGCTGACGTAAAGAAAAATGGCGCTTGGGAGAAACTAAAACGCATTTAAAAATGACAAAGTTCAAGCACTTGATTACGATATTTTCGGCTATGCTTCACTGAACAATGCAACAACTGGTTTAGAACAACTGAAAGATACCCTTTACAAATAAAATGGAACAGCGCAGGCAAAAAAGCTGGATTCTCATTGGTATAACTGCTATCCTGCTTACCGTCTCGATGATTGTCTCGGTGGGCATCGGAAGTATTCATATCGCTCCAACAGAAAGTATCCGAACCCTGTTCGGCGAAGGTGCCGAGCTATCCCAGACAATTCTATGGAATTTGCGGATTCCGCGAGTTCTTGTCGCCGTCATCGTTGGCACAAATTTAGCTGTATCAGGCGCGTTTTTGCAAGCTGTGATGCGCAATCCGCTGGCGGATCCAGGTTTAACTGGAGTTTCTAGCGGAGCCGCCGTTACCGTTTTGGTTATCGTGCTCCTTTTTCCGAATTTCGGTAGTTTAGCACCACTTGCCGGTATGTTGGGAGGGCTTGTCGCAGTCGTTATTGTCTACGCACTAGCTTGGAAAAATGGCAAAATCTCGCCGATGCGTATTATTCTATCTGGAGTCGCTGTCAACGCTATTATGGGAGGAATCATCGGCCTGCTGTCGATTCTGTATAGCGACCGATTACCTGCTGTTGTTCAATGGATGAACGGAAGTCTTGCCGCGAAAGGAATGGGCGACGTTACATTACTTCTTCCCTATTCCGTCATCGGCTGGATTTTCGCAATTCTCTTCATCCGTAAAGCCAACATTTTGAGCCTCGGTGATGATATCGCGGTAAATCTCGGTGAAAAAATGAACCAAACACGCATCATACTATCAATTATCGCAGTATACTTAGCAGCGATTTCTGTATCAGTTGTTGGTTTGCTTGGCTTTGTCGGCCTCGTCGTACCACACATGGCACGTTTTCTAGTCGGCTCCAATTATTGGCGCCTCATTCCGATGAGTATGGTACTTGGCGCCTTCGTTTTACTCGTAGCAGACACGATTGGTCGCTCACTTTTTGCACCACTCGACATACCAGCAGGAATTATCATGGCTATCGTTGGCGCACCATATTTCCTTTATTTGATGCGCACAGGAGATGTTTAAATTTTAATATAGGAGGTTGGATAAATTATGGTAGCAACAATCAATATTGACAAAGTAAAATCGCGCTATGATGCATTTGTCACGAGCCGAAAAACTATTGTGATTAGCTCAAATGATGCGGATGGAAACCCGTTTATTAGTTATGCGCCTTTCATTAGACATGAAGGTAAACTCTACATCTATATCAGCGCCATCGCCGAGCATTACAATTTTATTGAGCAAAACAAAACGATTCAAATCATGATGCTTGCTGATGAACAAGGTACGAAAAACCTATTTGCGCGCGAACGGCTTTACTTCAAATGCACCGCCGAAAATATCGGGAATGATAATTTAGAAGCTATTTTTGAAAAAATGACAGCAATTCATGGCTCCCAGCTCATTCAATTACTACGCACCATTGACATGTCGATTTTCGAGCTGACACCATTAGACGGACGTTATGTCATTGGCTTTGGACAAGCATTTACAGTGGATTTTGCGACCGAGAAACTAGAACACATTGTAGTCGAAAAGAAATAATACTAAAAAGAATGAGTTTGGGACAAACTCATTCTTTTCTGATATCATTTACTCTTCCTTGTTTTTTGCCGATTCATTAAAAAGGCCCAACCAAGCATCAGAAGCACAACACCGCATCCGATATACCATAATGCAAAACTCTTCTCGATTCCAACTGCCCTACTGTTCAACTTTGTGGCTAAGTCCTTCTCTATTTCAAATTCTTCATTCCATTTCCAAATATTATGCTCCGAGGTTGCCACTATTTTCAGACGATATTTCCCAGCTTCAAATGCTTGATTTTTCCAACTAATCCCTAGGTCAAAATTAGAATTCGGAGCCATCCGTAACATATCTCGCTTTGTTCGATATAGAACTTCATCACTATCTTCCTTATAAATACGTGCCTCTACAACTAAATTTTGCAAAATCATAGGTTTAATATTCTGCAAATTAACTTTCAACACATTACGTTTGCTAATCTGGCTTGGTTTAACTCCATTCAGCTTCATATCAGGCTCTACCACAGTATCCTTCTCCGACAAAATCACGCCAATCACATAATCTCCTAGCCCGCCTTTTTCAGAAAAGTGAAGTCCTCCCAAAATCAGACCATCAAAAGGAACACTCGGCATCCGCAATTTCACTTTCATCTTTCTACTCCCATTTGCATGTAGCATGATTTCATCAGGCATTTCCGCAATTTCGGAAAAAGGGAATTGAAGCGTATTATCAAATTGTGGTGCCTTGTTACTATAATCCACAGTGCCGTAATCATTTGTGACTGCCGTATTAGCATGCATCTCAATCGTCATAGGACGCGCCAAATTATTGGTTAACAACACCTCTAACTCCTGCACTTGACTGGGCTTCATCCGCAACTCAAAATATTTTTTTTGATTTATCAATCTGATTATCCGGAATGAGCGCCGACACCGAAAAATCCGTTTCCACAGCTTTCGAGGGTTCTATATGTACGATAATGCCGCCAAATATAACGCCAATCATAATGACAGCCTCTATTATTTTTTTCATTTTTCTAACCTCCTCGAAAAAAAATAAGCAACACTGCTCATAATAAGTAGTGTTGCCTAAGGGAGTTACTGCGAAAATGTCAGCGCCATAGCTTATCACGAATTGCCATGCCAGCATCAATTTCATGTCGCTTTTTTCTTATTTAATCGATATTTCATATGGGGCCATGAGTGAGTTTGGGGGCTCTTTCATGTGTTTGTTGGAGAGGTGTTGCGAAGTTTTTGTTACGTAGTTATATCACTTAAATCTTGAAGTCAGGCGCAGATGAATTCAGATTGTACACTATAGGATTTATTCAGTCTTATTATATTTCACCGTGTTATATGGGATGGAGGGTAATGAAATATAAAGGACTGACTGATAGATCATCTAATTCCTGCTCACATTTCAATAATAGCATAGATGTAATTTTTTTCACCATTTATTGATAAAAAAATATTTATTTTCGTATAAAAAGACACATTTTAGTCACATTCACACTCATAATTCACCACAAATTATATAAACGTTCATTGACAAATATTAAAAAATGTGGTTATTTATTAATTTTATGTTTTTCTTGAATTTTCATCCATAAACCCTATACCCCTTCCTACAGAACAGCTTTAAAACTTTTTTATTTGTCATTTTCTTTAAAATACCCTCCCCCTTTTTATCTTTTTGATAAAAAGTGTTTTACATTTCATTCCAGACATGATACAATTCATTTGCGAAAACGCTTACTATTTGGAGAATGGAGTTAAAGATAAGCGCTTATCCACTCAAATTTGAATAACTATTCTTACAATCATTATTCTTTTTCGCAGGGAACGGAGCCAATTATGAGTTTGATCCTAAAAAATAAATAGGAGTGATTTTTAATGAAGTTTACATGGAAAAAAGGGGCAATTTTAGCTGCAGTATCTATTTTAACAGGTAGCGTTGTATTAGGGAATGCACTACACAATGAACTCGCAAATGCTGAACCTACAACAATTCATGGAGTACAAGAAGCTGTGCATGAAGCGGCGCATCAAGTACTTCACGCTTCTGATCAAGGGACTTTTAGCGTTGGTGGTGTGCTCATGGACACTAATGGGAATGTGCTTTATACAGAACACAATAATGTGGTCAAAAATAATTTAGTTTTCGATCCAACTGCTCACGGCGAGCGCCAAATGATTGACTGGTATTTTGAAAATAAACAGAGACTTAATTTACCTGCACCTAAAAATATTGTTTTGGTAACATCGCTTGACCCATGCCTCATGTGCACAGGTTCTATTTTGCAAGCTGGATTCTCGAATACCGTCGTGTCAGCCCTTGATACGTATGCCGGAATCAACTTCGACAAAACAGCATCATTCCCATCACTAAAAGGCACTAATATGCAAGCAGTTGCAAAAAATAGTATTTCTTATCCAGCTGTGCTAGGTTCTACTGCTAAGTTTTCGCGTGCAGCATCTGGCGCTCCGGTTTCACCTATTTTTGGGAACCAAACCACTATCGAGGATCAGACATACGCGCTGACATCCACAGCTTTTGAGGCAACGCTAGGAGCAGTTTCAGGTAGAATCAACAACGATTTGCCAGAAAATCAGCTTCTCAATCCCAAAACATTAGCGACGACGGATCCAATTTACAGAGCGTTAAAAGCCGCTTATCCACGTGCTCTAGACTACACAGCACCATCACCGAACAACCCAGATGAAGGCCTTGCGCCATATCTTATTGAAGCGGCACAGAAAGATATTGCAAATGGTGGAGACGGCAACGCAGTGGCACAACTCGATCGCTTCGGGAACTTGATTATGGTCACTGCGGGAAATACAGCAAAATCTGAAATCCAAACACCATTTATGCTGGCAACACGTGGATATGCACAACTCAGATATGATTTACAGCTAAAAGGTGTGCCGAATGCAATACGGTATTTAGGTCACCCTAAGTACGGCACATTCATTTATGCCAAAGGACTAGAAATTAATCCTAAAGGTGTAGCCGATTTCGGTGCTTTTGGTTCTACAATGGAAGGTTCGATTCCAGCAGACAGAACACAATTCCAGTATGGCGTGGAACGAGCAACACAAGCTGAATTGGATGCATTTGCAGACGGACTTCCGCCATTCTATAGTTCAGATACTTCTGTAAACGTTCATATTAAACAAACAGCAAATAAAGAATTGATTGCAGCACTTAAAGCGGGATTACCAACAAATTAATAATTGCGTTTGCTGAATAAAGGCACAGCATACTGATCATATCAAAACCGGTCAGTATGCTGCATTGATTTAATTCCACGTACGTGCCAAAAATTCCTTGCTATCAGGATTAGAGCCCGTGCGTTCATCCTTATTCAGCGCATCAATTTTGGTCATATCTTCATCCGTCAAGTCGAAATGAAATACGTCAATATTATTCTGAATTCGTTTCGGTGTCACTGATTTGGGAATAACCACTGAACCGTTATTCAAATGCCAACGCAAAATTACTTGCGCCACAGTCAATTCTCTCGCCTCTGCAATTGATATTAAAACGGGATGTTGCAACAGCTCCCCACCCTTAGCGAGCGGCGACCATGCTTCATGTACAATATCCTGACTCTCCAAATATGCTCGCAACGGCTTTTGCGACAACAATGGATGCATTTCAATCTGATCAATCACTGGCTTTTCATTTGCAGTCGTAAATAAGCTCTCCAAATGGTGCTGATGAAAATTACTCACACCAATCGATTGCACCAAACCTTCATTATATAAGCGCTCCATAGCCCGCCATGAATCTTTATAGCTTCCGACTGGCCAATGAATCAAATACAAATCTAGATAATCAAGCTGCAATTTTTTCAAAGATGCATCAAAAGCTCGCAATGTCTCATCATACCCATGATCTGCGTTCCAAAGCTTCGAAGTAATCGTCAAATCCTCTCGCGGAATTCCAACTTCACGAATTGCACGCCCAACAAACACCTCATTTTCATAAGCTTTCGCTGTATCAATCGCCCGATACCCAGCATCCACAGCCACCTGAATCGCATCGACCGCCTCATGCTCATCTTCCATCTTCCAAACGCCAAGCCCAACTAGCGGAATCCCCTGTCCATTATGAAAAACCTTCCTATCTGTAACCTTCAACTCCATATCAAAACCTCCCAAATAATCACTCTTATGTAAGTATATCCCTCCGAACGTCACATTCCAACTATTTCACCACAAAAAAGCAGGAGAGCCCTCTTCCTCTCCCCCACTTCTCTATTAACTCCCACCAAGATTACCCGCAAAACTAGGATCGGGATGACAAATGCTTAGTTGCTAGGCAAAGACGAGTACCGAAGCGGAGCGTACGACTGTACGTGAGCATCGGAGCGGAATCTTTAACGACGCAAATGAGCGTTTGTCGTCACGCGACGTTATGAGACTAGTTCCCAAGGACCCCATTGTTCTGCTCCCGGAACGTTGCCTTGTGTCCACCATTTCGCTTTATACGTATGACCATTATAAGTTACTTGGTCATTTTGGTTGTAAATTTTAGTTGCATCCCATGCTCCAGGTCCAACTGGTGGCGTTACAGTAGCAGCTTTTGTCGTTACAGAAAGCGTCGCACTTGATGACGAAACATTGCCTGCGACGTCGTATGCTTTTACAGTATACGTATAAGCTGTCGAAGCCGTAAGACCTGTATCTGTGTATGACGTTCCAGAAACGGTCGCAACCTCTGTACCATTACGATATACTTTATAACCTGCTACACCCACATTATCTGTTGAAGCCGTCCAGCTAAGCGGTACCGCTACATCAGTAACATTCGCAGTTGCTGTTGCCAAATTGGTTGGTGCTGTTGGCGCTACTGTGTCACTAGGATCAGGAACAACCGCTCCTCCACCAAAGATAACTTGTTTACCAAGCTCTGCTCCCGTCTTAGACATGCGTTGGGTCAATTCGATATTCGCAATATTGTTCACGTTTACAGACGTTAAATTGGATTTCAAACGGAATGTATACGTTGCACCTTGCGGGATTTCTTGACCATCATAAACGGACGCTAAATCAACAGTTGTAAAACCGTTAGCAGTTGCTACCGTTCCAGCTTTGTAATCCCCAGCTGTCAATGTTTCGCCTGCTTTTACAGGAATATAGAACTTCGGTAATTTTACTGTTTCCGCCGCAAATTCAGTGGCTTTCAACACTTCATTTGTTTCATTGGCAACTTCTTTGTTTTTGATTGTGATTTCATAACCGACACCATTTTCACTATATGGTGCCACAGTAGCTTCTACATTCAGATTTGAGTAAACAATGGTATTCGGTGCAATCGCTCCAGCACCCAACATCACTTGTTTCATCGTTTTGGTCAATTCATCGCGTTTTGTTGACGTGGTTGTCTTATCCTGTGATTGCATCCACGAAATCATTCCGCCCAAATTGTTATCTTTCACGTATTGTGCTTTTGCAGTGACGGAACGTACATTTTCAAAAGTATAGAATTCACCAGTTGTTTTGCTGTACAGATATGGCGCTTTTGCCACATCGTCCCAATATTCAACTAGCGTTGGCGATTTAGCTTTCAACGCGTCAATACTCTTATACGCCCAAACACCGCCTGCACGGCCGCCATCACCAGTTGCTAATGGTTTTTCATTCGGAGCGCCGTATGTTGCGCTTTGGTCTGCATCTTTATTATTTTTTGTAGCCGGCTGAAAAAGTCCCGGTTGTGTTGTGCTCGTACCGGCCTCGACTTTGTTCCAACCACGAGAGTAGAATGCTGCGCCGACAACAATTTTATCTGATGCGGCACCCTGACTTTTCAGATATTGCACAGTTTGATCTACAGAGAAACCAGAGCTGTAATTAGGATCTGCTGGGTTACCGTAAAGTGCTGTATGATGAGCACTATTCGGTGTCCAAGCACCATTCATATCATAGGTCATGATATTTGCAAAATCAACAACATTGAAAAGCTTCGCAACATCAACTCCGCTTGCAAGTAAACCTTGAGATGCAGGTAGAGCTACAGAAAGCTCATATTTTTTCTTCACATCCACGCCTTGCTTATCTAAGGCGGTACGCAAATCTTGAAGAAGCGTAATATAGTTTTGTTTATCTGCTGGTTTTGCGTTCGGAGTCCCCTCATCGTTCTTATTGTCCACTAAATCAGCAGCACGAACAGATGCTGGATATTCCCAATCTAAATCAACAAAATCCATATTTGTATATTTGATAAATTTCATAACATTGCTTACAAAATTAGCACGAGCTGTGGCGTTTTCTCCGATTGCAGAGAAGTCACCAGATTTAGACCAACCACCGATTGAAATACCTATTTTCATATTCGGGTTCTTGGCTCTTAAATCTTGAATTGCGTTTAAAATACCTGCATTTGCTCCACCCCATTGAACTCCATCTTGTCCAACTGGCGCACCAACTGCTGCATCTTTATCTGTGAATTTCAAGTTTCCGTTACTGTCGAAATCAAGAAAAGCAAAGTTTAGATGAGTCAATTGCTCTGCCGGTATGTCTTTCGGATAAAACTGACCTTCCCCACCCCAAATGGACCAATCTCCGTAGTACATCACATTTCTCAATTGTGATGATGTGGTTGCGGCTTTTGCCTTCACAGAAGAATTCCCTACACTACCTAGAACGGATGACGCAAATAACGAAACGACTAACAACAACACCGAGACTACACTTACAACCCTCTTTGTTACCTTTTTCATTTCTTCACCTCTTCATAATTTTTGCGTTCTACTTACGGTATGTCTACTTTCTCTGCAATTTCTAAACCCAGAATTTTAATATTCCCCCGTTAGATCCCCCTTTTATCGTGTACTAAATTCTGGACACTTATGTATTATGCAATTATTGTGCCAACCAAGAAAACGCTAACATAAAGGTTTGAAAGGATATATTTGTTACACACAGCACTTACACTATTTGGTTTTTATTTACACAGGTTGTATATTAATGCTAATTAAAAGACTCTAAAAGCATTATTTCGATTCGAATCGACACTAATTAGCTGGATTTTCATTAGGTTTTTAGAACTTTATGTTTATATTTTTATAAAAATGTCATCCGAACAAAAGCGACTCTTTAAGAATATTATATTAAGTGTCTACTCTAAAGAAAGGAGCCGCCTTTTTGTCTGTAGCAGAAACTTTGCAATTGGCAGTTGGTTTCGGAAGTCTTTTGATTTCCTTAATTGCTCTTGTATTGCATTTATTAAGCTTAACAACGACAACAAAAATAACCATCCTCACTCGGGCGAGAGTCGATGGTTATCACTATAAACTATTGTCACCGTCTTTAACGGAGCTACTATCAAGAAATCATTTTGACGCATAGTTTCCTTTTGTTACCCTTGTTATAACATTTTTTGAAATTACCGTCAAAGTTACTTCATCCTTATTTCGCTTTCTTACTATCCATTTTACCTTTAATAAACGAGAAAATCATCGGTAAGATTGATACGAAAATAATACCTAATACAACGAGTGAAAAGTTCTCTTTTACAACTGGAATATTCCCAAAGAAATAACCAGCCATTGTGCAAATAAGTACCCAAACCGTCGCACCAAGCAAGTTATAATTCAAGAAATAACGGTAATTCATGCGACTTGCACCAGCTACAAATGGCGCGAAAGTACGGATAAATGGCATGAAGCGCGCAATGAAAATCGTTTTACCACCGTGCTTATTGAAAAACGCTTCTGCTTTATCCATTTTTTCTTGATTAATGACTTTGCCAAGCCAACTGTCTGGCGGAATCGAGGTGCCGACTTTTTTACCGATATGGTAGTTGACGGTGTCGCCCAGTACTGCGGCTACCCACAAGACAATGAGAAGCACGACAATATTGAGCTCTGATCCTGGTAGTACTGCCAAAGCGCCTGCTGCGAACAGTAGGGAATCTCCTGGCAAGAATGGGAAAATAACAAGCCCCGTTTCTACAAATATAATTAAGAAAATAATGACGTACGTCCAAACGCCAAATGTATTGATAATTTCAACAAGATGCTGATCAATATGGATGATGAAGCTGATCATCGCTTGAATAATATCCACGAATCTATCACGTCCTAACTCAAATTTTGCTATTAATTTGTTCACAGTTGTCTTCTATTGTAACATATTTATTGTTCATACTATATCATACTACGGACTTATTTACATAAACTTAATAAATGAAGTCTGATGAAAAAGCACAATCCACATCTACTCAAAGTTTCTGAGTGAGACGCAGATTGCGCTTTTTTAAATTATGCTTTTGCTTCTGTTAAATCATCTGCCGTGCTTAGGCTAATTAAGCCAGCTACGCAAAGCAGTACGATTGGAACTAGGAACATCATCGAGACGCTCATTGTGCAAGCTACAGCCGAGGCGATTAGCATGACGCCACCTTTTAGTGGTGCTTTATTCATGATAATGGCGCCGAACAAGCCAACAAATGACATACCTAATGTTATGAAGTTCAGAATCGTGAATACTAACGAGTCTTCTTCCAAAATACGTGCAATGCTGTCGACGGAAATAACGGTTAGGCTAAGCCCCATCGCGAGCAATGCTCCAATAATCCCCAATGCTTTCGCAAAATTCATCGTAAAAACTCCATTCGATAGACATATTTATCCGGCTTCCGTGTATGGGCTAACGCAAACTCGTGGATGTCTCTATGTTACCATTTTTACATAGTATTTGGCAACTCAATGAAATGGACAACCACCACGTTTTACAGGCATGATTTCGGCACGCTTAAATAGCGCGTCTTGATAGAAAAAATTCGGTTTGAGGATTTTGTTCGGGTAGCGTTGATGGAACATGTGCGTCGTTGCAGGAGAGACTGGCGGGATAAGCCATGCCCATTCGCCGGTAACTTCGCGCCCTGCGGCTTGCTCATTTGTTTCGAATTGACCAAATTGGCGGGCTGCGGTATGATGGTCGACAATCTGAACTTTGGCTTTGTGATAAGAATCAAGGACGGCAACATTGAGCTCCACCAAAGCGCGATCTTTCCATAACGAATCGAGACGCTTCGTATTTAGTCCAAGTTTCTCGGCTACAGCGGCAAGCTTGTTGTACCTCCCCTGGTCCGCAAAATTCCTCGCGCCAATCTCCGTTTCCATATACCAGCCGTTGAATGGTGCCGCTTGATATGTGATGCCTCCAATTTCGAGCTTCATTTCGGAGATGATTGGGACAGCATACCAGCGTAGACCAAGCTCGGCGATTGATGGGAACTCCGGGTGCGCAATCGGGACTTCGAGTACGATTTCTGGCGGGATTTCGATAACGTTTGGCACCGCATCAGCATTTTCTTGAATTACGAGTGGTAAAATATCGAATTCTCCACGTGCGCCACGCCAGCCGAGCTTTTCGCATACTTGCGTAAAGGACACCGATGCTGGATCACCAATAACGCCATGCTCTGATGCGTATCCAGCATAACGAATTAGCTGGTGATTCCAGATTCGTGGACCGTCACTACCTGGCTTGAAAATTGTGATAAAAGGCCTGATTTGACCGCCATTCGTCGCTTTTTCGATATGTTCAAAAAGCGCATCGCGAATTTCCGACACCGTCTTTGCTTCGCGAGCGTCAACAACTTGGATGCGATCCCAGAACAGTCGGCCAATACAGCGGTTACTGTTTCGCCATGCCATTTTTGCACCAATCACCAATTCTTCCATCGTATGCAAATATGTACCTTTTTGCGTGATTTCCTGTTGCACCACACCAACACGTTTTTCAAGTTCTGTCACGTCTATGCCTAACTCCGCATAAGATTTAGTTAAAAACTCGATTGCTTCCTCCGTACGTACTGACATTTTTATAGACTCCTTTCATAACTTGATTATGCTCTTATTTTAACACATGATTTCTCGTGCAATGAGTTAATCACCATTTTATTCATAACAGCACCAAAAAAAAGAACCAGCCGGGGGAAGCTGATTCAAAAAAGGAGTTTAAAGGACTCTTACAATTAGAAAAAAGGGGGGGGGGAAAAACTAATTGCTATCCTTGTTTACATTTCCTATAATACAGGCTATCGATGAAAGTTTGCAGGGATTTTCATTAGAATTCCATGAAACTTTCATTTTTTATGTCATGCTGTATCTAATTGTACCTTCTAGCGTTATATCCGTAATGCTTAACCGTACTGTTTGAATCAAATCGGTAACTTCTCCAATTTTTGTGATAATGATAGCGCTATCTGTATTTAAATAAGAAAGAACAATATTTTTGGCCAAATCTTGCTCTGCCGTAGGTATCTCGATACAACACTCCTCACCATTTTCCAATTGAGGGATATTCGTCGTTTTTTGCTGACCATCTATGTATATAAAAACTTTTTGCGCCAGTTTGTTCTGCGCTCTATTCACTACCCTAATTTCTAAAGCCATACTATACTCACTCCTTCTATTTAAACATCCGTCAGCCGACCACCATCATTCCATTTACCGTACAACTCACCCCTCCTCGTCTTTTCAAAAAAGGTTGCCAGTCGCTTATCATATAACGCGCGATCCTTAGCAACTGATTGGATATTATCTAATTTGATTCGAACATATAAGTCGGGAAGTTTCGCAAAATTCTCTGCTAAAGCCACGTCCTCTACTATCGCCTCCAATATATCCGTAGCGATTTCAAATTTCGCTTCCAAATTTGGTAAAACGCGTTCCCCTTGCGGTGTCATTAAACCCAGTTTCCTCATCCTACGCGCACGCTCTTTATTTAATTCTGTCCAATTACTTTTCGGTACGCGGTGTGAAAATCGTTGCGCAATGTGCTCGTCATCCAGACCTTTTTTAGTGCTATCTATCCAGCCAAAACACAAAGCTTCCTCTACAGCATCAATATACGTAAATTTACTCTGTTTTCGCGGCAAAATGAGCCAACAATATTTCTCAAATTCACCGTTTGATTCCAGCCACGCTCGCCACTCACTACGATTCATTGCATAAACCTTGTTATCGATATCCACTAAAATCCCTCCCGTTACTTCACAATCATAACCTACTGCACAACAAAAAAACCAGCCGGGGAAGCTGGTCAAAAAGGGAGTTTGTATAAGGAACAACACAATTAGAAAAAGGGGGAAACTAATTGCTGTCCTTGCTTTACACTTTTTATAATACAGGGAATTGATGAAATTTTTGCGGGGGTTTCATGAGAGTTTTATTAGAATTCAAGTATTTTGCCAAGCGGAAATGGCCAAGCGTTGTCATTATGCCCAACAACAGTGGTTTTTAGCAAAAATTTATTATACCTTTCCATATACATTTGAGCTATTTCATCAACTTCCTGCCGCCGTCCCGACTTCTCCAGCTCAGAAAAAGTTCCTAAAATAATACCATTCGCATGTTCTAGATATCCAATTTGATCCAATTGCGCAAAATAAGTAGCGATTTTATTACGATTACCACTCATTGCTTCCAGAAGAATTGTTTTTCCAGCAGGATCAGGTAAATATCTCGTACCAGCAAGCTTTAACAAGCATCTAATATTTCCACCGATAACTTCTCCGCGCATCTTAGTCACTTTACGTAAAATCTCATATGGAAAAACAGGCTTTTCCCCATCCAAAAATACCTTTTTAAACTGCTCCAACTGGAACTTTGATTCGCTCCCCGTCAAATGGAGAATCTGGTAATTATACCCTTCAACACCAGTATTCGCCCATACCGCATTCAACACTACTGTTAAATCACTATATCCAACAAAGGGTTTATTAGCTTTTCTTATAATTTCAAAATCAAGGTATGGCAAAATTTCATTCGCTACATCCCCGCCCGAAATATCAAATATCGCCTTGATTTCAGGATTTTGATATAGCTTCATCAATTCTTCGGCACGTTTACTGGCACTTCGATCCATTCGCTCGTTTTCTACCTTGAAAATCGTACTCGCTCTCACGCATTCTATTGAAAAATAATTTAAGAGCAGCTCCTCCAAACGTGTGATATCTCCAGCATTCTCCCTACCACGCCCATTAGAGCAAGCAACCAAGCCTATTGAATCACCTTTTTTAAGCATAAAATCTTCTCCTTTAGCATTTCCTAACTTGGTTCATTGTATCATGTTTTGAATTTGTACATACAAAAACACCAATCCTAGTCAGGACTGATGTTTTTATAAGAGAGGTATGAAAAAAGGTGAGAAACATTGCAACTACTCTAAAAGGGAGTTAAAAAGTAGTTACTGTTATCTACAAAATATACATTACAGGACAGTCATGAATTTTTTAAGATGAAAATATGAAATTTTTATTAACAAAATAATGCCTGCTAAAATCAGAAGTTTGATTTAAAATCATTCTATAAACCATCTAATTGCTCTTCCTCGATAATGCCACTTTCCTCTGGGCCGTAACGCTCCTCCTCAATCTCTTTTAGCGTTTTACCACGTGTTTCTGGCGCCAAAACTAGCCCAATAATTAAATGAATCACAAGGAAAATAATCATCACGACACCCGCTGCTTTGAATCCCAGAAAAGTAATCATGGCCGGTACAACAAGTGAAATCAAACCAACACCCACTCTCACCAAGCCAAACATCAACCCTTGAACTTTGGCTCGATATTGCGTTTTGAAAAGTTCACCTGCCCATAGTCCATAGAACGCCTGCGCTCCAAATCCAGCCGCAACACCCCATAAAATAATAAATAATAGCAATTGCGTCATTCCCATCGAGCCAAACGCCAGAATAATCCATGCTACAATCCCCATCACCGCACCAATTCCAAACAACAATTTCCGGTTCAACGTATCACCCAATTTAATGAAAACAAAGTACGTTGATAGAATCGTAAACACCCATAACGTCCCTTGCAATAAATTCGCGTGCGCTGGTGTCAAACCGCCAACAACTTGATAAATATATGGCATGAAATAACCCATTACACCCGCAACCAAATTCCAGAAAAAGTAGATTCCAAGAACGAGCATAATCGCTTTTCGGTTCGCTTTAATTGTAAATAATTCCTTAATCGAGACTTTTTTCCCTACATTTTCCGCTTTTGAATCCTCTTTTTTCTGATTTTCCCACACGGTAGACTCATTAATTTGTTGTTGTAAAATCCACGTGATGAGAGCGATTACAAATAACATCCCAAAAATAATACGACTTCCCATCAAACCAAGCGGTGCCATTAATACCGCCAGAAATAGCATAACCGCGGGACCCACCGACCAAGCCAACTGCCCATACCCAACATGCGCTGCCCTATCCTTTGCTGGAGCTTCCTCTGCAATATACGTCCAAGCCGCTGGGATCGCTGCACCGACTGCTATCCCTGTCACAATATACCCCGTCAACAACATACCGAAATTCAATGATAGCGCTATCAAAAGTACGCCAATCATATATACAATCAAATCGTATTTATAGATAAATTTCCGTCCATATTTATCGACTAGCGCACCACCGATAAAAGCACCAACAGCTGATCCAAAGCCATTTGCACTAACGGCACCGAGCAAACCGACAGATGCATCCGATAAATTCAAATAATTCACCCATAGCGTAAGACCTCCAGCTGCTGCAACAATAGATCCAGCTTCCAGAAAATTCGACATCGACACAGTAAGAGTCGCTTTTAAACTACCTTGTCCTGCATTTGCCATACATTTTTCCTCCTTCTTCTATGTTACGCAAGATAAAAAACAGATGTTAAATCTTTCGAAACGGGGCTATTATCTTCATTTGTATCCATGAACGGCTCCATATATGCCCACCATTTTTTGCAGATTTCAGTTGATGCAATTTCGTCGTATTTTTCTTTATTTTCAACTTCTAAGTACGCGAACAAAACGTGTGTATTATCGTCCAGGAAAATCGAATAGTTCTGCGCGCCATGTTCTTTTAGTGCTTGCTCCATTTCTGGCCATAAATCATCGTGCCTCGCCTTATATTCTTCTACAAAACCATCTTTCAAGTACATAATTGATGCCACTCTCTCCATGTTGCGACGCCTCCTACTATATTTAGGGTAGCGAAAATTAATCGCCACCCAATAAAATTTACTTAACTCCTACTTGTAAGTAGCCTGATTTCGCTGTTACTCCAAATGCATCTGCTAAGTCTTGTAGCTGTTGATCGGTAATCGTCTGCTGTGCGCCACCTTGTGCTTGAACTAGTGTATAAACTTCCGCAGCTTTTTCAGCTGTTTCAATTAAGCCAAACACTTCATCCATCGTACTCCCAGCTCCAAAAATCCCATGATGTGGCCAGATAACTAGGCGGAATTCGCGCATTTTTGTAGCAGTCGCTATCCCAATCGCATCCGTTCCAGGCACCATCCATGGTAAGATTCCGACACCCTCTGGGAAAACAACAATACATTCTGTACACATCTGCCATAAAGTACGTGTGAAATCACGTTCTTCTAAAGAATGCGTAAATGTCATAGCGATAATGTTAGTTGCATGGTTGTGCATAATGATACGATGATTAGCATCTATTTTCAGGCGTTCGATGTGGCTCATAAAATGTGATGGTAACTCACTTGTTGGTATACCACCATCGGTAAAGCCCCATAACAATTCCACACTGTCACCTGCTTTAGCAACGCGGATAATACCAAGATTTACATCAGGTGCATCGATAACATTTTTGAAATATTTTCCTGAACCAGTGACAATGAAATATTTTCCTGCAAGCTCCGTCGCATCAAAAATCATCGGAATTGTGCGGATCACTTGGTCCGGATTAAGATACTCTCCAACCTCCGCCTCCGTCAGCAAATAACTAATATTACCACCATTTCTTTCATCCCAACCTAGACGATATAAGTTAGCCGTTACTTTCATCATTTCCTGTACAAATGGTGCTTTCATAACCTCTTTACTCAATTCCAATGACCTCCTCAGATCGCTTTACCAGCACATTTTTTTTCATAATCTTTCACTTCTTTTAGCCATTCCTCCCGAACAGGCACGTTTTGCATTTGGCAATAATAATCCCAAACTGCGACAAAAGGAAAGTCCTTCAACTCTTCTGTCAGAGCCAAACGTGACGTATAATCACCATCCAACTCTATTTTTCGCAAATATTCTGTTGGTTCGAGCATTGCTTTTAAAAGTGCCTTCAGCGTATTTCGCGTTCCAATGACCCACGCAGCTACGCGATTAATCGTCGCATCGAAGAAGTCTAAACCGATATGCGTTTTGCCTAGCAAATCATTTCGAACTAACTCACGCCCAATTTCCTGCAACTCATCATCCATAATCACCACATGATCGCTATCCCAACGTACTGGACGGCTCACATGTAGCAAAATCCCATCACTAAACAAAGATAGCGATGATAGCTTGTTTGAAATCACTTCTGTTGGATGAAAATGTCCCGCATCTAGACAGATTAGCTTGTTGCGCGTAATGCCATACCCCATATAAAACTCGTGAGATCCTACCGTATAAGCCTCCGCACCAAGACCAAATAGCTTACTTTCCACCGCGTCCAGCGTATATTTTCGGTCTAACTCCTCTGCAAAAATAGTATCGAGCGATTCCATCAAACGTTTACGTGGTGCTAAGCGATCAATGGGATTATCTTTATATCCATCAGGAACCCAAAAATTATTGACCGATGTTTGCCCTAGTTCTTCACCGAAGTATGCCGCTACTTTACGAGATCGCTTCCCATGCTCAATCCAAAAATCGCGAATTTTTTTATCTGGATGGCTCAGCGTAAAACCGTCTTCAGAGTTAGGATGTGAGAAGAATGTAGGGTTGAAATCTAAACCTAAACCTTGCGCTTTGGCCCAATCTACCCATTTCACATAATGTACTGGTTCAATTTCGTCTAAATCAACTGGCTCATCTGTATCTACATACATGGCATGGAGGTTCACTTTATGTTTTCCGGGAATTAATGAGAACGCCTTTTCCAAGTCCTGACGCAACTGATCTGGTGTGTGCGCAGCACCAGGATAATTTCCCGTAACCGAAATACCACCCGTCAGCTCCTGATCTGGATTCATAAAACCGGTCACATCATCACCTTGCCAACAATGCATAGAAATTTTCACATCTGCCAAACGCTTTAAAACATCATCCACATTCACGCCATATTGCGCATATTCTTCTTTTGCCCAATCATACTGTTGTTGCAACTTTTCGTTCCCCATTTAAAAAGCCTCCTGTTTTCCAGATATATTTTTATACCTTGCCCGAATTTCCGCCATATTTACACCATTGCTCGGCACATATGTCGTTACCTTAGTCGAGTTGCGAATCAACGCTCGAACCTCTGCTATATCCTTGGCCTCACCACTTGCAATCATCTGTACCGCCAGATTTCCAAGTCCAGTGGCCTCAGTTGGTCCTGCATGCACCGTAATCCCTGTCAAATCAGCCGTTAATTGGTTTAATATCGCAATATTCGAGCCACCACCAATAATATGCAGATGCCTCACTTCTTTTCCTATCAGCGCTTGCAACTGTTCAACCTGAATCGCATACTGAACCGCTAAACTATCATAAATAGCACGCGCCAATCGACCCGGTGTCTCCGGAATGGGCTGCCCCGTTTCCATGCAGTACGCCTGAATCTCCGCAATCATATCTGTCGGATTCAAAAAACGATAATCATCTACACCAATCAAAATGGAAAATGCTTCTTCACCAGCAGCTAATTCTGCCAACTCTGCATAACTATAAGCATAATTCTGCATCCTCGCAACCTCTTGAATTAGCCACAACCCCATAATATTTTTCAAGAACCGGAATGTGTTATACGCACCCCACTCATTCGTATAGTTCGCCTCAAATGCTACCTCGCTATTGATTGGGTTTGGTAACTCTGCTCCAAGTAACGACCAAGTCCCGCTTGACAAAAACGCCCAATCATCACCAGTCCCAGGTGCTCCCAATACCGCCGAAGCTGTGTCATGCGTTGCCACTACAATCACATCACAATCCGGTAAATCATACTGCTCATGCCACTTTCTCGAAACCTTTCCCAACAGCTCACCTGGATTCACAAATCGCGAAAACTGCTCCGCGTCCAGTTGCACTAAATGCAATAAATCCTCATCAAATTGTTTCGTATGTAAGTTCAACATTTGAGTAGAAGAAGCATTCGTCACTTCTGTCACACCCACACCCGTCAAAAGATATCCCAAATAATCAGGTACCATCATCACTGCATCTACCCGCTTCTTAAGCGCAACATCTTCCACATATAACTGATACAATGAATTAAACTGCAAAAATTGAATCCCTGTTTTCTCATAAATATCCGCAGCCGGAACTTTCGCTAAAACCTCTTCCATCGCGTAATCCGTCCGCTTATCTCGATAACTCACCACTTCATGTAATCGCTTTCCTTCTTTATCTAATAAACAGTAGTCTACCGCCCACGTATCAATTCCTAACGTGCAGCTTGTCACACCTGTTTTTTTCAATTTCTCCAAACCAATTAAAATGTTCGTGAATATATGATCAATGTCCCATACGCATTGATTATCAACCTCTGTGAAGCCATTTTGAAAACGGTGAATCTCTGTCAGCTCCATTTTTCCACTCACTAGCTCGCCCATAAGTAAACGCCCACTTGACGCGCCAACATCCACAGCCACATGTTTCAAAAGCCCTTCCCCCTCCACATTTTTAATTTATAAACCAAGAATAAACCAAAATCATCATTAAGTCAACATTTAAATTTACTATTTTGTAGTTTTATGTGGTTTTTGTGTGGAGTTTGATTAATGCTTGCTTGTAAATCTAGCTTTGTTTACAATGAAGAAGACAAGGATGTGATGAAAATGCTTGCTTTCGAGCGAAAAGACAAAATACTATCAGAAATCAAGAAAAACAAGAAAGTCCACGTATCCCAACTAGCCAAGATTTTCAGTGTGTCCGAAGAAACTATTCGGCGTGATTTAGATAAGTTAGAAAAAGAAGGTATTGTGGAACGAAGCTATGGTGGAGCGACACTAAGCCAACATACAAACGAAGATTTACCATATGCCACGAGAAACATCATTAACGTTGAAGAGAAAAAAGTAATCGCAGGAAAAACCACATCACTAATCAAAGCCGGTGATTCCCTCATTGCGGATACGAGCTCTACCGTTTTTGAAGCCCTGAATTTGCTCGTACGTGAGAAAGAAAATCTCACAATCATTACCAATTCGATTACAGCCGTGGATTTGCTTTCCAAATTTAAAGTACAGCTTATTTTGACCGGTGGAACATTGCGTACTAAATCCAACTCCCTGATTGGTTCCGATGCTGCCAATACAATCAGTCGCTATTTTGTAGACTATGCGATTATTAGTTGTAAAGGTATCTCTATGGAAAATGGTATCACTGATTCGAATGAGCCAGAAGCCGAGATTAAAAACCACATGCTCAAACGTGCTAACAAAGTGATTCTAGTCGCTGATGCTTCTAAGTTCGACAAAAGCGCCTTCATTAATATTGTCGACATCTCAGAAATCGATTACCTAATCACCGACCAAGAACCATCACACGAGTGGCGACAATTCTTAAAGGAAAAAAATGTGACACTTATTTACTAATAAGCATTTTTGAAGTACTTCTCAACAAAAAACCATGCCTAGCTCAGCACACACAAAATATCCTCACCACAATATTAAAAAATGCGTATCGAAAATCTAATGTCAGATTTTTGATACGCATTTTTCCACCTGTATATACAAAATACTATTAACATTAAGTATATATCAGCGCTAATCCAGATATGATATTTTTATTCTCAGCGTAGCACCGCCTCAATCCACTTGTTTACTAAGGGGAATGCTATCATAGTTCATTTAATTGGCTTTTACATTACCAGAAAGCAATATGTCATTCAATCTAATCTACATAAATCTGGTATTTTTTTAATACTAGTTGTATATGTAGCACAGACCTGCCTATCAATATATTGTGCAAAAGCTGTGGCAGAAAATGTTATTTTATTGTTTCGGCGACTAAAATAAATAGCGTTTTCTTCGGATAAATTTAAACAAGCAGTGTGAATCATTTCTTTAGAATAATATGCCATCTCATTGCATAGCTCGTCTAACACCAAATAAAATCGTTCTCTACCTCTTTTAATAAACAGCTCAATAAGTGTATTCAAAATGGCTGACTTAACATTTTCTTTGCTTAAAATACATTCTCTCCATATTGACTGTTGTTGTTTGCTCCACAATATTAAATTACACACTTCTTTTCTATCGCCCATCCTTCTTAACAGTGGCATTGGGAGGTACCATATACATGTATTTTTCCAAGCTCTAAATGTAAGTGACTTCACATTGAATAGCATTCCATCTGTTCCTATTAAATGTAAATTATTAGCACCCGTACATGATACCAAGCCATCGTCAACGAGTATAATGCCTGATTCATAGTAAAATGTTTCATCTTTCTTAACTGTTATTAATTCAGCGTGTTGTTGGAATTCTATCGTGTCTGTGAGTGGAAGCCAAAGTTCCTTCATAGCATAAAACTCCTTTACTTGAATTCATTCACTTTATATTGTTAATTTATATTTTGTGCTAAGGTATTTATTTTTTATATCATTCATCTTGATATGATAGTCTCTACTCTGTTCTTCATCTCAATGCATTATATAGATCCATCCATTTTTCATGGTATGCTTTGAGCGAATATTGGTTTTTTATTGTGCTTCGTGCAGCTATACTATACATTTTCTGCCTTCTAGTATCCTTTAAAAATGATGTAAGTTTGCCTACCATATCCTTGACATCACCTGGCTCTGAAAGCATCCCATTTTCACCATCCTGAATCACTTCCGGAATGCCGCCAACCCTTGTCGAAAGGTTGGGAATTCCCGCTGCCATCGTTTCTAGAATCGCCATTGGAAGCCCTTCATGATAGGAAGGTAAGAAATGCAGAAGCGCATTCTCCAAAACTTCCTGCTGTTCTTCTGTATCAATCCAACCACCGATGGCAACATTCTGAATTTGCTGCGCGTGAATCGCGGCAGCTACTTGTTTGGCTTCACCATCTCCATATAAGACAAAGCGCACATCCGGGAATATAGCCTCTATTTCTCGTGCTACCTGTAAAAGATCGTAGCTCCCTTTCCGCTGTCCCATCCGTCCAAATGTCACAATGGTCTTTGAGGACAGCTGAAAAATAGACTGCTCGGGTAGTTTCACAGCATTAGGAATAACCGTCACTGCTGTATTTGTGAGTTGCTTATAAAAATCTGCCCAACTATCACTTAAGACAACAAGACGATCTAAACGGTCTAGCGCCTTTCTAATCTGGTTTTGTATAAAAATGCTACTCTGCTGGAAAAACACATCAAACTGCGAGGCATGCATATGAAAAATCACCCGACAACACTTCGGAACAAGCCTAGCTAAGAGCGCCTTTCGAAAAAAAACTGCCTTTTTGGGCGACATGAAAATGGACAACATCAATCTGCTCTTCTCGAATGATATGCCGAATCATTTGAAAAGCTCGCCATTCTGTACGCCATTTTTGTTCCCCTGACCAAGAACTTAAAAAGAAAAGACGATGCTCAGGATGGCTATAATATTTTTGAAAATTAGACAGCACTGTTGCCATACCACCTTTTGCCCTCGGATCTGGCCCTACCATTAATATGTTCATGCACTTCCTCCTTTACGGTTGCTAAATTTTGTACGAAGATCCCTTATATCTTGGCGGTACAACCAAACTAAGAAGGCAAACGCTCCAATAATCAGCGCTTTTTCAATCCATTCTTGTCTAAAAAAAGCACTGTAAACAGCGAGCCCATATAAGATGCTAATGATGATTAAGTGCCGCTTGACAGAAAAACCCTTCCCAAATACGCATGGAAAAAAAAAAGTACGAGCTAGGAAAAAAATAATGTACGCTGTTCCTGTCGCAAGCGCTGCACCCACCGCACCGTAGAGTGGGACGAACAGAAAATTCAATACCACTGCAAAAATAAGAGCAATCAATGAGACATAAATATTCAGAGCGCTGCGCTTTAAAAAAAACGATACCCAGATTGGTCGTTTCACTAACTGTCATCATAAGTGGGTAAAAACAAAGAAGCGGAAAGATATACTGCGCTTCCAAATATGCTGGTGAAAGAATCACAACAATCCATTCTTTGAAAAAAAGCATCGTCAGAAAGAAAAAACTAATACCAAACATCACTATATGACTCACTTTTTCATAATAGCTAATCGGCTTCTTATGCTTGTACCATTCGTACGCCGTCGGAACCCAAAAATTAGCAAAACTCACCTGAATAATCATTAGCGCACTGGCGACTTTAAACGCAGCAGTATAAATACCAAGAACATAAAAATCAGCCAACATCCGTAGGAAAACCTTATCTATTAGAATAAGTAGACTGTAGAGAAAGGTTCCTACAACAACGGGTAATCCAAAATGCGCCAGCTGCTTTAAGAGGTGGGTATCCAGCTTCCCTGGCATCGCACGAAATAGATAAAAATGAGCCAATATCAATAGAAAATCACCCACAATTTGCCCGATTAACATACCGTAAATAACCGTAATGAACGTCGGTGGCCCAACCCATAGCGCAACCAGTGTCCCAATCAAAATCATTCCCTTGACAAGAATACTGTAGAATGAAAAAGAAAGTGCTCGATTTTCCATTCGAATGAGCAATAGCAAGAAGCGCTCAAAAATCAGGAAAAAGCTCGAAACCCCCAACAAATAAATGGCGATAGTATAACTTGAATCCGCAAATAAAATAGTGGAAATCCAAGGTGCAAACCCTACCATGAACCCGATAAGCGCTAAGGAAGAAAGAAGTGGAATCACCATTGCTTGCTTCATTAGAGTGACCGGCTTTGGTTGATCGTGAAATTCTCTGGTAAATGCCTGATCAAATCCTAAATAAATGATGTAAATCAAGAAAGTCTGCGCCAGGAAGAACATACTTGTCTTTCCATATTCTGAAGGTGACAAAAAATAAGTGGTCACGGGGATCAAGATTAAATTCAGCAAAGCTGCCCCCAATGAACCAATCGAAAATTGGCCTAAACGAATCAATAATTGTTTCAAAATAACCTCATTCTTTCTTAGATAGAATAATACCGCCACAAACAAGTCCTAAAAAGGTGGAAGACAACGCTGAAAATAGAACATGCCCAGCGAAGAAACTGTACATCACGATTACGAGAAACATATAACTATAAATAGAGCGCTCACCTTTTGCAAAAGCCAACCATGAAAAGTATCCAAGCATCAGAACTAGAAGTAGGATTCCGAGCATTCCTAGCCCAAATAATCCATCAAAAAAGTCCATTTCAATCAGCCCGAGCCGTCCGAAATTTTCTAACCTGTACTCAAACCCTTGCCCAAATAAAAAACTGAAACCAAGATTTGAATCCTCTAAAAAATACGTCATCCCACTTTCTAAAAAATCGCTTCGTGAACTCGTCAAAAGTCGCACTAAATCCCCATCGTACAAATGGTAGAAATAAACAATACGTTCATACGTCCCTTCCACTATCTCCACAGCATAATGAATGCCTCGAAACACTACCCAACCAATAGCAAGAAAGCTGGCAATCCAAATCAAGATGCGGTGCAATGTCGAGCGATAACCTGTGCCAAAAAGGAGATGCACAAGTAGAAAAACACTCACCGTCACGCCGTATAAAATACCTGTTTTCGTACCCACTAGAAGCAAGCAGATGATATTGCCAGCATAAAGAACAAGCAATAGTAGCAATCGCATGTTCCACTTTCCCGCCAACTGTAGCCACAGTGCTCTTGCCGTAAATGTAATTGAAATAATGAAGGCAAAACTAGTATCATTATTTGCGAAAAAATAACCTTTATACCCAGCATCTGAATTGTCATACGTTTGATAACCCACACCAAGCACATACGGAATCAAAAGACCAGCAGTAAATAAAAAACTAATCACAATAAACAGTTCTTCATAGCGGATTGTCCTGAGAACACTTTTTCGTTGATAGATGTAGTAAGGAATCAAAACCCATAAAAAAATATTTGATAAAAACTGACAAATCCGCCATCATCCAGCTAATTGGATTTTGTAGAAAAATTCCCTGCAAGAGCCAAATCAAGAGATTACCTGCAACAAACAAAAAGGTGATATATGTCAATCCTGATTTTGGAAGATCTTCCATACCAATTGAAATAAGCAAAAATAAGAGGAAAACAAAACGATAGCCAACCCCGACAGGCACCGGTATTCCAGTGGTAAGAAACAGCCCATTTAAAAAATCAATAAGCGGAAATATCGCAGTAAGGCCAATAAAAATAAGAATATTAAGAGGTATTTTCGTCATTGTCATTTTTTTTAACTCCGTTCCCACTTCTCTTTCAGAACCCGTTGAATAAAAGCAATATTGCCGATAATATAGCGTTTGAACATCCGCCTTGGCTCCTGCACCCATCGATAAAACCATTCCAACCCTATTCGTTGTATCCATTTCGGTGCCCGTTTCGTTTTACCAGCAAGCACATCAAAGCTTCCACCAACACCCATCACAAAAGGAACCTCCATAACTGACTGATAATCACGAACCCATATTTCTTTTTTGGGGCTAGAGAAAGCAACGAAAAGCAAATCAGCTCGGCTATCACGAATCGCTTCTGCAATTTCCATTGATTCCATCTCTTCAAAATAACCGTTGCGAAAGCCCGCAATATCTAATTTGGGGTACTGTTGCCGATGCTTGGTAACAACCGCTTGAACGACATCTTCCGTAGCCCCAAAATAGTAGGGGCGCCAACCCTTTTCAGCCGCTTTTTTAACTAATTCCTCAAATAAATCAATTCCAGTTACTCGTTCTGGTACATCATAGCCAAGAAATCGAGCTGCCCATACAATCGATTGTCCATCCGCATTAATGAGTGCACTTTTATTAATAATTTGCCGACAAGTAGGATTCTGCGCCATAAGGTTAATCTTTCCTGCATTAATAACTACATGCTGTACATATTCCCCTGAGGTAACAAACGCTTCCACACGCTCCAAGGTTTCCTCCATCGTCAGCGGATCTAGATAACTTCCAAGCAGGTGAATTCGCTCCTTTGCCACCATTAATATGCTCCTTTAGGCATCAGGATAACCAAAACTGTTTTACCAATAATTTTAGCATCTAACTTGAACGAAACCTGTTGAATATATTGCAAATCTAGCTCAACCATTTCTTGAAAGCTGAGCTCATTACGCCCACTCACCTGCCAAAGTCCCGTACACCCTGGTATGATTGAAAGCCGTTTCTTATCATGCGTAGTATATTCGGCTACTTCCCGTGGTAAAGGTGGCCTGGGACCTACGAGCGCCATATTACCCTTGATGACATTCCAAAGCTGTGGTAACTCATCGAGACTCGTTTTTCTTAAAATACGTCCAAATTTAGTGACACGTGGATCATTTCTCAGTTTAAACATAGCTCCTTCGATCTCATTCTGTTTTAAATAGTAATTTAATTGGGCTTCCGCATCCACGTGCATCGTCCGGAATTTATACATATAAAATAAATGACCATCTTCTCCGACGCGCTTTTGCTTAAAAAACACAGGAGCATGCAAACTGGAAAGCTTGATTACTAACATAATAATGATTAAAATTGGTGACAGTAACGCAAGAGCAAGCAAACTTATGACACAATCAGATTTTTTTTTTAATTTTTAAGATACATATTTGGTTTCATGTGTCTTGCACTCCTAATAATAATAATTTTCCATATTTTTAGTGCCATTAAATATAGCACCTAATATTTTTGTTTGAGAGAGGCTGAGCTTTTCAACAGCTTGAACAGCCTTTACTCGAAGTGTTTTATGGTATCGGCAAACTAAAATCATGCCATCCACCATATCAGCTAGCGCCAACGCATCCGAAACAATCGTAACGGGAGGTGTATCGATGATGATATAATCAAATTCCTCTCTAAGCTTTTCCAGTAGTTCTATCATCTTTTCAGACGATAGTAGCTCACTTGGGTTTGGAGGTATGGAGCCACTTGTTAAAATAAAGAAATTACAATCTTCTAAAGTTACGTTTTGTAACCCATCTTCCACGCTATGGTATCCTAAGATTATATTGGATAAACCGGCATGAAGGCCCTTGGAAAAACGTCGATGCAATGTTGGCCTCCGCATATCTGCATCAACCAACAAGACGCGCTCTCCTCTTTGAGCATAACTGATAGCCAAGTGCGAGGCGATAGTAGATTTACCCGTGCCACTTTCTGGAGAGGTAATCAGAATCACCTGTTTCTGCTTATCGATATTTGAAAAATCTATCCCTGTCCGAATCAACTTAAACTGCTCGCCCACAGGAGAATAACTTTTCTTTCCTTTCCTTTTATATCTCGACAATGGACTCACCTCATTTTTCATTTCTTGCTTGCACGTTATAGCTAACCGAAAACTCACTTACTTCACCTAAAACATTTAAATGTAACAACTCCTGAATCTCATCAACGGATGTAAATGTACGTTCAAAAAAAAGCTTCGTCAAAATAAAGATAAATCCTATCATGACCCCGCAAAGAAACGACAAACTCATAATTAAAAAATTTTTGAGGCTTGATGGGCACTTCCTTGCCTGTATACATAGCATCCGAAAGCGTCGTAACATTCTCTATTTTCATGATTTGAGCAATTTCTTTTTTGAAAGTTTGAGCAGTTAAATTTGCAATTCTTGCAGCAACTTCAGGACTTGGGTTATCTACACTTATATCAATAACTTGTGAATTGGTTGAATTTTTAACTTGAATCATATCTGTAAGTTCTTGGATATCATATTTATTTTGTAGTCCCTTTTCTACTTTCGTCAAAATTCGCGGACTCAAAATAATCGCACTATACGTATTGACCAATTGCAAATCAGCTTGAACAGTCTGAGCCTCTAAATTATTTTTTTGCACATTCTCAGACTGATTGACTAGGATTTGCGTTTTTTTTTGATATATCGGTGTAGCGAAATAATGTAGATAAACAAACGCGCTTGTCAAAATAATCAACAAAATCCCGATAAGCCACCATTTATTATTCTTGATAGACACAAGAATTTTGTTTAAATCGATTCGAGTATTCACAATATCATTCTCCTAGTCCCAAATCTTCTTTAAGAACTAATGCTTCACCGACACAGTTAATAAAAAGGACCCTTTTTATTTGAGGATAACTTTTCAAAGATTGTAGTAGTTTAGATCTAGATTCTGCCTCGAATGTAGCCACAGAAACAAAATCTCGATTCACTACTACACCACTTTCCAACTCCAAATTCGCGTTCCAGAGAAAGCCATCACTAAAAAGCGTATTTACCTTCATAGTTTGTTTCACTCCAATTGAAATTACCCAAATTATATTTGTTTATCGAAACATCCGTTATTTCTATACAATTCTTCGTATCAAAAATAAGTTTCTTTTCCATAGAAGAAAAATCCTCTGATAACAAAGATCTAAATGCATCATGATCGCATAGAACTAAAGCCATCTCGCTTCCTGTCAGAGCCTCTTCCAAATTAGATGCAATAAATGATTGTGTCACATGGGGATCGTATACACGAATGTCAAATTGACCCAGCGCTTGAAGTCCATTATAAATAGCCATTGCTGGACTTTCACGTATATCATCCGTATTTCCTTTATAAGAAACGCCTAAAATAGTCAACGTTTTAGACTGATAGTGCTGCATTAACTCTTGTACCTTATCTATGATGAATTGCGGCATCGCATTGTTGATGTCTCGCGCTGCTTGAATAAGCGTTGTTTGTTCCGGAGCTTCTGAAATAATAAAATAGGGATCAACCGCTAAGCAATGCCCACCTACACCAGGCCCTGGCTGATGAATATTTACACGAGGATGCCTATTAGCCATCTCAATCACACGAAGCGCATCAATATTTAGAGCGTCTCCTACTCTCACCAATTCATTTGCAAGCGCAATATTGACATCTCGATACGTATTCTCCATTAGTTTAGAAAGTTCAGCAGCCGAGGCCGTAGCTCCAATCAGTTCACCTCTCACAAAAAGCTCATAAATCTCTTTTCCTCGCTTCGTACAAGCTTCCGTAACACCACCTATAATGCGGTTATTAAAAATGAGCTCCTCTAAAATTTTCCCAGGTAATACTCGTTCCGGGCAATGCACAAGATAAATATCTTGCCCAATATTAAAACCAGCTTCTTCTATCATCACTTTTATAATGCCTTCTGTTGTTCGTGGCGAAACGGTGGATTCAATAATGACGGTATTACCAGTTTCCAAGTAAGGTAAGATGCTTAACATTGCTTGTTTCACATATGTCAGATCACAGCTCTTAAATGTATCTTGTTGGTTCGGTGTAGGAACAGCAATAATGAAAACATCGGCTTTTTCCGGTACCAAGCTAGCTTTAAAATTCCCCGTATCTATTACTCGCTGAAGCATTGCAGGTATTCCAGGCTCCTCAATATGCACTTCTCCTGCATTTAACTTTTCTATAATTTCCTTTGAGATATCAACGCCTACAATGTTAGCACCATATTTAGCAAAGATTAGAGCTGTCGGTAAACCTATATAGCCTAAGCCCATCACATTAATCTTCATTTAATTTTCCACATCCCAGGACATCATTTCTTTCTTACCGATACGATAAATTAATTTCGTCGCTTTTTGATCTTTATTCAACGTGAACGATACGGGGCCAGAAAGGGTTTTTTCTGGTTGGATTTCTCCACCGAATGCTGCGTAATTATAGTCTGTTTCTAATGTTTTGTTGTCTTTTGTCTTCAGAATAAAATCAGCTGATCCCAGTCCTTTATTGATAGAAGAAACGTTTTTACCTGTGACACGGAAGGTGTAAAGATTTTGCTCTTTTTGGTCTTTTGAAATAGCTTTCGTAACTTCTTGTTTATCTAACGTTAATTGGATTCCATTGACAACCACAGGCTCCGATGCAGTGACTTTCTTATTATCCGTAGCTGATTTATTGTTATCTGTTGCTGATTTTTTTACTATTTTCCTTCGCTGTGCTGGTATCTTTTGGATTAGTATCCGGCTCTGCATTCGTTGAACAAGCCCCTAGCACGGTAAGAACAACTATGCTACTAGCAATTATTATTTTTTTCATAAGATATCTCCTTTATTCCATAAAATAGGCTATTCCTGCAAGATTGCTCTCGCAGGAATTAAGCCAGTTATTTTTGTGCTAATAATTATTGAACAGTAATCGTACTATCATCGAGCTCTGTGTGATCTAAGCTGAAACCTGTTAACTTAACAACATCTCCTGTTTGAAGTCCTAGGTTACCAACATAGTATGAGAAGGTGCCATTCAGGTTGAATGTACCGCCCCAATTACCAACGACACCATTGACAGTGATACGTCCGCGTGCCACATCACCTGTATAGGTACCTGTCAAGTTGGCGCCTCCAGCGGTATAGTTATCTAATGTGATGGTACCTTGAATATTTGGATTCACGCGCACAGTAGTTTTATACAATTCACGATCATTTGCATCGAGCGCAATTAATGTCACATCGTCTCCAGCTTGAATCACGCCAGCGCGTACAAAGTATGAAAAGGTTCCATTCGTGAATGTCCCACCACCAGCGGTAATGATATTGTTATTCACCACTAGACGCGCAGATGCTACATCACCGGTGTAGGTTCCGGTAATATTAGTCTCTCCCACTTTGTAAGCATTGGCTGTAAGCGTTCCTTGTGTTAGTGCAATTGTTACTGGGCTACGATCAAGTACTCTCCCGCCTGGGGCGTCGAGTGCAATGAGTTCTACGTCATCGCCAACTTGAATCGTACCACTTCGAACAAAGAAGGTGAAGGTTCCATCCGCATTGAATGTTCCGCCAGCAGGTATCACGACATTATTGTTGACCAATAAACGCGCACTTGTGACATCACCCGTATACGTTCCTGTGATATTGCTATTTCCTTGTACGACACGGAATGAATTTGGTGTAATCGTTCCTTGCGTTGATGCAATCGTTACTGTGCTACGATCAAGTTCTCTTCCACCTGGGGCATCGAGCGCAATGAGTTCTACGTCATCGCCGGCTCGAATTACTCCAGATCGAACAAAGAAGGTGAAGGTTCCATCTGCATTGAACGTTCCGCCAGCAGGTGTGACAATATTACGATTAACCAACAGGCGAGCACTTGTGATATCACCCGTATACGTTCCTGTAATATTAGCGTCACCCACACGATAATTCGCTGGTGTAATCGTTCCTTGCGTATTTGCAAGGACGCTTACTGTTTTACGATCAAGTTCTCTTCCACCTGGGGCGTCGAGTGCAATAAGTTCTACGTCATCACCAAATCGAATCGCACCACTACGAACAAAAAAGGTGAAGGTTCCATCCGCATTGAATGTTCCACCAGCAGGTGTAACAACATTATTGTTGACCAATAAACGCGCACTTGTGACATCACCCGTATACGTTCCTGTAATATTAGCGTCACCCACACGATAATTCGCTGGTGTAATTGTTCCTTGCGAATTCGCAATCACGTTTACTAGCTGACGATCTAACACCCTACCTCCTGGAACATCCAATGCAATCAACTCTACCCTAGCGCCGGCTCGAATAGTGCCTGGGCTCACAAAATATGTGAAAGTGCCGTCTGCTCTGAACGTTCCACCAGCTGCCGTAATGATTCGACCATCAACTTCTAAACGTGCACTGGTTACAGCGCCCGTATAACTTCCTGTAATAGCTGTTGTCCCAACGGTGTAATCACTTGGTCGAATAGTGCCTTGTGGTAACGGAGACACAACAGTAAGTTGTTGCGTATCCAAAATACGGTTGTTGAAATCTAACGCTTGAATAGTCACAATATCTCCAGCTTTAATTCCTGCATTCCCAACAAAGAATGAGAAGTTGCCATTATCGAAATCACCACCAATATTTATGGAAGCTCCATTAACCCATACACGTGCTCGTACCACATCATCCGTGTATGTTCCAGTAATATTCATATCTCCCACATTAAAGCGGTTGGGTGTAATCGTTCCCACCGTTTGTGCGCTGGTAACTGTTCTCGATGCAATATTAGAACTCACATTATTAAATGTGGCCTGAGCCGTTACAACAGTTCCCACTGCTTGGGCCGGAATAGGAATAGTGTAATCCCCATTGTTGTCGGCTGTACCCGTCCCAATCACTGTTGTCCCATTTTCAATTCGTACTGTAGCTCCTGGATGTGCTGTTCCTGATGCGCTTGTAGACTGGTTCGTTAAGGAATCCAACGTTGTGTCTTCCAGCGTAGCTGGTTGAACAATAGTACTGACCGCTGGAGCACTTAAGTTCCCCAACACCGCCGTAGCAGTTATCGTACTCCCTGCTGGTTGAGCAGGTATAGAGATTGTATATTGTCTAGAACTATTGGCTGTTCCGCTTCCCAGCACAGTTGTACCATTTCGAATAGTAACTGTAGAATTAGCCTCAGCCAATCCTGTTACACTTGTTGATAAAGATGTTAAACTACCAATCGTTGTACTTCGCAAGGTTCCATAATCATTTCGCAACGAATGGTAGCTTGTAGCTAGCACTATACCACCTTTATTATCTTTGGTTGACAGCGTGTAGCGATACTGATCGCCGTATCGTGCATTGCTCGATGCACTAAATGTAAGTGTTCCTCTAAGAGCACCTACCCGCTGAGAACTAATTCTGTACCAAGAGCCATTATAATAGTCTTCCTGTGTCATGTAATATAGAGAAGAGGATGAAGTAAAAGTTACATCCATCACACCCCCACGATAATCATTTGGAGAAAATGGCCTATCCACAATCGATGTGATATTCCCAGATGTTGCATGCGCCTTTTCCCCTGGCGCTAAATAAGGATTGTACACGGCAACCAATGCCATAACAACACATATCATCGTAATAAATATTTTTTTCATAATTTAAAAATGCCTCCTTTTTACTGTTCAAATTTTAATTATCATATTTTGATATAGTTTCTATTTGTTTTAGATTAGAGTACGCTAACTCCCTTTGAAATCATTAAATTCCATAAGCACCATCCTCCTTCACCAACAGTTTCTAAACTCTAGATTGTTAGTAAATCTACTTTCCTTCACATTTTTCTCCCCTCCTTTACCATGAATTCTTCAAACAGTGTATCCATATATTGAGCGAGATATGGCAAAGAAGCATGCAACAATTTAGTTCTTTATTTATATGAACAGCACTTTTAAGATATAGTGATGCACAAGTAACCTGTAGCTGATTTTCTGAAAGGTTAGTTTGATTCCCAAAAATACTAAGCTAGACTTATGGATTCGTTGTAGTGTCTGTTTACTAATGCTACCCAACAATGTTTTCAGCAGCGCGGCTTCCATACATTCTACTGAGTTAAAAAAGCTACCCCAAAGGTTCTCTCGCTGGTACACAAAATCTATAGTCGGCTTTACTTTAGAATTTGGGAAGGCAAGTTTTATAAATTCCATAGATACCGCGAAACACTCTCATTCCAAGCAATATATGACTTCTTTTCGCCATACAAAATATTACTCAAAAAAACAGGAATTATTTTCATATAACTTCCTCTATGCCGGCTATAAAGCACCACATCATCAATCAGATATATGTCTTTCCAAAAAAATTTCCATTCCGAAATATAGGTGGATTAGTCGGGTATAATGCTGAAATTCAATTGAATCAATAAAGTGAACTAGTTTATTCCCCAAGACAAAGACCACCCTTCTAAAAAAACGTTCATTTTTTAGAAGGGTGGTCTTTCAGTCTATTTTTCTCACATAACTATACACTAGCATGGTTTATATGGCATTTAGTTCGAAAATTTAAAAAACGAACGTTTTTTGAGAAATTAAATATTTTGTGGTATATTCTACATATTATCTGTTTCACGCATAGTATGCAAGAGAAGCAGATAAAAAAAAGAGAAAATTTTAAAGGTAGGTGGTTACGTTCATGGAATATTCACAAATGGGAGAAGTGAAAGAAATGAAAGCTAAAATTTACGGCTACGCTAGAGTATCGACACAAGAGCAATCCATGCATAGTCAAGTGGATGCTTTAGAAGCTTTTGGCTGTCAGCAGATTGTTCTTGAGAAAGAGTCAGGTAGGAAACGACGAAAAGAGCTAGAAAATTTATTTTTACGAATGAGAGCCGGGGATACACTGGTCGTGACTAAACTAGACCGACTAAGTCGCACAACAAAAGATTTATTGGAAATCAGCGAGTTTCTGCAGAAAAAGAACATCCATTTCATCAGCTTAAAAGAAAAAATCGATACCTCCTCCCCCATCGGTAAGTTCTATTTTATCCTCATCGCGGCTATCGCTGAAATGGAAGTATCGATGATTCGAGAAAGGACTTTGCTGGGCTTAAAAGCAGCTAAAAAAAGAGGCCGATCTGGGGGGAGGCCAAGCATATCTGCCGAAAAAAGTGAAGCCATTCATCAACTAACTAATCGGGGTGTATCAAAAAAGGATATTGCAGCTAAATTAAAAGTGTCTATTTCAACTGTATATAATTATACTAAGCGTACATGTACGTAAAGGCTCATAAAAGCTATCGAACACTTATATGAAGTAATTTTTAAATAATTATTTTAAG
>NZ_AODK01000018.1 GCF_000525975.1 Listeria rocourtiae FSL F6-920
AAATTTGCTTTTTTTGTGTGGCACTACTGATTACTTTCCAACCTTTGTCAGCTATATATTTATTCACATTTGGGAAAAAAGCATTTTTTTTTCGCTCGCTCGGATAGTGCTTGTGCTTTTATTTTACTCGAATCTAAGTTATTTTGGTAAATTATCTCATTGGAACCATTTCGTAACTCAATGCGTTTCAAGCTACTTGCTGTTTTGGCATCAACGGACGGAATTGCGACAATAGCAACTGTTTTCCCATCCTTTACCTCGCTTCTATTTGTTAAAGAGACGCCAATTGCTTCATCAACCTCTTTATTACTATCAAGCAAAACGAGTTCTGTTGCCTCTTTCGCAAGTTTTGTGCCACTAATTTCAACCATAGCAATTAACCCATCTAGCCCATTCATTAGGTTAATTTTCACTTCGGAATCTTGTTTTTTAAGCGCGGAGTCTAGTTGTATATTTGAGATGTCTTGTTTGTTTGAATCTTTGTAGTACTCAAGCACACCTGTTTTATCATCGTCATCCTTCACATAGGCCAACTGATAGTCTTTTAAATCTGTTTTCACCTTTTGTATCATGGTCAATGATTTATCGCTAAGAGCTTTGTCTATGCCTTCCTTGCCACATGCTGCTAATACGACTAGAAGTAATATTCCCATAAATACTGGTATTAATTTCTTCAATCTGTTCCTTCCTCTCTCTTGATTTTTACAAACAGATTGCTCCCCGCCTCTGTTTTATGTTAAAATGATAGAGTTGATTCAATCAATCGTGTCCTGATAGCTCAGTAGGATAGAGCGACAGCCTCCTAAGCTGTAGGCCGTGGGTTCGATTCCCTCTCAGGACATTCTTATTTGAACTGTAGGATACTATCATTTTACATACTATTCGATGTTAACTATATTACTATACATATCAAAAGACGTAGCTTTTATGTACTGTTTCAGTATAACGTTTTTTATGTCAAAAATAAAGCTTTATTTTTCTTTTTTTACTTTAATATTACAAATGAATTTCTTTTACATTACTGAATACTCATAATAACCTAAAAAAGATCTGGTTTTTCTGCCAGATCTTTTTTACGCCCATTTTTAGTGAATTAACTTACTTTTTTTTAGCTTTTGCAGAAAGCGCTGGAATGATTTTATCTAGTGGTTTTTTGAGTAGTATTCCTAAGAGAATGAACAGGATGCCAAACATTGTAAGCATCAACATATCATGGGTTGCATTTTGCCAGTAGATGCCACCAACACTTTCACGAATGAGACCAACCGCGTATGTGAATGGTAGGAATGGGTAAATTGCTTGAAAAAATGGCGGTGATACTTGAATTGGGAAGTTCCCACCGGCTCCTGAAATTTGCAGGACGAGTAGAATGATGGCCATCCCTTTACCAACATTGTTGAACAACGAAACAAGTGTGTACACGATAATCATGAAAACAACACTGATAAACATGCTAAAAAGAACGTGGTAAACTGGACTTGCAATAGATACTCCGAGCAAGAAAATGTTACCGAGCGTCACAACGAGGGCTTGCGCAAGTCCAATAGATAGGAATGTAAGCAACCTACCAAAATAAACGTGGTAGTGGTTAAAAATGCCACGCGGTACTTCGACGTCAACGCGTAATAATGAGATGAGAAGTAATGCTCCTACCCATAGACAAAGTGCTGTATAAAATGGCGCACTGGCTGATCCGTAATTAGGAATTGGATAGTACTTCGTTTCCTTCAATTGAATCGGATGTGCTATAAAATCACTCTCTTTTTTAACATCATTTCTTAAGAATGCAATAATTTGTTGCATATCATAATTTTGGTCAAATTCATTGATTCGTGATGCCGCTTTATTGATGGCTTGTTCGAATTGAGGTAACTCCATCCGTGATAAGTTTGCTGCCGTTTGGACTGCTTTTGCAAATTCAGGAAACTTCTGTTGTATCAGTTTGGCAGCATTATTTATTTCAGATTCCAATGACAGCAAATCATTTCGCACGAAGTCACCAGCTTTGTGAATTTTAGCTTTTACATCAGGATATTCAGACTTGTAAAACACCGCAGCTGTGTTTATACCGCTAATAACTGTATCTAGTTTCGTATCGATAAATGTCGTTGCATCGGCCAACGTTTTGCTGTAATTCTGGTAATCGTTGTTGGAATTCTTTTAAATACGTTTGGCTTGTTACTAAAGTTTGATTCGCATTTTGAAGAATCGATGTGATTTCTGGCAACTTGTTTTTAGCGTCATCTAGTAAAGCACTACTTTTAGCAAGGCCTGTGCTGATTTCTTTCAGTGCGGTATTGATTGTTGGCACGATTTTAGCGTCGTATTTACTGATGATTGTTGTTAAGTCATCACTAACTTTCTTAGCTTCTGTGTGCAGTTGGTTGAGCAGTGCTTGGCTAGCTTCTTCACCGGCTTGGATAATTTTTTTTTGATTTGTGCCAATGTTTGCTGTTGATTCGCTAAGTCTTGTTTCATTGCCGTTAAATTGCTGATAAAGCCTGTGAGTGGTCTATTTGGTAAAGTTTCGTTCAGCGAGGTTAGCAACTCGATTTGCTTCGTCAACATGTTACTTGCGCTCGTTAATTGCGTATCGATTTGGTCGATTACCGTCACAACTTTATCTGGATTGATATCACCATTTTTTAGCGCTTCGGTTAGCTCATAAACGTTACTTGTGACTTGTTGTAGCAAAATAAGATTTTGCTTGATTGTCGGAGCTACCGTTTGGAAAGACTGATCCACTTGCTTCGTAAAACCGGCTACTTTGTCTGCATATTTGGAACCATCATTTGCTATTTTTTTTTATAGTGGGTAACGCTTTTTCTGCACTGGAAATAATGCTTAGTGCCTTGGTGGATTCAGAAAGTGCATCATTTACCGTCTTTTTAATCGTCCCAAAATTGGCGTTCACTGCCTTTACGTCCGTTGCAATTTGCTTAATTTCGGGAATTTTCTTCTGCAATGTCAAGATGTCTTCGCCGAGTTTATCAAGTTGCGGTAACTGTGATTCGATACGTAACAAGTCTTGTGCCGCAGCATTTATTTGAGGCATACTCTTATTAAGATCAACTACTTGGTTCGCCTTTCTTTTTAAGTCTGGTAGCTTCCCTTCCAAAATAACTGCTTGCTTACCCATTTCAATAATTTGTGGCATACTCGCCTTCACTTGAAAAACTTTATCTTTAATATGTCGCAAAGTTGGCAACTCATTTTCCAAGTCGATGCCAGCTTTATTAAGCTCTGAAAGAACCGAACTGCTGACTTTATCGACGAATTCCGAGCTGATTTGGTCTACGATGGTTGATGCACCTTTATCGGTTATTTTTGGCGCAATCGCATTTATTTTCTCATTCACCATATAGTTAATTGTTGGTTTCGTCAGATTGCCCCCCACGACCGAGACAATATCTTTTGAAAAATCAGCAGGAATAATAATTGCGGCATAGTAATCACCTTTCTTCACAGCTTCACGTGCCTTATCTTCGCTCGTAAAAGTCCAACCTAGTGAGTCATTTTCTCTCAGTTGTTTTTTGAGTTGTGTACCAATATTAACTTGTTGCGGGCTTTTTCCTGGCACTGTAATTTCGGCACCTTTGTCTTCAATCACAACTGCCACCTTAATACCAGATGTATTCGAATAAGGGTCCCAGAGTGCTTCAATATTAAACCAGGCGTACAGTGATGGCAAAATGACAAGTGCAAGTACCAACATTAACGCAATCGGAGCTTTAAAAAGTCGTCGCCAATCAAGTATAAAAATACCCCAAATTTTCTTCATTCATCGCACCCCTCTTGTCTTACTTCACGTCCGATTATACAGGGCAGGCAGGTTAACTGCAAACAAAAAAAATACAAGCTAAGACATTTTTTACAGCGCCTAGCTTGTATTCACTATTTTATTTATGTTCTTTTAAGCGGAAATGTTGCCATGGTTGGATTGTTTTTAGTAAGTAACGCTCTTCTGGGATAACGCGCCCAACGATATTTGTGTTACCTGAGTTCTCCATTTCACGCAAAGCCACCTGCATTTCGCCTTTGTAGCGTTCGTAGCCATTGTTATCGATAGTAACATCACCTAGTTCGATTGTGTCTGTGTCATGCGCTGGAAACTCGTGTTGCTTGAAGTTTACACGTGTCATTGTCGAGCGCAATACATACTCAGAAGCATCACCACGATTGAAATGTTTTTGTGTTGTCACGATTTCTTTTTCGACTGGTGTCGCGCCGTCAACAAATATCACAGCAAGTTCTAACTCATTGCGATTTAGTTCGCCAAGTGCTTTTAACTCTTCTTCTGACGCGTACATATTACCAATAATAACATCATCGATTAACCCGGTGTTCCATAAATCTTTTGCTTGGACCGTAATCGGCATACCACGATGCTCCTCTAATGTTGGAAGTCCACCATCAACGACAAACCACGGTCCAAATTTACCTGCGTTAGACGAAACGAAAGCTGCAGTGCGCAAGTTGAATTTTTTGAATTGGGCGCTTGTACGAAGGAAATGCTCACGAGAAAGCGCTGTATAACGACGTGGATAAAAATTATGACAACCAATAATATTTGCTGTATTCGCTTGATAGGACAAAATATTATCGACATATTTCGTGCCGTTAGAAATATTAAGCTCGATTTGTAAATCATTATCATCAAAAGACATCGCTGCTTCTTCTGCACCAGAAAAACCTAAATCTAAACGCAAACCGGATAATCCTAATTCTTTAAAGCGTCCTAAGTCCTGATACGTCAAATTTAGTGAAGCAAAAACACCTGGATCGACATCAGCAATAACTTCGTAACCTAATGTATTCGCTGTTTGACAGATTGTTTCTAGTTTTGCAAACTCTTCTTCGTCATTTGCCGAGATTAAACATGTGAAAATGCGGCTAAAACCATACTTTGCAGCAGTTTCGATGTAGTTTAAAGAATCCTCCAATGGGGCATGTTGTGGGAATACTGAAATACCTAATTTTCTCATAATAAGTAAACTTCCTCTCTCATAAATAATTAAAATGGGGATGAGGAAAATTCCTCACCCCCATTTTTATAGTTACTTAGCGCGATATAATTCTACAATCTCGATTGCTAAATCTTTAAATGTAATAGCATTCATCAAGTGATCTTGTGCGTGAACTAGAAGTAAAGATACTTCTGTTTTTTCGCCACGTGCTTCGCCTTGAATTAGTTTAGTTTGAGAATGATGCGCTTCAAGCAATGATTGTTCTGCTTTTTGGATTTGTTCATCCGCTAAAGCAAAATCACCTTTTTTTAGCTGCGTCAATCGCTAACATGGCATCGCTTTTTGCGTTACCACCAAACATAATTAGGTTCATAATCGTTAGTTCTAATTCTTCCATTCAGTTCCACATCCTTGGGTCATATTGTCTGGCTTCCTCACACCAACTCCTCGGCAACTTCACAGCCTCCTTAAAATCCAATTACAGGATTTTACTGCGCCTGTTCCAGTTTCTTTCCGAGCTAACGGGTGTGTTCAGCACTTCTTTTTGTCCGGCTTCCTCATGCCAGCTCCTCGGCAACTTCACAGCCTCCTTAAAATCCAATTACGGGATTTTACTGCGCCTGTTCCAGTTTCTTTCGGAGCTAACGGGCATGTTCAGCACTTCTTTTTAAAAATTATCTTCTGTTGGTTCGCCGGCTGCTGCTGCTTTTTCACGACGAATTTCTTGAATTTCTGCTACTTTAATGAATGGTGCGTAGATGAGTACGGCTACTGCGATATTGACCGCCGCTAGAACTCCACCTGTCCAACTTTGTGTAGCAAGCACACCACCAACAATCGGTGGTGTAGTCCAAGGTGTTACGATTGTTGCTGCTGGTACCATGCCTAGTGATGTCGCAAAGTAAGCGATTGTTACAAGCACTAGTGGAGCCAAAATGTAAGGTACAAATAGGATTGGATTTAACACAATCGGTAGACCGAACATTAATGGTTCATTAATGTTGAATATTCCAGGAGCTGAGGCAAGTCCTGACACTGTTACATATTGTTTATTGCGACGACCAAATAGGAACACCGAAATAATGATTGCAATCGTTGCACCAGTTCCGCCTAAGTTTACGAAAGAGTCAAAGAAAGGTTTGTTAACGATATAAGGAGCGTCTAAGCCTTTGTTAATAGCGATAACATTTTTAGCAATCGCATCAACGTTGATTGTTTGCATAAATGGCTCGATAATATTCGCACCATGAAGTCCGAAGAACCATAGGAATGAAGAAATAAATGCAAGTAATAATGCTGCTGGCAGTGTATTAGCAAGACCCATGAACGGTTCTTGAATCAATTTGTAGAATTCGCCAACGATATCTTTTACACCAAGCCCAAAAAGGATAGTTGTAATCATTGCGAAAATACTTACTGTGATCATCGCTGGGAAAAGCGCTGCGAATGATCTAGATACTGCTGGCGGAACACCGTCTGGCATTCTGATAATAAGTTTTGAATTTCCACTTAGACGAGTGAATAATTCGGTTGAAACTAAAGCTACGATTAGGGCCAAAAATAATCCTGATGAGCTCAGCCCTGTTAATCCACCAATGGCAAAGAAAGAAGAAACAGATACAACACCACTTGATAAAGCATCTTTATCATATGATTTCGCTAGGTTATAAGCTACAGTAAAAGCAGTTAAAAGTGCTAGAATCGCGAATGTCCCGTTCCAAATATTCCCTCCAAAAGATTTCCAAAGCGCTTCCCCAAATAAGTTATTCATAAATGTTTGGTAAGCTTTGATTGGTAAGTTGTTGATTAACGTCCCTAATGACCCCAAGATCATTAATGGCATTGTTGTGATGAAACCATCACGAATTGCAACTAAGTGACGTTGCCCTCCGACTTTGGCTGCATAAGGAATAAAGTACTTTTCCATAAATGCGATAAAACCATTCATTTGCATTTCCCCCAATAATTTTATTTTGGACGAGACGTTTGCCCCCTCCTATATTTAAGCAGTAACAATGTACCGCTTATTCCCCAAGTAAAGTTAGTGCTTGATTTAAAACTTTTTCGCCGTCCATCATACCATAATCGATGCTATTAATAACTGCGACGGGTTTCCCTAGTGGTTCTAGCTTTTTCTTGAATTTGTTTTCTAAAAATTTAACTTGTGGCCCTAATAATAAAACGTCGATCTTGCCAATATTATCTGGCGCCTCAGCTTCTGATACTGCATAAATCTTAGCTTCGAGATTTCTATCCTCTGCGGCTTCCTCCATCTTGGTGACTAGCAGACTGGTTGACATACCCGCGGAACAAACTAACAAGATTGTTTTCACTTCGATTCATCCTCCCTAAAACGCTATTTCTTAACCCTCACTTCTATAAATGCAAGTTCCGTGCCAACTTTTAAAATAAGATAAAAGCGTGTGATAAAGCCAAACATCAGCTTACACAAGAACAAAAGACAAGTGTGTAATTTATGTACACACTTGTCTCGTTAGTTTAATTTTCTTCCACGATTACTTTATTTGCTGTCATCATTTGCGTGAGATAAGCAATTTCTGACTGAGGGACGATAATATTATACTCTAAATTGATGTTTTCCATCATTTGTTGCGTAATCTGCATTTCAATCATATGCTGTTTCGTGAATGTATCAATGTTCGGAAATTCGCGATCGACACCGCCGAGCTTCATCCGTTCAACAAGGAAAGCTAGATGTAAAATAACCCCAATATCGACACCTGGTTCAAGCACTATATTCATCTGAACCTGCAACTCCGAAATGATTTTGCGCAAGAAGTAGACGAGCTGTTCTGGTGATTCGACTTCTTTTAAATTACCTTCTAGGGAGGAAATTAACTGGTCATATGGTACTTCATCATTAATAATTCGCTTCACGATGTCAATTCCCCCCTCAGAAAATACCTCTAAGGCGCTGAAAAATGGGATTTCGCGGTACTGGAACTCGACAGAGCCCATGATGGCTAGTATGTTGTATTCTTCCATCAGTTGGTCGATGCGCTCACGGAAAGCTTCTTTATGCAAAAATTGTAAGACGATGATTTCCACTTTTGACTCGTCGATAACTGGGGCTACGCGGGCTCGTAACTGTTCTGCTACACCTTCTCCTGTGAAACATGTAAGTATAACCGCGTTTTTTCGTTGGTTTTGTTCGTAAAATTTGTGCTTTGTATTTATTTTCAAAGAGTTGTTGACAACTCTGATATATATCTTCTAACCCGCGTCCCAACGAAGCTTTGCGTATAGCCTCTAATACAACTGGTGTACTCGCCATGCTAACTGTTTTAGTGCGAATGCCAAGTTCCTCGGTTAGCATATTGCCAAACGACGTCAGAGAGCCCATATCAGAAAGAATTAAGACGCCCTTTGTCGGATTTAATTGTTGTACTTTAGCTTTTACTTTTTCATACATCGCTTTTACTTCGACTGATAACGGCATATCCATCGCTGTGCCAGACTCAATGTTGAGAAGTTCTTGGACCGTTTCAACCATACTCGTTGCCGCCGAGCGACCGTGCATCATGACGATAACTTCGACTAGCGATTCTTGGGTAAACATCGACTCCACGACTTCCTCTGTTAAAAACATCGTCAAAAAACCAATTTCATCAAAAGGAATTTCAATACCTAGTGATTGCTCTAATAGAGCCGAAATATCAATCGCTGCTTGGAATTCTTTCGAGTATTTTTTGCGGACATTGTTCAAGTCCGGATGTACAATATGTTTTTGTTCGCGAATCCGCTCGATGGTACTCTGTAAGTGGAGCGCAAACGCAAAACGCATTTTTTCATTGTATTTACGTTCCAAGCGCTGTTCTGCTAAAGCATATACTTGATCTGTAAGTTGCCAAATTGCCGGACTAATAATCTCCTTCGCCGATTGCTGCGTCGGAAGCTGCCCCATGTACTCATGGAAATACTGATCCACATCCATGTGAAGCGCTTCTTCAAGCTCTGACTGGTCCTTGCCTTCTTTCATCAACTGATCAGCTTTTGTTTGAATCGCTTGGTACACGTCATCCACATCTTCAATCGCAATATCATTCGCTTCACTCGTATCGTAAAATTTAAAAATCGTCTTATTCACATCAATTAACCGGTTCATTTTCTCCGGCTCATCTTTCAAATGAAGTAAACCTTTTTGAACATAGATCGGCAAATCATCCTGCTCAATCAGAATATAATTCGTCGCTTTTGTCTTATAATGCAAAAATGCCTTCGCACATGCTAATTTCAAATCACGTTGCAGTTGACCAACATTGGCACTCGCATGGTAGAGTAAAAACGCCATCAAAGCTTGGCGATGAACGCGAATCGTTTGATGTAAACGCGTTGCTTCCTGTGATAAGAAAAATTCGATAAGCTCATAACGTTCTTCTAACTGCCGCTCTGCCAGTGGTGGCAACGTGATTGTCATCGGGATCCGCCTAGTGAATGTTTCTAATAAAAAATTATCCGGTGATTCTGTTGTTGCCCCAATAATTTGCACTGCCGCCGTATGCACTGCTTGACTCTCACCAAGCGGTCGATATTCACCTTTATCAATAAACGTGAACAACATTTCTTGGCCTTCTGGAGGTAGCCGATGAATCTCATCCAAAAATAAAATTCCGCCATCTGCTTTTGCAAGCAAGCCCTCGCGTGTCTGTTCTGCTCCCGTGTATGCTCCTTTAATCACACCAAAGATATGACCGAAAAGCAATTGCGGATTTTGTGCATAGTCCGCACAGTTAAACGAAACGAATGGTGCATTCTTGCTAACCATATCAGCTTCACGAGCGAACTTGTACATGCACTCGGCAAATAAGGACTTCCCTGTACCTGTTTTCCCAAGAATTAATGTATGTAAACCATTCGGTGGATAAAGAATCGCTGCTTTTGCTTGTTGAATGCTCACTTTTAAGCTTTGCGCAGAACCAATGAGCCGATCAAAAGCCGTTTTCGTACTACTAATTCCTGATTTGGCCTCCTCTTTTTTGAAAGCTTGGTAAAGAACTGGCTTGCCTGGGAGTTTCTCAATCTGTCCCTCCTTAAACAATTCGTTCAAATAACGGCTCGCATTCGCGCGATCCATCTGTAACTTCTCCGCTACATCATTCGCTGTTAGTTTACCGTTTACATTATTCAGAAGCTTAAAAACTTCGTCTCTTCTACTAAGCATGTCCCCGACTCCTTACTAAAAGCTCTATTCTTCTATTATACCTGTAATAAAGGTCATTCGGCAAACTAAAAAAAGTCAATAGGTTGTAAAATTCGATGCAGACTCCATCAAACTAAAGAGCCTAATTCGTAATATGTGTTATGTATTGTTCTTTCTTGATTTACGGGATTTCTAGATATGGTATGATACTATTGTTGATAATTTAAATACAAAGGAGGATATGCTAGATGATGACAGGGAATAGATTTCTAATACCAACAATCCTATGTATTGCATTGACCGTTGTTGTTGCGATTTTCTGGTCGCCAAAGAACGATGATGCCGTTACAGAAGCTAGTAAAGTCAACATACCTAACATTGAAAATCCGTTTTTCTTGAAAGGTAACGCTTATATCTCGCTATATAGAGGGGAAACTTTTTCGCTTAGTTTGCCATTTTTATTTGAGGATTCAAGCATTGATGGCATTTCTGCGGTAACCTTTGACTCTAACGATATCAAAGCTGAAATGGATGTTATTTCTAAAACAGGGCAGCAATATGGGGCAGCTGAACTCGGTTATATGAAAGTAGATATCCGAATTAACAAAGCAGGTAGTTTTAAAGCTCAGGAAATGACGCTCATTTCAGGAGATAAATCAGTGTCAGTCAACATCGGCAAACTAGTATTTGATGTGAATAATGACAGAACACCCACAAATCTCGTGTTTTCTGGTGCAGCAGTACAAACGGCTATGGATGAATATACACTCAATATCCAAAATACAGAAAAAATGGAGCCTGTCGCTATTAAAAGTGTGACAGCTGAACTAGCCTCAATGCATCTTCATACAGTTGCTGATTCCGTTCCAGCGGGTAAAACAATCTCCCATACGCTAGCCTTGAGCGGTGATCCAGAGCGCTATTCTTGGTATATTCTGAAGCCAAAAGTCACCTATACAGTGGCAGGTCAGGAAAAAACCACCTCAGGTTATCCGACAATTTTGCAGCTAACTGAATGGACACAAGAGAATATCAATCATATATTTGAGAACAAAGCTAATTCCGAGTATAAATAAAGCCTGTAGAGTGAGACACTTCATACTTGATGCGACTCATTCTACAGGTTTTTTATTTACGCTTTGCTTTACTTTCAAAATCATCCGTCAAAACGCCTTCATAATAGCGTACTTTAATCGGATCTTTGTTCAATTCCTTCAAATATTGACGTAATGTCCGAGCTTCGCGTTCGTTAGCAAACGAGAGTACCGTACCTGATTTACCCATCCGCCCAGTTCGACCAGAACGGTGCGTATATTGTTTCGCATCCATCGCCACATCGCAATGAATAACGAATGGTAAATCTGGAATGTCTAAACCGCGTGCTGCTACATCGGTTACGATTAAATACGTCAATTCTGCTTTTTTGAAGGCAGCTAAGTATTTTTTGCGCTTTTCTTTGTCCACTTCACCATGAATTCCGGCAGCTGCAACTCCATCATATTGCAGTTTCTCCAAAATAATATCCATCCGAACTTTATCTTTCACGAAAACGAGCGCATGCATCCCTTCTACGTTGGAAATTCGGCGTAGCAGTATAGCTTTGTCACGAGGCTGCTCGACATCCATATAAAGATGGTTCACATTGGCGTTACTCTCTTCAGCTTTTGCTTCAATCATCACTGGCTCAATCTCACTATTGCGGTAAAACATCATTGGGTCGTCCAATTTCGTTGCTGATGCCATTACTAATTGACGATCACGCATGGCACTATTCACGATTTCGAGCACCGTTGGAACATTTTCGCGAATCAGCAATTGATCACATTCATCAAGTGTAATCATTTTGACTTCATGCATCTTGATTTTCTTCTGCTTAATCAGTTCCAAAACGCGACCAGGTGAACCAACAATGACTTGTGGTTTTTTCTTCAGATTATCGATTTGGCGCTTGATATTGGCACTCCCGATGATACCGATGACTTTCACCCCCGCGGGCAACCATGAACGTACAACGTCTGCGATTTGCATAACTAACTCATGTGATGGCGCTAAAATAAGCCATTGTGTATGCGGTTTGACTTCTAATTTTTCGATGGCTGGTAAAGCATAGGCAACTGTTTTCCCAGTTCCTGTTGGTGAAACTGCAATGACATCTTTACCTTCTTTAATCGGCTTGTACAATTGTTGCTGAATTTCTGTCATCGTTTCATATTTATGGGCTTCCCACTGTTCGGCCCAAATTTCAGGTACTTCTTTTATCGTCATAATAAACTCCTTTTTCCCTCTAAATTCGATACTCTTATCATACCACGTTTCCAGAGAATCAACAAAACCAGATAATTCGCATCATCTGGCTTCAAAAATACTATTTCTCTACCTTGTACCAAATACCATTTTGGTGGCGCAAGTCGTTTGAGATTTGCAAAACTGCTTTGCTTAAATCTTCTAGGTCTTCATACGCCAATTTGTCGTTTTCTGTGATGATTCTGGCAAATTCGGTCGCTTCGAATTCCATGTCATTTGGAATGGTAGACATTGCTAACTCCTCAATTTCTTTCGTGTGGTTATCCGCGTATTGGATACTCTTAATGCCTGTTAATGGGTCAAGTACGAGCGTGCCTTTTTCGCCGTATATTTCACTTGGTAAGAATGATTGCGACATTTTCGCTTGCAAGATAGTCACCGTGAAATCGGGATATTCAAAAATAACTGGGCCGCCTCCATCAACACCTGTACGCAGTTTTGTCGCGAAATAAGTTGCTTTTTCAGGAACACCGAATAGCGCAACTGCCGTATACATTGGGTAAACGCCTAAGTCAACTAGCGAACCACCAGAAAAATTCAGCGAGAAAATATTTGGCTCTTCACCAGCAAGTACGTTGTCATAGCGCGAAGAATAGTTCATGTAAGCAAGTGTCGCGCCGTGAAGCTTTCCGACTTTTTGGATGCTATCTTGCAAAATTTTAAAGTTAGGCTCTTGGATATGGCGAGCAGCTTCGAAAAGGTATACGCCGTTTTCTTTCGCTACTTTATGCGCATCCTCTAGTTCTGCAACCGTTGAAAAAATCGGTTTTTCGACGATGACATGTTTTTTGTTACGTAAGAAATGTAATGCATGTTCGTAGTGCATCGCGTTTGGTGACGCAATATAAACCGCATCGATAACGTCTGAACTCGCCATCTTTTCAATATCATCAAAATAATTCGCAACTTTATATTTTTCACCAAAGGCATATGCTTTTTCCAATGTGCGTGAATAAACCGCATTTAGTTCCCATTCACCTGAGTTGATTGCGCCTTCTACAAAAGCATCTGTAATCCAATTCGTTCCCATAATACCAAGTTTCATAACAAAACTTCCCTTCTTCATTTGTTCTCCTGTTTAAGTATAGCTGAAAACCGGAAAATTTGCGAAAAGATTGGCTAGGCTTTTGCAAAATCGTGATTTATAAAGCTGACGAGTGTGAATTCACCGTTTTCATATTCAAATTTAAGAATACAACAGTTTTTCAGACCACTGATCCGGCCAATACTACTGCGTGCTTCCCAATGGCGGGCGAATTGAGCACAAGCGGCACCATGAGAAACTGCCAAAACAGTATCGTGATTTTCTTGGTTCATCATTGATTCCATTGTTTCAACAAGGCGCACACGAAAATCCATTTCTCGCTCTCCTCCGAATCCTGCAAAAAAATCTCCGTACGGTAACGGCGGATTCAAGTCTTCACTTTCACCTTCGAATGTTCCAAAATTCCATTCTTTCAGCCCTTTTAGGCGTTTATAATCCATGTCAGTGATTAATTCTAATGTGTCACAAGCTCGTTCCGATGTGGAACTATAAGCCTGATCAAAAACAATCCCGTTCTCCTTAAAATATTCGCTCGCTATTTTCGCTTGGTTGATACCGCATTCCGTTAATGGCGCATCGCAAAAACCTTGTATCTTTTTTCGTACATTAAATAGTGTCTGACCGTGACGCATGAGATAAAGTATTTTTTTTCATTTGTATTCTCCTTCTTGTCATAGTTTTATTGCGATACGTGCTTATTTCATATTCCTCTTTTTATCAGGACATCATTAGTTACTTGCGAAAAATCAAATACTTTTCTAAGCCCGACATATCGCACAGTCTGATAGACGATTTCTTTTGCCTCGATTGGAGTCACTCCAATATCAAAAGCCGCGTTTAGCATTATTTTGAATTCGTTCACGCACTGCATTGTGATTAAAGTGGCAAGCGTCACTTTCATTCGCTGTTTAATTGTAAGTTGTGTATATTGCAAGACTTCATCAAATACAAAATGATCGAAAAGTGCGCTGAGTTCAGGATCTATTTCTTTTAATCTAGATTTGCCGTTCAGAAATAACTGATTGTGGTTAACCTGCTCTTTCTTACTGATAGACAACCGTAATCCCCCCCCTATTTTTGGCTAATAGGTAGAGTTTAAACCATGAAGTGGACTCCAAGTCAATTATAAATACTACTTATACATAAAAAAATCCACCGTGTCACAAATAACTTTGAGGTTACCTGCATAACAGTAGATTGGATATTTTTTCTAATCAATTTTTCTTTTTAGCAAAGACATAAGTGATACACGAAATGATTCCGAGAAAGACTAGTACTACTTTATATATCATCATTGTAAATAGATTCGTTCATACTGATTTTTCTTTCTTCATATCGATCCCACCTTTATAGACTGCTTTTTTTTAAAATTCAGAACATCACGCCTCTGTCTGCTACAATGCTTCCTTATTCAGATTACACAATACTTAGGGGAAACGCAACTAAAAGTTTTTTTGAATTGTTTTTCATTGGTAATATTCCCCTTGTATTCCAGCTCGTTAGATAAAAAAGTAATTTAATTATATTTCACATTACTTAGATAAAAACACAGGGCGAAATACACCATGTAGACGCAATAGGCGCATTTACATTTCACATTACTTAGATAAAAACACAGTTACGAATGTAAAACGAGGAGAAGCAAGCTTCATTTACATTTCACATTACTTAGATAAAAACATTCAACTTTTTCGCTACATACAACAATCTATCATATTTACATTTCACATTACTTAGATAAAAACCCGTGCTTTTTCAGCCTTACTCCCATAATACCTCAAGAGCCCAAATCTGTCGACGGATAGCAAAGTTTACTTTTTCAGTTGTCTAACCTTACATCGATTTCTTTCAAAATCGCCTTCACACCTGTCATACCAGTCAACAAAGAAAATCTGTCGATATCCCGTAATTTTTACACTACTGGTGGTCGACAGATTTTTGAGCCTTTTTTATTGCTTATGGTAAAAATGTCTCGCCCATGAGGTAGAAATCGACTTCACGAGCGGCCTCACGCCCTTCGTTAATCGCGGTTACTACCAAGCTCTGACCATATCTTGCGTCACCGCATGCAAAGATTCCTTCTACGTCGGTACGGTAAAAACCTTTTGCTGCTTCAATCGTGTGGCTTTTTGTTTTACCTACTTGGAAATCCTCGAAAATGGATGGTGTAGCACCGGCGAACCCAATTGCGATTAGTACAATATCAGCGTCCCAGATTTTCTCAGAACCGGGAACTTCTTGGATATTACGGTTGGCGTCTACTCGGTCAACATCGATAGTTCGCAACCCGGTAAGTTCCCCTCTTTCATTTTTGATAAATTCAGTGGAACTCACTAAATAGTGACGGGGGTCCTCACCGTATACTGCTTCTGCTTCGCTATGAGCGTAGTCCATTTGGAATACTTTCGGAAATTGTGGCCACGGGTTTTGAACAGCGCGCATGTCTGGTAGCTTATCGCGTAAGCCAAATTGGTAGATGCTTTTTGCGCCTTGTCGTAAAGCTGTCGCGACGCAATCGGCTCCTGTGTCTCCACCTCCGATAACGATGACGTTTTTGCCTTCTGCGGACAATGTTTGCACGCCTTTATTGTCAAGGTTATCTTTAATGCTTTGTGTGAGGTAATCGACTGCAAAGTAAATCCCTTTTGCATCACGGCCTGGTAGCTTGACATCTCGAGCATTCCCGGCACCTGTAGCTAACACGATGGAGTCGTACTCTTGTTTCAACTGCGCCATCGTGATATCTTTTCCGGCTTCGACATTGGTCACGAACTCGACGCCTTCTTCGGCCATTAAGTTGACGCGACGATTAATCGAATCTTTTTCGAGTTTCATCGTTGGGATGCCGTACATGAGCAGGCCGCCAATTCGATCGCTCTTTTCAAAAACAGTAACATTATGCCCAGCTTTGTTTAACTGATCTGCACATGCAAGTCCTGCTGGGCCAGAACCGATGATTGCAATGCGTTTTCCCGTTCTTTTTTGAGGTGGTTGAGCTTTAATCCAGCCTTCTTCAAAGCCACGATCGATAATCGCTTTTTCGATGGATTTTATACCAACCGCAGGCTCAGAAATCGCGACCGTACAGGAGCCTTCACATGGTGCTGGACAGACGCGGCCAGTGAACTCAGGAAAATTATTCGTCTTTAGAAGAAGATCCAAGGCTTCGCGCCATTCTCCGCGATACACAGCGTCGTTCCACTCCGGAATCAAGTTATGCAACGGGCAGCCTGATACACCGTTTTTAATCTCTTCCCCTGTATGGCAAAATGGTACACCACAGTCCATGCAACGTGCGGCTTGAATCTGTAAATCGACAACAGGCATTGGCAAGTTATATTCGTTCCAGTCACGCGTCCGTGTTAGTGGATCGCGAACAGGACTTGGAATTCGGTCATAATCAATAAATCCAGTTGGTTTTCCCATTGCATTCAACTCCTTGTTTTGAAATTATTCTGAGCTATTCGCCTCTTTCAAGTGTTCATAGTCTAGCTTCATCCGCTAGCTTTTCGAAAACTTCACGCCCTCCACAAAAATCAAAAAAGGATTTTTACTGCGGCCGCTCCAGCTTTTTTCAGAGCTGAACGAGCGGATTCAGCTTTCCACTGTTCAGCTTCGTTCCTATTTAGTAACTTCCACTAGCAGTCCGTCTTTATGCTCATAAAAGGCTTGTAACTCTGCAGCTTCATGCGTTTGGCCTTCACTTTGTAATTTTTCAATGCGCGTAAGCATGATTTCAAATTCATTCGGAATGACGTAAACAAAGTTAGCAAGTTCGCGTTCCCAGTTTGTCAGTAACTTGCGGGCGTATTCACTGCCGGTGTAGCGAACGTGATTTTCTACCAATTCGCGTAGTTTCCGTTCCTCGCGCGACGTCGTAATCCCTCGACACGTCACAAGTTCTGGATTCACTTTTGCGGTGAAATTGGCTTGGTTTGGAGCATAAACGTAAGCAACACCACCGGACATCCCAGCCGCAAAATTCTCACCGGTTTCGCCTAGAACAACCACTGTTCCGCCAGTCATATATTCGCAGCCGTTATCGCCAATTCCTTCGACAACTACGTCGGCACCACTGTTACGGACAGCAAAACGGGCGCCGGCTTTTCCGTGAATGTATGCTTCTCCATCTGTTGCACCATAAAGCGTTACGTTTCCGACAATCGCGGAATCATGCGCATTAATCGGTGTCTCAGCATCTGGTGATACGATAAGTTTTGCGCCAGATAGGCCTTTTCCAAAGTAATCGTTCGCGTCACCTTCAATGCGTAGCGTCATCCCTTTTGGAGCGAAGGCGCCGAAGCTTTGACCAGCCGCTCCCGTAAAAGTAAGATCAATCGTATCTTCTGGGAGTCCAGCCGCGCCATATTTCCTGCTGATATAAGAACCGGTAATCGTGCCGACTGCCCGGTCGATATTGCGAATTGGGAAGCGCCCAGTGACTTTCTCACCACATTCAATCGCAGGTGCCACAATGGCTTGTAACTCGCGCATATCCAATGTTTGGTCGATTTTGTGGTCCTGTTCTTTCGTGCAGAATTGGACTTGGTTTTTATAAAAGTCATCCATATAAAGCATATTAGAAAAATCGAGATGCTTCGCTTTCCAATGCGATTCTTTTCGTTCATGGGTTTCCAAATACTCTTTGTGCCCAATAATTTCTTCGAGACTCCGGAAGCCAAGTTCCGCCATCGTTTCGCGCATCTCAGCAACAATGAAGTTGAAAAAATTCACAACATAATCTGCTGAACCACCGAATTTCTTACGCAGTTCTGGATTTTGTGTCGCAACTCCGACAGGGCACGTATCCATATGACAAACACGCATCATCACGCAACCAAGCGTCACAAGTGGTGCCGTTGCAAAACCGTATTCTTCCGCTCCAAGCATAGCTGCAACGAGCACATCTTTTCCAGTCATCAGTTTACCGTCTGTTTCTACGACAACCTGATTACGTAACCCATTTAAAAGCAATGTTTGATGTGTTTCCGCCAAACCGATTTCCCATGGAACTCCTGTGTGACGAATACTGCTTCGCGCAGCTGCTCCTGTTCCGCCTTCGTATCCGCTAACTAAGATAACGTCAGCAAAACCTTTTGCAACACCCGCTGCAATCGTGCCAATTCCCGTTTTTGATACGAGTTTAACATTAATCCGCGCGTCTTTATTAGCATTTTTCAAGTCAAAAATGAGTTGAGATAAATCCTCGATAGAATAAATATCATGATGCGGCGGTGGCGAGATAAGCCCAACACCTGTCGTTGATCCGCGGGTTTTCGAAATCCATGGGTACACTTTTTCACCAGGCAAATGACCGCCCTCCCCTGGTTTTGCGCCCTGTGCCATCTTGATTTGTAGCTCATCCGCGTTTACCAAATAGTGACTTGTTACGCCAAAGCGACCAGATGCAACTTGCTTAATCGCACTGCGACGCCAATCACCGTTTGCATCAGGAAGAAAACGGTCCGGATTTTCCCCACCTTCACCGCTATTGCTTTTACCACCAATCCGGTTCATCGCAATCGCCAACGCCTCGTGTGCCTCTTGACTGATAGACCCGTAAGACATAGCACCTGATTTGAACCGTTTGAAAATTGCTTCGGCAGGTTCGACTTCTTCAATTGGAATCGGCTTACGTCCATGCGAGTTAAAGGTTAGCAAGCCACGAAGGAACGCATTATTTTGATTTTGCATTAAGTCCGAGTATAAATCATACGTTTCGCGATTATTTTCACGCGTCGCCTGCTGCAATGAATGAATCGCGAGCGGATTGAAAACATGATATTCACCGTTCGAACGCCATTGATATTCACCGCCTGTATCTAATGTAAATTCTTGAAAACCGATATCATGAAATGCCTCACGATGACGCAACCACGACTCCTGTGCAATCACTTCCAAAGGAATACCACCAAGCTGTGACGCCGTTCCTGGGAAATAATCTGCAATCACATCGTTACCAATACCAATCGCTTCAAAAATCTGGGCACCTCGATAACTTTGCACAGTAGAAATACCGATTTTCGACATTACTTTCAAAATCCCATCCGTAATTGCCTCAATATAGCGCGACTCGGCCTCATCGACCGTGAACCCTTTAATCCGGCCATCTTTAATCAGGTTCGTAAACACATCGATCGCCAAATATGGGAAAATTGCGTCTGCACCATAACCAACCAGCATCGCACAATGATGCACATCACGTGCCTCCGCCGTTTTTACAATCAAGCTCACCTTCATCCGTGTGCCACGTTTCACCAAATGATGATGCAAACCGCTCGTCATAAGTAGCGCTGGAATCCCGATAAACTCGTCATTCGTGCCATCATCTGTGATTACAAGCAACTCTGCACCAGCCTCAATTTTCGCATCAGCCTCCGCAAAAAGACGATCTAGCACTTCCGCCAAATTCTCTTTTTCCTCCGCTTTAAACAACGCATTAATAAATGCCGTCGGTTTCGCGAATTTTTTCTGTAAGGCAATCGAAGCATACTGTTTCCGAGACAAAATCGGTGTCTCTAAACGGATTCGGTTTGCATTTTCAGCCGTTGGATTTAAAATGTTACCCTCATTTCCAAGCAACGTCATCGTCGAAATAACTGACTCCTCACGCAACCCATCAATCGGTGGATTCGTCACCTGCGCAAACAACTGCTTGAAATAGTTAAACAACAACTGTGGCCGATAAGAAAGTACAGCAAGCGGCGCATCATACCCCATTGCCCCCATCGGATCTTTCTTCTCCGTCACCATCGGAATCAAGATTTTGCTCAACTCGTCCTGCGTATAACCAAACGCCCGCTGCAATTTGAAGCAATCCTTCTTATTCAATGAAATATATTCCAAACAATCCTGTTCCGTCAACGTCCCAATATCCGTCAACTCCGCGTTCAGCCATTCACGATAAGGCTTCTCCGTTGTCAACTCCGATTTAATGACGTCATCCGAAATAATCTCGCCTTTTTCCAAATCAATCAGCAACATCGTGCCTGCACCGACCGTAACTTTGCGAATCACTTCTTCGGGCTCTACAGGTACAACACCCGTCTCCGAAGAATAAATAATCGTATGATCCCTTGTTTCATAATAACGCGCAGGTCGCAACCCATTCCGATCCAAAATTGTACCAATCACGCGACCGTTCGTAAACGAAATCGACGTTGGTCCATCCCATGGCTCCATCAACGTACTATGATATTCATAAAAAGCCCGTTTCGGATCTGTCATCGCCTTATTTTTATCCCAAGGCTCCGGAATCAACATCATCGCCGCATGAGGCAAGGTACGTCCCGTTTGCACCAAGAATTCCAGCGCATTATCAAGCGTCGCCGAGTCACTTCCATCCTCATCAATGACCGGCATCACTTTCGCCAAATCCGCACCAAACAAATCCGACTCCGCACGTTTCTCACGAGCTTTCATCCAGTTCAAATTCCCACGCTGCGTATTTATTTCCCCATTATGAATCAAATAACGATACGGATGTGCCCGCTCCCAACTCGGAAACGTATTCGTACTAAAACGCGAATGAACGAGCGCGTAAGCTGACGTGTAAGCTGGATCCGCCAAGTCCAAATAATACTGATTGATTTGCTCTGGCGTCAACATCCCTTTAAAAATAACTGTCCGCGTTGATAAGCTCGGCACATAAAACGTCTCTGTAACGCGTGCATCACCCGCTGCAAAATTCTCGATTTGCTTACGGATTAAATATAATTTCCGCTCAAAAGCTTCCTCATCAAGCGCCTCATCTTTCGCGATAAAAAGTTGGTACACAGCCGGTTCTGTTTTTTGCGCCCCCAGCCCAACCTTCGTCACATCTGTCGGCAATTTCCGCCATCCTAAGAAATCTTGCCCTTCCTGATCGATAAAGCATTCCGTCGCTGCCTGCAAAATTTTGCGCTGTTCGACATTTTGCGGGAAATTAAACATCCCAACTGCATAATGATACTTTTCAGGTAATACAATATCGATTTTCGCACATGCCTCTTGGAAGAAGTCATCCGAAATTTCTAGAAGAATACCCGCGCCATCACCTGTATCGCCGCCGACTTCCCCGCCACGATGCTTCAACTGACAAAGCATGTGAATTCCTTGCTCGACAATTTTATGCGAAGAACGCCCTTTAATATTAGCCACAAAGCCAATACCACAAGCATCATGTTCATTTTTTGGATCATACAAGCCATGTTTTTCAGGCATATTCGTCTGTTTCATCCTAATTCCTCCTCGGTCGTGCATATTTTTCAAGAGTTCAAATAATTAAAGTTATAATTATGTAGCCCGTTCTATATTCTACCCATTAGTTTCTAGTTTATAACGTTTTGATGTAATGTCTATTCTAATCCTTTTCATTTATCGAAACAATATATATAATAGAATAAAATGATCTCTTTTTGAGATGGATTGGAGATAGATTATGGAATTACGACAATTAAAATACTTTATCGAAGTCGCGCGCGTCGAACATATGACCCAAGCATCAGAGAATTTACATGTTGCCCAATCTGCCGTCAGTAGGCAGATAACAAAGCTTGAAGAAGAGCTCGGAATCAAGTTATTTGACCGGATTGGCCGCAATATGCAGTTGACAGCAGTCGGTCAGGATTTCTTGCGCCAGGCCAAAATCGGCTTACAAGAACTACAAAAAGCGCAGGCAATCGTAGAAGAATACGCCGATCCAACGATTGGTGAAATTCGCGTTGGACTGCCGAATTCGATTGCTACAAAAGTTCTGCCCGCCGTAATTTCCGCGTTTCAGGAGAAGTATCCGGATATTACGTATCGCTTTATGGAAGGTTCTAATCGGGATTTGAAGCAGATGTTGGTGAATGGAGCACTTGATATGACGTTTTTATCACCAGTTCCAAAAGAAGATGACGAGATTATGCCACATCGGTTTTTTGATGAAAAATTGAAGTTAATTGTACCGAGTAGACATCGGCTAGCTGGAGAGCACTCGGTTTCACTTGAAGATTTGGCGGATGAGAAGTTTATTTTATACCCAGAAGATTTCGATTTGTATCATTTAGTAGAAGATACGGCGCGGATGAAAGGACTGGTGCTCGAGACTATTTTTCAAAGTCGGGATTTCCATACGATTCAAGGTTTGGTTGGTGCCGGGCTCGGGATTAGTATTTTACCAGAGATGATTTTGGATGGGGCGATATTTAAAGAGACGAGGAGTATTGCGCTGATGGATCAAGAATTACGGCGGTCGGTCGGGATTATCACGACAAAAAGACGGAACATGTCACCGTCTGAGACGTTGTTCCGTGATTTTTTGTTGGGGTATTTTGATAGCAGGGATTCCACAAGCTAGCGCTTGATGCTGCATCACAATTCCATGAAAGTAATTTTCATTTGAAACTTGGATGTTGAAGCTACAATAATGAACAGCCCTATTAATCCAATTGCATATATTCATTTGTTTCCTGCTAATTCTCTCGGCGCATTGTGAACCCTAACTGATATCACTGGCGCTAAAGTCCATCCTTTATCTAAACCAATAACATACATTGGTAGTGCAATCGCTATCCAACAACCAGCACGTATATCAGATAAGCTCATCCATAATAAGCCAATAAATAACAGGGAAATGGATATTACATGGCTTGTATCAAAGACCACGTGTAGTACGTTCATCTGCTTGATATATTAAAATATAGATAAACATAATCTCTCTCAATAATTTCAAATACCTAACACAAAAAACACACTCTTTTTCCACAGATGGTATAATAAACAAAAAAAAGACAGGAGTCGAGTCCCATGTTCTCCAAAATCACCATCCAAAACTTCTTTTCCATTCATGATAAAATAACCTTGAACCTCGATCATAGCTATAATTCAGCCAGCACGTTCACCCAAAATACGCTCTATACCTACTATGATAATCAGAAAAAAAAGATGCATCCTAAACGGGGCAATCCTGTACGGCGCCAATGCATCCGGTAAAACCAATCTTCTCTATGCCTTTGAATTCATTCGCACAATGCTGCAAAAAAGCCACACGTACACCGAAAAAACTGATTTTGAAATCACGCCCGACAGCTTCAAGTTCTCAGAAACAAAAGATACGACAAGCCGCTTTTCTGTGACGTTTATTGAGCCAAATTTTCAGGAAAACCAAGACATCCAATACACATACGAACTGGCCATCGATGCGGTGAGCTTGGAAATCCAACAAGAATCCTTAACATACAAAAAAATGCTCAAAACAACATTATCAAAACCGATTACCATTTTTGAAAGATTTCAAAGTCGTATTTCCCAAAAAAACACTAATTTAAAAGCGCTTTTCAATAAAATCGAACAGGAAAACATGACTCATAAATCCATTCTATCCATGCTCATTCACGACATCAACACAGCCTATTTCAGTAAAGAAACAGCCTCACCTGCCTACAAAGTAGCCCAATGCCTAGCACGCCAAATCACAAAAGGTTTCCAAACAAAGCAATTCGATGGTGATTCCCTAGAAGCATTTGCCGAACAAATAAACAATGATAGCGATTTCAAAAATAAAATTCTCGAGACACTCTATGACTTCGATTTTGCGATTCATGATTTTTCCGTTACTGATATGACAGATAATCTGGTGGCATCTATTGAACAAGCTACTTTTTCTGATGAAGTTAAAGCGCAATTAATTACAACAACAAAAAAGAACAGGCGCTATGAAATCAGCACTGCACATGTTGTCGATGACGTAAATTATCCACTAAGTATGAGCATGGAGTCCGATGGTACAAAGAAATTCCTAGAAAGCTCGATTCGGTTTTTCGATGCGTTAGAGAACGAAATTCTCTTTATTAGCGATGAATTCGACAACAAATACCACACCAAAATCCAAGAAGGCTTGCTGAACAAATTTATCCATCAAGAAAACGAACAACAAGCCCAGTTCATCATCGCCTCTCACAATCCACTCCTGCTAAATCCCGACCGTTTCGCCAAAGAACAAGTTATTTTCATCCAGAAAGATCGTGAAACTCAGACTAGTGAAGTGTTTAGCCTTAGCGAATTTAAAGAGGTCACCTACGATAATCATAATTGGATAACGCTTTATTTAGACGGTCGCTTTGGAGCCGTTCCGGAGGTGTTTTAAATGAGCCGCGAAATTCGTAAAATCGTCCACCTATTCATCCCAGAGGATAGTGGTGGTGTCAAACCAAACAGCTGCGAAGCCCACTATTTCAAACTACTTTTCCAACGCAGACTTAAAAACTACCAGCTAAAAATTTACACACACGCGCAAGAAACCAAATTCAAAAAAGCACTGAAATTCAGCGCCCATCCTGATGATAAATTTTTCATTATAACCGACTTGGATTTTACAGAAGACCGCTCTAACCTGCGATACGTCAAGAAAAAAATCCGTAATCTGGCAAGTCTAGGCGATAATGCTCAACTATTCGTTTCCGGTCGCAGTTTTGAAGTTTGGCTCTGCATGTACCACGGCGTCTACACGAAGCGCTTCATCTCCCAAGCTGCACTTAATAAAACCGTTGCCCGAGACTATACAAAAAAAGAACGCTGGTACATCAAAGAACGCGGGCGACTCTATACCAATTTACGAGCAGCCAGCGCCAATGCAAAAAAATCTCGGAGAATTATCCTATCTGGCAGTGCGCGTGACAAAAAACGCTATGTAACAGAACTTCCTGATTTTAAAGAGGAAGCTCTGCTCGATTACTTCATTACCCGCGAAACATTCACATATGTGGATTTACTGGTGAAGGAACTACAAGCGCTAAGTCGAGATTAAATAATACGAACCCATTAAGTTTTAAGGAGCCTAGCTATTCTGTCGTTTATTAACCTCTATTGTAATGAATTCTGGCAAATAGCTAGGAGTACATCCTTTTGCGACAACTTCATCTTTATAAAGTTCCGTTCTCTCGCCTAGTTTAATACAACGGGCACGCATTTTCTCATCATATACGCCAATCCAACCTGCTAGAAAATTCATGGCCCACTTCACTTCCGGCTCCTCTTTCATAATATCGGCCTCTATGAAAGATAACAAATCCTCGGTATTATCTGGCGGTGTTTGTCCAGTCCATCTAAGGCGTGCTTGATAGTACCAAAAAATGCGTCTTTGGAGAGCAGAATCACTGTCTTTCCATGATTCCATCAATGCAATTGTTTTCTTATCTTTGGCAAGCTGGTTAGCCATTAACCAGTCCATTAAATTATTTCGCTCATTGAAAGGGTGCGTCAGCATATCTTTATCCAGCTTATTTAAAGTAGCTTGCGTGAGCAGTTTTTTTGTCCATAATTAAGATGGCTAGTAGTCTCGGCAAAAAGGCTTCGCTTGACCAAAGTTCCATAGCCAGGTCGTGATTTTTTTTTAGTATCTTTCGCAATTTTTCTTAAATCGCCTAGCTTCGTTTGACTATTAATCTGAGCTAAGATATTTTCCGCTTCTGAAGAGCGTTTCACTTTATTATCCATTGTTAATAACTCCTTTTTTAAGCACTATTCACTTATCAAACAACATCAAAACTCGCTGGATAACGAACCATTCCGGATGGAACCGGTTCTGCTAGCGGGTACACCATAAAATTCACGTCCGGAACATCAAAAGGTGCCGTAATTTGATAGTTTTTTGCTAACTCAAACCCAAATCGTGGATAATAGGTTTCATGTCCTAAAACGCTGATACAACTGTATTTTGTGGCTTTCGCTTTTACAATCCCAGCCTCAATTAACTGTGCACCAATACCTTTGGCTTGCCATTCGGGTTTCACAGCAACTGGTGCTAATACTAGAATTAGCTCCTCACCAACATAGCACTCACTCAACAAACTATAGCCAATAATTTCTGCGCCAGTCCTCGCAACAAGCGCCAGTTCCGGCACGTAATGTTCAGAATCAACAATTGCATCCACTAAATGGCTTTCCGCATGCGTTGGAAAACTTGCTTTTAGTACCTCACGAACTCCGATTGTATCTTCTTGCTTTACTACATCAATCGTAATCATATAGAACGCACTCCTGTCATTAGAACTTCCAATTCTTTGATTGCTCTCAAAACAGTGGCCGCCGTAATCACGCCCGGCATTAAGTGAATCGTCTCATCCACCGCGGTCGCACGCTCTGCCACCTGCTTTAATTCCATGTCCGACAAGCTATCCAATCCCATGTCATACAAACACGTCGGAAGCCCTAACTCCCGATAAAATGGTATCAATCTCATAATCTCATCCGACCGTCCCTCCATCATCAATTGCACAAAAACACCGTATGCCACTTTATTCCCGTGCAGTAAATGATGCGTCGCCTCCACAGCCGTCAGCGCATCATGAATCGAATGCGCGCCAGAAGTCCTGCCATAATCATCGCCAAAACCACCGACCATGCCACCAATCATTATATTCGTTTCAACTACTTTCACAAACGCCTCACTCAGTTCTCCATCACGCATCGCTGCAAGCGCCGCAGCACTCGATTCCAGCAAAATATCCCGACATAATTTTGCCGTGTAAAGCGAAATATCAATCTCCACAGAACGTTCCGCAAGTTGCGAAATAATCACATCAGCCTCGTACCATTTAGCCAATGTATCACCAATCCCAGCGACCATCAACTCGATTGGCGAATCCAAAATCACCGAAGGATCGAGCAACACAAGCGCATTACTTCGCGCAAAAATATCATATTGCAACATTTCCCCGCGCGCGTCATACATCACACTAAGCGGCGTCCAAGCAGCACAAGTAGCCGCCAAGGTTGGTAAAATAACGACCGGTACCACCAAACAAACCGCAACCGCCTTCGCCAAATCCGCAACTTTTCCGCCTCCGACAGCAATAATTGCTTCCACATTCGCTGTTTTTGCAACAGCAACCATCCGATCTCGTTCCTCAAACGAACATTCGCCGCCATATTGCTCAAAAATCATTTCCACACCTGGCAATTCTGGAAAAAAACGGCGCGCTTTCTCCCAAGAAACACCACCATGAATCACCAAAATACGCTTCACATCACGACGTTCCAAATGCTCGCCAAGCGCCTCCCATGCACCAACGCGACATTCAAATTCCTGCGGTGCACCGCGAACAATCAAACTTTTTTCCACAAGCCCTCAGTCCTTTGCAATTAATAAATAATCCTCTTTTTGTTGAAACGTAATTACAATCTCTGTTCCAACACCATTTTCCGAAGATATAGCAATCTGATGTCCTAATTTACCCGACATTTGTCGCGCTAAATAAAGCCCCATTCCAGTTGCCTTCTTCTCCGTCCGACCAATCATTCCAGTAAAGCCTTGCTCAAAAACGCGTGGTAAATCCTCATCCTTAATTCCGATGCCATTATCACGAATATGTAGCGCCACAGTTCCATCAGAAGCACTCACATCACACCAAACCTTAATTTCGCCACCATCATCCGTATATTTCAGCGCATTCGTCATCACCTGATCCAAAATAAAACCGAGCCATTTGCTATCACTGCGCACATCGACCTTAATTTCCGCCAAATCAAGCTTCATTTTTTTCGAAATAAACAGTTTTGAATGTCGCTTCACACAATCTCGAATCACAGGCCCTAACGCCATTTCCTGAATAAAGTAATCCTTTGCAAACGTGTCCAGTCGTGAATAGTAAAGCGCCTGCATGACGAGTCGATCGATCGAATCAAGCTCCGCCTCCACACCGCGATAAATCGTCGCAGGATCGTTCAAATCGGGATTGTTAATCAGCATTTTGCTCGCCACAATCGGCGTTTTCACCTCGTGTACCCAGTATAAAATGAAATCGTGATACTCCTCTTGTTTATCACGTAGCTTCGTAAGTGCCCGCTGTTCCTCCAAATGTTTTTTCCGCATCAATTCATTGAAAAAAGCCTGTTCGCGCGTCCGTGGTTTTGGCAGTAACTCCAGAATATTTTCCTCAATCTCGCCATCTACCAATTTCTTCATCTCGTTCCAATACGTACGTTTAAACGAATAACCGAGTACCAAATACGCCAGCAAAAACAGTAACATAAATACGTACAAATAAATGATATTACCGAGTGTCAACTGACTGTTCGGATCAACTGCAAGCAAAACACCAATAAAAAACATCACGACCACAAAGAACAATAGAAAAAATTTCTTATCGCGTACATAGCTCCACCAATTCATATTAAACCTCCACTTCAATAAAGCCAAACTGATTAAAATCAAACAATCCCTGATCCGTCAATTTCAAATTTGGAATAACTGGTAAAGTCAAAAAAGATAACGTCAAAAATGGATCAAAACCTTGTTTCCCACTCACATCACGGAAAGCATCATTTAGTCGTCCAAGCTGATATTGAATTTGCTCATACGGCTGCACACTCAATAGTCCAGCAATTGGCAATGCTAAATCTGCTGCTACTTTTCCATCTTTTACGACTGCAACGCCACCACCAATTTTCGTAATGTGGTCAACAGCTAGCATAATGTCTGCATCCGATGAACCGACTGCCACAATATTATGAGAATCATGCGCAACCGTCGTCGCAATTGCTCCATTTCGAATACCAAAGCCTTTCACAATCCCAACACCGACGCACCCCGTTCCCTTATGGCGCTCGACAACGACCATTTTCAACTGATCCGCATCCACCGAAACTTGAAATTCACCATCTTGAACATTAACCGTTTCCACCAAATGTTCCGTGAACAAGCTATTTGGTTGCATACCAATCACATTCGCAGTAGTATGCTTCATGGCAAGCTTCAAATCATCACGTTGTAGCGAATGTCTAATCATCGGTGACTGAAACGCACTATCCGCCTTTTTAAACAAAGCTTCCTCGCGTATGCCATCATCGACAACAACCTGGCCACGCTTCATTACTTTCGTGATCGTCACTGTCTCCAAATCACGCAAAAACAAAATATCCGCCTGATAACCCGCTGCAACAGCGCCAATATGCGGTAATTTGTGACATGTTGCCGCGTTAATCGTCGCCATCTGAATTGCCATCACCGGATCGATTTCATTGGCTATCGCGAGACGCACATTGTAATTGATTGAGCCCTCTTCTAACAAATCGTCAATTAGTTTATCATCCGTGCAAAAGCAAAAACGATGGCTATTCTTCGGATTCACAGCAGGCAACGTGTGTATCATATCACGTCCAACTGTTCCCTCACGGAGCATCACAAACATGCCAGCACGCAAACGATCCATCGCCTCAACTGCCGTTGTACTCTCATGATCCGTCCGAATTCCAACAGCTAAATAATTATTCAAATCCGCCTTCGAAAGCCCAGCACCGTGTCCATCAATCCGACCACCATGTCGCTCAGCATCCACTATTTTTTGTAGCATATCCTTTTGACCATGCGCCACAGAAGGAAAATCCATGACTTCGGCCAACCCAATCACTTTTTCATGCTGGTAAAGCGCTCGTAAATCGCTTGCCTCAAGCGTTGCACCATTATGCTCAAAAGGCGTCGCAGGAACAGAAGAGGGCAACATTACATACATATCGAGCGGGGATTCTTGCGCATCCGCCAGCATAAACTCAATGCCTTCTACCCCTGCCACATTAGCAATCTCATGCGGATCCGTCACAATCGTCGTCACTCCGTTTGGTAACAACACACGCGCAAATTCAGAAGGAGGCACCATCGCGCTCTCTACATGGACATGCGCATCAATGAAACCAGGAACAATAAACTGACCGCGAGCATCAATAATCTCCGCTGCATCCTCAAAATCGCCAATCCCAACGATATACCCACTCTTAATCGCGACATCGCCTTCCATAATTTCACCCGAAAAAACATTCACAATTCGACCATTCTTAATAACAATATCCGCCGCTACACGCAAATCACTCACCGCGACCCGTTCCTGTAATTGTTTCACTTTCCGCATCAACGTTTCCCCCTCTCACGCCCTAACCGTTCTTATCTTGCTTGGAAACCTTCGTCCTCCAAATAACCATCTGCCGCCTCGCGAGAAGGAAAAATTGCCTCCAAATGATCATCCGAATAAATCGCCCACATCTTATTCTCATAACGCAAAATTAGAACAGTCCGGTACGCATCACGAAATTCTTCCTCATACCCTTCTTCAAATTCATCCCCATCCGTACTCAAAAATGAAATGGCGCCCGACACAAGTTCTCGAATCTCACTCTCCGTCGCCTCACGAATATTAACAAAGCCATTCTTGTCCGCATCATCTAGATAAGGCGCATAAACAAACGCATTACCATTCGGATGCAAATGATTGACCGCAATTCTTTTTTCACGCACACTATTAGGAAAATGATAATTAATCCGCCCCATCGAAACGGGATGTGCCTCTAGTTCAGTGTATTCATCAATAATATTCTTTTTCTCTTCAAAGGAAAGCATTCCTTCGTCACATCCTTTTTCTCATTTTTCTTCACTGCCTTATTATACACTAAATTCACATACAAAACGTGAAAAAAAATAAAAACAAGCGCCCAACGAAAAGACACCTGTTTTCACATACTTATATTTTTTTTGTCAATCAACTTCGGCAACCATTCTCGTAAGTCGCGAAATTCAAACCCAGCCTCATTTGCCTTTGCGTTATCCAAATAATACGTTTTTTCAACACCGAAAGGAGAATCATCATTATCCTCTGTATTCACCTCTACAATGGCGGGTTTTCCAGTCGCTACTTCAATTAAATTCATTAGCTCAGACAATCGATAGACCGAATTACTCGCCGCATTAATCGGGCCGACGACATCTGACTTCGTGCCAATCCAAACCAAGAAATCAGCCGCCTCATCCGACGAAATAAAGCCCATTTCAGCTTCTTCATTTGGCATTCCAATCTCTTCACCTGCTTGCACATGATTGATATGAAACTCAAGCCTTCCCGTGTAATCATCCTCACCAAGCACAATCGGAAAGCGAACCGCAACGACAGGAAAATTCGCCTTTTGGAAAAATACCGCCTCCGCCAAACGTTTTCCTTCACCATAATCAAAATCTTCACGCGATCCTGTCACAATCTCATAATGAAACGGATCAAAATCTGCTTCTACTAGCGCCCGATCTCGCATCCGATAGACCGAAAGCGAAGATGTGTATACGTATTTTCCGACCTTATCCCGAAAAGCTGCAATCGAATAAAGCGCATCTTGTGGCGAGAAACAAATATTATCATAAACAACATCCCACTTTTCCTGCGCCAAACAAAATAAATCCTCACGAGCCTCACGCTTTATTTTCACTCGCCTCACCGAATCACCAAAATCATCCGCCGTCTTGCCGCGTGTCGCAATCGTCACATCATGCCCATCTGCAAGCAATCGCATGACCAATTTCTTACCAAAAAAACGCGTTCCACCAAAAACTAAAATTTTCAAATGAAGCACTCCCTTACTCAATCATATACCCTTGTCCTTTTTTAGTCGTAATAAAGTCCGCTAAACCAATCTCCGTCAATTTTTTGCGAATCCGAACAACATTTACCGTCAGTGTATTATCATCCACGAAACTCTCATCTTCCCATAACACACGCATAATCTCATCACGGCTCACAATTCGTCCTTTTTGCTTCAATAACTCATATAAAATCAAGAATTCATTTTTCGTCAATTCCACTTTTTCATCCAAATACGTCAATGTATTCGTATCAATATGCAAGAAAACATTATTATGCTCCATCACATTCGGCTCTTCCAGTTCCGCATACGAATACGTACGGCGAATCAGTGCATTAATTCGCGCCATTAATACATCTAAATCCACAGGTTTTTCGATGTAATAATCCGCCCCCATATTCATCCCCATAATTTGATCCATTCGCGAATCCCGCGACGACAAGAAAATAATCGGCACATTGGATACTTCACGAATTTTATTACACCAATAGAACCCATCAAAGTATGGCAAATTCACATCCAAAATCACCAATTGAGGCTCTACTTTCAAGAATTCATTCAAAATATTGTTATAATCAGTCACAACCGCGACCTCAAATCCCCATTTTGACAAATGTTTTTGTATCGTATCACGAATAACGATGTCATCTTCCACTATATATACTTTTACCATACTCATCTCTCCTTCGCTTCATTCCATTGTACAGAAAATTCAGCCACCATTCAAACGTTAATCATCGCCATTCGATACCATATTCGTATATGTTGATACACAAACAAAATAATAAATAATGAAAAATACCGTATAAATCGTCGTACTAATTAGCACAGGCGCACCAATACTGTACATCAGATTCACCGACAAACTAACCATCGCTGCTATACTGTGACAAACCCCCAAAATAAGCGGGATTAAAAACACCGGTAACACTTGCTTAGCGATAACAGTACGAATCTCTTTATGACTCATGCCCATCTTTTGAAGCACAGCAAAACGTGGTCTTTCATCCACCGCTTCCGTAATTTGCTTAAAATAAATAATACTCCCAGTTGCAGCAAAAAATACAAAGCCCATAAACATCCCGATATAAAGCATCACGCCGATAAGCGTACTAATCAAATGATAATTCGAATAAAAACTTGACAAGCTTCTATTCCACATGTAGGGATCTCCACCAACGATATCCTGAATTTTATGATCTAACGCCTCTGCCTTATCTGCATTTGTTACCTGAAAAATGTCGATATGTCTTGGCATCGATTTCTGACTGATTTCCTTATAAAGCGCGTCATTTATAACTAAAACCGAGATAGCCATATCCGTATTCAACACGGCATGACTATAAACATCTACGATTTCTAATGTATACTTATTTGGATTATTTCTAAACTGTAATGTATAAGGTTTCTCCATATACAAGTGCATACGCTTCTTATTCTCAAAACGACCACTCGGGCTAAGATATATGGCTTCTCCAGCTGCCAATTCCTTCACTTGTTGCGAATGATTGTTCAATTTCTTCGCCAGCCTGTTATAGTCTGAGAGCGACATCACCTCAAAATACGTCATCCGCTGTTCCTCAAAAGGCACATTTTCATTCACATTCTCTAATACATCCGCCTCATAAAGATCTACTGTCTCATGGTAAATCAACGTATGTGAGTCACTTTCCTTAATCGCCTCATAAATTTTTTCTCGCTCCGTTTGCGTACTCCACAGCGTTTGATAACTGTTTGGGTTGGAACTCTCCGCAAAAGAAATGATATTCATATAAATCGATCCCAGCGCACCAATAATCGTCAAAGTTGTGGCACTCAACACAGCAATCATCGTTAGTGTCCCTGCCGTCTTTTTCATGCGATAGCGAAGCCAAGTCACGGTTAAGATATTCGTTCCTTTATAGAAAAACGACTTGTTTAAAAACAATTTATACACAACATATGGGAACAAAAAAACGCAGTACAAGCCAAGTCCCTAGAACCACACCGAACAATACAAATACAGTCGTCGCCAAAAAAAAAGTTATTCGACCAAAAGATTGAACTTTCCACCGAGCTGGTTGCTAAAAAATAACCAAATCCAATCAAAAAGATACCCACGATAGATAACGTAAGCGAGCCTTTCGCAGGATTTTTTTCCCGCGCATCTGCTTTAAATAGTTCCACCATGCTATGCCGATAAACAATCCAATATCCATTCGCAGTCGTTACGACAAGAATAATTCCAAACACGAAAATCGTAGACAAAATCGCTGAAAATGAGAATGTAAAACCACTCGGAATCGATAAATCCATAATCCGGAATAATAACATCGAGAAAAACTTAGAAAAGAAAATCCCAATCAAGATTCCTCCGACAACCGCCATAAGGTGCATCATCAAATTCTCATAAAAAATAATTCGGCCAATCTGCCCCTTACGTAACCCTAACAGAGAATACAGCCCTAATTCCCGTTTCCTACTCCGCGTAAAGTAATTACTAGAATAAAAAACAAAAAAAGCAACAAACAATATCAATACAATCGCCGCTGCCAAAAAGACACCTTGCCCGCCGATTCCCCACTTATCAAAAATCAGTCCGATACTCTTATTGTACGCCAACGATACAAACGTAAAATAAATCAACACGCTTAGAATTAACGAACCAAGATACATCGAAAACTGGTTAAAGTTTTTGCGTACATTCGTAAAAGCAATATTAAATAGTGTCATTCATACCACCACCAAGCATCGCCAACACATCTAAAATCTTCTGAAAAAATTGCTTCCGTGTCGCCGTTCCCCGATAAATTTCCGTGAACAACTCCCCGTCCTTAATAAACAAAATCCGCTCACAAAAACTCGCTGCAAAGGCATCATGCGTCACCATCATAATTGTTGCATCTCGCGCCTCCTTCGCCTGAACTAGGCTTTCCAGCAAATTTGTCGCAGCTTTCGAATCTAGTGCTCCTGTGGGCTCATCTGCAAAAATCAGTGCCGGATTGGTCACCATCGCCCGACTAACCGCTGTCCTTTGCTTCTGCCCACCAGAAACTTCATTCGGATACTTATCCGCTAAATCAGCAATTCCAAACTGACGCATCACATCCCCAACACGTGTCTCAACTTCGCTTGGCTTTACCTTCGAAAGCGACAATGGTAGCGCAATATTATCCTTAATCGTCATCGTATCCAACAAATTATAATCCTGAAAAATAAAGCCTAACTTATCCCTTCTGAAAACAGCCATCTCTTTTGCGCGCATATCCTCAAAAGGTTTACCATCTATTTCAATGCTACCAGAAGTTGCTTTATCAATCGTTGACAGCACATTCAATAACGTCGATTTCCCAGCACCGCTCGGCCCCATTACACCGACAAATTCACCTTCATGCACCTCTAAGCTGACACTATTTAGCGCAGGAAAAAGCGTACTTTTCGAGCCATATACTTTTCGAACATTCTTCGCTTGCAAAATAACCCCCATCCACCAAAAAACCTCCGCTCCAAAATCTCTTGTATCTATTGTACACTAAATGACACCTGCTTGCCCACCTGACCTTAAGATGTAGTTACAAAAAAAAGCCTTTCATGACGACTCCAAATCAATCAAGAAAAGCTCTATTTATGCTTATTCTTCCTTTTTGTACAATGACATACATTCTTCAATTAATATTTCTAAATCTGCAAGTGGCATATTCACATCCGCCGCAACGATATCCCAGGCCATTTCCCGTTTATCCTTGATTTTTGTATAAACCAGCATCCTACCTTGTGAAAAAAGCTTAAACGATGGAATTACAATCTTTACGTCCTCAACCTGGCTCCATGCTTGAAAATCACCACGATACGCGATTCCGTCCATAGAAAGCTCCAGCGTCGGTGACAAATTAAGCAAACGAAATAACGGACGTAACACAACAAAGCCAATAAAAATTAGTAAAATCAGCTTTTCGGTGCCATTTATCGCCTTTACATAATCAAAAACAACATATAATAATAGCCCTATCGCAATCCACAACAAGCTACTTGAAATAACTAATAGATGATTCACCTTAAATTGTGCCTTTTCTCCACTTGCAATCTTTTCTCCAAAATTTTCGATCAAAATAAAAACCTCATTTAAATTTAGACTTACTATTATTGTACCTTGAATAAAACGAGAAAGATAGGGTTATCCTCGACAAACTTTCCTTTTTTACGTTAAAATAAGCCTAAATGTAATGGAGGTGGATAAAAATGAACAGAGAAGATTATTACGAAACGAAGAACGGACGAACCTCTTTTTTTGATGGTGGTTTATTGCAATTTATCGGTTGGAGTATCCTAGGAATTATTGTAACTGCTATTACGTTTGGTATCTGTTACCCTTGGGCATTGACGATGATTTACGGCTGGAAAATAAACCATACTGTCATCGAAGGACGCAGAATGCAATTCAGTGGCTCTGCGTTTGGTTTATTTGGCAATTGGATAAAATGGTTATTACTCATCATCATCACACTTGGCATCTATTCTTTCTGGGTCTTTATTAAATTGGAAGATTGGAAAGCAAAAAATACAACGTTTGTTAACTAGTTGGATACACGAAAAGCCCACGATTTAGATAACAGCTCGTGAGCTTTTCGTGTATCCATTTCATTTTCCTAAAACAAAGTCATTTCTCATTGAAAAAATACTTATAATAATGTAAGATGAAAGCAGTTTTCAATTAGGAAAAGAGGGAATGTCATGGCAAAGTTGCTACTCATTATTCCATTTATCTTTATATTAGCCGGAATGCCCTTTGCTAACCGGATACAGCCGATGATTCTTGGAATGCCATTCAACTTATTCTGGGTCGCTGCAGGAATCCTACTTTCCACATGCATTCTAGGCATCGTCTACCACTTCGATAAGCAAAATAAGGGGGAAGAAAAATGACCGCACTCATCATCTTAACCGCATTTTTCCTGCTTACTTTAGTCATCGGAATAAGGGCACGCCAAAAACAAAAAATGAATCTGGAAAATTGGGCCGTTGGTGGCCGTAGTTTTAATACCGTTTTCGTATTCCTACTTACAGCAGGTGAAGTTTACACGACATTTTCTTTTCTTGGAGGAAGCGGCTGGGCATACTCCAAAGGTATATCTGCGGTATACGTGATGGTTTACATTGCACTATCCTACGTCACATCTTATTTTTTATTGCCACTCATCTGGAAATATGCACACGAACACCGGCTCGTTTCCCAATCTGATTTTTTCGCCAAAAAATATGATAGTAATTTGCTCGGTGTTGTCGTAGCGCTCGTTGGTGTTATCGCGATTATTCCAATCGTTGTCATCCAGTTAAAAGGGCTCGGCATTATCGTCTCCTTGACTTCTTATGGCACGATTCCGATGCAAGTTGCTGTGGTCGTGGGTACAATTGCCATCATTATTTATTCGGTTATCTCCGGTGTCCGAGGTATCGCTTGGATTGCCGTTCTCAAAGATTTCATGATTCTTGCAGTTATTGTTTTTATGGGGATTTACTTGCCGATTCACTATTACGGCGGTATTGGCCAAATGTTCGACCAAATTGCAACGGTAAAACCAGAACTACTCACATTTCCACACACGACATATACCGTAACTTGGTTCATTTCAACCGTTCTGTTTTACGTACTTGGTTTCTACATGTGGCCCCAAGTTTTCGCATCCACTTTCACAGCTAAAAATGCCCGAACCTTCCGCAAAAATGCAATTGTTAGTCCAATTTACACATTAATGCTCTTATTTGTTATTTTTATCGGACTTGCCGCTGTTTTGCAGATTCCTGGGCTAGAAGGTGACGCCAGCGACCTTGCACTATTGCAACTCGCTATGAAGACTTTTGATCCGTGGTTCGTTGGAATTATTGGCGCTGCGGGTATGCTAACGGCTCTCGTTCCTGGTTCCATGCTACTCATGAGCGCTGCTACGCTACTAACGAAAAACATTATTTATAGCTACAAACCAAATACACCCGATGCTAAGATTGCAAGCCTATCTAAGTTTTGTGTCCCAATTCTCGCAATTATTTCTTGCTTATTTGTGTTTCAAGGTGGAAATGCCCTTGCCGCGATTCTGCAAGTTGGTTATAGTTTGATTGTGCAACTTTGCCCGTCATTGTTCGCCAGTCTCATGAAAAATAACCCAGTGACAAAACAAGGTGCGCTTGCGGGAATTATCGTCGGTATACTGATTACGATTTTCATTAGTAATTACAGCATGACACTTGCCACGCTACTGCCAGATGCGCCAACTGCGATAAGCGATATCAACATTGGTTTCTTACCACTGGCAGCAAATGTTATTATAACGCTTATTGTAAGCCTCCTGACACGAAAAAAAGCTCGAGTCTAGAATATAGGCCAAATAAATCGGCGACAAGCACTCGATTTGTACCAAGCATAATGATCGTCTTACTCAACCAAAAATGAGTAAGGCGATTTTATCTTGTTTAGCTTTTTTCTAGACTTGAGTTTTTTATTCCTATGTTCGTTTTGTGACTGTGCGCCGAAGCCTCTCCACTTCTTTTAAACATAGTGATGCATCAAGAAACATCGTGACAAGGACACTGATTAGGAACTTTTTGTATCATGACGAAATAATAGTATTGGCATTATTTTTAATTAATCCATATCAATCGTTGTTTTCTTTTTAGTCAGACGCAGAATCGTGTAATAGACAACCCCAGCGGCAAGCCAGGAAATACCGATAATTTTCGCTAGATTATCAAGATTTATCATTACGTACAAAATAATCAAGAAGCCGATTACTGGGACTAATAAATGTAGCAGATAATTTCTCGACTTCATTTTGATGATGTAATGGTACACTACCGAAACGTGAATAACTAGAAATGCTGTCAATGCACCGCAGTTAACGATGGATGACAGTATTCCAATATCATTTACGAAAATCAGTCCGACTATTAAAGATACGAATCCAACCATAAGCGTACTTAAATATGGTGTTTGGAAACGTGGATGTACTTTTGCCAGGAACTTAGGTAAATTTTGATCGCGCGCCATCCCGAATAAAATTCTTGAAATGGCTGCCTGTGCAGCAAGTGCATTCGCAAAACCCCAAGAAAGAATCGTTGCAATAATCGTTACATTTTTCAGAAACGGTCCACCAGCTTCTCCGGCAATTTGGTAGAATGCCGTGTCAATATTGTCAAAATTAAGATAATCTGGATGAATCAAAGCTGCAATGTACGTTTGAATGATGAATAAAAATCCGACTAACATCAACGCCCACAGAATCGCTTTTCCGACTGTCTTATTGCCACCTTTTGTCTCCTCGGCAAGCGTGCTTATCCCGTCAAAACCTAGGAAGCTAAGCACCGCCACAGAAACCGCAGTCATCACGAATGGCAAGTTAAAATCAGCGGCGTTATAAATCGGTTTCATCGTCACACCATCGCCCGCACCATTCGAAATGGCAACAACACCAACCGCAATGAAAATCGCCAGCACAATCAATTCTCCAACTAGGAAAATAATATTCGCACGCGCCGTAAATGCAATCCCGCGAATGTTAATCCAACTGTTTACTAAAATAAATATTACAAGCCAAATCCAAACTGGCACATCCGGCACAATCGCTTTTAACGAGTTCGCCGAAACGACATAAAGTAGCGCCGGCACAAAAACGTAGTCCAGTAAAATCATCCAACCTGCGAGAAATCCGACTGTTTTATTAATTCCGCGCTGAGCATAAGCATATACCGAACCAGCGATTGGAAAAGCCCGTGACATCGAGCCATAACTAAGTGCCGTAAACAGCATCGCAACCATACCAATCATGTACGTTAGCACAATCATTCCCTTTGATGCTGTTACGACTTCTCCGTAAATACCGAACGGAGCAATCGGGACCATAAATATAAGTCCATAAATAATTAAATCCTTCAATGTTAGTGTTCTCTTTAATTCCTGCTTGTAGCCAAATGACTCCAAGCTCCCTTTTTCTGGTTGTGCCATGTTAGTTCAGCTCCTCTGTGCTCCATTTTGTAAGATACGTAAGTGGTAATACCATCCGCGCTGTTTTATTCGGATCAACAACTTGACAAACGCGCAAATCTGCTGCTAATGATAGCAAATGAATCGCGTTTCCTTTTGACAAATCTGTGTACTGCTCCACAAAGTGAGCCATCTGCTTCGTTGCCATCACACTTGCTTCATCTAACGTTTTCGCCGAAGCAATCGTCGCCAACTTCCCATCACGAATTAAAAACGGTGTCGGCCAATCTTTATTTTTGATAACCTTTACTGTCACTGTAATATCACAAGGCACCTCTGCTCCGCAAACCGAAACTTCACCGTCACCCATTGCCGCATGACAATCACCCATCGCAAGCAAAGCTCCCGCAACATTCACTGGCAAAAATAATGTCGTCCCTTCGCCAATTTCTTTACAGTCCATATTCCCACCGTGCGAATCAGGCGTTCCACATGAAACCGCATCCCCAGCAGGCGCCGTCCCAATGACACCAATCATTGTATTTAGCGGTAGTTCGATATTTTCTGAAAACTCAATCGATCCATTTACAATCGGGAGGCGACGAATTGTATTTTCCGTTAGCTCATCACCCATAACGCCCGAATCAGGACCTGTAAAAAGCGTCGCCGTGTCACCAATATCAAGCTTTTCAATCGTCACTGCAAGAATATCGCCAACCTCTGCCCCTTCTACAAAAACTGGGCCTGTTGCCGGATTAATTCGATTCCAGTCCAACTTCTCAAAAGCGCCTTGTTCGTCTGTAATTTGGTCTTCAAAGCAATCATATGCTTCAAAAATCAATCGATCGCCATCTTTCACAGTTGCAACCGGTTTATTCGCTTTATCCATCGCATAAATCGGTGTGCCTTTTTTAATTATCTGTACCATTTTGATGTCACCCTTTCCAGTTGATTGTTCTCATTTTATAGCTAACAACAACGTTTGTCAATGTAGATTTTTGACAATTATGAATACAAAAAGGATTGGTAATAGCTGTGAGTTTTGTCATGGACTCCTCATATCATATCCGCCTTCCTTTTCCAATCGAACCTGATGCCGTACGGATTTTTACGATTGAATTTCTTTGTTGCACGGCCGAGCATTATCTCTGGGTGCAACAAAAATGTGAGATGTTTCGTACTATTCTCAAAGCTCTCACCCACATCATTTCTAGCAATGATTGTAATATGCGTATACATCTTGGTGCTTTCGGAGACTAATCTCATTTGAAAACCATTCATCTTTTCTTGAAAATGAAGTTCCCGCATAATAATCACTCCTCACTAATTATATGTATATAGCCATTTCCATATAAAAATAAACATATACCGAGCAAAAAAACACTGCACAAAAAAATTGTACAGTGTGGCATCTTTTTTGAAAAGTACGTAATCACTTATAACTCGCCCGTTCATTCTTGGTTGCAGCCATGTAAATCGCAGCAATAATAACCGTAATCACTTCAAAAGCAACCAAAATTATCGTCGCCTGAACACCTATGCCAAGCAAAAAAATCGACCAGTAAATACGTAATACCAAGATAAGTATCGTAATCCACGAACGTCCTTTATCTTTTGGTATGAAACCAACGACATGTGAGAGTAAAGCAACAAGTACAAACCAAAATAATTGACTGACTGTAATCATAAAATCTGCACCTTTACGCGTTTAGTTTCTTTTCCAAGTTTTCTTTAAAAGCCATAATACTATCAAAAGCAATCACAAAATTAAAATCGCTCATGTTGTAGTTACTCACAAATTCACCATCACGATAACGAACCATGAAAGAAGCACGAACCGAAGCATCAACCGCATCTCTATTCGTTTCCCCGCTATAAAATACCCAATGCGTTGCAGTCGGCGGATTTTCCTGCTTTTGTGCTAAATCATTTTGAACCGTTGCTATGATGGTTTCTTGCAATGCCTGATCTAAATCACCTTCGAAATAACCATACCAAATCGTACGATAATAGCGAGCTTCCGATTCATGTGTTTCATCAAATAATTTTTCCATTTTGTATCTCCTCCTCATTAAAATCGGTCATTCAAGCCAATGCCATCCATAATCCGATCCACATTTTTTTCAATCCGTGATTCCCGCGTTTTTGCTTGTTTTGGAGCCGCAAAAAACAGAATATAAGCCCGCTGACGTCCAGGCGTCAACTTTTCAAAAGCCTCTCTAAAAGCAGGCATCTCATCGAATTTCCGCTGTAACTCTTCTGGAATGTCTGTCTCCTCTTGCTTTTTGAATTCTACCTCAACACCCGACTTTTCGACCGCAATCGCTTCCTCGATATAAGCCTTAATAATCGGCTCCATTTTTGTAACTTGCTCCAAACTCGTAAAGCGAATCTGGCGTGCTGACTGCACATTTGGCGTTTGCTGAATCAAAATACTATTTGGGTCCTTAATTAAAACGCCCTTCATAAACAGCAATGCAAAATATTCTTTAAAGCCATGAATCAGCACCACATTCTTGCCCTCAGACATGAAACAAATATTTTTCCATTTAATATCTTCCGTTAAACCACATTCAAGTGCGATTCTTCTCAACTCTGTAAATTCGTCCTTATATCGCTTCGCCTTCCCTAGATACTCATCCACTTTAGGCGTCATTTCACCTGCTGTCATAAAGAACACCTCACTCTAAATTTCTATTTTCCGTATCACGTGTCATTTTAACTTAATTTAGGAGGAGTTGCAAATTTGGTTCCTAGATAACTCCTATTAATTCAATTCTGATTTAAACATGAAAACAGTATGACGTGAACTGGACAGGCCAAATTCTTTATAAAACTCAAACGCTGGTTTATCTTTATCTGTAACTAGAGCTATACTCTCACAGCCATTTTCAACTGCATAGTCTTCCAACGCTCTCATTAATTTTTTTTTTGCCAATCCCCATTCTTTGGTGATGAGGCGAAATGTAGAATTCATCGATATATAATTCACTAGAATCCATCCACGTTCTCTCATGCGAAAATGCTACACCGATAATTTCGTTTCCATCCCAAAATAAAAAGCCAATAAACCTTCTTGCCTCTGCAAATTCCTCCAAGTACTTTCTGGCAGTTACTGGGGTCCAGCAATCATTCCAAGGTTCACAATTGTAACTTTCTATTAATAGGGATACACAGCTATCAAGATTTTCTGTTCTATATTTTGTAATCATCATAATCCTTCCTTATTTAGGGCAACTTTTTGTAAAAATTCAGCTAAAGAATTGGCAATTTTAAATTCATCATAATAAATTGGACTTGACTCACTGTCTACTAGCTTGATTGATATCATGGCAGTTTCATTTGCCTCGAAAAAAATCAATTCATCCTCTAAATCATCATACACATCAATATCAGGGAAGAGTTCAAAATCATTTTGCTTTAAACGAAAATCTCTAACAGATAACGGGTCCATCAGCCTGTTCACATTATGCCTCGAACCTTTTATGAATCTATAGCCAATGTTTGTATACATACCGAATAGTTCTTGAGGGAAGATAATATCTAAGTCAGTCTGTACTATGTCAATATCCTCTGAATCTACTGGATAAAATTTATTATTTGGATTTTCTGTTAAAAAATTATATTTCATTATTTCTTCGCTCCTTGGTGCAAAAACATTTTGTGATTAGTCATAAAATATTTTTACCCGCTGCCTCTAGTAAATCATTTTCTGCTAATTAACTTATTCGTCCATATATGTGGAAACACCTATGAAATTTAGAATCCCATTTTTATAAGTACTTATTTTGGTCTTACCAATATAATTATAACCATACACTAAAACTATTGCATTAAAAGATTCACTCAAACTCACATTGCGAAATTGCTCTATCAATTGCTCATCATATGAAAAATCTTCTAGCAGAATTTCAATATTATCAGAGCCTTCCTCCGCCCAAAATTTTTCAACTAAATCTCGGTCATAATACCCGATCGTAAAATCTTTTTCGAATGGAGACGGTATACTATCTCCATCTTTTATGTACTTTATTTCAAAATACTCATTAAAAGTTGTTTCATCCATATTACCTAACCATAGTGAAGCATAATTTTTACTATTCATCTAATTATCTCCTTAAACCTTCTGGTAAATCTAATCTTCCATTTGACATACGTGTGTATGCCTTGGGCTGAATTGGTGAAAAATCAGCATCTTCTTCCCCATCAATACTTAAAATAACGTCATATTTTTTTCCGAACATGTTGATTGATTTTTTTCCACTCCAATATAAATCGAATTTTATTTCACCGAATAAATCATCGTTAATTTTCTTCACTGATCTACTCCTTTGACCTTAACTTTATAGCAAACTGCCACATATATAATCTATGAAATAAGAAGTGTGCTCTTGGTACAAAAGAGAAAAAACGATTTAGAAAATAACCCTAGGATTCATTATCTAAACCGTTTATTTTACATTTCTGCTAGAAGGTTATCATGTATTATTCATGTTGCATCATTTGTAATGCACTAGATCATACGGGTAATATTTAACCTCTTTCAGTACTTCATCATCAAGCTGTAATACTTTAGCAATCGCACCACTTTCATAACTCCAATATCCACTATATATTTTTTTCAGAATGGTTATGTGATTCATACCAACCTGTATCATCATACATTTCATACCATTCATTTTCTAAATAAAATTTTAGTCTATTTATCGCTACTTTCTTATCTTCTAATTGAACTACCTCCATAAGAGTTTTAAAATCCTCGGGAAACAAAAGATTTTTTGTGTTAATTCCCCAGATAGAGTTGTTTGCATGAAATAAATATTCAATTAGAAAATCTTCTTTTTTCGCTTTACTCTGTAACTCATACAATGATTGCATGCTTTCATGAGATGCTCCAAGTAAAATCCCCCATGACACCATCCATAGCATGGTAGTATAGTTTTCAGAATTCCACCCTTTCTGCATATATTCGACAACTTCATAATAGTAATCCTTAATTGTCTCTATTTCCGTCCCCATAGAGTACAGAGCATTAAGTCTAAATACTGATAAGTTGAGTACCATCCCATATGCTTTTTTAATTCTTTCATGATCATTGGGAAATTTATCTTGGACTTTTATCACTAAATCTTTATAATTAGCAATTCTTTGATCTTCTTCATTTAAATATTCTTCATAATATTGCTTGTTTTTTCTTGTATCCCTCATGCGTGTGACCTCTATTCTAATTTTTTTATTTTTTTACCTGCTTCATCTAAAACACTTTCTACAACTTTTCCATTTTTATCAATATTGATTAATACTTTCTCAACATTTTCTGGATTTAGAAGTGTTTCTTGAATAATCTCATCAGCTTTTGACTTGCCAACAGCTTTTTCAAGCCTTCTTGATTGCTCCACCCATGTATCACTCATTTGTAGTCCATCTTGAGTCTTACTTAAACGTGATGTATTATACTTAGCCTCTGCAATAACATATTTGGGCGGTGGACTCGCGTTTTCATAAATACCATCGATTCCTTTTACTATTTTATCATCTAAGCTAGTAGCCCTATCTGAGCTAATTCGAGTGTAGGTAGTACTTTCATAGTGTACATCCATTTTCATCTCGCCATAATTCCCTTTTCTCTTTGTTGTTATGAGCTTGACTGCTCCGCTCTCAACATCTCTAATGACATTGTATTGTGCTTTATTTACATTTTTCGGAACAACTACAGGTTCTAATTTTGATGTGTTTGGCTCCTTTTTTCTTTTTTCGGTTGTTTTATTACTAAATCCGATTCTATTTTCGAAATATTTTTTTTTAGAATACATTATGCTTCGGCTTCCCCTAACCGCAACCATACTAGTCATAACACCTGCAATAATGGAGAAACTTTGCATCTTGGTTAATGGCTGATCTGGATTCAGTATATTGATTCCTTTAACAGCACCAATCATATAATCGGTCATAAAGTCGCCTGATTCTTCATCGGCTAGTTTAATTGTACCATCTTTTAAGGCATCATTGAAAGCAATGGTGGCTTTGGCGCTTTCTTGGTCGGTGATGCCATTCTTACTTAGTACCCAATAACTTCCTTCTAGTGTTTTCGTGTAGTCGTCAAAGTTATATTGTTTCGGCTTTTTCTCGGTTACCAAGCCATTCAGCCATCCCATATGTATTGCTTTCGTATTGAATGTATGACTGACCGTATTAAAGGCTTTACTACTTTGAATTTCCGCTAAGCCTTGCTTCACTTGATGCAACTTAGATAGGACGTCGTACATCACATTTTGATGGCTCATATCAAAATCTAAATACCGTTCAATGATTTGCATTTCATGCTGTAATTGTCCCATCGCCGTTTGCATCCCTAATTGCATCCCAATTTGTTGTCCTAACAACGAGCCCCCTGCCATGGATTTCATTTTCACTAGCAGATCTTCATAGCGATTTTGACATTTGCGCACTTCGCCTTGGAGTTCCTGTAATTCATCAGAATCAATTCGGGCGTTCATGGATGGATCGACTTGGTTATGAAAATCCGAAACATATTTTTTAAGAATTTCTTCGGCATCAGTCATACACGATTTCGTTGTATCCACAATCGGATAATGAACCGTTTGGTAATAGTCTTTCGCGCTGTCTGCCATTTCTCCTTTGATGTCATTGTCCGCAACAATTTTTGCGACGGCTTTTCGATAATTTGTCAGTGCTTCTTTCAATTGTTGAGATTCTCTTAAAAACTGTTCCACAAAATAACGTACTTCGCCAATATCAATGCGTGGCATCCGCTTTCGCCTCTTTCGCTCGTTCGACGTCGGCTTTTGCTTGTTTGGATTCGGCTTGCAGTTGGTCATCTAGGTTGTAGAGTTTCTTTTGTGTCATGCGTTGTTCTTGTGTTAAATCTAATGCGATGGCACCTAATTTGTTCTCCGAATGATTTCCTCGCCACGCATTCCCAATTTGTGCGAGTAAGTTTTCTTGTTGCTGTTTTAATTGCCGAAACTCGCGCTCAACATCTTCTAATTCCCGCTGTTTCTCTAAACTCCTTCTTACCGCATCTTCCTGCTGTTTCATTCCCTATGTTCACTCCTCATGTCTTTTTTTATTTGTCTAAGTGGAGCGCTTTACTCCACATGTCCCCCATCGCTTTCTCCGAGGCAACAAAAGCTTGTTCGACATTTTTTTAAATTTTGAACGTCCTTGTTAAAGGCTTCTGGCATACTTTTAATCATGTTTGCTGCGTCCATACTACTTTGTACTAATTGACGTGCAGAACTCGTTGAATATGACATCGTAGGGCTTAAATGGAATGATATATCATTGGCGCTATTGCTGATTTCTTTTGCGTGCTCCGATAACCGCCCACTTGGTAATTGGATTTTCTTCGACATTAACTTGCCCTCCTTTTCTAGTTGGATTGTCTGTGTGATAATTGGATCGTATTCTCTTATATCCTCTTAATTATACCATTCCATATGGTAATTAAAAACTGCTAGCAGAACATACGTAAAAACAGGATTCTCTTCTTCAGAAAATCCTGTTCTTCTTTATTCTACTATGATTCTTAACCAAACTCAGAAACAATTTACTTTTCTAAAATAAACTTTCTGAGCTGCGTGTCTATTATTTGATTAATTTTAAATGGCGGAAGTTCTTTACCATATTCTTTTTCAATAAAGCTCTCGCCCTATCAAAATTAAAAGTATTTAAAACTAAGGATTTCATTTCTATCAGTTTTTTAGTCGTAGCACCGTCACACACTCCACATGAGCGGTATGCGGGAACATATCAACAGGCTGAACCACCTTCGCCTCATACCCACCGTTCGTCAACACAAGCATATCCCGCGCCAACGTTGATGGATTACACGACACATATACAACCCGCTTCGGTTTCATTTTCAAAATCGTTTCGAGTAATGCTTCATCACAACCTTTACGCGGTGGATCGACAACGAGCACGTCCGCCACAATGCCATCTTTAAACCAAGCTGGAATAATCTCCTCGGCCTTCCCCACTTCAAAAGTCACATTATCCATATGATTTAACTTTGCATTAGCACGCGCATCTTCAATCGCTTGTGGCACAATCTCTACACCATAAACATGCTTCGCCTCTTTCGCCAAACAAAGTGAAATCGAACCAATGCCACAATACGCATCAATTACTGTCTCATCTCCTGTAAGTCCCGCCATACGTAACGCTTCTGCATACAAAATCTCCGTCTGCTCCGGATTTACCTGATAAAACGAACGAGCCGAAATTGCAAAAGAAATGCCATGAATCGTATCCATAATATACTCACGGCCCCATAAAACATCTGTACGGTCGCCAAAAATCACATTTGTATTCGCCGCATTCACATTTTGAACAAGCGATGTTAGGCCTGGAATCGCTGCCTGTAAGTCCGCAACGATCTGCTCTTTATTCGGAAAATTTGGCTTTGTCGTAACAATCACAAGCATCAACTCACCCGTTGATGTCGCAAAACGCGTCATCAAATGGCGCAGTACTCCTTTTCGAGTCACCTCATCATAAGGCTCCACATGATATTTCGCAAAAATTCCACGTGCCATCTGAATCGCCGCATCATTTTGCTCATGCTGAATCAAGCATGTATCCATATCAATAATTTGATGCGTCCGTTGCTGATAAAAGCCTGCAACCAACTTCCCATTCACAAATCCAACTGGAACCTGCGCCTTATTCCGATAGCGCCAAGGCTCTGCCATTCCAAGCGTCGGTAATACTTCCACATCCTGTTTCCCAATCCGTTTCATCACTTGCTCCACTTGTTTCTGCTTGACACGCAATTGCCCATCATAGCTCAAATGCTGCAACTGACAACCACCACACTGCGCATAAACAACACAAGGCGGTCTTACCCGGTCCGCGCTTTCTTTCATCAACTCGATAATTTTGCCAAATCCATAGTTCTTATTCGTCTTAATAACCTTAATTCGCGCCATCTCTTCCGGCAAACCTTGAGGCACAAAAATCGGATATCCATTTATCTTAGCGACAGCATTACCGTCATGTGTCAAATCCTCAAAAACAACATCAATACACTCATTCTTACTCACTGGAGCACCCATACTTGCCCTCCCTCTCATATTTCAACTCCTCACATTATACCAAAAAAAAGATAGGCGCACACCTATCTTTTTTCCTTAATCACATATTCCAATCCAACTGGTTGTGTGATTTCCTCATTGCTATTTCCTTTAAAAAAGGCAAAAGACGTTTTCTCAGCGCTAAAATGATACGCCAATTGTCTAGGGAAAGCTCTCACCGTTTCTCCAGCTACAATGTTAAACTCATCCTCTAAGTACTGACACTCTATTTTCGGATCGATTCCCAAAACTGGCGCAACTTTCTCAGCAAGACCGCTAGAATATTTTGTGTCTAACTTCTCGTTCACCTGTATCGGCATTCCAACTTCTGCGGTGAGTTCAAAACTTTTACCCGCAGTTTTGTCTAGTGTCCCACTCAAAATAGAATAACTCGTCAAGAAACCATCCACTTTGTCATGCGTATACTGAAAAGCAGCTGGATTCATTACTGTCGATACCTTATTCGCGAAAATTCGCACTCGAAAACGATCTATAGCTTGATATTTTGTATCCACTTTAGCCATTTTTGCTAAAACAGCTTTGTTCGTTGTGTCGAGAATTAAATCACCATTGCTCGCGATACTCGTTACTGTATCGTCGCCCTTAATTGGAAGAACTAAATTCGGCCCAATTGCAATGCTAGTGTTTGTTTTAATCCACGTTCTATTACTATCCATTAATTTCGCTTGATCAACAACAGGTGTCATTTCTTCCGCCTGTACATTCCAAAATATTAGAAAGGCTGCACCACCGACGGCTATGCATGCCAACAAACCAATAATAAAACGGCTTACACGACTGTTCTTCAAGTCGTAAACACCTTCTTCCTTATTTCTGACTGCCCACTGGAGGCTTCTGCAAGTATATCACATTTTACGAATTAATACAACTTCTTTACAAAAGTTACATTTATCGCGAAACATATTACAAAAACCGAATATCTCATAGTATTTCAAGAGACATTCGGCCACTATATCCTGTATTAATCAATCATTTCCATTTGCTTATTGTTTAAATCTGACGCTGGGATATCCGCTACATTAGCGAAAAACGAAATATGTTGGCGCAAGTTCTGGAATGTCATCGGTGTCTCACCACCAAGTTCACCGTCCAAATTAATTAACATTTGATCTTCCGAATGCACAATCACTTTCTCTGACTTCACATAAATAACATTCGGCTCTTTAATATGATCGCCTCGCAAAGCCAGTGTCACTAATCGAATAAATTCCGCCAAATTCACTTTTTTCACGATAATTAATGAAAATTTACCGTCATCCAACTTAGCATCAGGCGCAATTTTCTCAAAACCGCCAATTGAATTCGTTAGGCCCAGCAAGAAAAACATCGCTTCACCTTCAAAAACGCCATCATCATAGGCAACCTTGACTTGCGTTGGTTTCAAGGAAGGTAACATTTCAATGCCCTTCAAATAATAAGCCAGCTGTCCAAGCATCGTTTTCAAGCGACTTGGCACGTCATATGTCAGTTCGGTAATTCGACCACCACCACCAATATTAATAAAATACGTATCATTCGCTTTACCAATATCCATCGCAACGCTAGCGCCGTTTGCGATAATTTCTGTCGCTTTAATCACATCACGTGGAATTTTCAGCGCTCTTGCAAAATCATTTGTCGTTCCAGTCGGAATAATCCCTACTTTTGGTCGGTAATCCTGCTCCGCGATACCATTAATAACCTCATTAATCGTGCCATCGCCACCTGCTGCCACAACCAAATCATAACGATCCTCAACAGCTTTCCGTGCTTCGTTTTTGGCATCATTCTCTTCTGGTGTCGTTGCATGGGAACTCGTTATATAGCCTGCATTCTCCAATATAGTCAGCACATCAGCCAAGTTTTTCTTAATGATTTCCCGTCCTGATGTTGGGTTATAAATCACCCGTGCTCTTTTTTGCATAGTATATTCTCCGTCCTCTCAAATCTGAATATAAACGCTGTTACGCCCATCTCAGCCCCGAATACTTTTCATTATACCAAATTTCTACTCAAAAACCCATTTTGAAGACAGTTGATATGCAAAAAAATACCGGGAGCTAAATACGGCTCCCAGTAATATATAATGCCAGCGTGTCGATAAACGCTGAGGTTTGGCAAGAAATCATGTAAAGTAGGTTTATCTACAGTCTGATATATAATGCTATTTAACGCTTATTCATTTCATCCACTAAAATTTCATTAACCATCGTTGGATTGGCTTGGCCTTTCGTTGCTTTCATTACCTGTCCAACGAGAAAACCTACTGCACGATCTTTTCCATTTTTAAAATCGGTAACAGATTGCTCATTCTGGTCAAGGATTCCGGAAATAATACTACGAAGTTCACCAGCGTCAGAAATTTGAACAAGTCCTTTTGCTTTCACAACCTCCTCAGCATCCCCACCATTTGTAATCAGCTCACGGAAAACTTTCTTCGCGATTTTAGATGAAATCGTACCTTTTTCAATCAAACCAATCATGCCAGCTAGATTTTCAGGCGTTAATTTCGTATCAGCAAGTTCTTGTTGCTCTGCGTTTAGATAGGCCGAAACTTCACCCATCAACCAGTTAGATGCTTGTTTCGCGTCCGCACCTTTTTCGATTGTCGCTTCAAAGAAATCAGACATCTCTTTTGTTAGTGTTAAAACCATCGCATCATATGCTGGAAGACCTAAGTCAGCAACATAGCGCGCTTGGCGTTTATCTGGAAGCTCGGGAATTTCAGCACGAATGCGTTCTTTCCAAGCATCATCGATATATAAATCTACCAAATCTGGCTCTGGGAAATAGCGATAATCATCTGAACCTTCTTTAATACGCATTAATGTCGTCTTACCAGTTGCTTCTTCAAAACGGCGCGTCTCTTGCTCGATAATTCCACCAGCCATCAAAACTTCTGCTTGACGTTTGATTTCATATTCGATACCTTTACGCACGTTTGTAAACGAGTTCAAGTTCTTAAGCTCGGTCTTCACGCCGAACTCTTTTTGTCCGACTGGACGGATCGAAATATTAGCATCACAACGCATCGATCCTTCTTCCATTTTCACATCAGACACGCCGGTATATTGGATGATTGATTTAATTTTTTCGAGATAAGCGTAAGCCTCATCAGCTGTACGCATATCTGGCTCAGAAACGATTTCCACAAGTGGCGTACCTTGACGGTTAAGATCAACAAGTGAATAACCGTGTGATGTATGTGTATTTTTACCAGCATCTTCTTCTAAATGAAGACGGGTTACACCGATACGTTTCTTCTCGCCATTCACTTCCACATCAATCCAACCATGTTCGCCGATTGGTTTATCAAATTGCGAAATTTGGTATGCTTTCGGATTATCTGGATAAAAATAATTTTTGCGATCGAATTTCGTATGCTCTGCGATTTCACAGTTGATTGCCATCGCTGCTTTCATACCGTATTCTACTGCTTTTTTATTCAAAACTGGCAAAACGCCCGGCATTCCAAGGTCTACCACGTGTGTATTTGTATTCGGTTCAGCGCCAAAATGAGCAGGTGCCGGCGAAAAGATTTTGGATTCTGTTTTTAATTCTACGTGAACCTCAAGTCCAATTACTGTTTCAAAATTCATATGTCTCGCCCTCCCTTATAAACTTGGTTTTTCTTTATGGAATTCTGTAGCTTGTTCAAACGCGTGTGCGACACGGTAAATCGTTTTCTCGTCAAAGTAGTTACCAATCACTTGTAGCCCGACTGGCATGCCTTCTGAGAGCCCACAAGGAACCGAAATCGCTGGAAGTCCAGCCAAGTTAATCGGAATTGTCAACAAATCGTTCAAATACATCGTGATTGGATCGTGAATCAAACCACCAATATCAAACGCAACAGTTGGTGCACTTGGGCCGATAATCACGTCGTAATCAGCAAACACTTTCGCAAAATCTTGCTTAATCAACGTACGTGCTTGTTGTCCTTTTTTGTAGTAAGCGTCATAGTAACCAGAGCTTAAAGCAAAAGTTCCTAACATAATGCGACGTTTTACCTCATCACCAAAACCTTCAGCACGTGTTTTTTTTGTAAAGTTCTTCTAATGTATGCGCATTTGGCGACTGATAACCATAGCGTACACCGTCAAAACGTGCTAAGTTGGAAGATGCCTCACTGGAAGCTAGGATATAGTAACTTGCAACGCCGTACTCAGAGTGAGGTAAAGAAACTTCATCCCATGTTGCGCCTAAATCTTCTAATGTTTTCAACGCTTTTAGAACGGCTTCTTTCACACCTGGTTCCACACCTTCACCGATGTATTCTTTCGGTACACCGATACGCAACCCCTTAATATCTCCTGTCAAATGAGCCGCGAAATTCTCTACTGGTTGATCGATAGACGTTGAGTCGTATGGATCGACGCCGGAAATTGCCTCTAGCAAATACGCATTATCTTCTACTGTACGCGTAATTGGTCCAATTTGATCAAGCGATGAAGCAAAGGCAATTAAGCCATATCGAGAAACACGGCCATATGTAGGCTTCATCCCAACAACACCACAAAATGCAGCTGGCTGACGAATGGATCCACCCGTATCTGATCCCAATGAAAATAATACTTCACCAGCAGCAACACTTGCAGCACTACCACCCGAAGAACCACCAGGTACTTTGTTTAAATTCCACGGATTTGTCGTTGTATGAAAATAAGAATTCTCCGTTGAGGAACCCATAGCGAACTCGTCCAAGTTCACTTTTCCAATATTGATTGTTTGCGCGGCTTTCAATTTTTGCATGACCGTTGCATCGTAAATTGGATTAAAGTTCTCTAAAATTTTACTTGCAGCCGTTGTGCGTAGATTTTTCGTCACAATGTTATCTTTAATACCAATCGGAAGGCCTGCTAACATATTGTTCGGGTCAATCCCAGCATCTCCTAGTTCTTCCGCAACATCTAGCGCCTTATCGCGATTTAGTGTAATAAACGATTTTACTTTATCTTCAACAGCATCGATGCGATCAAATGACTCTTTCACAAGATCGTATGGTGCAATCTCTTTTTTTACAAGCTTTTCATGTAAGTCTTTTACCGAATGCTCAAATAATCCCAAATTAATTCCCTCCTGATATATCTAAAATTAGTCTTCCATAATCGTCGGTACTTTAAACATACCATCTTGTTGATTCGGTGCATTTTGTAATACTTTTTCGCGCGGTAGGCCTGGAATTGATATATCATCACGCAATACATTGGATACTTCAATCGCGTGTGACGTTGGTTCAACATCAGCCGTGTCTAACTCGCTCAATTTCTCCACCATATGAATAATGTTTCCTAATTGTGTTGCAAAGTTTTCAGCCTCTTGGTCACTTACTTCTAGGCGCGCCAAGTTTGCCACTCGTTCTACAGTCTCTTTTGAAATAGTTGTCAAAATTTTTCCTCCTTTTTAAATTGGAAGGAAGCACCGCGTGAATCGGTGCTCACCTTCCAAATTTTATCAATCAAAGATGTGTGCTGTTGGCGTGTCATCATTTGCCTTGCGCGTGATAAGCGCCGCAGTACCATCGGTTGTAGTAATATTAACCTGAATTGCCGCATTTGTCGAGAGATGTTTTCCAATTAAATCCGTCACATACTGCGTAAATCCGATAATTTCTGCCTCTCCATAAAATTGCAATGGGATATCAATATTAAGATCTGTCATCTCGCCGTCCTCATAACGAGCACGCCCTACGACACCTGTATAGTTTGGATAATATTTCTCGATGTCGGCTTTAAAATCTTCAAACGAAGTGTTATCCGTCTTGTGGTCTGATTTCGCGTCCGCAGAAGGCAACACATAACTCTTCTCATCGATTGTTTTCCATTTGCCAAGACTCGCGCCATCTGCATTAGCAAAAGCAAGAAAATTACCTGGCACAACGCCATCACGCTTTCCTTGTTTATAAATTGCAATCGTCACAGGTACAGAATCCAAGCCTTTTATCGCCCGAATCCGGCTCAAAACGGTCGTAGCCATCTCTTTACCTTGCGCCAATAATTGGCTATCAGAAATATTTTGCTCAAATGTCGCACCAAATTTCTCTTTCTGGTAATAATCCACAGAATTCATCGCAAGTGCAATCGAAATACCGCCCAGTCCTACTGTATCCTTGTCTGTCTTCTTCAAATAATTCTGTTCCAAAATATGTGCCAAATAAATTGGGGCACGCTGATCGCCATCCTTGCCGTTATCTTTCGGATTCAGACCATCCTTATTCTTATCACTTGAGCGATCTAACCACTTCGTTAACGTCTCCGTCGTCAAATATTGCCCTTCTTGAAATAGATAATCATCTGGTGAATAACTCTGCTGGGAAACTCGCATCAATCCAGATTCTAATTCATTAATATCATAGCGGGAGTTAATATTTGAAACGACTAACCCACGTGATTTACTCGCCTTATATGGTAAAACTGTTTTATAGTAATTCGCGGAAATCTGGTTTTTTGTCATAATTCCTGTTTCTGCTTGTTGCGTGTCTTTTTTCTGCACAACCTGTTCATCCGAATCGAGACTCGGGGCACAACCTGCAAGTAAAAGAGCGGTGCTAAGGGAAACGACTAGTAATTTTTTCATTTGTTTTGACCACCTTCATCTGGTAAATATTCCATTAATTTTTGCTCGCTCCATACTGGTATCCCCAGTTCTTCAGCCTTAGCCAGTTTGGAACCCGCATCACTTCCTGCCACAACAACGTCCGTATTTTTACTTACGCTCCCCGTTACATTTCCACCTAAACTTTCAATTAATGCCTTTGCTTCCTCACGCTTCAGATGCTCTAATTTCCCTGTTAAAACAACTTTCTGATTTGCAAAAACTAGCGCTTCTTCCGGCATTAATTCTAATTTTGGGCCTGTATAAATCATATTTACTTCGGCTTTTTCTAACTTCGCTAACAAATCATGTACTTCCTCATTCTCAAAATAAGCAACGACCGAGTCAGCCATCTTCTCGCCAATATCAGGCACCTCAATCAATGCTTCTTTTTCAGCGGTACGAAGCGCGTCCATCGTTTCGAAATACTGGGCTAAAACTTTCGCAGCCTTTGCGCCAACATGACGAATACCAAGACCAAACAGTAATTTCTCTAACGAATTTTCGCGGCTCTTATCGATGGAAGCTAATAAATTCTGAACAGACTTCTCGCCCATTCTCTCTAATTCTACCAGCTTTTCGCCCGAAAGGAAAAACAAATCTGCCACATCTGTAATTAATTTTTGTTCGAATAGCTGCACGACTACTTTTTCACCTAAACCGTCGATGTTCATCGCATTGCGCGAAACGAAATGAATCAAGCCTTCTTTTAACTGTGCTGGGCACTTTGGATTAATACAGCGTAGTGCCACCTCACCTTCCAGACGAACCAACTCACTCTCACATGTTGGACAATGCGTGGGCATTTGGTATGGCACTTGTTCTTCTGTTCGGTCTTCTGCCACCACTCGAATGACCTCCGGAATAATATCACCGGCTTTTTTTATCATCACAGTATCGCCAATCCGAATATCTCGGTCGCGAATCAAATCTTCATTATGAAGTGAAGCTCGACCAACCGTTGTCCCTGCCACACGCACGGGCTCTAAAATCGCAGTCGGCGTCACGACACCCGTTCGTCCAATACCAAGCTCGATATCTAGCAGTTTCGTTGCCAATTCCTCAGCTGGGAATTTATAAGCAATCGACCAGCGCGGTGATTTTGCAGTGAATCCAAGTGCTTGTTGCTGCGCTAAGCTATCTACCTTAATCACGATTCCATCGATGTCATAAGCAAGGTTTGCACGGCCTGCCGTCCATTCTTCAATGTATGCAAAAATTTCTTCTAGAGACTGACACAAGCGACGCTCCTTATTCACCTTCAAGCCCAAATTCTCCAAGCGTGCCAATCCTTCACTATGTGACGCGACACCCATATCGCCAAAATCCGCAACTGCATATAAAAAAAATATCTAAGTTCCGCGATGCAGCAATTTTAGTATCTAGTTGGCGTAGAGATCCTGCTGCTGCATTACGAGGATTGGCAAAAACCTCTAAGCCATCTTCTTCTCGCTTTTCATTTAGTTTTTGAAATGACTGTTTCGGCATGAACGCTTCGCCGCGAACTTCAATCGTGAACGGCTCTTTGAGTGACATCGGAATCGAGCGAATGGTTCGCAAATTCGATGTAATATCCTCACCAATCGTTCCGTCACCACGTGTTGCGCCACGTTTATACTTTCCTGCTTCGTATTGCAAAGAAACCGCTAAACCATCAATTTTGAGTTCGCACATGTAAGCGACATCATCTCCTACCTTCTCACGCACCCGACGGTCGAAATCCTGCAAATCCTCATGGTTAAAAGCATTGCCAAGACTAAGCATTGGCGTTTCGTGCGCCACCTTCTGAAAGCCAGCCAATACCTCTCCACCGACACGCTGTGAAGGCGATTCTGGTGTTACCCAGTCCGGATTCTTCTCCTCCAGCCCAATCAATTCGTGCAAGAGCTGATCGTAAAGAGAATCCGGAGCTGTTGGGTTATCCGCAACATAGTACTCATAGCTAAGCCTTTCCAGTTCTTTAATTAATTCTTCATAACGTTTTCTTTCAGCCATTTCGCTTCACCTACTTATACTTTTTCAACAGGCGCAAATTCCGCCAGCAATCGTTTTACTCCAGTTGGACTTGGGAATGCAATGTCAAGCTCCATGTTGCTCCCCGTTCCTTTCACGCTGACAACCGTTCCGACGCCCCATTTCTTATGGCTCGCCTTATCGCCAACTGTCCACGCCTCTTTCTCAGCGCCTGATGAACTATAGCCAACAACTGATTTACTGTGCATCGATGACTTCGCAAACGGCACCTCTTTCAAGCTATTCTCGTGTGCCATTTCAATTAAATCATCTGGAATTTCATCAATAAAACGTGATTCTTTATTCGCCGTCGAACGACCATACAACATCCGCGAATACGCACTCGTCATGTAAAGCTCTTCTTCCGCACGCGTAATCCCAACATAAGCCAATCTACGCTCTTCTTCCATCTCATCTTCCTCAAAAAGCGCTCGACTATGTGGGAAAATTCCTTCCTCGAGTCCAACTAAAAAGACAACTGGAAACTCCAAACCTTTTGCTGAGTGTAGCGTCATGAGCGTCACAGCACCGCGTGACTTGTCCTCTTCGTCCAGTTTGTCCACATCCGCCACAAGTGCCAAATCTGTCAAAAAGCTGATCAACGTCTTGTCCTCATTTTCCTTTTCAAAGTTTTGCGTCACAGATAAGAACTCGTCAATATTCTCTAAACGTGTCTGCGCCTCAATTGTCCGCTCATTTTCTAGCATCGCGCGATATCCCGATTTCTCAAGTACCTGCTCCACCAGCTCCGTCACTGACAAATAATCTTGCATTTGCGTAAAACCTTTAATCAAATCATGAAATTCTATCAATTGTTTCGAAATCTTCGCCGATAATCCGACCATCTCAATTCTGTCCAGCACCTCAAAAACAGTTAGATCGTAAGCCGTAGCCGTATTTGCAACTTTATCCATCGAACCTGCGCCAACACCGCGCTTTGGCACATTAATAATCCGTGCCAAACTAATATCGTCGTCATTATTTGAAATCAGACGCAAGTAAGCCAATAGGTCCTTGATTTCCTTGCGATCATAGAACTTCGTGCCACCAACCATCTGATACGCCATATTCGACTTCATGAAGAATTCCTCCATCACACGCGACTGCGCATTTGTCCGATAAAGAATCGCGAAATCTGATAGCGGGCGGTTCGACATCTTAGCTTCCTCTTGAATTTTTGCAACGACGTACGCAGCCTCTTCTTTTTCCGTTAACGCCTTATGATAGAAAATTTTCTTACCTTCATCATTATTCGTCCATAGATTCTTCGCCTTCCGGTTACTATTATTCTCAATCACCCGGTTCGCAGCCGCCAAAATCCGCTTAGTTGAACGATAATTCTCCTCTAACAAAATCGTTTGCGCATTTGGATAATCTTTCTCAAATGACATGATATTCGTAATATCCGCTCCACGCCAACCATAAATTGATTGATCCGAATCCCCAACAACACAAAGATTACGGAAACGCGCTGCCAACAACTTTACTAAAATATACTGCGCATGATTCGTATCTTGGTACTCATCCACATGTATATATTGGAACTTCCGCTGATAAAATTCCAGTACATCCGGCACACGCTCAAACAACTGAATTGTCACCATAATTAGATCATCGAAATCAAGGGACTGATTCTTTTTTAGTTTCTTCTCATATTCCACATATACATCCGCAACCATCTGATCAAAAAAGCCAAATGCTTCCTTCTTGTATTCTTCTGCATTCATCAATTCATTCTTGGCATTACTAATCGCCGCCAGAATTCCGCGCGGCTCAAATTTCTTCGTATCGACATTCTTATCCTTCAAAATACCTTTAATAACCGAAATCTGGTCCCCGCCATCCAAAATTGTAAAATTACGATTAAAACCAATACGCTCAATATCCCGGCGTAAAATCCGTACACACATCGAGTGAAATGTCGAAATCCAAATCGATTCCGCTTCCGAACCTAGCAAACCACCAACACGTGCCTTCATCTCTCGCGCAGCCTTATTCGTAAACGTAATCGCTAAAATATTGTAAGGATTCACTCCACGCTCTTTCATCATATACGCGATACGATGCGTCAAAACACGCGTTTTCCCACTTCCGGCCCCAGCCATAATCAAAAGCGGTCCTTCCGTCGTTTCAACTGCCTTCTTCTGTTGTGGATTCAATCCTTTTACTAAATCTTCCGCATTTAATTGCATTTTATCCTCACACCGCCAATACAAACATTTGTTCTTATTTTAACTTTTTAAACAACCGAAAGCAAGTGATATTACCTTATTGCACTCGCCGTTTCCAACGCCTGTTCAAAATCTTCATACAAAACATTCCCAACGATAATCACATCCGCGATTTCAGCCATTTCACGTGCTTGGGCAACCGTCCGAATACCGCCACCATACCAAAGTTTCGTGTTAACGAGCTCCGAGCGCGCCGCCTGCAACATTCGTTTATCCCCAAAAACACCACTATACTCGACATAAAAAATCGGCAGTTGCAACATATTTTCAGCAATACTAGCGTACGCAGCCACATCGCCCTCTGTTAAATTCGTGTTGGCCTTTGCAAGGTTGGCCGCCTTCGCATCCGGATTTAATATACAATATCCTTCCACCAAAACATGCGGCCATGGAATAAAATCACCATATTGCTTTACAATCCTGTGATGTGCGCCAAGTAGCCATTCCACATCTGTCGTATTCAACACCATTGGAATCAAATACTCACTCGCACCAGGCATAACCATCGCCTCATCGCTTACCTCCATAAAAACCGGTAAGTCCCATGTTGCAAAAGAGCGAAACAACGCTTGCACCGCACCCACCTGCAAACCATCGGACCCCCCGATAATAAAGCCATCCGTACCAGACCGAACCAACCGATCCACAGCACCATCCGGCAACACTTTCGCAGGATCCAACTTAAATAAATGTCTCACTATCAAGCCCCTCCACCATCAAAAACGAACTTTTTCCATCCATGAACTTACATACGAACTAGCGTGGTGCGACAAGTGTTCAGATTCTAGGCAAAGCCGAGCACCGAAACGGAGCGTACGACTGTACGAGAGTATCGGAGCACAGGCTTTAACGACGAAGATGAATACTTGTCGCGCCACGCGCCACCTACAGTATAACATTTTTAGACGTACCCCGCACCACTTCCCAGACGCTTTTATAAAAATATTTAACTTTAAATAGAATTTAAGAAGATGCATTCAGAATTCTTCTATGCTATGATTAAAGTACATACTATTATTTGATTTTTTCGAGCTGAAAGGGAGTCTCTTATGGATAATAACCGGGAACAGTGGGGTTCAAAATTAGGTTTTACACTTGCGTCAGTCGGTGCCATGATTGGTATCGGCGCTATCTGGAAAATGCCATATATAGCCTCTAAAACAGGAGGTGGCGCTTTTTTCATCGCTTTTTTTGATTCTGACGTTTACAGTCGTGCTTCCAATCCTGATTGGGGAATACATCGTGGGGCGCTCATCCAACAGTGATGCCATAAGAGCTTATAAGAAGTTAGTACCAAATGGTCATTGGGACTTGGTTGGAAAGCTGGGCATCCTCGGATCTATCTTAGTTTTTGCAATTTATAGTATTGTTGGTGGCTGGGTTCTGGCCTATATTATCAAAGTGACTACTGGTTCTGTCAGCCATATAGATCAAGCACAGCTCTCTTTGCAATTTAGCCTCACATCAGCCAATACGGCCACCGCGATTGCTGGAACTGGGATATTTATACTTTTAACGATATTAATTGTCTCTCTGGGCGTTCGGGTAGGTCTTGAAAGAACCAGTAAATTTATGGTTCCTGCACTTTTTATTTTGCTTGTTATTTTAACAATTCGAGGCCTGACACTTCCTAATGCAGTCACTGGGCTCCAATTATTTCTAAAGCCGGATTTTTCAGCTATTAATAGCAAAAGCTTGCTCCTTATTCTAGGTCAATCTTTTTTCTCACTCAGCGTCGGAATATCACTAATGGTCACATACGGTTCTTATTTAAATAAAAGCATTAATATTCCAAAAACATCGGCTTTTATAACATTACTCAATTTTTTTATCTCTATTCTAGTTGCTATTGCAATTTTTCCGGTACTTTACTCCTTTGGGGTAAAGCCAAACGATGGGCCTGCTATATTGTTTGTCGTCCTACCTTCTATATTCAATCAACTACCATTCGGTTCCGTTTTTTTTCATCGCCTTCTTGCTTATGTTTCTAATTGCGATTCTTTCTTCAAGTTTCTCATTGCTTGAAACGGCAGTAGCACCTTTTATTACAAAATTTCCGAGTCGAGCCTTGGCAACTTGGGTTATTGGTGGCCTTGTTTTCTTAATAGCCATCCCAGCCACACTAAGTTTCGGCATTTGGCATCAATATACTATTTTTGGTCGAACTATTTTTGAAGCGATTGATTACGTGTCTACGAATATTATTTTCCCGTTAGGCGCATTATTCACAGCCATTTTTGTAGGCTTCCGATTGCCTCGCCAATTACTATTTGACGAATTTACACAAAGTAGTCGATTAGGCCGTAAAGTGTTTATGCTTTGGCTACTTCTCTTAAAATATGTTGCGCCTATCGCGATTATCCTAATATTCCTATCCGCTACTGGAATTATAAACTTTTAACGAAAAGAGGTGTGCCGAAAGTGGCTCACCTCTTTATGACCATCTATTTATCTTTCATTCGTTCAAAAACTACCTCATACATGTCGTTACCATAATTGAGTGAGCGCTTTACGCGCGAAATTGTTGCTGTGCTAGCGCCTGTTTCGGCTTCAATAACATTGTATGTCTTACCTTCATGTAACATTCTAGCTACTTGAAAACGTTGTGACATTGATTGAATTTCGTTTACTGTGCATACATCATCAAAGAAAGCGTAACATTCTTCTAAATTCTCCAGTGCTAAGATCCCTTTAAAAAATGTATCTAGACCTTCACCACGCAGTTTTTCTATTTGCATGCGTATACCTCCATTTTAATCAGACTCTTCTTTACCATTTTAACGTACTAGTGTGAATAACACAACAAGAAGGTTCAAAAATACAAACGAACATGCTATACTATTTCTTATAAAGGGAGGTCTCAACATGAAAATGAAAATTGTCTTACTTTTCTCACTCTTATTTATGTTTCTCATAACGTTCCATCTACCAGTTTCGGCTGATCGTTCTTTTACAATACCAAAGTATGAAAACTATGTCCAGATTCAGCCAGATGGAACGGCCATAATTGCTGAAAATGTTCGCTATGATTTCGATGGCGCGTTTAATGGAGCGACAATGGATATTGATACAGCTGGACTCCCACCAATCACCGACTTACGAGTAGCTGTCGATGGTCAACCATTTATTGAAAGTAACTCCGAAAAAAATGGCACCTTTAAAGCAGATTATATCGGTGATACATTAAAAATCCGCGTCTATTCTCCAACAGACACGGCAACAAAAGATTTCACCTATACGTACACATTAAAAAATGCGATTATTAACTACAATGACACCGCGGAATTTAATCGTAAATTAGTCGGAAAGAATTGGGAAAAAACATTGGATCAAGTTGCCATCACGATTACACTGCCAGAAGCAACGCAAAATGGCGAGCTCCAGGCATGGGCGCACGGACCGTTGGATGGTAATGTTTCCTTACAAAATAATAAAATTGTAAAACTAACTGCTGATAATGTCAAAGCTGGGCAATTTGTAGAGGCTCATGTGATTTTTCCAAATAATATTGTACCGCTCAATCAAAATATCCAAGCTATTAATAAAAAAGCTACCATTCAGGCACAAGAAGCCAAGCTAGCCAATCAAGCCAATTTTAAACGAACGCTTGCAAAAACCGTTTTTTACGGTGGTAGTTTACTCATTTTACTGATTATTCTTGTGACGATTATCCTAACCTATGTAAAATATACAAAATCGAAAGTAGTGGTTTTTAAAGATAAGTATTTCCATGACATCCCGACTGACATGTCGCCAGCTGTTATGAACAAGTTGATTTTCATGCAAACAGGCGCAAATGATATCGTTGCAACAATTATGGACTTAGTTCGCAAACGCCAGCTAACCATCGAAGAACTTCCACATCCTTCTGGCAATAAGAAAAAGGCAACCTACACCATCACGAAATTACCAGTCCCTTCTCCAATCAAACCTTTATCACACGAGACAAGACTGGTAACATGGCTCATCGATAAGATTGGCGATGGCGAAAAAGTAACTTTGAAAGAAATCAACGCATATGCCAAAAAAAACACAACAGCTTTTCGAACTGCTTTTACAAGCTGGAAAAATAGCGTGCATGAGGAAGCAAAAAAATATGACTATTTCGATACAACGGCAAGCTCTAAAGCTACGAAATGGCTAGTTAGCACCTTAATAGCTAGTATTTTGATTGGTATTGGTATCATTATTTTCAGTATTTTTGCAAGTACCTTCTCCTTGTTTGCTTGTATCGTAAGTTTTATCGCCTTCGTTATTCTGCTTGTTTTTTGGATTACCCAATTCCCTATTAAAAATCAAGAGGGGGCAGAAGAATTTGCTAAATGGTACGCTTTTAAACGTTATATTAAAGATGTTGGGAATATGGATATCGCGGACGTTGGCTCCATCGCGATTTGGGACCATTACCTTTCTTACTCGATTTCACTTGGTTTAACGAAAGAAGTTCTAAAAGCTGCATCGATTCACTTCTCACCAGAACAAGTACAACAGCATTCCAGCTTGCTTTACTATTATTATGGGGGCGCTATGCTCGGCAGTGTAAACAATGCCAATATGGACACAGCCTTTGCAGAAAGCTTTCAAAACTCCTTCCAGAGCTCGTTTAGCGGTGCATTAGCAAGTAGCGCATCGTCTGGTAGTGGCTCTGGTGGCGGTTTTAGCGGTGGCTCGAGTGGTGGCGGCGGTGGTGGCTCAGGCGGTGGCGCTTTTTAGAAAATAAAAAAAACCGTGCGTGGCTTCTCATGAAACGAGAAAGCATCGCACGGTTTTACTTATTTTATAGCTTTCGTCCCAATATCCATCCGATAAAAGAAGTTTGGATTCTCTAGCTTTTTCATTTCTTTATAGAGTTTAGCTTGAGCCTCTACCATTGATTCTGCTGTTGCACAGACGAGCAATACGCGTCCACCATTGGATAGGAAAACATCATCTTCCTCAGCTCGTTTTGTCCCTGCATGATAAACCTCTGCTTCCACATCGGCAAGACCTGTAATTACTTTTTCTTTCGCATATTCCTCAGGATAACCAGCACTCGCTAAAACAACGCCAAGTGTCACGCCACCCGTCTCCCATTCAAGCATCGGTTCACGATCATGCAACAAGTCATCAATTACCTTTGCAAAATCAGATTTCAAGCGCGGTAACACCACTTGTGTCTCTGGATCTCCAAATCGCGCATTGAACTCAATCACTTTTGGCCCTTCTTTTGTCACAATCAACCCTGCATACAAAATTCCAGAAAACGAGCGATTTTCTGCTACCATCCCTTTTGCTGCTGGAAATAGAATGCTCTTAACCGCTTCATCAACAATAGTTTGTGCGATGTGAGGTACAGGTGAATAAGCGCCCATTCCCCCAGTATTCGGTCCTTTATCACCTTCATATGCTCGTTTATGATCTTGCGCAATCGCCATTGGATACACTTTTTCCCCACGAACGAAAGCCATTAATGAAAATTCCTCGCCGTCTAAAAAGTCCTCAATCACCACTTTTGCGGATGCCTCACCGAATTTGCTATCTAGCATCATATCTTTCAAAGCAAGTACCGCTTCTTCCATCTCAAAAGCAACAACTACCCCTTTTCCAGCCGCCAAGCCATCTGCCTTAATCACGATTGGCACACCTTTTTCTTGTAAATAAAGATAGGCGTCATCATAATTCGTAAACGACTCTGATTCTGCCGTTGGGATGTCATATTTTTTCATGAATTGCTTTGCAAAATCCTTGCTCCCTTCAATTAATGCTGCTTGTTTTGATGGTCCAAATGCTTTTATTCCCGCAGCATCAAAATCATCAACCAAACCGTTTAAGAGCGGCACTTCTGGACCGACAATAACCCAATCTACCGCCTTATCTTTAGCAAATTCGACTAGCGCTTTAGCGTCAGTTTCTGAAATAGCATATGTCTCAATCGCATCGCTCACCATACCATCATTTCCCGGTACGCAAAATACTTTCTCTACGCTATTACTTTCTAGCAATTTCTTACTGATCGCGTGTTCACGACCACCGCTTCCGACAACTAAAATTTTCATTGTACCAACACGCTCCTTTAATGTTTGAAATGGCGAACATGTGTGAGGACCATTGCAATGCCATATTTGTTAGCCATCGCAATCGAGTCTTTATCTTTAATCGAGCCACCTGGTTGAATAATAGCTTTTATACCAGCTTCTGCAGCCGCTGTTACTGTATCATCCATTGGGAAAAAGGCATCCGAAGCCAGAACTGCACCTTGCGCTTTGTCGCCTGCTTGATTCAAGGCAATTAGCGCTGCGCCAATCCGGTTCATCTGTCCTGCACCGATTCCCAGCGTTTGCTTATCATTTCCAACCACAATCGCGTTTGATTTCACGTGCTTCACAATTTTCCATTGAGCAACAAGCGCTTTCCACTCGCTCTCTGACGGTTGCGCGTCTGTCACCACTTCATACGTTGCCACATCTTCTGCCACAGCATCACCATCTTGCAATAGCAAGCCGCCAATTACAGAAGTTTTTTCCACCGCGTTTACCGGGCCTGAAAAAGGAACTGATAGCAAGCGAATATTCTTCTTCTCCGATAAAATCGCAAATGCCTCTTCTGAAAAACTTGGCGCAATAATAATTTCTAAGAAAATCCGACTCATATGCGTTGCTGTTGCCGCATCTACTTCTCGATTAATCGCCACAATTCCACCAAAAATAGACGTCTCATCTGCTTCATAGGCTTTTAAATATGCCTCTTCTGGCGTAGTACCAACACCAACACCGCACGGATTCATATGTTTCACAGCAACAGCTACAGGCTCCGTAAATTCAGATGCAATTCGCAGTGCCGCGTCTGTATCACGAATATTATTGTACGACAACTCCTTGCCGTGCAATTGCTTCGCCTCACTGATTGAATTTTTTGCACCCAGTGGCTCTGTGTAGAATGCCGCTTGTTGATGCGGATTTTCACCGTAGCGTAAAGCTTGTTTTTTATTATATGTCAATGTTAATTTTTCAGGGAACTCATCGCCCACAATATCCGTCAAATAACCTGCAATCAAAGCATCATAGGCCGCCGTATGTCGGAAAACTTTCGCTGCCAAGCGCTGATTCGTCTCAAAAGTAACCGCGCCATGATCGCCAAGTTCTGCTAAAACAGGAGCATAATCTACGCTATCAACAACAACCGTCACCGCCGCGTAGTTTTTTGCCGCCGAGCGCAACATTGAAGGACCACCAATGTCAATGTTTTCAATCGCCTCACCTAGCTTCACACCTGGTTTAGCAATCGTTTCTTGGAACGGATATAAATTCACACAAACGAGATCAATTTTCGCAATATCATGTGCCTCAATCGCCGCCATATGAGTCGCATCATCACGACGGGCAAGTAAACCACCATGAATCGCTGGATGTAGCGTCTTCACACGACCATCCAGCATCTCTGGAAAATTCGTCACTTCCTCAATCCCGATTACAGGAACCGCACTATCTTCTAGCGCCTTCTTCGTTCCACCTGTCGAAATAATTTCAAAGCCAAGCTCAACAAGTGACTGTGCGAACTCCACGACACCTGTTTTATCTGACACACTAATTAATGCTCTTTTCATGTTTGTCCCCCTATTATTTTTTTTACAACTTCTGGATAAAAAGCATGTTCCACTTTATGTATTCGAGTTGTGAGAATATCCAACGTATCCTCTGGTAAAATAGCCACCGACTGTTGCGCAATAATCGGTCCCGTATCCATACCAGCATCCACAAAATGCGCAGTAACGCCCGTCTTCAACACCCCCGCATCCATCGCCTGACCAATTGCATCTTTTCCAGGAAATTCTGGAAGCAGTGATGGATGCAAGTTGATAATCTTATTTTCATAAGCCGTCAGCAACGTTTCACCAATCAAACGCATATATCCTGCCAAAACAAGAAACTCTACCTCTGATTCCTTTAATTTAGCCACGATTTCTTGTTCAAAAGCTACTTTATCCACAAAAGTCTTTGGAGAGAACAGAAAGGCCGGAATTCCAGCTGCTTCTGCCCGCTCCAAAACAAATGCGCCTGGCTTATCACAAACGAGTAAAGCGACAGACTCACGAATAATTACATCATCTATAAGCGCCTGAAAATTACTACCCGATCCCGAAGCAAAAATCGCAATTTTCATCCTAATTATCCTCCGTAAACACGACTTGCGCGCCATCCAATTTTGGCGTCACTTTTCCAATCTCGTATGCTTTTTCACCTTGTTCCTCTAAAATAGCCAGTGTTCTTTTTGCATCATCCGCAGCAACAACAAGCACCATTCCAATTCCCATATTAAAAATTCCATACATCTCGTCAGGATTAATCTTGCCATAACTTTGCAGCACATCAAAAATCGGCAACACAGGCCAAGCATCACGCGTAATCGACACCGCCAAATCCTCCGGCAAAACACGAGGTAGATTTTCAATAAAACCGCCACCCGTAACGTGCGAAACACCGTGTACGGCCACATTCTTCATCACTTCCAAAACAGGCTTCACATAAATACGCGTCGGCACAAGCAACTCATCGGCGAGCGTCTTGCCTCCAAGTTCCGGCAAAACCGTATCCAGCGTAAAATCATGTTCCTTAAAGAAAACTTTGCGTACCAATGAATATCCATTACTATGAATCCCGCTCGATGGCAAACCAATCAACACATCACCAGCAGCAACTTGCTCACCTGTAATCACATTTGCCTTCTCGACCGCCCCGACCGTGAAACCAGCCAAATCATAATCATCCGCACCATACATGTCCGGCATCTCAGCTGTCTCACCACCAACAAGCGCGCATCCAGCCAATTCACAACCATCTGCTACACCTTTTACAATCTGCTCCATCTTGCTAGGAACCGTTTTTCCCGTCGCAATATAATCCAAGAAAAATAGCGGTTCTGCACCTTGCGCTAAAATATCATTCACACACATCGCGACACAATCCACGCCAATTGTATCATGCTTATCCGCCTCAATCGCAAGTAGCAACTTCGTACCAACGCCATCTGTGCCTGAAACAAGCACAGGTTCACGCAAGCCAAGCCCGCTAAGATCAAACATACCGCCAAACGAACCAATCGCGCCCATCACGCCGTTACGCTTCGTACGAGCCACGTGTTTTTGGATTCGCTCCACAACCTCATAACCTGCCTCTACATCAACGCCAGCCTTACTATACGCATTCTCTGCCATTTGCAAAATTCCCCTCTCAACGTGACTCGGCTTCTAAACTTGCCAAATATTCTTTCTCATAATCAAACAATTCCGTTGGGTAATCCCCATTGAAATACGCCATACAAAGTCCACCGTAAGGCTCATCCGGATACGGCTTTCCAACAGCATCAACCAAGCCATCCTCCGATAAATATGTCAGCGAATCAGCACCGATAATCCGGCAAATCTCATCCACTGAATAATTCGCCGCAATTAACTCACTACGCGTCTGAATATCAATTCCATAAAAACACGGAAAAGCGAGCGGTGGCGATGCAATTCGAACATGAACCTCAGCCGCACCAGCATCGCGCAAAAGCTGCACGATACGGCGACTCGTTGTACCACGAACAATCGAATCATCAATCATGACAACCCGTTTCCCCTCAACGACACCACGCACCGCCGATAATTTCATTTTCACGCCTTGTTCCCGCAATTCCTGCGAAGGCGCAATAAACGTCCGCGCCACATAACGATTCTTAATCAATCCCAATTCGTATGGAATCCCTGTCTCCTCTGCGTAACCAATCGCCGCCGAAATACTCGAATCTGGAACCCCTGTCACTACGTCAGCCTCCACAAAAGCTTCCTGTGCCAATCGTTTCCCCATCCGTTTTCGCGCTGAATGCACATTAATTCCAGCAATATTAGAATCAGGACGTGCAAAATAAATATATTCCATGCTACAAATGGAATGCTTCACCTGTTCCGTATACTTTTCAATCTGCAAACCGTCATCATTAATGATAATCAACTCACCTGGCTCCACATCACGCACAAATTCTGCGCCAACCGTATCAAACGCGCAAGTCTCAGAAGCAATCACATAAGAGTCACCAATTTTTCCAATCGAAAGTGGACGGAAACCATTCGGATCAAGCGCTGCAATCAACTCATTCTCCGTCAACAACATATACGCAAAACCGCCCTGCACTTTATTCAACGCTACTTTCAAATCTTCCAAAAACGATCCCGTCTGGCTACGCTTTAACAAATGAGCCAGAACTTCCGTATCCGAACTCGTTTGAAAAATCGCTCCCTCTTCTTCCAGCTCTTGTCGAAGCGTCTGTGCGTTAATCAAATTTCCATTATGCGCAAGCGCCAGACTCGAATTATGAAAATGAAACAAAAACGGTTGCACATTACTCAAGCTCTTACCACCAGCCGTCGCATAACGCACATGCCCAATCGCCGACTTCCCAACAAGTTCATCCAGTTCCCCGTGCTTAAACACATCCGCAAGCAGGCCTAAATTTCGGTGCCCTTTCAACGTCACTCCGTCCGTTGATACAATTCCTGCGCCCTCTTGTCCACGGTGCTGTAAACTATGCAACCCATAATACGTAATTTGTGCCGCACTCGGATGGTTCCAAATCCCAAAAATGCCACATTCCTCGTTCAACCCTCTTATTTCAGTAGACATGGAATAGCCCCTTCCCAAACTTGTTTCAACTCACTAAGTTCGGCTGTAATTACTGATTTCTCCGCATGCACGATAAGTTTTGACACCTCTGTCACTTCACCTAAACGCACCAATTTTTCTGTTGCAAATAACCGCTCAAATTTCGTTGCATCATCTGCCTTCACCGAAACTAAGAACCGTGATTGCGATTCACTAAAAAGTAATTCCGCTGCAAAAGGTACGTTGATATTAGCCCCCAAATCATTCGCAAAACCTGCCTCAGCAAGTGCTACAGCAAGTCCACCTTCTGCCAAATCATGAGCCGAAGCAACAAGCCCATCACGAATGGCTGTCAATAAGAACTGTTGATAACGCTTCTCGACTTGTAAATCAAGTACAGGTGCGCGTCCGCTAATTTTGCCTTGCTCTAATTTTTGCAATTCCGAACCGCTGAATTCCGGCTTCGTTTCACCGATTAAGTAAATCACATCGCCAGCCTCTTTAAAGCCTTGCGTTGTAATATGCGCAACGTCTTCCACTAAGCCAACCATACCGATTACTGGCGTCGGATAAATACCTTCTCCATCCGTCTCATTATACATCGATACATTTCCCGAAATAACAGGTGTATCAAGCTCTAAGCAAGCCGCACTAATACCATCTGCGGCCTTCTCAATCTCCCAGAAAATCTCTGGTTTTTCAGGATTACCGAAATTGAGACCATCCGTAATCGCCAGCGGTTTTGCACCCGAACAAACAATATTTCGCGCAGCTTCCGCAACCGCAATCTGACCACCAGCCTCAGGGTCCAAATACAAATAACGTGAATTACAATCCGTCGTCATTGCAATAGCCTTATTCGTCCCACGAACTCGTAAAACCGCCGCATCCGAACCAGGAGCAACCGCCGTATTCGTCCGAACTTGGTAATCAAACTGTTCGTAAATATGACGCTTACTTGCAATCGTTGGTTGCCCAAGTAAAGCTTTCCAAGTCTCAACAACATCTGTCACGACTGGCGAAAAAGCTTCTTCCGCTTGGAAATCACGGTACCGTTGCGGTTCTGATGAAGGCTTATGATAGACAGGAGCATCCTCAGCAAGCGCATCAACCGGCACATTCGCCACGACTTCACCATGATGCACAATTTTATACATCTTATCATCCGTCACCGTTCCAATCGTCACAGCCTCTAAACCGTAACGCTCAAACAATGCCTTAATCTCCGCCTCATGCCCTTTTTTCACACATAAAAGCATCCGTTCCTGCGACTCCGAAAGCAACATTTCATAGGCCGACATATGCGTTTCCCGTTGTGGCACATCATCCATAATAAGCTCCAAGCCTGATCCAGCTTTCGAAGCCATCTCAGAGCTCGAACTCACTAGACCAGCCGCACCCATATCCTGAATCCCAATCAAAATATCCGAATGGTCACGAATCAAGTCCAGACAAGCCTCAAGCAATAGTTTTTCCATAAACGGATCTCCTACCTGAACTGCTGAACGTTGCTGCTCACCCTCTTCACTAAACTCCACCGATGCAAATGTTGCACCATGAATTCCGTCACGACCAGTTTTCGCTCCAACGTACATCACTGGATTACCAACACCAACTGCCTGACCTTTTTGAATATCCTCTTTTGCAATTAAACCAACACACATCGCGTTTACCAAAGGATTCTTCGCATAGCACGGGTCAAATTGCACCTCACCGCCAACCGTCGGAATCCCAATGGAGTTCCCGTAACCAGCGATTCCAGCTACAACCTCATTCACCAAATATTTCGTATGTGGGTTATCAATCTCACCAAAACGAAGCGAGTTCAACATCGCAATCGGACGCGCACCCATCGAGAACACATCGCGAATAATGCCGCCAACCCCAGTTGCAGCCCCTTGATACGGCTCTACGTAAGACGGATGGTTATGACTCTCCACTTTAAAAGCAACACCAAGTCCATCGCCAATATCCACAATCCCAGCACCCTCACCAGGACCTTGTAACACTTGTGGCCCCTCTGTTGGGAATTTGCGTAACACTGGTTTTGAATTTTTATAACTACAGTGCTCCGACCACATCACAGAAAATAAACCTGTCTCCGTATAGTTCGGCTTCCTCTTCAAAATATCACAAACAAGACCATACTCACTCTCACTAAGCCCCATCGTCTCATATATTTTCTGTTCCTCAATTTGCGCCGCTGACGGTTCCTGATTCACATTAAGCATGCACCTGTTCCTCCTTCCAAGCCTTCAACATCGATTTAAAAACGCCAAGTCCAGCTGTGCCACCAACAACATCCTCCACAGCACGCTCCGGATGCGGCATCATACCAAGTACATTGCCAGCTTTATTCGTAATCCCAGCAATATTCGCAATACTTCCATTAGGGTTTTCTGACGCATATGTGAATACAATTTGTCCATTCGCCTGCAAATCTGCAAGCGTCGCATCATCACAATAATAGTTCCCCTCGCCATGTGCCACAGGAATCCGAATCTCTTCCCCCGCCGCATATTCTGACGTAAACATCGTCTCTGCATTCTCCACACGCAGACTAACCGTCTTACAAACAAAATGGAGATTATTATTCCGAATCAAAGCTCCTGGAAGCAAGCCACTCTCTGCCAAAATTTGAAACCCGTTACAAACACCTAGCACAAGCTTCCCCGTCTCCGCAAACCGTACAACCTCTGGCATAATATTCGCAAACTTCGCAATCGCACCTGTCCGCAAATAATCCCCATATGAGAAACCACCAGGAAGTAGCACCGCATCAAACCCATCTAAACTCGTTTCCGCATGCCACACATATTCTGCCTCTTCACCAAGCGCGTCAGAAATCGCATGTAACATATCTAAATCACAATTCGAACCTGGAAATTGAATGACCGCAAATTTCATCCTTAAGCCTCCTCGATTTCATAACGATAATCTTCCATCACTGGGTTGGTCAGCAACTTATCACACATTTCATCCAAGACAGCATGAATGTCACGATCCGATTTTGCCACTTGAAGTTCCATATATTTTCCAATCCGAACATCCTCAACCTCACCGTAATTCAAGCTTTTTAGCGATCCCATCACCGCTGTACCTTGTGGATCCAATACACTCTTTTTCAACGTTACAAACACCTTCACATTATACATTCAAACAACCTCCTTTAATCTTTTCAAAACTTCCTCATAAACCGCTGTTAAATTCCCAATATTCCGACGAAAGACATCCTTATCCAGCTTGGCATTCGTATCCCGATCCCATAAACGACATGTATCCGGCGAAATTTCATCGGCAAGTAGAATTTTTCCATCCTGATCACGTCCAAATTCTAATTTAAAATCAATCAGCGTAATATTCATTTTTGCGAATAATTCACATAATGCTACATTCACATCAAGCGCCGCCTGCTTCAAAATCGCAATCTCATCTTCTGTCGCCGCTTCTAAATAAAGCACATGCGCATCATTAATAAATGGATCATCAAGCGCATCTTCCTTATAATAAAACTCGACAATCGGCCGCGATGTCGGCGTCCCCTCTGGAACCCCAAGGCGTTTCGCCAAACTACCCGCAATCACATTCCGCACAACAACCTCAAGAGGAATAATCTCAACAGCCTGCACCAGTTGCTCCGTATCTGACAACTGCTCCACAAAATGACTCTTAATTCCCGCATCTCGCAAATATGAAAAAATGCGCGACGTAATTTCATTATTTAAACGCCCTTTGCTCGCAAAACTCTCCTTACGCTCCCCGTTCAGCGCTGTTGCATCATCCTTATACGCCACACGTAAAATACCATCCTGATCTGTACTAAATAACCGTTTTGCCTTGCCTTCATACAATAAATTCGCCACTATGAAAAGTCTCCTTTTACATCAGAATTTTAATCCAAATAAAGCATGAAAAACTATGAAGCCATCATAACCCTCCATAGTTTTTCACGATTCCTTCCTTAAAGCCCTAAGCGATTAAAAATCATATCCACCTGTTTCAAATGATAATTATAATCAAAACAAGCCTCAATCTCATCTTTAGAAAGTAATCCTGTAATCTTAGGCGTCGCCTCAACTAACGTCTTAAATGGCACTTGAGACTCCCAAGCCTCCATCGCTTTAGGCTGCACTGTATCATAGGCCTCTTCGCGAGCCATCCCCTTATCAATCAATGTTAATAACACACGCTGTGAATAAATCAGACCTAACGTCCGATCCATATTGCGTTTCATATTTTCTGGGAACACCGTCAAATTTTTCACGATATTACCGAAACGATTCAAAATATAGTCAAGTAAAATCGTTGCATCCGGTAAAATAATACGTTCAGCAGACGAATGCGAAATATCACGCTCATGCCACAACGGCACATTCTCATAAGCCGTCACCATATGCCCACGAATAACACGTGCAAGTCCTGTCACATTCTCCGATCCAATCGGATTACGCTTATGCGGCATTGCAGAAGAACCCTTTTGACCCTTAGCAAAAAACTCCTCCACCTCACGAACCTCACTCTTTTGAAGTGCCCGAACTTCCACAGCAAATTTCTCCACAGAAGTTGCAATCAAAGCGAGCGTAGCCATATAATCTGCGTGACGATCCCGCTGCAATGTTTGCGTCGAAATCGGAGCCGGCGTTGTACCCAGTTTCTTACAAACGTATTCTTCCACAAATGGATCGATGTTTGCATACGTACCAACAGCACCAGAAATTTTTCCAAACTCAACACCACTAGCAGCACGATTAAAGCGTTCCAAATTACGCTTCATTTCCTCATGCCACAGCGCCAACTTCAAGCCGAATGTCGTCGGTTCTGCGTGCACACCATGCGTCCGTCCCATACAAACCGTATATTTATATTCCTTAGCCTTATTTGCCAAAATCTCAATAAACCGTTCTAAATCGGCACGCAAAATCTCGTTAGCCTGCTTCAAAATATACGAATTAGCTGTATCCACAACATCCGTTGAAGTCAGTCCATAATGCACCCATTTACGCTCATCACCAAGCGATTCCGATACGCTTCTTGTGAACGCTACAACATCGTGACGCGTCTCAAGCTCAATCTCCTGAATCCGCGCCACATCAAACGTTGCATTTTCACGAATCTTCGCTACATCCTCTTTTGGAATTTCACCAAGCTCCGCCCAAGCCTCACAAGCAAGAATTTCGACTTCTAACCAAGCCTGAAAACGATTCTGTTCCGTCCATATATTACCCATCTCTTCTCTCGTATAACGCTCAATCATCGTTTCTCAAATCCCCCAATTAACTCCAAATTTTCATACCACGTAATTTCTCTATCTCCACAAGCGGATTATCAGAAAGTATGGTTATATGCCCCATTTTTCTATCAATCTTCGCCTCTTGTTTCCCATAATAATGAACAAACCACTCTGGATGCGCGTCCAATACCTCATTCACACCATCCACATGTTGTCCTAAAATATTCACCATCATCGCTGGACGCAACAACTCTACCTCAAGAAGCGGCAAACCGGCAATTGCCCGAATATGTTGTGTGAACTGCGAAATATTGCAAGCCTCAATCGAGAAATGCCCCGAGTTATGCGGTCTAGGTGCCAACTCATTTACATAAATCGCGCCTGAGTTCGTAACAAACATCTCCACCGCCAAAACACCTTCCAAATGAAGATACTCTGCCAATTTCACTGCAATAGCCTCCGCCTCATGAACTGATTCCGCATCAAGTGTTGCCGGAACATGCGTCGTATGCAATATGTTATTTTTATGGTCATTTTCTGCTACAGGAAATGTCTCGATTTGCCCTGTGGCATTACGAGCTACAATTACAGAAACTTCACGCTCAAACGGAATCCAAGCCTCCAGCACACACGTACCAAAACGAAGTAACCCTAGCGCTTTATCAATATCGTCCTCATTCTGAATCACATATTGCCCTTTGCCATCATAACCACCCTGCGTTGTTTTGAGCACTGCTGGGTAACCTAAGCTGCTAATATGCTGAACAATATCATCTTTATCCACAATCACCGCATATGGTGCTAAATTAATATTAATAGATTCCAAATACGCCTTTTCCAAAATTCGATCCTGCGTAATTGACAACAGCTCCGACCCTTGTGGAATACGAACAATGTCCTCAATCGAACGAATCGCATCATTATCTACATTTTCAAACTCATATGTCACAACATCACTTTTCTCAGCCAATTCTTTCAAAGCCACCAAATCAGTATAATTCGCCACAATTTGTTCATCCGCGACTTGTCCACATGGAGCATCTACAGTTGGATCAAGTACAATCACCCGAAATCCCATCGCTTTCGCAGCCAAAGCCATCATTCGGCCTAATTGACCACCTCCGATAATTCCAATCGTGCTATTCGGTAATAAATACGTTTTACTCAAGAGAATCACTACTTTCTAGAACTTTTTCTTCTAGTGTATCACGTCTATTTTCCAAACGGCTAGCAATTGCCTCGTTTTCAGTCGATAAAATTTGCGCAGCCAATAATCCAGCATTTACCGCTCCCGCCTCACCTATTGCAACAGTAGCGACTGGCACACCTCCAGGCATCTGGACAATCGATAATAAAGAATCCAGTCCATTTAACGCTTTTGACTTCACAGGAACACCAATAACAGGTAAAGTCGTCTTCGCAGCGACCATACCTGGCAAATGCGCAGCACCTCCAGCCCCGGCAATAATAACCTTAATTCCACGGCTTCTTGCATTTTCCGCATATGTAAACATTAAATCCGGTGTGCGGTGTGCAGAAACAACCTTTTTCTCATAAGCTATTCCCAGTTCTTCCAATACCTCACATGACTTCCTCATCGTCTCCCAATCAGAAGTGCTTCCCATAATGACACCAACTTGTGCACACATTCAATGTTTCACTCCTCTTCTATACCATTACTAATTGACCTCTTCATTCTAACAATAGCTGTTAGTAAAGTCAACCATAAAATCGAACAATAAAAAGAAAGTGTAATTTAACGTTCGTGTTTATCCCTGTTTTTCCATATAAAAAAAGTAACCTCCATAGAAAGTCACTTTTTCTTAATACCACCACGCACTTGCTTAACCCAAAACCCGCCATAGATTTGCTTGGGTTCCGACGATACAATAAACGCCTTATCATCAATAGCAATAATCTGCTGATACAATTTATTCTCATTTTTTCGTGGCGTTAATATTTCCAACATCATTCGCTCGCCATCGCGCCCACTTGCAATCCAGCTAGTAACACCATACCCCGCATTTCTAATCTGGTTTGCTAAATCTAAGTTATAATCCTTCGTAATCACGTTAACCGTAATATAACCTAAAGCTAGACGTTCCTCAATCTTCATACCGACAATAATACCTACGCCAAAACCAAGTGCATACGCCGCTATGTTAGCAATATCATTCAAGTTACTCATAACCATTCCGAGTGCCACAATATAGACCACAATCTCAAATACACTAACGATAGCTGCACGATAACGATACCCTTTCATCGTCATCAATAACCTCACCGTATTAAGCGATACATACAAGATATTAATAATAAAAATCGTAAGTATCATTCCTATAGCATCTCCCATATCAATTCCCCCTAAAAAAACGCAACTCTTATCCCTTTCTTTCACCAAATAAAATATCTCAAACCTAATCCTATCTTAAAAATCATTAAGTAGCAAGACAAAATTTCAAGAAATCATTTAAAATAGCAAGAAAATAATTTATCAAGAAAAAAATAAAAAAAGCACTCATTAAAAATGAGTACTTTATATACATTGCCCGGCGACGACCTACTCTCACAGGGGGAAGCCCCCTACTACCATCGGCGCTGAAAAGCTTAACTTCCGTGTTCGGGATGGGAACGGGTGTGACCTCTTCGCCATTACCACCAGACAATGAATCTTTCATCGAAAGAACGCTGTTCTCTCAAAACTAG
>NZ_AODK01000019.1 GCF_000525975.1 Listeria rocourtiae FSL F6-920
CGTTACCTTGTCGAACAACGGCAGAGGGGATGGCGATAGTGATTTATGATTGGCTGACGCCTTACCTACCAGTTTCGGCGATTCGGTTGGGTGAGACGCCGACTTCTTTTTGTGAATATGTGGGTGATATGCATGACTGAGCGCGAATATCGAATTGTAGAGATTTTTGAGACGATGCAGGGTGAAGGCTATAATACGGGTATGCCGAGTATTTTTATTCGGTTTGGCCGATGTAACTTGGATTGTCCTTGGTGTGATACAAATTATAATGAATTTGAAATGATGACGGGGCAGCAGATTTTGGATGAGGTGCATAAATATACGGCGCGGAATATTGTCATAACTGGAGGTGAGCCAACGATTCAACGCGGGATTGAAGAACTATTGCAAGCTTTGAAGATAGAGGGTTATTACTTGGCGATTGAGACGAATGGTTTGAAAGAAGTCCCTGTAGAAATTGATTACGTGGCAACGAGTCCAAAAAGGTTGTACAGTGAAATGTATGAGAAACGCCATTTATCGCGGGCGGATGAGGTTCGAATCGTTGTAGATGGTGATATTCAGGAGTTTTGTGCGCAGATAGAGGCGCTGATTCCCGCGAAAAGGTATTATTTGTCGCCTTGTGAAGAGGAAGGCGCATTTAATATGTTGGAAACGATTAGCCAACTTGGGAAATTGAATACAGGGCGTGGCGAAAATAAGTGGTCGCTCAGCATTCAGACACATAAATTGGCGGGGATTGAATAGTTATTATGAGGGAAGCTTATCTTGTGAATTAGTTTTACGAGATAAGTTTTTTTGTATAATCATTTATTTCTAACGGGTGGAATTTTTTGATAATATCCTGTTTTGGTGGCTCTTGATGTGTAGTATAGAGGTATAGCTAAATGGACGTGCCTTTGTGAGATACGAAAGGAGTTTTAATATGATGAAGAAAAGACTGAAGATGCCTATTATTATTCTTCTGATTTTTACAATTACGATGATTGGACCGATAAATAGCGCGGGACTTGGTAATTGGTTTGCAACTGGGGTTTCGGCTGGTACAGGGCTTTCACTTATTGTGGATAAGCCGAAGCAGACGGAGAATCGCCAGTTTAGTTTGACATTAAAAGATGATACGGCGCTGAGTTATTCGGATAATCCTCCGAGTGACAAGGGGTCGGTAAATGTGGTTACGATTGCGATTCCGGTTGGGATGTCTCTTGATTTGGAGGCCACAAAGAAGCATAATGCTACCAAAAATATGGGTACAATTGATTTTGATGAGGAATCTAGGAGTGCTCAAGTGACTTGGAATACTGATGCGACAGAGCATGTATATGATTTACTTTTGACAGCTGAAAAGGCACAGAGTTATACGTTGCAAGCAGTACGATATGATGCGAGTGGTAATATGGTGGAGTCGAATCTGATTGCGGTTGCAGTTGAGTCGGAACAGATGGAGGAAGTTACACCGGAAATAGACGAAGAAGAAACGGTGGCGCCACTGAACCCACAGGTGATGACAAGAGTTGCGGATGAAATGGTTACTTTAGAGGATGTTGTGGATCCGAGTGTGGCGAATGTAAGCACATTGACGGAATTTCATAATGCGATGATGAATAAGGATATAGCGACGATTAATGTTTTAGCGGACATTAATTATGCAGCGTTTTCTGCGGCTGACGCGAGTCCGACAAATACAGGTGCCTATTATCAAAGAATGCCTGAACGTCCATTTACGATAAACGGAAATGGGCACACAATTGATTTTAGAAATCAATCTTATGCACCATATGATACTTATTCTTTGCCAAAAGTGGTTACGTTTAATGATTTGAATACGTATGGAAAAAATTATTATGGTTTTTATACGGATAATTCAGCTGGTGGAACGAATGCTACGAATACGATTGTTTATAACAATGTGAATTACCGAGGTTCTCAAGCGATTCATGCTCCAGCAACAACTACTAAAATTTCTGGGAAATCATCTTTTGCGCAGACGAATAGTTATGTTAGTCCTTTTGATGGTGTGAGTTATACGACGCTTGCGAATCAAACGACGTTTGCTGTTGGTGATATGAATATTCTTGAAGGTGCTGATGTGAAGGTTACGAATGAGTCAAGTGGCGCAATGTATATCTTTACAGGTGGAACGGTAGATATTGCGGAGAACTCGGTTTTGGATATTTATACGTCTGGAACGAATGCAACTGTCGCGGATGGAGCGGTTTCAGGGATTACTAGTTATGGAAATATTTATGTTCGAAATGGCGCAACGCTTAAGATGGATAACGCGGTTCCGTCATCTGGAACAGCGGTTGGCGGAATTTGGATGAATGCGGGTACTTTCAGTGTTTCCAATAATGCCAAAGTGGATATTAAAGCTCGTGGTGCAATGTACTATGGTAGCCCGTTTTATATTAATGGTGCTGGAACTTTGAATGTTAGTGATGACGCGGAGTTTAAGTTGGAAGCGACGAATACGGGAACTTCTACGCAAGATATTTTTAGTACGGGAACTGGTACTATTCTGATTGGACGAAATGGTGTGTTTGATGTTAGTTCAGACGGAACTGGTGCTAAGTATCTGGTTTATCTGCGTGGGACTTCAAAATTCCAATTTGCGAATGCGAAACGTGTTGATATTAAGTTTAATAATACGAACCCTGCTGCAACCGCCCGTTTATTGCGGATGTCGGGTAATCTAGATGTGGATGTCCAGTCTATTCAGGCTTGGAATACGAAGACGTGGACGGATGGCATGGATGACAATTCTGATTTTATTTGGAACCCGATGTTCGGCGTGAAGGTGACATATAGTGCAGCAAACGTTACAGCTGCAACGGGTCAATCGGTAAATGCGGCGATTAAGAATAGTTTTACGACGAACTTTAGAACGCAGAATTTCAAGCGTGTTCTTTTTGAAGGGATTCCGGATGTTGATGTAACGATTGGGAATTTAAGTGATAATGTAAATCGTGAGAATAGCCGAGTGATTACTGGAAAGGCGAATCCCGGTGCTGTTGTACAACTTTCTGGTGACCCTGCAATTCCTTTTGGGACACTTGATTCGCCAAATGAGGAAGATAAAACGACGAAGTTTCATTTGATTGCTGATAATGATGGGAATTATCGTTACGAGTTGCCAGAGGGGAAGGTTTTGACAGCTGGAAGTGCGGTAACTGTTTATGCTTTCTTAAATGGGAAGGATAACTCGGCACAGACGGTTGTTCAAGATGACACGGTTCCAGATGCACCAGTTTTGACTGCGATTAAAGATGTGGATGCGGTTATTAGTGGGCAAGCCGAGGCTGGAAGTACAGTGACGATTTATGATTCAGCTGATGATAGTGAATTTGTGAGTGGCGTGACGAATGGGGCAGGGAATTTTGCAATAGCGGTTCCTGTTGAAAAGCGCCCGATGACGCCGAACAAAGTATACTATGCGGTGGCAAAGGATGCTGCTGGGAATGTGAGTGCCCAGTCTAACCAGATGAATGTTGTGGATACAACGGCTCCGACGGCGGACGTGATTAGACAGTTTGTAACGCTCGGTGACACGTTCACGACAAATCCGAAGAATCTAGTGGAGAATGTTACAGACAACGCCGGAGATGGTGATGATAATATAAGTTATGCAATCACAGAGGTACCTGATGTTTCTAAAATTGGCTATTCGACAGCAACTGTAACGCTGACAGATAATGCCGGCAATGCTGCAAATTTTGTTGTTCCAGTATTTGTACAAGATAGCAGTTCCATTAAAGATGAGAATTATTTATTACATGCGGAGGATTTCGCAGTTGCTACAGCAGATTTACCAACGACTCCTACGGCATTGAAGGATATGGTTTTAGAAATGGCGAATGTGCAAGCTACGTTATTGCAACGGGTGCAAGTGCTATCACTTCGGTTCAAATGGCGGGGGTTGAGACGATTACACCAACACCTGGAAAGTATCAAGTAAAGGTGACATTAGGCGAATTAGAGCGCGAAATTACTGTTACGGTTCTAGCTGGGACGCTACAATTTAAATCAGCGACCCCTGAAATTTCATTTGGAACGGTGGCTATTAGTTCTCGTGAGCAGTTTTTGAAACCTCAGGATGATGTGAAGTTAACGGTTGAGGATACCCGCTCGGAAGGGACCAATTGGAAACTGACGGCACAACTTGATGCACCGCTTGCAACGGCGGATGGAGAGGAGTTAATTAACAGCCTGTTTGTCAGAAGCCAAGAAGATGGGAATACGATTTTGATTCCGCTAAATAGCGTGGCGAATGAGATTTTCTCGAATACATCTAGTTCAGACGGTGTGACAGAAATAGATCTAAATACGGCGGATGCTTCTGAGTTAGTATTGAATGTTCGTCCAGGAACAGCGCGTGCGAATAAAGAATATAGCACGACAATTCATTGGACGCTGGAAGATACGCCTTGATATAGATGAGAAAAAACAGGATACTATCATACAGGGTTCATTCAGTATGATAGTATCTAAAAACGACAAAATAGAGCTCAAAGTCATAACTAATAAAATACTAAGATTAGTAGGTAAAACTAGGGTAATGGTTTTGCTTACTTTTTTATAGTAGTTGTGAAGTATAGATTAATTAGGCTCTCGGGCTTAGATCTGGAAAAAAATGTACTCAAAAATCTGTTATTAGATTTTTTGAGTACATTTTTCAACGAATGCTGTGCTAAATCAGTAGAACAGACACATAAATATAAATTGTTTAATAAGTACGATAGAGTTCTTGGATAGCTCCTGTTGCAACACCTGGATTGTTCGCAGCACTAGCAAAAATTAGTGATTTGTTTTGCGATAAATCTAATGTTTTCAGGGCGTTATTATCAAGAGATAGCATAGTTAGTTGGTTGTTTTTAGATAAATCAATTTCCTTGATTTTATTGTTGTATGCCCAAAGCATTTGCAACTGTTTGTTAGATGTTACATCCAAGTTTGTTAATAGATTGTTGTCTAAACTAATAGAATTTAGCTCACTGTTCTTAGAAAAATCAAGCATTTTCAGACGGTTTGAGCTTGCCTGTAAGGATTTTAATTTTACATTGTTTGTAAGATCTAATGTTTTTAGTAAATTATCATTTATAGATAGGCTCACTAGATTATCATTAGCGCTTATATTAAGCTTTGTCATCTGACCGTGGACCAATGCAAGGTGCTTTAATTTTTTATTGGCGCTTAAGTCAATAGATTTAACACTGCCACCAGCATAGAATAACTGTTCTAAGTTGACGAGTTGATTCACACCTTTAAATGTTGTAACACCGGGCTTTATAACTAGGCTTGTAATTTTAGCAGCATCTTCAGCAGTGAAGCGGTCTTCTGTTGTTTTGCCTAACTGTACTGCGATATCACTTGCTAATAATGAATGGAATGTATTCTTAATTTTAGGAGTTGATTGTACATTTGATGCCTCGGTAACGTTGTTTTGTGTAGATGACGCACTTACTAATGGTGACACTATTCCGCTTAAGCCGATGGTAAAGACAGCTATTGTTGCAATTTTTGTTGTTAACTTCATGTTTTTCTAGTCTCCTTCTATTTTTTAATTTGCATGTTTATTCTACTGAGTGTGTAGCTTTCGTTATACCAATGTTATCAGCATTATATTAACTGGATATATTTAGAAGATTAAATATTTATTAAGACTATTTCTAAAAAGTAGAATGACGTAAAAAGAGTTAACCAATTTCAAGCTAGCCAAGAAGTCTAATTAAATTAGATTCCAAAGTCGAGTTACAGCGAATAATGTTCGGGGGCAACTGTTTATCCTAATTTGATAGTTTTAGTGTTATTTTGGTTCCTCCGCCTTTGTTACTATCAATTGAAATCCCAATATCATGTAAATCGGCAATTCGCTTTACAATCGAGAGTCCAAGTCCGCTGCCGCCAATTTTGGCTTGGCGTGACAGGTCGGCTTTATAAAAGCGTTCAAAAATTCGTAATTGATCTTCTTGGGAAATCCCGATGCCGCTGTCTTGGATGGTTATTTCGATTGACCTGTCTTGTTTTTCGGTGAGTATTACATGAATCACCCCGTTCTCAGGCGTGAATTTGATGGCATTGTGAAAAAGGTTTTGCCACACTTGGTAGAGTAGGGATTCATCACCGTAAAATTTAGTTGGTGTGAGGTCTACGATGACGTCAAGTTGTTTACTTTGCCACTGGGGTTCGGCGGTTAGAATCATATCGCGAATCTGGTAGTCTAGGCGAAATTCAGTGGGATTGAGTTTGTAATCATTTTTTTCTAGGGCGGTTAATTTGAGTAGGTTCTCGCTGATTTTGGAGAGTCTACTTGTTTCTGCCTGAATAATTTCGAGATAATGGGTACGTTTTTCGGCACTTAGGTTGTTATCTTGGAGCAGTTTAGTGAAACCGGAAATGGATGTGAGTGGTGATTGGATTTCATGGGAGACGTTAGCGATAAAGTCTTGCCGTAGCGTCTCCATTTCACCGAGTTGCTCAGCCATTTTTTCTACTTGTAGAACGGTGTCACGGATATTGCCGTCATCCATGCGTTGTAATGGGCGGAGCTGTTCGCTAATTTGAAAGTTACCACGCCCAATTTCTTCTAGGACAGCGCCGAATATTTTGAAATAGGCGCGTTCGTGTCGGAAAAAAAAAACGGCTGAGGATAAATCCAATGAGAACCATGATGGTGATACCGCCTGCCGCGATGGTTGCTTGTTCTAGCACCGTAGGCCAGGAGAAATCATATTTTTCTTTTAGCCATGTGAAGGTGGTGTAGGAGGCAAGGTTGGCTAGGACGAAAAAGATGCCAACCATGAGGCTAGTTGCAATGGCTTTTAGTTTTTTGCTCATTATGCCTCCTCCAAACGGTAGCCGAGTCCGCGAATGGTACGAATGGTAAAGCCGGATATGTCGGCTGGGAATTTTTCGCGTAAACGCTTGATGTGGACGTCTACTGTTCGCTCATCACCTTCATAATCATAGCCCCAGATTTCTTCGATGAGTTGTTCTCTGGAGAAGGTTTTATCGGGATATCCGGCGAGGCGGAATAGTAGCTGGAATTCTTTTAGTGGTAGCGTAATGGCGCGGTTTTGAAGTGTAACAAGCATTTCTTTTTCATTCAGTGAGATGTTACCAATACGGATTTCTTGGGTTGCTAGGATTTGATAACGCTTGAGGAGAACGCGGATTCTTGCTACGAGTTCTTCGGGCGCGAATGGTTTCACAACATAGTCATCGGCGCCAAGGCTGAATCCTTTTATTTTTTGCTCGATTTCTCCACGCGCAGTTAAGAAAATAACGGGAATTTCTTGAAAGCTTTTGATAGCACTACATAGTTCCCAACCGTCCATGTTCGGCATCATAATATCGATAATTGCCAAATCGACTGTTGTTTTTTCAAGAACAGCGAGTGCATCAATACCGTCTTCTGCGTTAAAAACGGTAAATCCTTCTTTTTCTAGAAAAATGGTGACGAGCTCGCGAATGTTGCTATCGTCATCTACCATCAAAATGCGGTTCATCTATCTCTACCTCCAAGAGTAGCGATATTTCCTGGGAAATATCGCTATCGTTTTTGATTAAGTCAATTGCTGTTCCGCGAATGTTGCGTATAGTGGGTGATTGGCAACGAGTTCGCTGTGTGTTCCCCGGCCTGTTATTTCGCCGTGTTCGATAAATAAGATCTGGTTTGCATTCACAATAGTTGAAAGGCGATGTGCAATCACAAATGTTGTCCGTCCTTCCATCAAGTTCGCCAAGGCTTGTTGGACAATGCGCTCGGACTGGCTATCAAGACTTGCTGTAGCTTCATCTAGCATTAAGATTTTCGGATTGCGAAGGAAAGCTCTAGCAATCGCGATACGTTGACGTTGTCCGCCGGAAAGTTTCACACCACGTTCCCCAACTTCTGTGTCCAGTTGGTTAGGCAGTTTTGCAATGAAAGTGTCTGCGTAGGCTAATTTTGTAACAGCCCACAAGTCGTCATCGCTGAATTCTTTATCTAAACCATAACATAAATTATCACGAATCGTACCGGAAAGCATCGCGCTTTCTTGTGACACGTAACCGATTTGACTGCGCCAAGAATGAATTGAAATTTCACTTAGAGGTTGGTCACCAATCAGAATTTCGCCTGAATTTGTTTTATAGTAGCGCTCTAGAATCGCGAACAAGGTTGATTTACCACCGCCGCTTGGGCCTGCGAAAGCAATGACTTCGCCGGGTCTTGTTTCAAACGAGATGTCTTGCAAAATCGGCTCATCTTCATTATAGGAGAAAAAGAGCTTGTTTGCAGTAATTTTCTTACCACTAACATCGATCGTAGCTCCATCGTAAATATTTTCTTCTTCGTGGTTCAAAATTTCGGAGATGCGTTCTGTGGCACCTTTTGATTTTTGGAGTTGGGTGAAGAAAGTGACAAATGATGTAACTGGTACGATGATTTGAAACAGGTAAAGTAAGAATGCAATAAGCGTGCCGGTGGACAATGTGCCGGCCGAGACGCGGATACCGCCGTAGCCAATAATTCCAACGATGACGCCCATCACAACGAAAAGCATCAATGGTCCAATAATAGCTGTTACTTTTGCTTCGCGGACACCAAATTTTAGCAAGCGGCTAATCCCTGATGTGCCATCTGTGATTTCTTTTGCTTCTGCATTAGACGATTTTACAAGACGAACCTCAGATAGTGTTTGACTGATAGAGCCAGTGAAATCTGCTGTTTCTTTTTGCATGCCCCGGGAAATTTTGAACATTTTTTGACCAAGTGGGGCAACAACAAGTGCTGTAATTGGAACTGCAACGATGAGTAGTAGTGTCATTTTCCAGTCCATAACAAATAGGATAGTTATGGCACCGACAACGGAGATGACGCCGGTTACGAATTGTGGTAAGCTGTCGGCAATTAATTCTTTGATAACCACTGTATCGTTAATCATCCGGCTGACCATTTCACCAGATTTAGTATTATCGAAATAGGATACTGGCAAATTTAGAGTTTTTTTCCATAGTTTCTCACGCATTGCAGCCACCATTTTTTGGCCCATTAAGTTAAGCAGGAAGATCGCAAAACCGTTTGTGACGGCTTGGAGAACAAATACCGCGACGATTGTTGCAATCATTTGCCAACTCAGTGATGATGGCGAGAACCCGTCAATTAGGTTTTTGGTGAATAGCGGGATGAGTAGTCCTGCTGCTGTTGTTACTAAACTTGCTAAAAATCCGCCAATGATGACTGCTTTTGATGGTCTAGTTGAGATGAGTAGTTGGAAAAACTGTTTCCAACTATAGGATGACTTTTCTTTTTTTTATCTTTTTCATGTTATTCCATTCCTTTCGATGCTACGCTATCTGTTTGAGGTTTTCCCTCGTGCCACTTTAATATAAAGGATGATTATGAATGGAATATGAACAACTTATAATGTGATAAAAACTACATTTATAAAAGTTTTGATTAATGCTAACGAAAGTAGACTTAAATTCTTTTTTTTTAGGATTTTATAAGGAATATATATTCATTTTTTTTACCCCTGAAATCGTTTTTTAGCTATATATGTGTCTAAATTATACATAATGCGTCGCTAATATAGTAGTAATTTTAAGTTATCATATGTTATAATTTAAAGATACATCGATTAGAAAGTGAGAAGGAGAGCCTATGCTATTTCTAAAAGAGGGAAAATCAAGTATTACTGTGACTAAATTGATAGAGTACTGTTTTGAGCACCCTGATTTCAATAAATACTGTTCGGTGAGTCGTACGAAAAAAGGTGATATTTTAAAAAATAAACAAGGCGAAGAATTCAAAATATACTTTATTTTGAGTGGTATTTATGGCGTAGTGATACAGAGTGATAAGCCAAAAGATGGTATTACGCGCTTTTTGGGGAAGCATGATTGTTTCGGATTGCACCACATTTACTATGATTCTTGGGAACCGAGCCAATTGTTGCAAAGTTTGGGACATGGCGAAATCATGGAAGTTGATAGTTCGTTTTTGCTTGCGATTTTGAATCGGTATGAGCAGGAAGGTACGTTTTTTATGGCGGAATATATGGCAGAGGAGCTACGGGAATATCAATATTTCTGTAAACTTACTTTCTTGAAGAAAGAAGAGCGAATCAGAAAAGTTTTATTGAAAACAGGGCTTGAATTGGGGACGGAGACGGAAGATGGCATTATTTTACCGAGACAATTGACGCAAGAGGTTTTGGGCAGATATACGAATACGTCTCGTGAATATGTGGCCCATACTGTTATGAACTTGATTGGGGCAGGAATTTTGCGCAATCGACCGAAGCCGCTACTTATTATTGATAGAGATAGATTGTAGGATTAGAATTTAGGTGTGACGTTAATGTCGTGCCTATTTTTTTTTTTCGCAAAAAAGCAGTTCATGAGACATTTAGTGGTAAAAGGTATACAATGGGATGGAAGTTATGAAAGCGCTTAATGCGCATGAGGAGGATGAACATGAAATTTTTTATCGATACTGCCAATGTGGAGGAAATCAGGAAGGCTAACCGAATGGGGTTTGTGGCTGGGGTGACAACGAATCCCTCTTTGATTGCGAAAGAGGGGCGTGATTTTAATCAGGTAATCGAGGAAATTACGTCGATTGTAGACGGGCCGATTAGCGGAGAAGTCGTTAGTTTGGAAGCAGAAAAAATGATTGAAGAAGGTCGCGTGATTGCTAAAATCCATCCGAATATGGTTGTTAAGATTCCGATGACGGGTGAAGGGCTGGCTGCGGTTGCGGTGCTAAACAAGGAAGGTATTAAGACGAATGTGACGCTAGTTTTTTCAGCAGCGCAGGCTTTACTTGCAGCGCGAGCGGGTGCTACATATGTGTCGCCATTTTTGGGGCGTTTGGATGATATTGGTTCTGATGGGTTGATTTTGATTCGTGATATTGCAGAAATTTTTAAAGTTCATGATATTGCTACGGAAATTATTTCGGCAAGCGTGCGTCATCCGATTCATGTGATTGAGTGTGCACGTGCAGGTGCAGACATTGCAACAATTCCATATAAGGTATACGAGCAAATGTTGAAGCATCCGCTTACTGATTCGGGAATTGAGAAATTTTTGGCGGATTGGCAGGCGACGCAAAAATAATGAATAGAATGAGAAGAACAAGCTATGCTTTTAGGATGGTTTGTTCTTTTTAATCGTTGAACCTGGATGATACGGTTTAAATGTGTATAGAATGCATGGTAGAATAGAGGTAAGGAACGGGGGGCGGGAATGATGATGGATGAACTATTGCAAATACCTGGGATTGGAAAGCGTTTGAGTGAGGCGTTACATAACATTGGAATTTACAAAATGGCAGACTTGAAGGGGAAAAACCCGCTTCATTTGTATGAATTGATGTGTGAATTTGAGGGTGAGCGTGTTGATCCATGTGTGCTCTATACATTTCGATGTGCGGTTTATTTTGTGGAAACAGAAGAGCCAGATCCGGCTCTCTTGAAATGGTGGAATTGGAAGAATCGTGTCTATCCTGGGGAGGTGGAGTGATGGGAACGCTTGCGGAGAGCTTGGTGAGTAGTGAACGGATTGTGTTTTTGACAGGTGCAGGTGTGTCGGCGTCTTCAGGAATTCCGGATTATCGTTCGAAAAATGGACTGTATATGGGGAAAGAAAATCCGGAGTATTTGCTAAGTGCAACGTGTTTGCAGAATGAGCCGGATAAGTTTTATGCGTTTGTGCGGGATAATATGTACTATCCGAATGCAGAACCGAATGTGATTCATAAAAAAATGGCAGAAATCGAACGGCGCGCGGGGAAAAAGGTGACAGTCGTGACACAGAATATTGATGGCTTACATGCTAAAGCTGGTTCGCGGAATGTGGTGGAGTTTCACGGTAGTCTGTATCGTTGCACTTGTCAAAGGTGCGGAATGATGCTTCATGTAGAGCGGTATTTAGAGTCGGATAAGCATGAGGATTGCGGTGGAACCATTCGCCCAGATGTTGTATTGTACGAAGAAAATTTGCCAGAGGACGCGATAAATCGTGCCTTAGAAGCAATTACGAAAGCAGATTTGATTGTGATTGTGGGTACTTCTTTCAAAGTAAGTCCATTTTGCAATTTAACTGATTATCGCAAAGCTGAAAGCGTAGTGTTTGCAGTAAACCAGGAGTTACTACGACTACCACTCAAATATACGATGATCCAAGACAATGCTATCAGTATTTTTAAAGAATTGTGATTTCTTGCGAACAGTTAGCGAATCATGGTAAAATTTTAAAGGTATGGACAAACTCCGAACAAAGCTGAGGTTCTTGTTTTATCTTTTTGGGTAGGATGAAGACTAGGTTTTACAAAAATCGAGCGAACACTTGCTGCCGATTTACTTGGGGTATGCTCCACACAAAGATAAAGGAGTGGATGGTTGATGAACCCTGACCCCGAGAGTCAGCAGATTATTGTACAATTAATTCTTATTTTGGTGTTGACGTTACTGAATGCGTTTTTTGCTTCGGCAGAAATGGCGTTGGTATCGCTTAACAAAAACCGTGTTAGATCGCAGGCAGAGCAAGGTGATAAAAAAAGCGCAGTTGCTTGTGAAAATGATAGATGATCCGAGTCGTTTTATCGCGACAATTCAAGTGGGCATTACGCTTGCTGGATTTTTCTCTAGTGCGGCGGCAGCGACGAGTATTGCCTCTGTTTTGGGGGAGCGATTTGGCGGAACTGCTTTTGCGAATGAGATGGCAGTAGTTGTTGTGACCATTATTTTATCCTATATTACACTGGTTTTTGGTGAGCTTTATCCGAAGCGCATTGCGTTACAGAAAGCGGAAGCTATTTCTCGTTTTTCGGTACGACCAATTATGATTATTAGCTTGATTTTGTCACCGTTTGTCAAATTCTTATCGTTCTCAACAAATGCGCTTGTGAAAATAACGCGCATGGATAAGGATGAGAACACAGATAAGATGACGCGTGAGGAAATGCAACTTATTATTGAGACTGGCCGACGTGATGGTGCAATTGAAAAAGCGGAACTTGACATGCTTCGTGGTGTTTTTGAAATGGACACGATTTATGCGAAAGAAGTGATGGTGCCGCGTACGGATAGCTTTATGATCAATGCGAATGAGAGTTCGAGTGTGTTGGTAGATAAACTTTTGGAGAAAAATTTCTCGCGTATTCCGGTTTATTTGGACGACATGGATTCGGTGTACGGTATTCTGCATATGAAGGATTTATTTTTGGCGGCGAGGAAACAAGGTTTTGATAATATCGACGTAAAGTTGTTAGTGAAAGAGGCTTTCTTCGTGCCAGAAACGATTTTTGTGGATGATTTGTTGAAAGCAATGCAAAAATCCCATAATCAAATGGCTATTTTGATGGATGAGTATGGTGGTGTCGCTGGTATCGTGACAGTGGAGGATTTATTGGAGGAGATTGTCGGCGAAATTGATGATGAGTTTGATGTGTTGTCTGACGAGGTGAAGAAGTTGGATGAGCACACGTTTATTGTTGAAGGACGAATGCCGATCGATGATTTCAATGAAATGTTTCATGTGGAACTTCCTGATAGAGGAATAGAGACGATTGCTGGTTTTGTGTTGACACAACTGAAAACAATTCCCGATGATGGTGAAGAGGTTGTTTTGGAATATGAGAATTTAACTTTTATTGTGACAGAGATTAAAGATTCGCGTGTTGTCACAATACGAGTGGAGATAGGAAAATAGGGTAGTTATAGGATTCCTTTGGGGTGAGAGATACTTCTAAGGAATCTTTTTGTATAACAATCATGGGGCTTGAGATGGGCTTATTTTATCGGTATGATAGCGGTAGAGGGAAATGGGGGTGCGTGACTTGTCGAATATTAAGGATATCGCAAAATTGGCTGGGGTTTCGGTGACGACAGTTTCGCGTGTTTTGAACGGCCATCCATATGTTGTGGAGGAGAAACGTAAGCGCGTTCAAAAGGTGATTGCGGAATTAGATTATAGTCCGAATCGGAATGCAGTTGATCTTAGTCGTGGGCGGACAAATACGATTGGGTTTGTATTGCCGTACAATGATCATCCGTGGTTTGATAAGGTGATGAATGGTGTTTTGGAGGCAGCTTTTGCGAAGTGTTATTCGGTGGTGATTTGTCCAACGGGATATGATCAAGCGGAGGAAGAACGGTATTTGCGAATGCTGAAAACAAAGCGGATTGACGGGCTTGTAATTGCTTCACGTGCTAATGATTGGGAGACGATTGCGCCGTACGCGAAGTATGGATCTATTGTTGCTTGTGAGTATATCAATCATCCACTGATTTCATGTGCTTATGTGGATCAGTTGCAGGCATACACGGACGGATTCCAGCTTTTGAAGCGTGCTGGGCATACGCGTGTGGGTTTCACGGTTGGGCGTGAGGAGCGATGGAGCAATAGTACAAAATTGAAAATAATGGCTTACGAGGCTGTTTTTGGAGAGTTGGATGATGCGCTTATTTTGCAAGATTGTTTTGATTTGGCGGATGGAAAAAGGGCGGGGCTCGGTTTTTAGATTTGGCGGAGCCTCCGACAGCGATTTATGCGAATGGGGATGTGATTGCGGCGGGAATGCATTATTATGCAACACATCAAGGCCTTAATGTGCCAAGGGATATCGCAATTCTGGGTGAGGAGAATTTGCCAATTGGGGATGTGCTAGAGATATCGACAGTGGATAAGAACTTGCGAGAGATTGGGAAGGTGGCTGTGGAGCTATTTTTGAATGAAAAAGTGGAGCAAAAACAGGTGCAACATGAAATTGTGATACGAAATTCGATATAGCGCTTGACCTGAAATGCATTTCATCGTTTATATTCAATATAATAGAAATTGGAAGGGGCGATGATGATGCGTGTTGCGGGTATGTGTAAGGTGGCGGCGAACTTTGGAATGGAGTTTCAGTACGGAGAGTTTTATTTGGAGCGGGATTATCTCGTTTTTGATCGGAATTATAGTATGGGGATGAAGAAGCGACAGACGTTTCCAATAGCTAAGTTGACGGATATTTTGATTGTCGCGGAGAATGGACGGCTCTATGTGACGTTTGCTTGTGGGGATATGTTGTTTGAGTTAGATGAAGCTGTGGATGGTGATTTGAGCGATTTTGCTTGGGAGTTGCGGACGTCTAGGTATGGTGTGAAGCAGGATGGGACGCAGTTTCGATATGCCAAAAGGCGGCAGTATACGACGCATCACCAACATTATTTTGCGGATTGATTAGCGAAGAGAACGGATGGTTTTGAGAGCGCGAATTTAATTTTTGAGAAGCCGAGTGATATTTTGAACTATGTATAAATGAGGAGCGTGAAATGGCAGTTCAGACTGTTTTTTCATGCTTTTTTGGTTTGAATTGGCCGAAATGATGGTAGAGAGAGAAAAGCTATTTTTGAATGGAGGAGAACAGGATGATACGAACCAAAGTTATAGTTGGAGTGTTTTTGGTTTATTTTACCATGGTTTTTTCTTCGAGTGTCAATGCCTCTGTGGAATTATCAATGGATGAGGGAAAGGCGATGATGAATAGTAAGAAAATTAATGAGGCATTACAAAAAGCTGGGAAAAGTAAGGTGGTGGCTGAAAAAAGTGGTGACATTGCCAAAAGGTACTTTTCTGCTTGCGCGGACGGTGGTGGTTCCGCCAGGCGTAACGTTGCGTGGTGCTGGTTTAAATGCGATGCCAATTTTAAAGGTGTGGCAGAATAATCAGATTCCTGTTGTGAAGCTTGGGAGTGATACAAAACTTGAAAATGTTGTTATAGATGGTCAAGGTATGCGGAAGTCCGTAAATTTAAAGCATAATGGGGTTGAAATTGTCGGCGCTAGTGCGAATCAGCGTGTACGAAATGTGCAGATTTTGAACAGCCGGATTCAAAATTTTGATGGGAATGGTATTTTTCTCAAGTATACGGATCGTGTGCGGATTGTTGGGGTGACGCAAGCGCAGATGATGGTTTCCAATATTGGTTATGCAGGAATTATTGGGTACTCGGCGAACAATACGACGATTCAAAAAGTGACGGTGCGTGATATAGGTGTTTTGGGACAGCGATGGGCGTATAATATTGCGCTGACGGAAGTGTATGATAGTAAATTGGCTGCGGGTGTTCAGGCGAAAGTGAATCCGCGCAGTGAGGGGGCTTTGATTACAGATTCCTATATTTTGAATAATGCTGTTTGGGAAGGGATTGATACGCATCATGGGCGAAATTTGGTGATTCAGAATAATACAATTTTGAATGTAAGAAATGCGATTGCCATTGTTTCGATTACATTGGCTGGTGATGCAGGAACAGTTAGCCCGCCTCAAAATGTGGTAATTCGTAATAACCGAATTAATAAGCAGTCGGATTACATGAGGTTGAAATTGGCTAGGTCGGAGAAATTTAAAACGGTGCGTGGCATTGTTGTTTCTGGTGCTAAATTGAAGAAGAGTCGTGATGCAGTTTATGCAACGGGCATACAGGTTTTGAATAATCAGGTGGAGAATGTGCAGGCAATTAGTGTTTATGCTGGTGGAATTGTAATACAGGCGACTTTTGGCGCGATTGTTTCGGGGAACCGGATACAGTTGGAAAGTAGTGGTAGGACAAATTATAATGGTATTGTGTTAACTGCGAACAATAAGCGGGCTTCCATTGTTGGGAATTACATTGGTAGACTCGTTTCAGCGCCGATTGAGGGTATTGTTTTTCGTGGTGGACAGAATAATGGGGAGTGGAATAATGCGAAATGGAGTAAGGTATCGGGCTACGGTATGTTGCTGTCAAAAAATTATCGGGGGGCAAGTTTGTTTGCTAATGGGAGCTTAAATACGAGAAATGCCAAGCTGGTGATGAAGATTGCGGATACGAATGATGTGGTGGTGAGAAATACGAATAATTTTACATTTAAAAAATAGGAATAAGTGATGCTTTTTGTGAGCCATCGCTCAACGTGTCGATAAACGTTTATTTCAGCATTAAATACTCATTTTTTGCCGAGAAACTAAGCATTTATCGATACGCTAAGGTTTGGTGGGAAATCATTTGAAGTATTGCCTAAACAGTCTGAGTCGCGCTTATCTAATTGTTTAGAAATCGATGTTATCTGGATCTGGCCCAACGCGTCGATTTTGATTCAGGGCATCGATTTTGGCAATTTCATCGAGAGTTAACTCAAAGTCAAAGATGTCCATATTTTCTGCGATGCGGTGGGGTTTTGTGGATTTTGGAATAGCAATAATGCCGTTTTGTAAGTCCCAACGCAGGATGATTTGAGCGATGGTTTTATTGTGATATGCCGCGATTGCTTGGAGTGTCTGATTGTCGAAGAGCCAACCTTGCATGAGTGGTGACCAAGCTTCGACGTGGATGTTGTTTTCTTGGCAATACGCGATAAGCTCTTTTTGTGTGAGTCGTGGATGGAGTTCTACTTGGTTGATGGTTGGCATGATGGTGGCGTGATTTTTGAGTGTTTCTAAATGATGAATCTGAAAATTGCTAACGCCGATTGCGCGGATGCGACCCGCTTTGTAAAGTGTTTCGAGCGCGCGCCAAGCATCGATGTATCTGTTATCGGCAGGCCAGTGAATGAGATAGAGATCGAGATAGTCGAGTTCCATTTTTCGCATGGTTTCGTCGAAAGCGGCAAGTGTTTCTTCGTATCCGAGGTCAGCGTTCCAGACTTTGGATGTGATAAAAAGTTCCTCGCGTGGGATGCCGGATTCGCGAATGCCTTGGCCCGTACTTGCTTCGTTGCCGTAGATGGCTGCAGTGTCGATGCTACGGTAGCCGAGTCGGATGGCTTCTTTGACGGCGGATACGAGTTCGGCACCTTCTGCTACTTTAAATACGCCAAGTCCGAGGACGGGCATGTCGATTCCATTTGCTAATTTGACTGTTTTCATTTTAAAATTCCTCCTGTTTTGTTTCTAATTTTTTGCTCCATGCGGTTAGAGCTACGGCTATGAGGACCATAATCATACCAATCCAGGTTGTGTCGATGATGCGCATATGGGTAATAACAAGCCCGCCGATATAGGAGCCAAGTGCGATGCCGGCGTTAAACGCGGCGATATTAAGTGCGGACGCGATATCAACGCCTTTTGGGACGAATTTCTCTGCTAAAATCACGACGTAGACTTGTAAGCCAGGCACATTCATGAAGGCAAAAACACCCATGAGTAGGATTGTTGTGAGCCCGAAAATTTTGGATGGGGCGGTGAAGTAGAGTAATCCGAGCACGACGGCTTGCGCGATAAACATATAAAATAAAGCTTGGATTGGTCGTTTGTTGGCGACTTTCCCACCAATCATGTTGCCGATAGCGATAGCGATTCCGTAGATGAAAAGGAGAATCGCGATAGTGTCAGTTGGAAAACCAGTGACCTGTTCAAGTAGCGGTGTCATATAGGTGAATACAACAAAAGTTCCTCCGTAGCCGAGTGCGGTAATGGCGAACACGAGTAGTAACGGGCCGTTTGTGAGTACTTTGATTTGATCGCCTAGTGTCATTTTGTTGCCGGGTCGCAAGTTTTTCGGGACTAGGATGAGATTAGCGATGAGTGCAATGATGCCGATTGCTGTGATACCAAAGAATGCAGCGCGCCAGCCGAATTGTTGCCCGATAAGTGTGCCAATCGGGACACCGGTTATGGTTGCGATTGTGAGTCCAGTGAACATGATGGATATGGCGCTGGCTCTTTTGTTTGGTGTAACAAGGTCAGTCGCGATGGTGGACCCGATGGACATGAAGACGCCGTGTGCGAAGGCAGATATGACGCGAGCGATGAGTAGTAGCGTGATAGTATTAGAGAATGCCGCGGTCAGATTGCCGAGTATGAATACAATCATGATGGTGAGTAGCAATACTTTACGGTTCATACGGGATGTTAGTGCTGTTAAAATCGGCGCACCGAACATGACGCCAACCGCATAAAGGGAGACGGTGAGTCCCGCTGTGCTAACTGGTATTGCTAAGTCTTTCGCGATGAGAGGAAGCAATCCGACGCTAATAAATTCGGTCGTTCCAATTGCAAAAGCGCTAACTGCTAAAGCTAATAACGCTAAAATATTTCGATTTCCTTTCAAGTGATAACCCCCTTAAATGCTGCTTGCTTTTTTGATGACAAGTGTTATTATGATACTTAGTAGATATTAAAACAAGTACGTACTTTTTTGTAATGTAGGTACTTTTTAGTGCCTATAGAAAGGAGCAGGTGATGCAAAAAAAATATAATATTTCTGTCGAGGCTACACTTGAGGTCATTGGTGGTAAGTGGAAATGCGTGATTCTATGCCATTTAACACATGGTAAAAAGCGAACGAGCGAGCTGAAACGATTAATCCCATCTATTACGCAAAAAATGCTCACACAACAATTGCGAGAGTTAGAACAAGATGGAATTATAAATCGAATTGTTTATAATCAGGTACCGCCCAAAGTGGAGTATGAATTGAGTGAATATGGCCAATCACTAGAGAGTATTTTGAGCGCTTTGTGCAATTGGGGTGACGGTCATATTGAGCGTGTACATGGTAAGCGAGCAGATTTTTTGGAAGAGAGTATATTGAATCAGTAGAGAAAAATAAAAACAGGTTTAGTGGTAGTAGCCCCACTAAACCTGTTTTTTAACTTAGAAAGCTTTCAGCAAAAAGCATTTTCCTACTTCACTTTTGACTTCCATCACGGTAGCTTTTGTCGTAAAGCGGATATCTTTTGCTGATAAGTATTCCTGTTCATATTGAATATCACCGCTTACGACATAGAGGTGAATCGATTTTGGCAATGTAATGAGACCACCTCGAGGGAATATAACATAGTTCAATGCAGGTGCACTAGGTGCTAAAGGTGCGATTAGTGACACTTCAGAAAATAGAGAGTCTGGATTAAACGCGCTGTTTAAATTTGTATTCCCAATCATCAAATTTCCATTGTACCCTGTACGTTCTAATAAAATGGCTTTTCCATTAAACTCGAAAACACCGGGAATGCAAAAATAAAAGCCTCTACATAATGGTCCCAAATGGGTGCCCATATATTCAATTGTTGCACCATCTTCTTCTATAATCCCTAGCGTAGTCGTCGCGATATTGCCTAGTACGGAAAAAGAAGAGGCGCTTTCCACTCTAGAAATGGTGTACGGAAAAAGTGATTCTTGCGCGTCATGTAAAATTTTATAGTTAGTGGTGTAATCTTGTAACGAGGGGCTAGCCAATAACAGCGCCTCCGATACATTCAAAACCACTATAAAGAGCGATGTGTTGTCCGGGCAGAAGGGCTCTAACCGGCTCATCAAACATAATATGCGTCCTCTCGTTTTGAGGAGAGATGGTTACTCTAATATTAGGCTTTCGATAACCCGTTTTGGCATGACAAATAAGGGAATCAAACGTCTTATCTACGTGTGAGAATAAGCTTATATGATTAATCCAAGCTTCTGTCACAAATAATTGCGGATGATTATGGTTTTCACTGACGATGAGTGCATTGTTACTGTAATTTTTTTCAATGACGGTCAGTCTTGAGCTACTTTCCCCCGTCATGAATTCATAGCTTGAACCGATTTTATAAAAAGCTAAGCCATCGTGTTTACCGATAGTTTCCTGTTCATAAATAATAGCGCCTTCTTCTTGTTCCACAAAGTCACGAATAAACTGGTTAAACTCTTGTTCACCAATATAGCAAAGGCCATCAGAATCGGTTTTTGCAGCAGTTGCCAGTTTGGCGCCAATAGCAAGTTCACGAATTTCCCACCGGGCTAATCCAGATAGCGGGAAAATGACGTTCTCTAACTGTTCTTTTTTTAGCATACTTAAAAAATAGGTCTGCTCATTTTGATCAGCACCAGTCATCAGTTTAATATCATTATCAACAACGCTTATTTTGGCATAATGCCCTGTTGCGATGTAATCTGCACCTAATTGTTTCGCATATTTTTTTAAAAAGCCCGAACTTCACTTCTTGGTTACAACGAACATCAATACTTGGATTTTTTCCTTCCAGATGGCCACGAACGACATGTTTAAAAACGCGCTCCATATAATCTGCCTCAAAATTAATCGAGTAGTAAGGGATATCGAGTTCATTTGCCACTTTGACAACGTCCCGATAATCTTCTGTTGCGGTACAAATGCCGTCCTCATTTTTCTCATCCCAGTTTTTCATGAACAGACCGATAACGTTATATCCTTGTTTTTTTAATAAGTAAGCGGCAACGGATGAATTTACACCGCCACTCATGCCTACTACAACTGTTGGACCTTTTTTCATACGAGCACTTCCTTTTGTAATAAGTCTTGGATTTTTGAAATCGTTTGGATTAGAATTTTTGTAGCATTTTCGATATCTGTGATTGCTAAGTCTGGTCCGAAACTAACGCGAACGGACTCGGTATTTCTAGGGCTTTCTGAACCGAACATCGAAACCAAAACATGGCTGGACTTCACACTTCCAGAAGAACAAGCAGAGCCAGCAGAAATGGCAATACCAGCGAGGTCCAAGTGTGGAATTAGCAGATTCGATGGAATACCGGGAAACCAAATATTTAAAATGTGTGGTGCTTTACTTGCATTATCACCATTGATTTCGAAAGCAACTTGACCAGTGATGCCACGTAAAAAAAGTATCTCGCAGAGCTTGGATGTGATCTACAACATGATTTTCAGGGTTTTGCATGATTTTTACTGCACTTGCAAATCCTGCGATTCCTGCAATATTCTCCGTTCCTGCGCGTTTATTTTCCTCCTGCTCACCGCCCATCACTAAACTTTCGATTTTGCAGCCTTGCCTTTTAAAAAGAAAGCCGACACCCTTTGGCCCGCTAATTTTATGTGCCGAGGTAGAAAGTAGGTCAACGCCTAGTTCAGAGACATCGATGGTTTGTGTTTCATATGCCTGAACAGCATCTGTATGAAAAACTATGGTCGGATTTTGTTTTCGGATCAGTGTACTTATTTCCTTAATCGGTATAATAACACCTGTTTCATTATTTACCATCATGATAGACAGGAGAACAGTATCAGGGCGTATTGCTTGTTGCAACTCATCCAAACAAATAGAACCACTCTCTTTTGTCGACAGGTAGGTAACTTCAAAACCTTGTGTTTCTAAATAAGACATCGGCTCCTGCACAGAAGCATGTTCGATTTGCGTCGTAATGATATGTTTCCCGGCATTTTGAGGCAACTGATTGATAACCCCAAAGATGGCTAGGTTATTGCTTTCTGAACCACCGCTTGTGATGATAATTTCATTTTCTTTTGCACCAATACTTGTAGCCAATGTAGTTTTGGATGAATCTAAAATATAGCGCGCCTTCCGCCCGAATCGGTGAACACTAGATGGGTTTCCGAACTCTTCTTCCATCACAGTGAACATTGTTTCCAGTACTGATGGGTGAATCGGTGTTGTAGCAGCATAATCCAAATACATGTTATCACTCTTTTCTCTATATAGTTGACCAGCATCTTAAGATTTTTTGATGCCAGGTGACAATTTCTTGTCTAAAACTATCGTATGATTTATTTAGAAAGACATCTAATCATAAAATACCTACAAATAAGTATTTTATGAAAAAAAGAAATCGCTATCAAATAAGGTGAAGAGGTATTTTTACTTGTTTAAGGTAGTACCTAAATTTTAAAATATGTTAGTGTTATCAAATATAGAGCCTTTTTGTGATGAATTGCGCATAACATGAGTTAAGCCATGATTTAACAGGGAATTACCACCCTTATTTTTTCAAAAAATACATGTTTTATGTCATTTTTTGGTCAGATGATTTGAAGGTTATCGCATAAAATGAAAACGTTACATCCATTTTGTGCATGAGGAGGGATGCCTGTAATAGCTAATTTGTGTCGTGAAACATAAGTATAGAAAGAAAATTATGTTTGAGGGGAGGAATAGCTTTTTACTATGAAGTCAATGTTAAAAGTAATGCTGATTACTCTAGTTATTGCGAGTCAGATGCAAATCAGTATTCCTAATGCCGAGGCTGTTTCGAAAAATACGATAAGCCAACCTTTGGCTGAAAATGTAAAAGTAAATACATTCGCTGAATTGAAGAAGGCTTTGCAAGATGCAACTGTGGAAAGTATTAGCATTGAAGCAGATATTGTGTTTTCAGAAGACATTCAGATGAATTGGCGCAATGTGACAATCAATGGAAATGCGGATAAAGGTATTATCATCGATGCGCAACAATATGCCATTCGCGCGAAAGAGAACTATGCAGATGAAAATCGCACATTGAAAGTTGAAAATATGAAAGCGCTTGGTATGCGTGCGGCAGACTACAAGTTTATCGAAGCTAATCGAGGTTGGGATGTTGTTTTTCAAGAGATGGATTACAATGGTTCTAAGCTTGCGAAGGTATCGAACGGAACAGTTAGTTTTGCAAGTAAAAATACTGTGAAGACGTTGTACGAAAATGCGAGTGTTCGCCACGTTATCTTCAAAGAAAATAGTGACTATGATGGTATAGCTGCGGACGGTGCTAAGCGTGCTGCTTTTAGTTTTGATGGCGATTACGTAGAGGGAAAGGCCATTGGAAAAGTCAGTATAGAATCAGGTGCTAATGTGAATATCGCGATTGCACCGAAAGACACAGAGGGTTTATACTACTATCCAGCTTTTGATGGTAAAGTATACGATATTGATGTGGAAGAATCTGCGGAACTGAGTATTGATGCGTCAGGAACAGCAATCGGCTTTGCGGCAAGAGGAGCGTATTATTCGACACCGACAATGACTGTGCATAAAGATGCGAAAGTAGCACTTACAAGTCGCGGTGGTGGTGAATACCCAGCCATTGATTTACAGGAAGCTAGTGTGATTAAGGTTCATCCAGAAGCAGCTTTTGTAGTCACAGGAAATAGCATGAAAGGTGTCATTAGAGCAGCTGATGGTTCACGTATCACATTGGATAATCCCAAAGCATATGATATCAAAAATAAAAAATCGCACAGCCCGCTTTTTTATGCTACCAAAAATACGATGTTTGCGATTAAAGATGCTACGGTGATGACTTGGACGAAGACTGGTGGCGAGTACAATCGAGAAGCTGACAATGCTTGGGAGAAAAATCGGATGACAACAACGATAGATGGCTCAAGCTCCAAAAATACCGAATCTACAGATGCTGACTTGGAAGCGAAATTCCAGATGTTGAATTACGGAAGAATTAGCGGAAGCGGCGAGGCTAGCTCAAATGAAAAACCAATCATTTACGCTGAGGATAAAACCATCAAAGTAGGAGATGTGTTTGATCCATTAGAAGGCGTAACGGCGCATGACGCCGAGGATGGAGACCTAACGAAAGATATCAAGATACTGAAAAATGAGGTCAATCCAAATGTACCAGGCATTTATGAAGTGGAGTACTCGGTGACTGATTCTGATGGTAACACAACGACGAAAACGATTAAAGTGACTGTGAAATCGGATGAGAAGCCAGTTATCAATGCAGAAGACAAAACCATCAAAGTAGGCGATAGGTTTGATCCGTTAGAAGGTGTAACAGCTCACGACGCTGAAGATGGAGATCTAACGAAGGACATCAAGATATTAAAAAATGAGGTCAATCCAAGTGTGCCAGGCATTTATGAAGTGGAGTATTCGGTGACCGATTCTGATGGCAACACAACAACGAAAACGATTAAGGTGACCGTTAAATCAGACGAAAAGCCAGTCATCAATGCAGAAGATAAAACGATTGAAGTAGGCGATAAGTTTGATCCAAAAGAAGGCGTGACAGCAAATGATGCCGAGGATGGAGACTTAACGAAAGACATCAAAATCCTGAAAAATGAGGTCAATCCAAATGTGCCAGGTATTTATGAGGTAGAGTATGCAGTGACGGATTCTGATGGCAACACGACAACAAAAACTATCAAAGTCACTGTGATTCCAAAAGAAGAATATCTTTTGACAGCAGACGAATACGAAATGTTCGACGATTACATCACTGGAACTAACTCATCCAACATTAAAAAAGTCCAACTTGTTGTAGATGGTGTGGTTAAAAATACGACGGCTACAAATGGCGAAAACTATACAATATGGGCTGCTGAATTCATCACCGATCCTAATCAGAAAGTCGAAATTTACGGACTTGATGCGTCTGGTAAAGTAGTCGCAAAAACAGATGTCGTGATTAAGAAAATCGAGACAAAGTTAACAGCCAATGATTACGATTTTGATCGCCACGATGAATACATTACAGGTACTCACTCACAAGATATCGTGAAAGTAAAAGTTTTCGTGAACGGTCATGACTACATGACTACATCGACGAATAACGCTGGAAAAGGAAGCTACAAAATTTACGCCCGCCAATACATCACTAATTTTACAGATAATGTGGTGATTAAAGGCTTGGACAGAAGCGATAATGTTATTGCAGAGGTGAAAGTAAACATCGTTAAATCGCAAACCGCACTGACTGCAAGTGACTTTATTATGACGCTTGATGAGAATATTATTGGTACTGCGAGCAATGATATTAAGCAAGTAAAACTTAAGGTCAACGGCAAAATTGTAAATCAAACAAATACCAAAAATGGTCAGTATGCACTTTATGCACAAGGGTTAATCATGAGTGAGACAGATAAAGTGTCCGTTAGTGGTTACAATGAAGAAGGTGTATTACTGAAAGAAGTTACTGTAAACGTTAAATATCTTATGGACGGAGCAGAGATAACTGCGAAGCCTTATAAAATTGGTGACGAGCTTATCACAGGAACAGCAACAGGTGGAGCGCATAAAGTCGATTTAGTTGTCAATGGTAAAGTAGTAAATCATGCGTTTGTACAAGATGGCAAATATGCAGTATATGCGCTTGGTTATGTAAAGGATAGAGATAAAGTAGAGGTCGTATCATATTCAAAATTAGGCTTCGAGATTAAACGAACAGCAGTGAGCATAACAAAATAATTTTAGAGAAAATAAACAGAGTCCACTAGGGGATTAGGAAAGAGGAGCAGAATGAATAAATATGTAGTAGGATTAGGCACATTAGCAATAGCAGGTTCATTATTTGTAGCACAGCCAGGAGATGTTATGGCACAGGAAAACACAACACAACGTAGCGAGATTGGAACTTACGGATTGAGTTTGCTAGCGAGCGGTGAGTTAGAAGGGAGATTGACACCGTACATCAAAGGAGTACCTAAATCAGGTAATATCGCTACACATTATACGGCAAAATCGATTGTCAGCGTTGGTTTGTTTGATAAATCTAACTTGATTGTGAAAATCCCAGACGAATTTAAATATGTTGCGTTACAAGATGAATTCAAACGAGCAATTAAGGGTAGTATCACATATCCAACAGGACTGGGCTCGGCAACACATGAGTACACGGCAGGGGATATTACAATTTACGCAGACAGAATTATCCTAAAAAACCCAAGGGCTAGCTACCTTATCGGTTCTAAATTTAGTGCGGATCTTTCGATTGATTACGGTTCGATTTTAGATAAATATCCAAATATTCCAATCGATGATAATCCATCTGGTTACTCTTTTGCAGCAGTGCTTTCAGAAGATGCGATGATTGATTTCAACTTAATTGGCTCAAAAGAAGGTAAATGGGTAACAGAAGAAACAGCAGCGATTAGAAAATAAGGGAGTGTGAAGAGAATGAATAAACGTAAGATTTTAGCAGTAGGTTTAGCAGCAATGGTAGGATTAAGCGCATTACAAATGGATGGTGTGACTGCATCAGCACAGGAAGTAAACACAGGAATTTCACCATACACGTTGCATATTTTGGCAGAAAGTTCTTTGGAAGGCTCACTTGCTAAATATATTCCAGGTGTGAACAATTCTGGTAGAGTAACGCTACATTACGAAGGTAAGAGCCTAGGATTTGTTGATTTTGATAATGCGAATTTATTGATTAAAATTCCAGATGAATTCAAGTATGTCGTGCTACAAGACGAATTTTTAGGAGCCATCACAGGTGAAATTTCAACACCGAGCGGCACGAAAAAAATCACACCAAGCGATTTGAAAGTTTTTTCTGATCGTATCGTGGTTGAGTTCCCAAAATCCTTTTTCGTTATTCAAGGGAAATATAAAGCGGATGTCGTGCTTGATTTTGGTAAAATTCTGAAGAAATATCCTAATATTCCGATTGATAACGCGCCATCAGGCTATCAGTTCTCTAGCACATTAGCCTTTGCTTCTTCGCCATGGGATATTATTGAAGACCCGATATTCGGCTCATTATCAGGTGATTATACAACAAATGAGACAGAAGCAATTGTGAAATAACTAGTTTTATAGGTCAGCAGAAAGTCGATAAGATGAAGGAAATCCGTCTTATCGACTTTCATTATGAAAAATAAGAGAGTGAAAACAATGAATCTAGGAAATTTGATATTTATGATGCAAGGGTTTATAGAAAAATTTGTTGCCTAGATACTTTGGAAAAGTTATATGAATCATGAAAATAGCGTTAGAAACGTTTATATATTTGATTTGCAAAGCTATTTACCAATTCTGGCTCCAATTATTTTTTTGTTAAGCCGTGGCATCATTTGTTAAGGAGAGGTAAGTACGAGATGAAGAGATTAATTAGTATGCTGTTAGTTTTAGCTATTTGTGGCAGTGTTATGCTTCCAGGTGTTGCAGGACAGGCGAGTGTGGATGCAGGGAATTTTGATATTGATTTAGAAGTGTACGATGATCCGATTATTAGTAATGGTCAAGTGAATATGAAAGTCACGCTTAGTGCCGATGCGAACACGATTGTAGATGAGAATGGTTTGGTTAAAGTGATAATTCCGCGAGAGATTTTTTTCGTCAGGTGATTTGTCAAATATTCATTCTGATGCTTTTACGTTTGATCATGTGGAAAATCCGGCAAGTGACGATCCGAATAGTATTGCGGTGTATGTAAAGCCTGACGCGAGCTATAATGAGGGTGGTGCTTGGTCGGCTTCTTTCCAACTGTCATTTCAAGCACCGTTACTGCGACCGGGGACAGAAATTAGCCCTGAGCAAACATTTGAAGTAACGTATAACGGTAAATCAGATTCCCAAACGTTACGTGTGGAAGCCAGTGAAGGTGGTAAACCAACTCCTTTTGAGAAGTGGTGGAAATCAGCAGTCGATTCGAATGGCATTGGTATTTTAGATGAACGTGATTCTAGGTATAATATTTTTCATTTGGCAGTGAATGCATATGGTGATTTTGAATTAGGTGATGTGACGGTGACAGATCAGATTCCGGACGGTTTGTCGGTGGAGCAAACTCCAGTTACCACGCCTAACATTGAAGCCAGCGACTTTGCTGCAGTGAAAGGGATTAGAATTGTAAAAATTGCGGCAGATGGTTCGCGCAAGTATGTTACGAGTCAGTATCGAGATGCTATTTTGTTTGATGAGGCGACGCAACGACTTGAAGTTAATTTTAAAAATCTGACGAAGACCGATTGTTTGTTGATTGAATATCGTGTGAATATGGATACGAATAAAGAGATTTATAAGAATACGGCGACAATGCAAAGCACAAATGTTGAGGATATTTCGGCAAGTGTTTTAGTGCGTCCGGATAGTAATACAAACTTTAACAAAGTGTTAACGAAATCAGTGGACAAGAAGCTATTAATCGGCGATGATAACACGCTTATTTACACGCTAACGCTGAGGTCGATTACTGGTACGATTAAGGCGGGACAAGTTTTTACAGATACGCTAGATAATCGTTTGCAATATCGAAATATGTTGGCAGGTACGGATTTATTTGATGTGACACTTGCTGGGCAAACGATGATATTCACCGCCAAAAAAGACATTGCACTAGGCGAAAAAGGTGAAGTGACGTTTAAAGTAGATGCAAAGAACCTGCCTGTTGGTGAAACGGTAACGAACAAAAGTGAAATTAAGCTAGATGATAAGCAATATGACTCTAATACGGTCACAACAAAACGTGTCAGCAATGGCTTGTTGATTCGAAAAGTGGACCAAGAGGATAGTAGTAAATTTTTTAGCTGGGGCAACATTTAAAGTGTTGAATAAAGCTGGCGATGCAATTCGTGAAGGAATAACAAATGAGGCGGGAGAATTACTGTTTAAAGATATTGAGCCAGGAGAATACACAGTAGTGGAAACTGTGGCACCTGAAGGATATGTTTTAGACACAACGCCAAAGCGGATTAGTATTGAAGCTAATAACTCAGAAATAACAGAGTTGCTTTTCAAAAATACGCGGAATGATGTAGGTTCTATCCAAGTCGAAAAAATAGATGCAGAAACAAAAGAGAAGCTGGCGGGTGCCAAGTTTACACTTACATCCAATCAGGGAACCAAATCTGGGAAAACAAATTCAGATGGTGAGTTACGCTTTGAAAACCTGACTCCTGGGCATTACACTTTGGAGGAAGTTGCTTCTCCTGAAGGATACGTATTAGAAAAAGTAAAAAAAAGATATCGAGGTCATCAGTGGAGAAACCGAGGCAATTAAAGTCATCGTTGAGAATAGTCGAAGCAAAGGTTCGGTTGTGCTAACAAAAAGAGATAGCGAAACAAAAGAGGCTCTGCCAAGCGTAGCATTTCAACTATTTGATGATAAAGGAAAAATCATTAAAGATCGGCTAATAACCGATGAAAATGGACAAATCAAGGTTGAAAATTTGGCATGGGGTAAGTATTTTTTTAAGGAAGTTAAAGCGCTGGAAGGATATGTTTTAGATGAGAAGGAAGTGGCGTTTGAAATTAATCGGTCGAATGCTAATCAAACAATCGAACTGACAAAATTAAACGAGCGACTAGAACTAAACCAGCCGGAGAAGCCAAATAAACAGCCAGAATTACCAGTAACAGGTGATCAGACGTCGCCATGGGTGTTATTATTCGGAACGATAGTATCTGCGCTAGGAGTCCGAATATATATGAAATCACGAAAATAAGCATTAAGAACCAATTCYTTGCTAGCAAAAACGGATTGGTTCTCTTTTTTAGTTGTCCGAGGAGCTTGTTAGTTTATCATAGCAATTTTGTAAATTTTTAATATCTAGTGGTGTAGGAAACATGGAAATACAGACGACCATTGTATCATTTTTGAAAGAAAGGCCTGGAATATTGGTTACTATGATATCGTACATCGAAGCGTTTTTCTTGAAAGCAGGTAAGGTGAATTCCTCGGCGATAGATACGTTGAATTTGTTATCAAATCGAACATGTAGTTCATCTTTAATGAGTTCCATGTGCTCGATATCAGTATCTAGAAGTATGCCAACGCTGACAGTAGGTGTCCCTTGTTGTAAATGGATAGCGAGGTTGCGCCAATGGGTCAGTAAGATGTAAGTAAGCGTGTCCCGCCTATGTGTGTTGTACCCAGTAGTTCCAAAAATTTTCTTGAGAGCCTCGTTCAGAATATCAGTGAAATAAGGGTGTTGATTGGTAATCCGATTTACTAGAGCTTGGTTGGAGTTATAAAGAATATAGTTTTCGCTGGACAAATTAGTAGAAAGTGCAACCGTATTATAAATATTAATCAGAATATGTTCTTTATTCTCGATAGGAATGTCTAGTCGATTGGATAAAGTATCAAGTAACTGGCTGTTTTTTTCTACGGAAACTTTTACGGCGTCATCGCTGGCAACTAACTTTTCTAAGTGTTCATAGTTAAATGCGAATTTGGTATTGATGAATATGCCAAATAAACTGTAGGCAACTTGCTCTGTTAATTCAATTTTGAACACGGATTTAAAAAGTCCAGTCAATACTTTGTTTTTTAAGAGCGACGTATCTATGCCTTCTGGAAATTTGGCGTCTTTTGCTTGGATATGCCCATTTCTGACGCGTGTAAGGATGACCATTATCCAAAGTCGGAGCCGATTCAGTTCACAAAAATCGAGTCGTTGCTCGTTTGTTTTAGCAACCCAAGTGAGAATTTTATCAAGCGCGCCTACTTGTATTTTAGGAAAGGGGATATTGGCGATGCCGTATTTTTCTTCCATGACATGAATAATCAGGTTGCAAATCTCAGGTTCGCTACCCGTTAGGATTAGAGGCTGTGAGCTTATTTTGATTTTCTTTTTCTTCAGCGTTTTGTTTAGATAAGAGATTGTTCTTCGCAGTGTGGAGCTACTGATGAATAATTTTTCAGATAGTGAATCAATAGAGTGATTTTCATTAAAGAAAATTTCTTCGATGAGAGAAAATTCCGTACTATCACGTAAAATAGCAGCGTACAAATAATCAATATTGTAATTCATTGGGATATACGTGTAAAAACCAGTTTTGGATGACAAAATCTCGGCTGGGGCTGCATAATCGTTTATTTGCTCGATGTCTTTTCGTAGTGTTCGACTGTTAAATCCTAGTGTAAAACTTATTTTGTCGAGTGTCATATTTTTATTTGAGTACAACAAGTTGATGATTTTAAGATGGCGCAGATGTTGCTTGGATAGGCAGTTTTTCATGATAAGTTCCCCCTTTTCTGATAGTTGGTCATCGATTGAAATGGCTCTGTAGTTATTTTGAAACCATTTGCATGTGGATAACGTATAGTATATTACTATATGTTTTTCAAAAATTATAGGTGTTATATGACAATTTGAAATATGTATAGACTTATAAAAGCTTTTAGATAGCCTGTTTTCAAATGATGAAGGCCTTCTTTGTCAAAAAAATGCATTTTAATGTGTTATTTTTGAACGGATTAAAATTATAGACTATATTAAACTGACTCATGTAAGTTACGAAGCCATGGAAATATTTTAATTACAAAAAATCTATAGAATTCGAGTGTGTAAATATGAATGGAGATAAGGTATTTTTATGTAGCAGTGTCCATAATTGGAATGGGACTAGGTTATATCATAAAACGGCGAGTTCTTTAGTTCAGGGTGGTTACAAGGTCGAGTTGACTGCAATTGAGCAAGGTGAAAATAGTACTAGCGAGCTTGCCAATATGCAACTGAGGATTTTGCCGAAGCGAAAACGTTATTTCAGACCGTTAAACTGGTGGAGAATTTACCGAGCTGCGGTGAATTCGAAAGCGAGCTATTTTCACTTTAATGATCCTGAACTGCTTTTAGTGGCGTGGTTAGTGAGGGGGCAAAAAAAAAGATGCTATTTTTATATACGATATGTATGAAAACTTCCCTAAAGCTGTTCAATCGAAACCTTGGATTTGGCGGGGAATGAGAATGCCGCTTTCTAGAATGATTCGAAATCTTGAGCGCAAGCTATTAAGGCAAATGGATGCTGTTATATTTGCAGAACGATCATACAAAGCTGACTATGAATTTCTTGATTGCCCCAAGATTGATACATATAATTTTCCAACATATCAACTGCCTAGTCAATCAATAACGAGAGGTTTGAAGAAATTAGTTTACATTGGTGACATTACAAAAGCTCGTGGCTTGATGGAAATGTTACAGTTAGCGAAATATATTAAACAATATTGGGGTACAGATTTTGAGCTTGTTTTAATAGGCTCGATGGATTCTGAATTAGTGACTCAAATGACGCAATTTATACTTGAAAATGAGTTACAGAATCAAATTTTCTGGAAGGGAACGATTCCATATGATGCTATGTGGGAGGAACTTTATGCAGCAGATATTGGTCTATGCTTACTTCATCCGTTGCCTAATTACTTGAATTCACTCGCAACGAAGTTGTATGAATACATGGCCGCCAATGTGGCTATTGTTGCTTCTAATTTTCCTGATTGGCAGGAATTAATCGATGAAACAGAAGCAGGTGTTTGCGTGAATCCTTTGAATGTGGAGGAAGTTGGGGATGTCGTGACGCGATTATTACACCAGCCAGAGCTTGTCGCTAGAATGGGAAATAGTGGGCGCCATTATTTTGAAGAGGTTTATAACTGGGATCATGAAGAAAAAAAAGCTACTTGGGTTATATCAGACGATGGGAAAAATAAAAGAGGAAAGGTGCTTATAGATGCACACATTAAGTTTTAAAGATATTTGGAGTGTTGCTAAAAAGAATATAATTTGGATTATTGCGATTCCAATTGTTTTATTGGCAACGGTTTTTATTTTGTATTCTTACTTTATACCGAAACAATACACGTCAAATGTACAGCTTTTTGTTACAGTAAATGCAGACGGGGTGGCATCACAAACGTATGAATCATTACTTATGACGCAAGGATTGACGGATACGTACGCAAAATTGATTCAAAGTCCGAAAGTGCTGAAAAATGTAGTGAAAGAAACGAAATCGGTGGAAAGTTTTGAGGAAATCCAGAAAAAAACAGCCGTAAATGTGGATGAGAAATCGCTCGTTTACAGCATCAGTTATAAGTCGGAAAACCCAGAGGAAAGCGCGCTTGTTGTGAATGCTATTGCGAAATACGCGTCGAAGGAATTAAAAGCGCTGGTGAAAGGTACGAAAGTAACGATAATTACTTCAGGCGAGTATGGGACGGCGATTTCGAATGTGAGTAAGTATATTATTACTGTTATCATTGGCATTATATTAAGTATCAGTTTTCTAATTATCGCGATTCTACTTGATACGATTGTTACGAAAGAGGAGCAGTTAATCGATATGGGCGTTGTAGTCCTTGGAGATGTGCCACATATTCATAAAAGGAGGAATAAGGATTGAGTGCTTTGAGGAAGAGTCATGAAAATATGTTGGTATGGGAAAAGTTGCCTGGCACGGAAGTGAGATCGGTTTTTTTCGAAAAGCTAAACTCGATTCAGTCTAGTATTCAGTTTTCTAATAATAAGGCGCAGATTATTACGGTGACTTCGGCGCATAAAGGTGAAGGAAAGACATTTACGTCAATGAATTTGGCAGCTGTTTATGCGATGCAAGGAAAACGGGTGTTAATTATTGATGCGGATATGCATAATCCACGATTGAGTAAGTCGTTTCAGCAAGTGAATAAACCAGGATTTAGTTCGGTTTTAACAGGTGTGGTTGATTACCAGGAAGCTGTGCAGGAGACGGGGCTTGAAAACCTATACTTTTTGCCGGTTGGACCGTTGCCGCCAGCACCGACAAAATTATTGAACTCCGAGCATTTTCAAACATTTATAGCGTGTGTTCGTGAAGCGTATGACCTTATTTTATTTGATACACCACCGATTTTATTAATATCTGATTCGCGAACGATTGGTGCGGCGAGTGATGGCGTGATTTTGGTGATTAAAGCGGCTTACACGAAAAAAGCAGATATTTGTCGAGCTATTGATTTGATTGAGGCAAAGCAAGATAAATTTTTAGGTGCGATATACAACGACAAGAAACTTAGCAAAAGAGAGATGGCGACGTACAGTTATTATTAGGAGAGAAGCGCGTGGAATGGGTGTAATGAAGGAAAGTTGGAAATTAATTATTTGCATGTTGTTGCTTTGTTTTGGCAGTGTAGCAAGTCTATTAAGTGGTATCGGCATTATCATGGCGATTTGTGTTTTGCTACTTGTACTCGTATTCATGCTTGATTTTAATAAGATAGAATACGCGCTGTGGATTGGGATTGTTGTGACATCGTTTTTCGGTTCTTATTTGGGGTTACCAGGGAATAATAGTATTTTTCTTTTTCGAATTTTATTATTACTGCATGTTCCGTTATTTCTGTGGAAGGTGTCACGGAATCGGCTAGGCTATAGCAGAATAGAAAAAGTGATTGTGGTTCTAGTTGTGTGTTGGTTGTTTGGGAATGTGGCGTCGATGCTTTGGGCAAATTATATTAGTGCGACGTTTCGCTATCTGTATTTTGTTTTTGAGGCGGGGTATTTGATTTTAATTACGCTTTATCATGTGCGTTCGAAAAAGAATTTGATGGTACTTACTTATTTTATTAGTGCGGTATATGGCTTTTGTCTTGTTATTGGCTTGATTGAAGTGCTAACAGGGTGGCATATGAGCCTTTCGGGGAATGTGTTGGAGTACACGCAAGAACGACATAAATACCGACCGGCAGGGTTGCAATATAATTACAATGATTTTGGCGCATTTTTGGTAATGTTTTTGCCATTGGTTGTGTGGGGCATTCATACGTGGAAGTGGCGTGTGAAGTATGTATTTATCTTTGCAGTTGTAGGGTTAAGTGGTTTTTTAGTTATCAATACGTATTCACGGGTTTCGATGGTAATTTGGATTATCGAGGTGGTTCTGCTTTTAATTCTTTGGTTTAGGGTTTGGGGTGTGATTGCTTCGGTCATGGGGTTGCTAGCGATTGTGTCGGTGAATGTGTTGCATCTAGGGGCGGAGAATAGCAGTTTATTCACGGATGTAATCTCTGCCTTTACAGAAAAAGGTGGGTCAACGAATGAGCGCTTGATGATGTATCAAAAAACATTGCAGATTATTAACGAGTCGCATTTTTTAGGTGTTGGTGTTGGGAATGTTCCGATTGAGTTGAACAATTCGATTATGGGTCATGGGACGATGGATAATGCGTATCGTGCACCGCATAATTTTATTTTAGAGTCTGTTGGGAATATTGGCCTATGGTCATTCTTTATATTCGCAGTGATTGTGGTGGTGCTTATTTTAAGTTTGAAATATCTTTTCATTCACATGAAATACGGTTTTTTTGCCGTCATTCCAGTGTTAATGATTGCTGAATTTTTAAGCGCATCAGTTGGTATTAGCACGATTATCGAGATTCGTTTTTTATGGATTTCGTTAGGGATTGCACTGGCGATAGTTAGTAATCAGGCTTTTTGGAGGAGAGATGGTGAATGGGATTTTTAATTGGGCTGACTGGGTTTGTGTTACTAGTCTGTATAGTAATTAGCCTATATAGCCGATTTTATCAGTCGCGACGAATTGAGGTTTTGCAGGAGATGCTGGCGAAAAAGCAGACGTATGCAAATAACATTGTGGGAAATAAGATTGTGATTGCTGGTGGTAGCGAGGTTTTATACAGCTTTGATACCGACTTTTTAAGTAAACATTTGGAGATTCCGGCGGTTAACTTGGGTTCCAATATTGGTTTTGGTGCGGGATTTATTATTGATCAAGCAAAATTATGTTTGAAAAGTGGCGATACGTTGGTGCTATCGCTAGCATATGGATTGTATCACCGGCCGCTATATGATGTTTTTGCGTATGAATATTTTCGGATGTACGATCGGAAGCAGTTATGCCGATTTACTTGGGGACAACGCGCGTATTATTTGATGAAAAACTTTGTGTTGAACAGGCGTTTTGAGGAGAAGTCGTTTGACATGAGTCCGTCTGGGGCTTACCGAAATATTCGTGGCAGTGAATTGCCCAAACATAAAAAAAATACCGCTTCAGTTTTCGACATTTGAAGAAAATACGGTGACAGAAAATTTGTTGGCTTTAAAAAAGTACTGCGCGTTACATGGTATTGATTTGTATCTCACATATCCGGATACGCTATATTTTGAAATATATGAGGTGGATCCATTTTTCGAAGAACTAGAGGCATTTTTAAATCGGTATTTTAATGTGATAGGGAAGTCTGGGTTATATATGTATGATTCGGAATATTTCTATAACTCGGTTTATCATGTGAATCAGGATGGGCAGGCAGAGCGTACGAAAAATACGTTAAAAGAGTTGGGGAGGAGGTCGACTCGTGGGCACAAAGCGGTGGAAAAATGGCCTAGTTAGTGTGATTATGCCTTGTTATAACGGTGAAGCGCATATTCAAGAGGCGATAGATAGTGTGATAGGGCAGACGTATCAGTTTTGGGAACTGATTGTTATTGACGATGGTTCGACAGATGCTAGTAAGAAGATTGTGGCTAACTGCGCTAAACAAGATGTGAGGATTTCGACGGTCGATTCTGCTGGGAACGAAGGAGCTGCTGTGGCTAGAAATAAAGGTATCTCGATGGCGAGCGGTCAATATATTGCTTTTTTGGATAGTGATGATTTTTGGGCGACAGATAAGTTACAAGAGCAGGTAGCTTATATGAAGAAGAAAGATGTTGGATTTACTTTTACAGCTTACCAGATTGTGGATGAAGCGGGTGTTTTGAAGAAAGTTATTCAGGTTCCTGAGGAGATGACATATCAAAAGTTGCTTCGGAATACGATCATTGGATGCCTCACGGTGATGTTGGATCGGCATATTGTTGGTGATGTTCGGATGCCAAAACTTCGGTCGCGGCAAGATACAGCGACGTGGTTGGGAATTTTGAGAGAGGGGCATGTGGCCTATGGAATACCGACTGTACTGGCTTATTATCGTGTTGTTTCAGGATCGCTATCGAGCAACAAGTGGAAAATGGTGGGTGCGAATTGGCGTATGTATCGCGAAGAAGTGGGGCTACGGCCTTTACACGCCTCATATTGCATGATTGGGTATATGACGAATGCAGTCAAAAAGAGAATTTTTTAGGGATGTGAAATGATGGAGAAGATAGTGATGGCAGGCGTTGGCTATGTTGGATTAGTGACGGGAGCGAGTCTAGCGCAAACGGGGAAAAACGTTTTATGTGCTGATATTAGCGAAACGAAAATTGCGCAATTAAATAAGGGTGTTTCGCCAATTTATGAGCCAGGATTGGAAGAATTGATAAAGCGTAATGTGGAGAGAGGCACGCTACGTTTTACAACAGATATGAAGGCAGCCTATCAGCAAGCGGATGTTATTTTTATTTGTGTTGGGACGCCTGAGGAGTTGGATGGATCGGCGAACTTGCGGTTTATTTATGAGGTGGCAGAAGATATTGCTACTTATGCGCAAGAAAATACGCTGATTGTGATGAAATCAACGGTTCCAGTGGGGACGAATCGGCGGGTTATCGATTATATCAATGAGCGTCGAACTGCGGAAGAACAATTAGAGATTGTATCTGCTCCAGAGTTTTTATCACAAGGTACGGCAGTAAAGGATACGCTAGAAGGCTCACGGATTGTGCTTGGAGTTGAGACTGGGCGAGCAGAACAGCGAATGCGTGATGTATACGCTGGCTTCCATCAACCGTTTGTTGTGACGGATTTAGCCAGTGCGGAAATGATAAAGTATGCATCGAATGATTTTTTGGCACTAAAGCTTTCATTTATTAATGATATTGCGAATCTGTGTGAAAAGTTAGGTGCGAACATTGATGGTGTAACAAGAGGTATGGGATTTGATCGGCGTATTGGCAAGGCGTTTTTGAATGCAGGTATTGGTTACGGTGGCTCTTGTTTTCCGAAAGACACGAAGGCGCTGTATCGGCTCGCAGAAGATGTGGGCTATGAGATGCGCACTGTAAAAGCGGCGATAGATGTGAATCAGGCTCAAATTTACAAATTATTACATCAGGTAAATACTGATTTTGGGAGTTTGGCGGGTAGAAAAGTTGCTGTATTGGGGTTGACGTTCAAGCCGAATACGGATGATTTGCGTGAATCGCCAGGGATTTGGAATGTGATAGAGCTTGTGAAGGCTGGTGCAGATGTGACGGTATATGATCCAGTTGGAATGGAAAATGCGAAGTTGTTACTGAGCGATAGTGTGACGTATGCAGAATCAGCGCTAACTGGTATTACCGATGCAGAAATTTGTTTTATTTTTACGGAATGGCAGGAAATCAAGGCTTTAACGTCGCGTGATTTTAGCGAAAAAATGCGTCGTGCCCATATTTATGATGGTAGGAATTGCTTTGATATTGAAGAGATGGGCGATGTACATTATGTATCGATCGGGCGTCCAGAAGTGCAGGATGAACAACTGGAACTATTGAAATAAAGGAGGCGTAAACGATTATGCTGATGAGTAAGCTAGTAAGGACTGGTTACTATAGCAGTAAACGGATAGTGGATATTATTGGATCTTTCATCGCAATTGTGCTCCTTTCGCCTATTTTTTTTAATAGTTGCCATTGCAATTAAGTTAGAAGACGGCGGAACAATTATTTTTAAGCAAGAGCGTAGCGGGGAAAATGATACACCGTTTGTGATTTATAAATTCAGGTCGATGACAGAGCGGGTAACGAGTAGACCAACTGGTGAGTACACTTGGGAGAATGGTGTTCCGGATACGTTTGTTTTTAAAGATACAGGGGAGCAAGATACGCGTGTGACACAGGTTGGGAGTTTTATTCGGAAGTATAGTATTGATGAGTTGCCGCAATTTGTGAATGTGTTAGTTGGTAATATGTCGCTTATCGGTCCACGTCCAGAGATTGTACCAATTACATCTTGTTATTCGGAAAAGCAGAAACAGCGCTTGATGGTGAAGCCAGGCATTACTGGTTGGGCACAGATTAATGGCAGGAGCGATATTAACAACGGAGAAAAAATTCGTCTGGATTTAGAATATATTGAAAAACAGACGGCGTTACTAGACATTGTTATTTTTTTTTAAAACAGTATGGCTAGTCATAGCGGGGAAAGGATCGGTTTAATGACAAAAAGGCGAATTTTGATGTTATCGAGTGATTTTTTACCGAATATTGGAGGTGTTGCGGCGCACGTCTATGAGGTAAGTAAGCAACTTTTACAGGAAGGGCACGAGGTAACAATCCTTACAAAATATGATGGTTTCGGCTGGAAAGTTAGAGAGGAAATGTTAGATGGATTGCGAGTAATTAGAGTTCCGTTTGCACCGGTTAAAAAATTACAAGACTTGGAGTACGTGGTGCGTGCACGGAAGATTATCAAAGAGCTAATCGCACGTGAGGCGATTGATATTATTCATTGGCATACGTTGAATAAAGATGCCAAAGTGATGCGAGGTATCAGGTTTCCAAAAGGCGTGATTGTGCATACGAATCATTTTGTTTGGTTTCGTGAGCTGTATCGGGCTGGTCAGTTTGCAAAGTTACAACGAATGATTCCATTTACGGATCATATTATTGCGCCAAGTCTTGAGATTGAAGAAATGAGTCGAGCTGTCTTTCCAGATGGTGGGGTGACACGAATTCCAAATGGTGTTGATCCAACCAGTTTTTATCCAGATAGGACTCTTGGTGCAAAAACAAGGTTAGAGTATGGCATTCCAGATGACCATACGGTGGTTGTGACAACGAATCGAATGTCCGAGGAGAAAGGGATGGGTTATTTAATCGATGCCATTCCAGAGCTACTTCGGAAATATGAAAAGTTGAGCTTTGTCATGGCTGGCGACGGACCTGAGTTACGTTATTTTGAAGGGAAAATTAGTGAAAGTACGCGAAATAATCCGAGGGTTCATTTTACTGGTCGAATTAAAAATAGTGATATTTTACCGATTGTAAATGCTGGTGATGTTTTCTTGCAAACGTCTTTAGAGGAGGGCTGTAGCATTTCTGTTTTGGAGGCGATGGCTTGTGCAAAACCAGTTGTGGCAACGTTGGTTGGTGGAAATCCAGATATCGTACGGCACGGTGTTACGGGTGTGATAATTACACCGAAATCGAGCGATGCGGTGGCGCGGGGTTTAGAACAACTAATTTCGAATGCGGAAAAAGCAGCTTTGTATGGTGAAAATGGCAAAAAAGCGATATACGATGAACTAAACTGGGAGCAGCTGACGAAACGTTTAGTCACGCTTTATAATGAATCGCTAGCACGGAAGCTAGGATGAGCAAGCAGAAGATAAACTATATCTTAATGATGCTATATCAGTTTTTTATGGTGATCACGCCATTACTGACAACGCCTTATGTCGTACGAGTGCTAGGCCCAGAGAAAATTGGTGAAGATGCGTATGCCAATTCTTTTGTGCAGATGTTTTTAGTATTTGTCATGCTAGGAATTGCAAGCTACGGTAAAAAAGTCATTGCAACGGTAGACAGTGAATTTGATGGGAAGCGAGATAATCAGAATAAGCATAAAAAAGCGTTGAAAGAGCAATTTGGTGGCGTTTTTGGTATTCAGTTTTTGGCGATGTGTGGCATGCTCGTTTTATATTTAGTCCTTGTTACGCTGTTTTTTCAAGGCAGTATTGTTTTTTATCTGTATGGATTTATGATTATCGCGTATGGTTTTGATATTTCGTGGTATTTTATCGCACGAGGGCAACTGGGAAAAATCATGACGCGAACGGTGTTAATACGGCTCGTCACGATTATGAGTATTTTTCTACTCGTAAAAACAGAGGAAGATCTTTGGATTTATGTGTTTGCTAACTGTTTTTTACTGTTGCTAGGACAAGTGTACATTTGGTTTTTCCTCATTCGTGAGCTAGGCGGTTTGTCCATTCGTAGGAGCCATTTGAAAAAACATGTGAAGCCTATTCTCGTTTTGGCAGTTATACCAGTTTCGGCGATGATCTATATATCTGTCAATCGAGTTGTGCTTGGGGCGGTGGCAGGTGAGGTAGAGGTCGGATATTACAATCAGGCGTATAAGCTATATACCATTGGATTGTTATTTGTTCAAGCTTTGGCCGCTGTGCTAATGCCGCGACTTGTTCACTTTTATGAGATCGGTGAGATGGAGCGATTCAGGGAAATGATAGCTTTCTTTTTTTCGTTATATTTGTGCCTCTGTATTGCCAGTATGTTTAGGTATTGTGGCTGTTTCGACGGCACTCATTCACGTGTTCTTAGGTGTTGCTTTTATGCCAGTTGTACCGGTAATCATTATTCTTATTTTATCACTGTTTCTAGCGGCGATAAGTGATTTGTTCGGGATGCAAATTATGGTGATTCGCGGTCAGAACCGGGCGTATGCTTATTCAGGAATTATCGGGTCGATTGTGAGTTTTGGCTTTAACTTATTTATTGTAACGATGTTGGCAAGTGAAGGAACGGCACTAGCATTCCTCGTTGGGAATTTAGTTATTGTGTCGATTCAAATGTATTTTATTAGAGATTTGTTAAGTTTGAAGCAGATTATTAAAATGATGATGCCTTATTTACTATATAGTTTGACGATGATGGCTTGTATTTTGGCGGTTCCGCACATTTACTCTGGTCCATCTTTCTATACACTTGCAATTCAATGCGTCGTTGGTCTGGGGAGTTATTTGGTGATTTTATTCATCAGGCGTGATGAGATTTTACATTACGTCCTATCTAGTTTTCGAAAAAAACAATTGTCAAAAGATAAAAGGATGGAAGAGATATGAAGGCTAATATATCAAAGGAAGCAAAATTACAATTTCTTGATGATTATTTTGTATCAACGAAAGAAGCAGTAGACATGTTACAAATATCCAAACAAAGTTTCTACTCGCTGGTTAATCGCAATAAAATTCAACGGGTGAACAAATCAGGAGTAGTGCTTTATTTTAAAGATGAGATTAAGGAACGATTGAATTCGCAGGAGGACTTGAGATATAAGTATCGTCCTTTTGATTACAGAAAATAATGAAAGAGGTTTAACTATGACAACGGTTTTAATAACGGGAGGATTGGGCTTTATCGGCTCGCATTTAGCTAATCGACTAGCTAAGGAGAACAAAGTCGTGATTATCGATAATTTGTCTACAGGGCGAAGAGAAAACGTAACGCCACATGAGAATATCACGATTTATGAAGGAGATATTACAGATAAAAAAATAGTTGCGAGTATTTTTCACGCACATCAATTTGATTATATTTATCATTTGGCTGCTGTTGCCAGTGTTGCTGAATCGGTAGAGAGGCCTCATGAAACGGTTGAAACAAATTTTATGGCGACGGTTTTGTTGTTGGAACAAGCTAGGAAACAACAGCAAGAGGTGAAGCGTTTTGTATTTGCTTCATCGGCTGCAGTCTTTGGAGACGAAGAAACGATGCCTAAAACAGAAATGTCACCTGTAAAGCCGCTAACTCCTTATGCGATTGATAAATTGGCATCAGAGCAATACGTGCTTGTATACAACGCGCTTTATGGATTGAACACGAGTGCGGCCCGGTTTTTCAACGTATATGGGATGCGGCAAAATCCAGAATCGCCGTACTCAGGCGTGATTTCACTTCTAACAAAGGCATTCGTAGAGGAAAGCTCATTTCAGATTTATGGAGATGGTAGCCAAACGCGTGATTTTATTTTTATAAAAGATGTCGTAGATGCTTTGATCTTAATCGCAAACCATGAGGAATCTAACGGTGAAGTGTATAACATTGGAACGGGTCAGCCAACTTCACTCAATGATTTAATCGGGCAATATCAAGTAGTGACGGGGAAGTCGATGGCAGTATCGCATGGGCAATCACGACGCGGAGATATTCGCGTCTCACTAGCAGACATTGGAAAATTAAAACGTTTAGGATTCGAGCCGAAATACAGCATTTATAAAGGACTAAAAACCTATTGGGAAAATTGCTAGAAATGGGGTGCACAAGTTGGAAGAATTAATTCGATTTTTGACAGAAGATCGTTATTTGAAGAGTGCTTACACAAAAGTGAAGGAATGGAAACAAGGAGATGTAGTTTATTGCAACGACTGGGATAAGGGGTGCGTCGGGTGCATCACGAAAGGACAAGCGGTGATGCGTTTTTGTCCAGAAGATGGAAATCCGACAGTCACATTTTTAGAGCCATATGATTTACTAGGTGTTGAGAATTTAATGGAGGAAGCGACTGAAATACACGGTGGTGCTTATGAGGTAATTGCGTTAACAGATGTCACAACGTTTACAGCAAAGCGAGACTACTATCTAGATCATATGTATGCCAATCCAAAGTATTTTCACTGCGTATTGTCCCAACTAGCTAAGAGAAGCTTGGCACCACTAGTTTAATACGTGTATTATTTCACGACCAAATAGTACGTAGTCACATGCATAAATTGGCGGGATTATAAATGACAGGTAGTATAGACTTTTATTTGGGTCTGAAAAACGTTAAGAATTTTATATCGAATATCTCGCATGAGAGAAATTTGATTAAAATATACATTACAATTCAAAGGAGATAACAATGAACCAATCGAAACACGTAATTTTGAAAAAAGCTGTTGCCATGAGTGCAGTAGCGATGATGACTTTGCCAACGATTTCTAATGTAGCGAACGCAGAAGAAGTAGCAACAAAGGCTAAGGACAAAGTACAAGAGCAACAAGTACAAGTTATTCAACCGAACCAAAAGCAAGAGGGGCATAAAGAAGTAAGCGAAAAGCAGGTTGCAACACCGTATCTTAGTGGAGGAACAGGGTTTTCTAATAAATTTGAAGCGTTGAGAAATGAAGATGGTATTTTAAATATCAAAACAGCGTCATCATCGCTTATATCTATGGGTATAGGCGTGCAGACGAAAACAATATTTAAGATAGATTCAGAAATTGCGAAACCTTTCTTTTCAACTCCTAATTGGAAAGACTATATTAGTGGAACAGTTGATCGCACGGGTAAGAAGAATGTTCAAATGCAACACTTACTGACCAAAAAAACAGGTTGGTGGGATGGTGATGATACAGCATTTTATGATTTTGACAAGCAAGAATTTATTATCTTGAGTCCAAAACATGCGGTATCGATATCGCAGTATCAAAACGTAAATATGTTTATTGATTTAGAAAAATGGAGTAAAGATACGAATCGTTTAGTAGAAAATAAATTGAGTTACAAATTTAAGATGGTCAGTAAGCCAAATGATTTAGCTGCTAACTGGTCATGGGGAGATGCCAATTCTGTTTTGATGGGAGTTCCTGCTGATAGTTGGGTAGAAAATCATGTCGATCCAACAACACTAGAAACATCAGATAATCACAAGTTTAAAGGAAACGCAACACAAAATATGGCTAATCGTCACCCAGCCGATTTTTCAATATCGCTAACGGTAAACGGTAATGATTATAAAAATGATGTACAAATGAACGAAGACGGAAGCTGGGAATATGATTTTGGAAGCTATCTCAAAGACGGTGATGTTGTGGGTGCAACGGTTGTCGCCACTGAGAAAGAAGCTCATGAAAACGAAGTAATGGATGTTAATAAGTCTAAAGAGACAAAGTATACAGTCGGTGAAGATAGTACACCTTGGGAAGATTGGAGTATCGTAAAACCAACAATTTCAGAAGCTTATGACGGTGAAACAATAATTACAGGCATTATCCCAGAGCAAAATTATCAAAATGGTCGTACCTATAAACTGGTTGTGAAGGTAAATGGTAGAGAAGTATATACACAAGAAGATCTTGAAAAAGGTGTATATAATGCCCCTATTTTTGGTGAGAATTTGGTTAAAAAAGACACAATAGAAGCTTACATCATTGGGAGTGAAGCAAACCAGGAAGATAAAATAAGCGAAATCGAATCTATTATCGTAAAAGACAATAAAGATGAGCAGGCAGACTGGGACAAGTGGGAAGTAAAGCCAGCGATTCTAAATGATGTAGTGTCAGGCGATCGCTTTATTTCGGGGCTTGTGCCAGCTCAAAATAAATTCAATGGTAGAAATTACGAAGCCAAAGTAACAGTGAATGGTGAGCAGGTTGGTACAAAAGCCTTTTCATTCGATGGTGGAGAATACAACATTGCGCTGGATAAGGACTTAACTTACAAGGATGAAGTAAAAGTAATCGTTATCGGTCATGAAGCGAACGAAGAAGATAAATCAAGTGAGGAAACAACTAAAATCGTAGCTGACAAAACAGGCTGGGAAGATTGGAAAGTTGAGAATCCGACCATCTCTAAATTAACAGAAGGCAATCAAAAAGTAACAGGTCAAGTTCTGGCACAAGATGAAGAATTTGGACGCACCTACACGATGGATTTATTCATTAATGGTAAGAAAACTGCTACAAAAGAAGTGAATTCAAAGAGTGATTATGAATTTGAACTAACAAAACCGCTCGAAAAAACAGACACAGTAGCTGTTGAAGTTACAGGTCACCAAAAAAACTATGAAGACAAAACAAGTGAACGTATCACAGCAGATGTAGAAGCAATTGTAACTGCGCTTACTGGTAATGATTACAATTTTGATGCCCATGACGAATATATCACTGGTACACATTCCCGTGATATTAAGAAAGTCAAAATCTTTGTCAACGGTCACGATTACCAGACAGCAGGAACAAATAACGACGGTGAAGGTAAGTATAAAATCTATGCTCGCCAATATATCACGAAATTCACGGATAAAATCGTTATTAAAGGTTTGGGTGCAGACGGACAAGTGATTAAAGAAACACCTGTGAACATCGTAAAAACGCCAACAAGTGTAGAAGCAAATTCATTTGTCATCAAGCAAGATGAGCTAATTTCTGGAACAGTTAGTGATGATGTGAAGAAGTTGAAACTTAAAGTTAACGGTGAGATTGTCAATCAAGTAGCACCAAAAGACGGTAAATTTGAGATTTATACGAACGGTTATGTGAAAGAAATGACGGATGAGGTAAAAATAATTGCCTATAATGATGAAAACGTACTTCTTAAAGAGATTACCGTTACTCTAGACGATGCTTCGAAAAATTCGAAATTAACTTACCACCCATATAAACTAGGCGATGATTTACTGACAGGAACCGTTTCCGAAGACATTGACAAAATCAAGTTAATCGTTGATGGTGAAACGTTAAATAATGTTTATACGAAAAACGGTGAATTTTCAATGTACGCCTTAGGCTTTGTAAATGCAAATAGTAAAAAAGTCGAATTAGTCGGTTACTCAAAAGCCGGTTTCGAATTAAAACGTATTACAGTAGAAGTTCAATAAATAGTTAAAGCTGTCCATCAAGTTATGTGTCAGGTGGGCGGTTTCTAAAAGAGGAGTAAAGCGATGAAAAAAAATGGTTGTAACTTTATCAATATTAGCGTCAACACTCGGATTAGCAGGATGTGGTACAGAAGAAAAAGTCGCAACAACGAAGTCCAACAATGAAACAAGTAAACAAGTACAAAAAGTAGAAGAAAACGGCAAACAAACCGTAAAATCAGAACTAAATAAAGAAAAAAATCATGGGAGGTATCGCTATTACACCTCAATCTTTCCAAGCAATACAAGACGATAGCATCAACACAGACACAGACCAACTTGTCAAAGTAACAGTAAACGTGAAAAACAACAGTAAACAAGAAACCGGCATTAGCTCCGCACCATTTTTCCTAAAAAGTAAAGGCGGTAAAGAGCTTCAATTTTACGGCGAACTAAACGAATTCGGCACCACAATTGCGCCTGGAAAATCAGTCAAAGGTGAAATTTACTATATTGCGGATAAAAAAGCAACAGACTATGAGTTAATTTACAATCCGAGTGCGATAACGAATGAAAAAGATACTAAACAACGGAATTTGTCTTGGGAATTAGAGGTACTAACTAAATAAAAAAGCAACTTTGTAGAAATATCATTAACTAAAATTTTTTTTAGGGGGTGGTGTGAAATTTAATACTTGGGTGACATACAAAATGAATTAAAGGAGCTAATTATGAAATTAAAATTAAAGAGAACAGTAAAAATATTAGTAGGTTTGAGTGTGGCACTATCAAGTTCACTAAGCCCACTCAGTGCTTTAGCAGCAACAGATGAATCATCAAGTATTCAACCTAACTATGCGAAAGAATTAGAAAAGCTAGAGAAAATGGCAAAAACACCACAGGAAAAACAAATATTAGAGACACTTAAGAAAATTCCAGAAAAAGAACTGGAAAAAAATACAAAGCAAGCTTATGCAAAAGGCTATGATAAATCTATTACTAGTATTTCTACTACTGCCAAGCCTGAAAACAAAAAAACAGAATTCACGCTTCGCTTTGATAAGAAGCCTAATGCAAAAAATGCCTATGATGGCGAAGCATCAGGAAAAATAAACATTCCAATTAGCGGTAGGCTAAACGGTAGTAACTGGCTTATTCCAAATGGACCAGAGTTTATAGAAGATTATGAGAACGGTAATATTGGACTTCGAGTGAATTTCACTTTACCAGAAGGAACTGATGCAAAATCGATTGTTAAAATTATTGACTGGGAGAAATCAAATGCAGACACAGAAGGTTACTATAACATTAGGTGGTTACAAATTCCTCTGCCTATAAAATGTAAAGTAGGAGCCGTCTGGGATAGAAAGACGATACAATATGGCAAAAAGTCGAATGAATTTTCTATGGCATTAAGATCTATTAGAAAGTCAGAAGTCAGTACTCAAGAATGGGAGAAGTATGATCCAGGTTCTACGTATTTCGCGTTAACAGCTGCAGGTTTCCTTCACTCAGGGACTGGTGAAGGCGAAGTGTGGGGAAAACTACATCTTGATTTTTCTAAATATGAAGGGAACACAGATGATTTATCGACAGGCAAGGAGATTACATCAGGCAAGCTTGCCCCAGCAAAAAATGGTGCATTTAAAATCAAAGCGCATTTCATTGATCGTACGGCTCTCATAGCTGGTACAGAAGGCAAGAAAAATCTTAGCAAAGCAATTATTAAGCCTGGTATGGAATATATTAATCCTTATGATAGTGCAACTATTGAAAGTTGGGATAGCTACCTCTCCTTGTGGGATAGAGATGAGAAATATAATATCTCCTCTAATAATGAGCCAGAAATTCCAGGAGTATACTCCACGCTTCCAGGAGCATCCATTTTTGAACGTGATCTTGTAGTTAATAAAAATGATGATTTCAATAATTTTGATAAGAATAGATTTGTACGAGTTATTAACTACTTTGATAAGACAGATGTAACAAACGGGTCTGTTGGAAATATTGATAGGGTCGATGTAAGTAGTTTACCCACAAGAGTTCCAGATAATCAAGAAACACCCGTAAAATATACAGGGGTAGTGAGCTATAGTAATGGTGAAACAAGGGAGTTATTGCCTGGGATAATGAATGTAACAAATAAGTCTAAGCCAAATATTGAGACTAAATTGACAGCCAGTGATTATACAATTGGAGAACAATATGTTACGGGTAGCCATTCCGAGGATATAGCTAAAATCAAAGTATTTGTCAATGGAGTAGATCGTATGACAGCTGCTGGGAATAACAATGGGCAAGGCCAATATAAAATATACGCCTTTGACTATATCAAAAATATATCTGATAATGTGGTGATAAAAGGTCTTGATTCAAGTGGTAACGTAATTAAAGAAACGCAAGTTAACATCAAAAAAGGACAAGATGTCGACACATATCTCACAGCAAATAACTATAAAATCGCGCCAAACAGCCAATACGTAAGTGGTACACATTCAACAGATGTGGATAAAATCAAATTATTTGTTAACGGTGTAGATCGTATGACAGCAGCTGCCAACAATAATGGTGCCCAAGGACAGTATCGTATATACGCCTATGATTTCATTAAGAGTACATCCGATAATGTCGTAGTAAAAGCTCTAGACAAAAGCGGACAAGTAATCAAAGAAACAAAAGTAAACATAACACAAGACACAGGTTCCATCACAGCAAGTAACTTCAAAATTAGTACAGATGAGTTAATTAACGGAACATTTACAGGTAATATCGCTGTTGTGAAACTTTACGTTGACGGTGTTGCTAGAAACCAAGTAAGACCAACAGGCTCAAACTATTCCCTTTATGCAGCAGGCTATGTCACTTCTACAAATCAAAATGTAGTCGTTACAGGCTTTGATGCAAACGGAATTCAAGTAGCATCGCAAAAAGTTAACGTATTTAACTAAGGTAGTTATCTATCAAATCAACAAAAAGGAGTAAGAAATCAGGTATCTGATTTCTTACTCCTTTTCTCATATACCCTCAGTCACGACCATCTTCCACAATTGAAAGTTCATTATCAACATCGAAGAAATGCGATTTAGACATTTCAAACGCGTACTTGATTTTCTCAAACGGCTCATGGTTTGAACGTGAGTCAACGCGCGCTACGAACTCATGTGTTCCAACTTTAGAATGAAGCATGAACTCCGCGCCAGTTAGCTCAGCCACGATAATTTCAGCATCAAAAGTAGAACCTGGGCTAGCTTCGATAACGAGTGGCTCATCATGGATGTCTTCCGGGCGAATACCAAATACAACAGGTTTGCCTTCATATCCTTTATCTTGTAATACCTTCAGTTTACCTTCTGGGACTTCAATCGTGAAATCATCACCGACAAATTTTGTGCCGCTTAGTTTTCCTTTGAAGAAGTTCATTGCGGGGCTTCCGATGAAACCAGCTACGAACATGTTTACTGGGTGATCGTATACTTCTTTTGGTGAGCCGACTTGTTGGATAACGCCATCTTTCATAATAACGATACGGGTCGCCATTGTCATCGCTTCTGTTTGGTCATGGGTTACGTAAATCATCGTTGTATTTAATTGTAGATGTAATTTCGTAATTTCCGCACGCATCTGCACACGCAGTTTAGCATCTAGATTCGATAAAGGCTCATCCATCAGGAAGACTTTTGCATCACGAACGATGGCACGGCCTAGAGCTACACGTTGACGTTGCCCACCAGATAGCGCACTCGGTTTACGTTTCAAGTATTCCGTCAAGCCCAAGATGTTCGCAGCGTGCTCTACACGTTTTTTTGATTTCGTCTTTTGGCATTTTGCGCAGTTTTAGACCGAATGCCATATTATCGTATACCGTCATATGTGGGTATAGCGCATAGTTTTGGAAAACCATCGCGATGTCACGATCTTTCGGTGCGACGTTATTCATTACTTTACCATCAATGCTTAGCTCGCCTTTTGAAATTTCCTCAAGTCCTGCAATCATACGAAGTGTCGTTGATTTACCGCAACCAGATGGACCAACGAAGACGATGAATTCTTTGTCCGCAATCTCCAAGTTGAAATCTTCAACCGCTGTTACTTTATTATCATATATTTTATAAATGTGCTCGAGTGATAGTTGTGCCATTGTTTATTTACTCCCCCATCAAATTGTTTTTTTAACTTTGATTTCATTCTATATGAAAACGCTTTATGGTGATATGTCAGGTTGCACAAAGAATGAAAAAAGTTGTTGGGCAGGTTGCATAATGAAACTGTGAGAAGGCGTTTTGATTCTTCATACTAATAAATTCATTTTGTTGGGACTGTTTTTGTAGCATAGTTGGCAACGTGGACGATTATCGCTTGGGTATTTTTCCATGAAATAGGGTAGAATTGCTCTGCGCAGTTGGCAGGCCCAATTTCTAACGCATGGTGAATGGCTTTTTTAGCAAGGTTCTCAAGTTATAGTAGGAGTAAGTTAGTATAGAAAATAAATTTATCCTCAAACAAAAAAGTGAAATATTAGGATTAAGCGATATTCATTGTTTTTATGCATCGGAATGACTGGATTTCGAGGGCTCACTAGAAATTTTAGCGGGGCTTTTATACATTGGCTCATGGTATACTAAATAAAAGACGTATGAGTTAAAGGAGAATTTAGATGAGGAATGTAATTATAGTTGGGGCTGGTGGTCATAGTAAGGTTGTTCGGGAGTGCCTGGAGCAACAAGGCATTTATACTATTATTGGCGTCCTAGACAATAAATATACAAGTTATGAGGAAAGAGACGGTCAATTTCGCGCGCCACTTGATGATTTTAGTCAGTTCAAAAGTAACACAACACTTTGGTTTATTGCGATTGGTGATAATAAAGCAAGGGCAGAGGTTGCTATAAAGTTAGGCGATGTCTCCTATGCAACAATTATTCATCCGACGGCAATCGTTTCTAAAATGGCTACATTAGAACCAGGAAGCGTTATTATGCCGTTAGCAGTAATTCAGCCGGATAGTGTCATAGGAGCACATACCATCATTAATACTGGCGCGATTATTGAGCATGATGTCATTATTTCAGAAGCCGCACACGTTTCGCCGAGAGCAACGGTAACTGGCGGTGTCAAAATTGGTGTTAGAGTACATGTCGGAGCATCGGCGGTTGTGAATCCAGGATTGTCTCTTGGGGATGATTCTGTTGTTGGCGCTGGCGCGGTTGTTGTTAGTGATACTGAGGCTGGAGGAACATATGTAGGTGTGCCGGCGAGGAAGTTGGAGAAGTAAGGAAGCTGAGTTAAGCTACTTTCTACACTTTATTGGGCGTTGACACTTCGCTACATGCATTAAAAACAATGGTATATTGAGATATTGAAGTATGAGTCGTAACATGTTATACTGTAGTTGGAAATATGATGAGCATCTGGACACCCAAATACCCTAGCTGCAGCCACAGCTAGGGTATTTTGTATGGGGTTAGAAATGTCGTCTACTTTTTATCGCTACGATCTTCTAACATGTGTTTGAAGTACGCAATAGCGTATCCAACAACGATTGGAGCGATAATACTGGAAAATATGATAAACATGTGAGACACCCCCCTTCAACGAATGTTCGTCAAGGGTAGACGACGCTCCCATTATAACATAGCAATCGTGTTTGCGAGAATGCAAGGATATTTGATATATCACCATTTTCCGATTAACCAACTCCTCGAAAACTTCACGGCCTCCATAAAAAGCAAGAGTGGCTTTTTATGGAGGCCGCTCTAGTTTTTTTCGGAGCCAGGTGAGGTAGAGGCTAATATTAGTATTGCAGTAGTTCTAGGTGTAGCAATCCTGTTTGCGGGAATGCTCCGTTTTTTAGTGTAGCATCGTTTCCCGATCCAGCTTCAAAAGCCAGTCCCTCAAAAATTTCGTGGCCTCCATAAAAGTCAAGGGAGGACTTTTACTGCGCCCTCTAACAATTTTTTTCGGGCCTAACGGGCTTTTTTAGCTTTTCATGTGATCCAGCTTCAAAAGCCAGTCCCTCGAAAATTTCGTGGCCTCCATAAAAGTCAAAGGAGGACTTTTACTGCGCCCCCCTATGTTGAGGTTCTTAAGAAGCATAGTATGCTGAATTAGAACCACAATATGCATGAGAGCAAGGCGAGCATGTAATCCATGTATTGCATCATATGAGGCGCCTCCGGATCCAGCTTTGTTGTGGTTCTTGAAAAGCGTTATGTGCTTTTTAGAACCTCAATATGCAGTTGAATGTAATGAAACAGCCTTCTTCTTAGCCAACTCCTCGAAAACTTCACGCCCTCCAGTTTTTTTCGGAGCTGGGTGAGGTAGAGGCTAATATTAGTTTTGCAATAGTTCTAGGTGTAGCAATCCTGTTTGCGGGAATGCTCCGTTTTTTAGCATATCATCGTTTCCCGATCCAGCTTCAGAAGCCAGTCCCTCGAAATTTTCGTGACCTCCATAAAAGTCAAAAGAAGACTTTTACTGCGCCCCCCTATGTTGAGGTTCTTAAGAAGCATAGTATGCTGAATTAGAACATCAATACGAGTGCGAGCAAAGTGAGTATTCGTTCCATGCTAGTTTTTTCGGGCCTAACGGGCTTCTTCAGCTTTTCACCCTTGACTTTAATGTAAGCGTTCTATATACTGTAGTTAGTTGCTAGAGAATTGAGATAAGCGACTCCTTATTTGTAGGAGTGCGCTTTTTTTGTGCTCTAAATACAGAAAAATTTACCATTTTACTTAAAATTGCAGGTTGGAAGGGGTTATTTAGAGATGGTTTTATCACGTGAGGAAGTTAGGGAAGCAATGACGAAATTGGTCGGTGCGGAGAATTTGGTGACGGATGAGAAGACGCTACAACATAGTAGTATTGACCGTTATCGTAAGTATGAGGATATTTCGGGCGTTTTCACGCAACCGATTCCAGCGGCAATCGTGAAGGCGCGTCATACGGATGATATCGCAAAAGTGTTGCAGTTTTGTAATGAGAATGGAGTCAATTGTATTCCGCGGACAGGTAATTCGGCGCTTGAAAGTATGCTGGAATCTGTGAAGCCTAACCATATTGTGTTGGATGGGTCAGGACTAAATAAGGTGATTAAGATTGATGAATATAATATGCAAGTGACGTGCGAGGCTGGTGTGGTATTGGAAGATATTGAGAATCAGTTGCGAGCGAAGGGGTTAACAACGGGACACTCACCGCAATCAAAACCACTGGCGCAAATGGGTGGTTTGGTTGCAACGCGCAGTACAGGGCAATTCTCAACTCTTTATGGGGGAATTGAAGATATGATTGTTGGTCTTGAAGCCGTATTTCCAAATGGTGAAGTGACACGTATTAAAAATATACCGAGACGCGCGGCGGGACCTGATATTCGCCATGTTGTTGTCGGGAATGAAGGCGCACTTTGCTACATTACAGAAGTGACCGTGAAAATTTTCAAATATCAGCCGGAGAATCATCGTTTTTATGGTTATACGTTGGATGATATGGAAGTGGGATTTGAGATTTTACGTGAGGTGATGGTTGCGGGGTATAAGCCCTCGATTGCGAGATTATATGATGTGGCGGACGCGGCGGGGCATTTCTCACATTTCCAAAAGGATAAATGTGTGCTGATTTTCATGGCGGAAGGACCTGCGGGAATTACAGCGGCAACGGGAGCTGGGATTGAGGAAATCGTTGCAAAATATAAGCAATGTGAACAAGTGGAAAGTCAACTCATCTCAGATTGGTTTGATAATTTGAACTGGTTCCCTGAGCAAGTGGCGGAGGAGCGCGAGGAGATTGTCGCTACGAAAAATATGGGATTCACAACAGAAATTGCTGCAAATTGGGATAAAATTAACGCAATATACGAGTCGGCTTGTGCGCGTGTGAAAGCGGAAGTGCCTGATGTAACTTGGGTTGGTGGACATTCCTCACATAGCTATATGAACGGGACAAATCTTTATTTTGTATATTATTATGATTTGAACTGCGAGCCTACAGAGGAAATTCACAAGTATCACAATCCGATTAACAAAATTATTGTGGAAGAGTCGTTGAAACACGGCGGAACAATGGTGCATCATCATGGTGTGGGTAAAGCGCGTGCTCCGTGGATTAAAGATGAATACGGTTCGTCATTCTATATTTTGAAAACGTTGAAGCAAGCATTTGATCCGAATAACGTAATGAATGCTGGGAACATAATCCCGCTTGAGTTTTTAGATTAAAGCAATGTAAGATAATGTATCAGTCTTTTTTTGGAGAAGACTGATACATTATTGAAAGTAGGGGATTTTAAATGAGAGAGAATATGTTGGATTTGCTGGCAGATAATCCAATTATCGCGGCGATTAAAGATGAAACAGGACTTGAAAAAGTGGTGCAGTCAAATTGTCATCTCGTATTTATTTTGTACGGGAATATATGTAATATTGGCCAAATTGTAGCGCAGGTCAAAGCGACTGGAAAGGTTGCTTTCGTGGATATTGATTTGGTGGAAGGCACGTCAAATCGTGAAATTGTTGTTGAGTTTATGCGTAAAAATACGGAGGCAGATGGGATTATTAGTTCGAAACCAGCAATTGTACGAGCGGCTAAAATGAAAGGTTTTTACACGATTCATCGCTTTTTCTTGATTGATTCGATGTCATATCATAATTTGCCAAAACAGGTGGCGGCGTCAAAAACGGATTGTGTAGAGATTTTGCCAGGTTGTATGCCAAAAGTGCTCGGTTGGGTGCAAGATGCGATTAGTCAGCCAATTGTTGCGAGTGGTTTGGTTTGTGATAAGGAAGATGTGTTGATGGCACTAAAAGCTGGTGCTGTAGCGATTTCGTCAACAAGCCCAGATGTGTGGGATAACATTTAATTTAAAAAAGTGCATCGGAGAAAAGAGCGTTTTAACCAAATAATGTAAGCGGTTTCGGATATGAAGGGGGCTAACTATGAAGAAGGCAAAATACAGTCGTTGGTTTATTATCGCGATTATTGGAATGACGGGTGGAATGAGTTTTGAGTTGCCGTATTTGAAATATAATTATCAAGTTCCAATGGAGTCATTGATGGGGCTTAGCGCTACGCAGGTTGGCTTTATTATGAGTATTTATGGAACTGCCGCGATGGTTTTATATGCGCCCAGTGGGGTTATTGCCGATAAGTTTTCGCATAAAAAATTGATTACGTTTTCGATGCTAATCACGGGTGGTTTAGCGTTTGTAATGGCGCTTTATCCGCCGTATTGGATGCTGCTAGTGATTCAAGCGTTGTTGGCGATTACAACGGTACTGTTTATGTGGTCGGCAACTGTAAAGGCGGTTGCGATTCTAGGAACAGCAGATGAGCAGGGGAGTTTGCTCGGTTTTGCCGAGGGGATGCGAGGGTTTGGAGCGCTTGTGACGGCATTTTTGACGTTATGGATGTTCCAGCTTTTTGGTGCAGACACGAATCCGAATAGCTTGAAAGCGGTTATGGTAACGTACGGGATTTTCTATATTGTATTCGGGATTTTGTGTTGGTTTGTAGTACCAGAGGAGTCAAAAGCGGCACGCGCGGCTACACCAAAATCAGAAAAGTTAACGGTGAAGGATATACTGGTTGTCTTGAAAAAACGGACAACTTGGTATTGTAGCTTAATCATTATGGGTATTTATACGATTTTCGCAGTATTGAGTTATACAACGAGTTATTTGATTGATATTTTTGCGATGCCAGTTGTAATGGCAACGTTTATCGGGATGATTCGGAATCAGGTTTTTAGGACGATTAGTGGACCAGTGGGAGCGCTAGTTTCTTCTAAAACGCAGTTGAAATCGCCAACAAAGATTATTTTTATTAGTGCGATTGTGACGTTTGTTGGGCTGATTTGTCTGATTGTTATTCCAGCTAGTGCGAGTATTATTTTTGTGATGATTGGGCTTGTTTTATTGTTGGCTTTCTTCAATTATGTATCACGTGGGATGTATTTTGCGACGATTGGAGAAGCGGGGACGCCGAGTTCGACGATGGGAACAACGATTGGTGTAGCATCTTTGATAGGCTTTTTACCGGATGTGTTTATTTACCCGTTGATTGGATATTGGCAAGACACGCTCGAGGCAACGCAGGCCTATCGAAACATGTGGATTTTAGGATTAGTCGCAACGGCGATGGCACTCGTTTTCTGTATGTTGTTGATGCGTGATATTAAACATAAAAAACAAGCTGTAATGGCTTCGATAGAGACACTTTGAGGAGGAAAATAAGATGAATATACAAGATTTTGAAATGGACTTCTTTTCGTTAAAAGGTAAAAATGCAATTGTGACAGGTGGGAATTCGGGATTGGGGCAGGCTTTTGCACTGGCACTGGCGAAGGCTGGAGCGAATCTATTTATTCCGAGTATTATCACGGATGATGGCACGACAGAGCGGTTAATTAATGAAGCAGGCGGGAAAATGGTGTTTATGCAAGCGGATATTACGAAGGATGGGGTGCCGAAGCAGATTATTGATGGCTGTGTGGAAGCGCTAGGTTCGGTGGATATTTTGGTGAATTCAGCGGGGATTTGTAAAATTGCGGAAGTGCAGGATTTTGGGCGGGAGCAGTGGGACCCGATGATTCAGCTGAATTTGACGGCGGCCTTTGAGCTAAGTTATGAGGCTTCGAAACGAATGATTCCGCAACGGAGCGGGAAAATTATTAACATTTGTTCGCTGTTTTCGTTCCTAGGTGGGCAGTGGTCTCCGGCGTATGCGGCGACGAAACATGGGATTGCGGGCTTGACGAAGGCGTATTGTGATGAGTTAGCGCAGTATAATATTCAGGTAAACGGGATTGCTCCGGGGTATTATGCAACAGAAATCACAACGGCGACGCGTAGCAATCCCGAAACGAATCAACGAGTATTGGACCACATTCCGGCGAACCGCTGGGGTGAAACGCAGGACTTGATGGGGACAACGGTGTTCTTAGCGAGTCGCGCTTCGGATTATGTGAATGGACATCTACTCGTTGTGGATGGTGGTTATTTGGTACGCTAAGGCGAATTTGACAGAAAAGAAGGTTTCGATGCAGATGAGGAATAAATATATTATTGGGATTGATGGTGGTTCGCAGAGCTCGAAAGTCGTTATTTTTGATTTGGAGGGTATGATTGTTTCAGAAGGAAAATGCGAATTACAGCCGATGCACTTGGCGGAAAATGGTGTTGTGGAGCATCCGGATGATGATTTATGGGATTCACTTGTGGTGGCAAGCCGTGCTGCGATGGATCATTTTCCAGGGAATAAGGCGGATATTATTGGATTAGGATTATGCACCATTCGTTTTTGCCGGGCGTTATTGAAGCGTGATGGGAGTTTAGCGTCTCCGGTGATGAGCTGGATGGATGCTCGGGTGTCGAAGCCTTATGTACATGAGAATGATGATGTGGCATATGTGACGACGACTTCTGGCTATGTGACGCAGCGTTTGACAGGGAATTTCGTGGACACGGCAGCGAATTATCAAGGACAATGGCCGATTGATACGGATACGTGGGCTTGGAGTGAGGATGCTGCTGTGATTGAGCAATTGGGGATTCCGCGCGAGATGTTGTTTGATTTGCAGATGCCGGGCTCGATTTTGGGAACGGTAACAGAAGACGCGGCTGCTAAACTTGGTATTCCTATGGGAATTCCGATAGTTGCGACAGCGAATGATAAGGCGGTAGAAGCGCTTGGGTCGGGTTTATTGTCAGAAACTACGGCAATGATTTCGCTTGGAACGTATATCGCGGCAATGATTCCAGGGCACGATAATCCGAAAGGCACGAAAGCATTTTGGACAAATTTTGCATCGGTACCGCGGCAATATCTGTATGAAAGCAATGGGATACGACGTGGTATGTGGACGGTTAGCTGGTTTAAGGAACTTTTAGGTGACGATATCATGCTAAAAGCACACCAAGATGGGCATTCGGTTGAAGAATTTTTAAATCGGGAAGCGCAACATATTCCGGCGGGTTCGGAAGGCCTGATGACCGTTCTTGACTGGCTAGCACCAAGCGATGCCCCGTACCGAAAAGGAATGATGATTGGTTTTGATGCAAGGCATACACGAGCGCATATCTATCGTTCTATTTTAGAAGCTATTGCATTGACCATGAAAAACCGTGTGGATGAAATGTGCGAGGAACTTGGTATTTCGCTCGGAAATTTGATTATATCAGGAGGAGGCTCCAACAGCTCTTTGTTGATGCAAATTTTCGCTGATATTTTTGGAATTAAAACAATGCGAACTAAGGTGAATGGTTCAGCAAGTTTAGGTGCAGCAATTTGTGTTGCTGTGGCACTAGATATTTATCCTAGTTATGATGTGGCTGCTGAAAAAATGGTGCGTGTAGGTCATACATTTAAACCAGATGAAGCAAATCATGTATTGTATAGTAGAATAAATCAAGAAGTATACAAAGAAATTACAATGGGTACAGATAGTTTGCTAAAAAAAGCTGCTTTAGTATTTCAATAGAAGAGGAAGAGGTAAAAATCGGTATGGGTTTTTACCTCTTTTTTGTGAAGCCAAAAGTTCGAAAAATAGTAACAAACAGCATTTTGAAATCTAATCAGGTGGAAAACAGATAGCATAATAGCTGATAAGATTAGCAGTAGAGATAAAAAACATGGTATTTCACAAAAATGATAAAAAAAAATCAAATATCAATAAAATGGCCGATTTAGCATTTTTGGATGATACGCTAGTAGCAGATAAAGAACAACAAATCCCAAAACGAGAAAGGAAGACCCTCAATATGAAGAAAAGAAAAAGCCTCCTGACATTATTAGCCCTCAGCCTGACACTTGTAATGATTTTAGCTGGATGTGCTGGAAATACAAAAGCAGCAAATGATGACCTCGGTAAGACAAGAACGGCAAATAATTTAGAAATAACGCTTATGAATGCAGAAATGAAAGATAGCAATGACAATCATAAACAAATGGTAAAAATAGATTTTTCTGTAAAAAATACCGGTAAAGAAGAATCAGGAGCAGGAGCAGGCGATTTCGTAATCAAGACGAAAGATGGAAAAAAACATCAGGTTTATGGACTAAATGCCAATAACTTTGGAGATGTTATCCCGGCAGGAAAGACGCTAAAAGGCTCTGGATACTATGAAATTCCTACCAATCAAAAAGAATTCACTGTTTTGTATGAACCATTCACGGAAATGGCGATGGAAAAAGTTGTTTGGGAAATCACGATTCCAATTAAATAATGAATTACGAATTAATAATAGGAAAGGCGGAATTTTATCAATGAAAATTACAGTAGTAGGTCTTGGATATATTGGATTACCAACAGCGATTCTTTTTGCAAAGTATGGGAATACAGTAGCGGGTGTGGACTTGTCTCCAATCATGACAGAAAATCTGAACGCAGGCCATCTCCACATTGAAGAACCTGGTCTAGCTGAGGATTTGCAACAAGCACTTGCCCTTGGAAATTTCCACGCTAGCACAACACCTGTTAGTGCAGATGCTTACATTATCGCTGTTCCAACACCAAACAAATACGATCTATATAAATCATGCAATACGGCTTACGTTGAGTCAGCACTAATGAGCATCATACCCCATTTGAAGAAAAACGATACAATTATTGTCGAATCCACCATTGCTCCACGTACCATGAGAGATATTGTACAACCAATGATTGAAAACGAAGGCTTCACAGTCGGCGAAGATATTTATCTAGCGCATTGTCCCGAGCGCGTTTTGCCGGGCAATATAATGCACGAGCTTGTCCACAACCCTCGAATCATCGGAGGTATCACGACAAAATGCACCGAGAAAGCTGCCGCAGTATATGGCGCTTTCGTAGAAGGCGAGATTATTAAAGCTGAAGCTGGCGAAGCAGAACTCAGCAAACTGATGGAAAACACGTACCGCGACGTCAATATCGCGCTTGCCAACGAACTTGCCAAAATCAGTAACCATCTCGAAATCGATGCCCTGCGCGTTATCGAAATGGCAAATAAGCACCCACGTGTCAACTTACATCAACCAGGCCCAGGCGTTGGTGGTCATTGTTTAGCAGTTGATCCATACTTCGTTATCGCGGCGGCACCAGAACAATCCCCATTGATGCAAGTAGCGCGCGAAGTTAATAACAGTATGCCCACGCATGTCGTATCACAAGTAAAAGCTCTAATGGCAGAACAAGACGGTAACCGCGTAACAATTTTTGGCCTAACATATAAAGGGAACATTGATGACACACGCGAAAGTCCGGCCATGGAAATAAAAGAAATGCTCATTGAATCAGGATTTGATGTGAAGACATTCGATCCCCATGTTGCCTCTGAAATTTTAACAGGCGAAGAAGCTTGTGAAGATAGTTCATTGATTCTTGTTTTGAGTGATCACAGTGAGTTCCGCGACATCCCAGCGAGCTACACGGACAAAATGCGCCACCAAATTTTATTTGATACGAAAAATATGGTTCAAACGGTCAGCGATGATGTCACTTATTTGAATTACGGCAATTTGCATACACGAAAGCGAGTAATATCAATCTAAAATGAAGGACGTGAATGAAGGTGGAGAAAGTAGATTTCAAAATGGCTCAGGCCACACCACAATTTTCAGAACAATCTCGGACATCATATGAAAAACCAGTACATGATAGGGCGTGGCGCCTGTTCGACTTCATCGCAGCGATCCTAGCGCTTATCATTTCAGCCCCAATTCTCCTGATTATTTCCGCAAGCATCAAAATCGAAAATTGGAAAGCCCCCATATTTTTCAAACAAAAACGTGTCGGTAAGAATGGAAAAACATTTTATATGTACAAATTCCGTTCGATGTATGTGGATGCGGAAGCACAACTCGCCAAGCTCCAAGCTCAAAATGAAATGGAAGGCCACATGTTTAAAATGAAAGACGACCCGCGAATCACAAAAGTCGGGAAGTGGATTCGAAAAACAAGTCTTGACGAATTTCCACAGTTTATCAACATTTTAAAAGGCGATATGTCCTTCGTTGGACCGCGCCCACCGTTAACGACAGAGTACGAGAAATATACAAATTATGATAAAAAACGTCTGCTTGTCACACCAGGCTGTACTGGTTTATGGCAAGTCAGCGGTCGAAATAATGTAACATTTCAAGAAATGGTTGAATTAGACTTAAAGTACATTAAAAAACGGTCGATTCTATTCAATATCAAGATTTTATTGTTAACTTTCAAGGAATTTACCGGAAAAGGAAGCGGAATGTAACTAATCCGTCCGAACTATTGACAAAAAGTATCAATTATCTGGAATATACCAAATGTAAACAGTTTTCCTGTTACACTTGTAGTACAAGAAAGAACAAGAAAGGACGAACGCCAATGAGAACCCAGTTGCTTGGCAGTAACTTAGATTGTTTGACTCTGTCAGAAACTTTAAAAGTAATAGAAGGAATAATCAAAAAAGGCATTCCGACACAACATGTTGTTATCAACGCCAATAAGATTAACCTCATGCATGAAGACGCTAAACTAAGAGATATCGTCAACGCATCACCTCTCATCAACGCGGACGGCTCCTCGATTGTTTTAGCAGGAAAAGTGCTCGGACATGATATTCCAGAACGTGTTACTGGTATTGACCTATTTGAAGAATTATTAGAAATTTGTAATGACAAGGGATACCGCCCATACTTCCTCGGAGCAACACAAGAAGTTATCGAAAAAATCGAATCACATTACAAACAAAAATATCCTAATATGTCCTTTGCAGGATTCCGAAATGGTTATTTCCAAGCCGAAGAATCAGCAGGCATCGCCGACACAATCCGCGAAAGTAAAGCAGACGTTCTATTCCTAGCTTTCTCAAGCCCTCAAAAAGAATACTGGGCAAGCGAGCACTTAGAACGGCTAGACGTCCCATTCGTAATGGGTGTAGGTGGTAGTTTTGACGTTATCGCGGGTAAAACAACGCGTGCCCCGGGATGGATGCAAAAAGCCGGATTAGAATGGTTTTACCGCTTTATTCAAGAACCACGCCGCATGTTCCGCCGCTACTTCATAGGCAACTTACGATTTTTAAATCATATTAAAAATGAAAAAATAAAGTCATGGAAAGCCACTCGTTATCATGAAAGGAGATCAAATGAAAGAAACTCTTAGTATCAAATCCATTTTCCAGATTATCAAGCGACATTTATTGCTTTTAATAAGTACAGCCGTTGTAGGAGCCTTAATCGCAGGTGCTGCCCTAACATTCTTCATCACGCCAATGTACGAAGCAAGAACACAAATTCTAGTCACACAGACGGTGCAAGACGCAGGTATAAACAACATCCAAACATCCGAAGTACAAGCTAACATTCAGCTAGTAAACACATATACGGCCCTACTCACAAGCCCGAGGATACTCGATGATGTGGCATACAAACTAGGCGGAGATTACACAGCAGGCAAGCTCATGGGGAAAATCACAGTCGGAAGCCAGCATAATTCCCAAGTAATCAATGTCAGCGTGCAAGATGAAGATCAAGCCCAAGCAGCTTTGATTGCCAACACAGTAGCCGAATCTTTCGCAAAAATTACACCGGACGTAATGAACGTAAATAACATCGACATTTTAGCAAAAGCAACTGTTGCAACCAATCCTAAACCAGTTAGCCCAAGCCCAGTCATACTAATAGGTGGAGGCGCAGTTGGAGGGATGATGATTGGATTCGTAATTATGGTTATCCGTGTTGTTTTCAACACGAAGTTCAAAGATGAAACAGATGTTATTGATGAGTTAGGAATTCCGTTACTAGGAAACATCGCGAAAATTCCAGAAAATCATGAGGAAGGATGGAAATAAATGAGAAAATCGAAGCAGAAACCAAAAAAATAAAAAAAGTAAAAGAATCCCGCCACAGACGCCAGAAATCGACAGAACCACAGAAGCTAGTTGCTAAATTAAGCCCAAAGTCACCCCATTCTGAGCTATTTCGCTCGATTCGTACCAACATTGAGTTTTCAAGCGTCGATAAAGTCATGAAATCCATTTTAATCACATCCTCAGAACCCGATTCAGGTAAATCACTAATCTGTGCCAATTTAGCCGTGGTATTCGCACAACAAGGCAAAAAAACACTACTCATCGATGGCGATCTTCGTAAACCGACCGTGAAAAAAATCTTTCCAGAAGCAGTATCACATGGTTTAACAGGAATCTTAACGAATAAAATCACGATTACCGAGGCTATTTGTGATACTGATATAGAGAATTTATACGTATTGCCAGCCGGAATTGTTCCACCGAATCCATCCGAACTACTAGGTTCTGAAAAGATGAAGCAAGTATACGCCGAGCTCTACGAAATTTTCGACCAAATCATCTTTGATACACCACCAATCCAACTCGTTGTAGATGCCCAATTGCTTTGTTCGCTTGTTGACGGCTCCATTTTGCTCGTACGTAGCGATCACTCATCTAAAGACAACAGCAAGAAGGCACTCGAAAAACTGAAAACAGGAAGTGCCCATGTCATCGGAAGCATTTTCAACAACCAAAAAATGAAAATGGAAGGATACTATTATGCCGACTAAGGTAAAAAATGGAGACTATTTAACAACAGATGTATTCGAGCAATTAAAACAAATCGAATTAAGCATTTTGTTAGACGTGGCCATGCTATGTGAGAAGCACGATCTTACCTATTATCTTATCGGTGGAACGTTGCTAGGCGCAATCAGACATGACGGTTTCATTCCTTGGGACGACGATATTGACATCGCGATGCCACGTAACGACTTTGAAGCATTCCAAGAAATTGCAAAAACCGAGCTGCCAGAAAGCCTATTTCTACATTATGGAACAACCGATTCTGAGTACTATCTTCCAATCATCAAAATCAAGAAGAACGGCACAATATTTGAGGAAGAAAGCGCATCGCCTAGCATTTCACACAAAGGCATTTTCATCGATATTTTTCCGCTCGATAATGCCAAAAAGAATTCGGGATTCTTGTTTCACGCGAAAGGGCGTATTTTAAAGCAAATCAGAAGTCTCTTGTTCTTAAAAGTTAACGAAGAAACGACACTTCATAGCATTGCACCATGGAAAAAAGCTTTACTCAAACTCACGAAACCAATTCCAACAAGCGCCTTTTTTCGATTACTGACAAGTTATATGCAAAGCAACAACGATGATAGCGCACCATATTACGTCAATTACGGTAGCCAATACGGTTACAAAAAACAAACGATGCCAAAATCGATGTATGATGACGCGACAACAACATCATTTGAAGGACATAATTTCAAGGTTCCAGGCCAAACAGAGCGACTCTTAGAACGAATCTATGGGAAAAATTATATGGACCTCCCGCCAGTCGAAAAGCGTATTACCCACAAACCGAAGCGAATCCAATTGAAAGAGGAGATTATCTCATGAAAAAATATAGCGTAGGCCTAACTACAGGTGTATTTGATCTATTCCATGTCGGCCACTTAAATATCTTAAAAAATGCCAAAGCCCAGTGCGATGTCCTAATTGTTGGCGTTAGCACAGACGAGTTCGTGCAAGCATACAAACAAAAAACGCCGGTCATCCCATTCGCCGATCGAAAAGCGATTGTCGAAGCTCTACAATATGTTGACCTGGTAGTCCCGCAAACGAGCCATGAAAGCAAGCTAAAAATGATCGATAATCACAATATTGATGTTATGTTCCATGGTAGCGATTGGAAAGGTAGCCCAACATTCAACAAATTAGAGGCTGAATTCAAGCGTCGCAAAGTTGATATCGTTTACTTCGACTACACAGCAGGTGTATCATCTACGAAACTTGTCGAAACAATTCAGCAAGAGCCCAGACTAGTTGTCTAATTTTCCGAACATTTGACAAAAGCCATCAAACATCTGGAAAATCCCTGTTTTAGCGGGTTTTCCTGATAAAATTAAGGTAACAAATAAAGAAAGGAAGTGTGACCCGATTGGCAAAAACAAAAACAGCATTTGTCGCTAAAAACCTCCTGATTGGCAGCGGGACACAAGTCATTTTCTTAATTCTAAGTTTCATCAACAGAACCATCTTCATCTACTTTCTAGGAAAAGAATATCTTGGCCTCGACGCCTTGTTCACCAACATCTTGATGGTCCTATCTTTCGCAGAACTAGGCATCGGGAATGCCATCATTTTTAGTCTATACAAAAGTATGGTAGACAAAAACAAAGCACGAATCAAAGCTATCATGGCGCTTTATGCAAAAGCCTACCGGATCATTGGACTTACCGTTTTCATCGTCGGATTACTCATCATGCCATTTTTAAATTTATTTATCAAAAATCCGCCGAATATTCCTGAAAACATCTACATCATTTATTTTCTATTCCTACTCAATACAGCGATTTCGTACATGTTTTCTTACAAAAAAGCAATCTTCTCCGCTGACCAAAAAGAATATATCATCAATGTGAGCCAGCAAATCTTCTTTTTCATCCAGTCCGCCGTGCAACTCACATACCTATATATCACTAGAGACTATATTGGCTTCGTCCTTATCCAAGTCATCGGCACGTTTGGCCTCAACGTTTTCCTCGCAATCTATGCCAATAAGAAATACACCTATTTAAAAGGAAAAACGACCGAAAAACTCGAAAAAACAGAAGTCAAAACGATTTTTCAAAACGTCAAAGCACTCGCGATGTACAAGTTCGGCTCCATCATCATGAACGGAACAGACAGTATCATTATCGCGGCTTTTCTAGGATTAAGCGTCGTCGGCATTTACTCCAACTATCTACTCATCATTGCTGCCGTCGTAACCGTTCTATCTCGAGCGTTAAACTCCATTACAGGAAGCATCGGGCATCTCAACAACGCAGATGACGACAAGAAAAAAGAGCAGGTTTTCAAGCAATTATTCTTCATTGTCGCTTGGATTTACTTCCTACTTTCGATTATCCTGTTCAACATCATCAACCCGTTTATCACACTATGGATTGGCGAAAGTTTCGTACTCGGAACAGGCACAGTACTCGCCATCGTCGCAAGCTTCTATATCAACGGCATGCAATTCCCAGGATATACGTATCGCACCACGATGGGACTGTTCCGCCAAGGTCGCTACGTGCCAATCGCAATGGCAGTTCTAAACATCATTCTATCCATCATCTTTGCCATCTACTTTGGCTTAACGGGTGTCATTGTCGCCACAATTATTTCAAGACTTGTTACAACAACAATCATCGACCCATATCTCGTTTACCGCTTCGGTTTCAAAAAGAAAGTTGGTAGCTACTTCAAAATGTATCTCAGTTACGCAACGGTTACCGCTATCGCATTTGTAGCCTCTATACCGGTTATGAACTGGATCTACCAAGGCACATGGCTAACACTCATTCTAGGTGCTGCAACGCTTTTCATTACCTTAAATATCACCTATTTCGCGATTTTTTATCGAAAAGCTGAGTGTCAAGCGATTATCCGCCGTATTAAAAGCATCATGAAACGACCGAAAACAAGTATCACACCAGAATAAAAAAGAGAGGAAGAAACGCCAAATGAAAAAAGTAATCATGATTGGCCCAGCATCTGTATCCAAAGGCGGAATCGCAACCGTCATCGCCAACTTCGAAAAGACATTTTCCAGCAACAAAGTCAAAATTCACTACATTGCAAGCTGGAAAGAAGGCAACCCATTATTCAAACTCTGGATGTTTGTAAAAGCCATCATGCAACTTTGCTACTTGGCGATTACCCAGAAGATTGACATCGTGCACATCCACACCTCTCAAAAAGGCAGTCTCTATCGCAAAATGATTTTCATCAACATCGCCAAACTTTTTAGATGTAAAGTCATGCTACACATGCACGGCTCAAGGTTCGGTATTTTCTACGACAAGCAACCAAGATTTCTGCAAAAAACCATCGTGAACCATCTAGACCGCTTAGATCATATCATCGTCCTTAGCGATGCATGGAAAGCTTACTACGAAAATTTGTGTGACACACCAGTTACCGTCATGGAAAATGCGGTTGAGGTCCCACTTAGCAACCCATATACGAACACTAGCAAAACGATTGTTACATTCGGAAACGTCAGCCAAGAAAAAGGCAGTTACGACCTCCTTCGCGCGATTCAATCACTAGGCGCAGCGTACAAAGAATACGAATTCATTTTTTACGGCATTGGAGACATCCCGACAGCAGAAGCCGAAATTAAGCAAAACAACTTAACGAATGTCACACTAGGCGGCTGGGTCGAAAGTAATCAAAAACAAAACATCTTAGAAAACGCGCTACTTCACATTTTACCGTCCTACCACGAAGCGCTCCCAATGGCTGTTCTTGAAACAATGGCTCACGGTATCCCGAATATCAGCACAAATGTCGGTGGTATCCCACAAATTATTGAAAACCAACGAAACGGACTTCTTATCGAACCAGGAGAGGTAACCGACTTAAAGCAAGCCATCGCAGACTTACTTGATAATGAAGCAACCCGCCAAGAAATGAGCGGCAAAGCTCACCAAGCCGTACAAGCGAAATTTTCCATAGACGCTTGTAACAGGAAATGGGAAGAGCTGTACGCCACGATTTAAAATAAACGAATTGGAGTGTGACGCATGATAGCTTTTTTAATAGCCTTTTTACTATCTTTATTCGCTAGCCTTATTCAGCAGCTCATCCCACAGGTGGATGCTATAGATAAGATTATCGCTGTTGTTTTCGCGGTCAGCGCGATTGCTAAAATAGCCTATTTAGAGACTAAGCAACGTTTCACACTCCGTCCAAGTGACATCGGTTTGCTGGCAATTAGCATCATCTTCATCATCTACTGCTTCATTCCAAACATGTTCCACCAACCGAGCAACACGATGTTTCTCCAAATTTACTCGATGTTCTCCATTCTAAAATTCGTCATCGTTTTTTGGAGCGGCCTGTTCTTATTCAGGAATACAAAATTCAAAACAAGCACGCTATTTTTCCGCAGAATGTCCACTACATTAACAACTATTTTCCTAATCATTGGTGTGCTCAACATTCCGCTTCACTTTCTAGAACCATTTGACGTCCGCTTCGGTATCGAAACCGTATCTTTTGGCTTTCGACATCCAGCTCAATTCGCAGCAACGATTATCGTCATCACAATCGTTCATATTTTCATTACATGGTCTGAAAAAGGAAAAATGCCATACTACATCATCTTTGCAAATTTCATCCTCGTTTTTCTAGCAGGAAGAACGACATCTATTGGTTTCTACCTTTGTTTGATTTTACTCATTCTCATCTTCCCGTACATCAAGCGAATTCCAATCTACATCTATGCAATTGTTGGAGCTGTCTTCTACTGGTTGGGAAGTGACCGAATCAGCAATCAATTTCTAGGAACAGACGGGGAAGCGCGTGGTGTTTTGCTAGATACAAGTTTAACGATAGCCAGCGAGCACGCTCCATTTGGCGCAGGGCTTGGTATGTTCGGCTCAAATGCATCCCGCTTAAACTACTCACCGCTTTACGAACAATATGGCATTTCCCGCGTATGGGGGCTTACACAAGAAAATCCAAACTTTGTTACCGACTCCTACTGGGCGATGATTATTGGCGAACTCGGCTATCTAGGCATGTTTTTCATCATCGTTATCATCGGTTATATACTCTGGTTGTTGTATAAAGAAATTGTCGGTAGCACGTACCAAATCAAATTCCTCATTTTCCTACCAATCGTCTATGCGCTAATGACAAGTCCAATCGATACCGTTTTAGTATCTAATACAAGTATCTTCCTTGTACTCGCAACAATCTACATGGTCGCATTAAATAACGAATACCGCAGTCAAAAAATAAAAAATCAGGAGGCAAAAACAATGAAAAAAAACAATTTTAGTTACAGGTGGCGCAGGTTTTATCGGATCACATCTTTGTGAAATGTATATTGCAGAAGGCTATAACGTTGTCTGTGTCGATAACTTAGTATCGGGCAATTTGAACAACCTATCTGAGATTATCAAACATCCAGCATTCACATTCGTCCAAGGCGATATCCGCGATCGCGAGCTAATGATGCAAATTTTCCAAGCATATAAGCCAAACGAAATCAATCATCACGCAGCCCAAAAATCCGTTGCATATTCTGTCGAAAACCCAAGCTACGATTTAGACATCAACCTTGTTGGCCTGATGACAATTCTAGACTGTGTGAAAGCCCATCCGATTGAGAATTTTATTTATGTATCATCAGGTGGCGCGCTTAGCAAGAAAATCGAAGGCAATGAGAAATCGTCTGAGACAGATACGCCGCAACTAATTTCCCCGTACGCATTAACAAAGTTTACAGGTGAAAAATATATCGAAATGTATGCCGCACAATATGGCTATGACTTCACGGTTGTACGCTATGCCAATATTTACGGTCCAAGGCAAGTTCCAGACGGAGAATGTGGCGTTATCCCGATTTTTCTAAACAACATTTTAGCGGAAAAACCATCTGTATTGATGACATACCCAGACATGCCAAATGGCTGTACACGCGATTATGTTTATGTAGGCGATGTTGTTGAAATTAATAAACTAGCTAGCCAAAAACCAGCGAATACGGTGGTAAATGTCGGTACCGGGGAAGAAATCGCGATTTTAGATATTTATAAAGAAATTCTCACCGTTTTTGAAAAAGATGTGGCGATTTTTATTGAAGCACCGCGAGCTGGTGATGTGAGACGATCTGTTTTGGATGCACAGCGCGCCGAAGATTTGCTCGGCTGGAAGAGTAAAGTTACGTTACATGAAGGCTTGACGAAACTGCGAGCGCATTTAGAAGTGAGGAAATAGGAGGGCATCATGGAAAATAAGGAATTAATAGAAATGCTAGATGAATATTTCTTGTCAACTAAAGAAGCGATCGAATACCTTGATATATCCCGCCAATGCTTCTTTTCCCTAGTGTCCCGGGGAAAAATAAGCAAAATTAAAAAAGGTTCTGTTGTGCTATATTATCGACATGAGATTGAGAATCGAAAGATAGACGCAGAATGGTTGAGGAAGAAGTATAATTATATAGCTGAATAGAGAAGCTGGAACCTCGGAATCTACATGTTGGATTTGGAGGTTTTTTGCATCAACATATTTTAGAACTAAATATAATAGTTATTATATCTCAAATAATGTTTGAAAATGTTTTATTATGTAGTAGAATAGAGATATATTTAGATAGTGAGGAGAGGTCAACTTGAAGAAAAGGGCAACAAAATTAAAAGATATACATATCAAAAAAATTTAGAGGGCTTGAAGATGTTAAAATAGAATTTGGAGATAGGATAACTTTAATATGTGGTAAAAATGGAACATCTAAATCTACAATATTAGGTATTGTTGCTCAAATATTTAGCTTTACAACAGATTATTCTGGTTCTGAACCGAAAAAAAATGAGCTAAATAAATATAAAACATTATTAGGAAAATCGTATTCATCTAAATTCTCGGAACATTTCAGATTTTCTGAGCGATTTGATGTTGCTGGCTCTATGGATGTTGTGATAACTTTATTTGATGGTATAGAAGAAACTGAAAAAAATGAATTACAGTTAAAATTATATGCTTCACAGGATAGGAGTAAGGGCAGGCCAGTTTTGAGAGGGAATAATGACAGGAACGTAACACATCCGGTTATATTTTTGAGTGTAGGACGTTTAATACCTATAAGTCAAAGAAGAAAATATACTAGCTCTGAAGATAGGTATATCAAAAATAACGAACGTGTAATTTTAGGTTATACTAATAAAATCTTATTGCAAAATAGTACGAAATTAACCTCGACTACCGGAGATGTTGAATCACTTGTAGGGCATAATGATAATTATGATCATGAGTCGATATCTGTTGGGGAGGACAATGTTGGACAAATTGTAAGAGCACTGTTATCCTTTGCTAAGTTGAAGGATGAATTTTTGAACTATGCTGGTGGTATTCTATTAATTGATGAGGCTGATGCTGGATTATTTCCGGCTGCTCAGATTGAGTTTTTTAAATTATTAAGAAAAGTGAGTAAGGAATTGGATCTACAAGTAATTATGACAAGTCATTCGCCTACACTTATAAAGGAAATTTATGATCAGAAAGATAGGAAAAACTATAAAAATATTTATTTGACGAACTCCTTTGGCTCAATTGAGGTAAAAGATGATTACACTTGGCCGGATATAGATGCAGATATTCATGTTAGAACAAAGCCGGTAGGGGAGGATATAAAGTTACCAACGATAAATGTTTATTTTGAAGATAATGAGGCTTACCAATTTTTCACGGCTATTCTTAGAACAAAAAAAGTAAGTAAAGTTATTAATAAATCTAGGACGACCTTAGGATGTGGGCAATTGCTGACCTTAAAGAGGGAGAGGATACCAGAGTTTTCAACTAAAAGCATTATTATATTAGATGGTGATGCAAAGATAGAAAAAAAGTAATAAAAACTTTCTTAACCTGCCTAGTTATTTGCCACCAGATCAATTATTGTTTGAAATATTGTATAATCTAGATGATAGTGATTCCTATTGGCGTGAGAATATCTACAGGTTTAATAAATCGGTATTCTATAAAATTGTTAAAGAGACTATAACTGGTATTGATATAGAGCGTTTGTCAACAAACACTCTACAAGAATTGATAGACGAGTATAGAGCTAAAAATAAAGGTAAAAATGGAGATAAAATTAGAGAACAGTTTAAAAATTTCTATAAACATGAAGTCATACAAAATTGTATACTAGGACCAATTAAGTGGAATCCATTTGTTATTTGGAGGGAGGCGAATAGCATAGCAACAACTAATTTTGAACAAGAATTTATAAAAACTTTGAAATATGTCTTGAATCGCGGTTATAATGTAGATATGTCAACATTAAATGATTACTTTGATTAGTAGTCATAGCTAAGGAGGTAGTCTAGATGGCAGTTACAAAGTCACCGTTAAGGTATCCAGGCGGGAAAACACAACTATCAAATTTTGTTAGTAATTTAATAGAGATTAATAAGATAGAAGAATGCATTTATATTGAACCGTTTTCAGGGGGCGCTGGTGTTGCGATTGAGCTACTTCTTACAGGTAAAGTGGAGAGTATTGTATTAAATGACTATGATAAAGCAATACATTCAATATGGTATAGTATTTTAAATCATACGTCCGAATTGATTAATTTGATACGTACTACACCAATAACAATTGGTTCTTGGTATGAGCAAAAAATGATACATGAGAATACAAAGCAGTTTCAAAATAGTCTAGAGAATGGCTTTTCAACTTTATTTTTGAATAGGACAAATAGAAGTGGGATAATCAATGCAGGTCCAATTGGTGGTTATGATCAAAAGGGTAACTATAAGATAGATTGTAGATTTAATAAAAAAGCTATCATAAAAAAAAATAGAAGATATAGCAAGTAGGAAAAATCAAATATATTTATACAGAAAAGATACAGTGGAATTAATAAATATAATTAAGGAAGATTATGATTGCAACAATTCTTTCATATTTTTTGATCCCCCCTATTATGTTCAAGGGAATAAACTATATACCAATTTCTATAAAGATAGCAACCATAAGTCTTTAGGACAAGGAATAGCCACGTTAAATGATTATTATTGGATAACTACCTATGACTATGCTCCACAGATTTATGAAATTTATACTCAGTGGGAGGGGATACAAAGTTTTGAATATAAGCTACAGTATTCAGCTCAAACCAAAAGAAGAGCGGCAGAGTACTTATTTGCAAGTGAAAAAACGATAATAGATTCACATGATCGCGTAAAATTACTGCAAATATGAATAATTTTTTAATTGGAGGGATACAATGGCAGAGGAATCGCTAGACGTAGTTCTTGAGATACTTTCGGAGTATGAAGTGCTGACGGAAAAGTTATTTAGTCAGCTGGACGTTCATGAATTAGTATTAGATGAGTTTATACAGCTTAGACGCGAGAAGCTATTTAACAGATTAGAAGATATAGGACTGAGGGACAGATATCCATCTGAAAGAATAGAGTTGACTGAGGATGTAGCAATAAAGTTTGAGGCACTAAAACAAATTTTAGCGATAAAAACTAATGCTGGAATGTTTGATGTGCTACTTGAAGAGGCTGAATCGCTATTACAAAAGAATGAGAAAGGGAATTAACTGTGTAATGGAGTCAAAGGTGTTTTACGTTATACAGCTTTTCTCGAAAATAAGCCACTAGCCTCTTCACTATGTACTCATTCTTATCTAGCAAAACAAGATTGTTGATTTAATCACATTCCTCTCTTGACAAGCTTTTTTTGAAAGTTCGTTCGAATAGCCTATTTTCTGGTTTGCATCGGTCTCCATTAGAAAAAAACATTATATTGTGTCATAATATAAATGCAGATACAATATATAGTGTTCGAAAGGAAGCGAAGAAAATGTATGTGGAAAAGGAAAAGGAAACGGAACAATTGGTTATTAAAAGGGATGGACGTAAGGTCGGTTTTGACCTGATTAAGATTAGAAATGCAGTGCAGGCATCAATGGTTAGTTGTGGCGTAGATGATACGGCTTATTTAGAATCTATTTTAGTTGATATTGTGAAGAGTTTACCAAATGATATGGCGGTGACAATTGATGAGATTCAGCATGTGGTCGAAAATCAGCTGATGAAATCTACATACCCAGACGTGGCGCGAGCTTATATTGAGTATCGTCATGATCGGGATTCCCAGCGGGCGAGTATGACGGATTTGACGGCGAGCGTGCAGAAGTTGCTGGATCGGGATAAAACAGTTGTAAACGAGAATGCGAATAAGGATGCAACGGTTTTTAATACGCAGCGAGACTTGACGGCTGGTGCGGTTGCGAAGAGTTATGCGCTGAAATATATGTTGCCTAAGCATGTGGCGAACGCTCATTTGAAGGGGGACATTCATTTTCATGATTTGGATTACAGCCCGTATCATGCGATGACAAATTGTTGTTTGATTAATATTGCAGGGATGCTCGCAAATGGTTTTAAGATTGGGAACGCGAATGTGGAAAGTCCGAAATCGATTCAGACGGCGACGGCTCAGATTGCGCAAATTATCGCGAATGTGGCAAGCTCGCAGTATGGTGGCTGTTCGGTGGATCGGATTGATGAAGTTTTGGCGATGTATGCAAAACGAAATTATGCGAAGCACATGAGCGAGGCGGAAAAATGGGTTTTGGCGGAGCGCAGAGAAGATTTTGCTCAGGAGCGAACAAAAAAAAGATATTTATGATGCGATGCAAAGTTTGGAGTATGAGATTAATACGCTGTATACGAGTAATGGTCAGACGCCGTTCGTGACGCTTGGTTTTGGACTTGGGGAGGACTGGTTTGCGCGCGAGATCCAGGTAGCGATTTTGAAGGTTCGGCTTGGTGGGATTGGAAAGGATAAGCAGACGGCCATTTTTCCGAAGCTGGTCTTCTCGATAAAACGGGGGACAAATTTGGATATCACAGATTCAAACTATGATATTAAGCTGCTGGCACTTGAATGCTCGGCGAAAAGGATGTACCCAGATGTGCTGAATTATGATTCGCTTGTGCGTTTGGTGGGAGACTTCAAAGTACCGATGGGCTGTCGTTCGTTTCTACCGGCGTGGCAAGATATGAACGGAGAGTTTGTGAATGCCGGACGTAATAACTTGGGAGTCGTGACGCTAAATGTGCCGCGAATTGCGATTCAAAGTGGCGGTGATAAAAAGCGATTCTGGGAAATTTTCACGGAGCGGATGCAAACAGTGAAGGATGCGCTACTTTTCAGACTGGAGCGAGTTCGTGAGGCGAAACCGGAGAATGCTCCTATTTTGTATAAGTACGGTGCGTTTGGTAAGCGCCTTGATGATGGGCAGGACGTGACGCAGCTTTTTGACAAGGAACGATCGACAATTTCGATTGGCTATATTGGTTTATATGAGGCGGCTACGATGTTTTATGGCGGCAAGTGGGAGAGGAATCCGGAAGCGAAGGCATTTACGATTGAGGTTGTGAAGGAGTTAAAAGCCTATGCAGATGCTTGGAAAGCGGAGTACGGATATTGGTTTAGCGTGTATTCAACGCCGAGCGAGAGTTTGACGGATCGATTTAACCGCTTGGACCGAGAAAAATACGGAGATATTAAAGACATTACGGACAAAGAATACTATCAAAACTCGTTCCATTATGACGTTCGCAAAAAGGTGACACCGTTTGAGAAAATCGATTTTGAGATGGAATATCCCGAATATTGTTCGGGCGGTTTTATTCATTATTGTGAATATCCGAAGCTCGTGCATAATCTGAAGGCGTTGGAGGCCGTTTGGGATTACGCTTACGACCGGGTAGCTTATTTAGGGACGAATACACCAATTGATCGTTGCTATGAATGCAGTTTTGAAGGCGAGTTTGTACCCACCGCGGAAGGATTTAAGTGCCCAGAATGCGGGAATACGAATCCAGAAACCGCTGATGTGGTGAAACGGACGTGCGGGTATCTTGGCAATCCAATGAAGCGCCCAATGGTACATGGCAGACATGAAGAAATCACGCAACGAGTGAAGCATTTGGAGTCTCTCGATGAATAATCCAAAACCACAAGAATGGCGTTCAGAGGACTTATCTGCCAATTACATTGCTGACTATAAGCCATTTAATTTTGTAGATGGGGAGGGCGTGCGTTGTAGTTTATATGTATCGGGATGTCCTTTTCATTGTAAAGGTTGCTACAATAAGGCGGCACAGTCGTTTCGTTATGGTACGCCATATTCGGAAGCCTTAGAAGATCGGATTATCGCAGATTTGTGGCATGAGAGTGTGCAAGGATTGACGTTACTTGGTGGGGAACCATTTTTGAATACAGGAGTCTGTTTGCCACTCGTGAAGCGAATTAGGAGATTGTTTGGCGCTACGAAAGATATTTGGTCGTGGACGGGTTATACGTGGGAAGAATTGATGCAGGAGACGCCTGATAAATTGGAGTTGCTTTCTTATGTAGATGTGCTTGTCGATGGGCGATTTGAGCAAGGCTTATTTGATTCGAACTTGGCTTTTCGAGGCTCGAGTAATCAGCGGATTATTGATGTGAAGGCTTCCTTACAAACGATGCAAGTAATACTCATATAAATGCATAAACCCCGATTATAGGCCCTTGTCAATGTGATGGGCGTTATAGTCGGGGTTTCTGTCGCGTTTGATTAGCTCTCACGATTAACTTCCTTTGCCATTTTTGCTGGGTCTACAAGTGTCTCGCCGAGTGCAGTGATGATTTGCCATACTTTTTTCATAATGAACAGCTCCTTTCTTGTTCTTACTACCATTATAGCCTGTGAACGTTGGAGTTTCCTGCCTTTTAAATAACAATTTGCTAAGATTATCTTACAGTTTTATCATAAATATTGTAAGGTGGGAAAATTTACATTCAAAAAACATGAATGATACATAATCTCAAACTTTGCTTAACATCGCTACGCTAAACTGGTGTAGTAAGTGAAATTGAGGGGGATTGAGAAAAGTGAAAAAATGGAAATCAGGCTTTGTTTACTTGTTCGTGGCGCTTATGTTAATTCAAGTCGGAGTAGGTTACGTACCAATTCAACATGTAGTGAAGGCGGAAAATGTTGAGGGAGATACACTTATCGCGAAGGAATCGAGTTGGAAATATTGGGATCAAGGTACATATCCAGGTGACACATGGCGTGACGGGGCGTTCGATGATGCATCTTGGAAATCCGGTAAAGGGGCGCTAGGTTATAATCCAAAAAACCTGGATATTAAAATAAATACGACCATTTCGTACGGTGCAGATGAGGACAAGAAATATCCAGTTTCTTTTTTTAGAAAGAATTTTGAGGTGAAGGGTGCAGATAAGTACTTGCGTGCAAATTTAGCGCTGAAAGCTGATGATAGTGCGGTCATTTATGTGAACGGAAAAGAAGTGAATCGGGTACGGCTTGCGGATGGTGTGATTAATTTTGGCGATTATTCGGGTCAGCAGAGTTCTGATGCTGTAGAGTATGAGGGGATTAAGCTTGGCGCGATTCCGTTGCAGGAAGGGACAAACACGATAGCCATTGCGGTTTTTCAGCAAAAGGGATCGAGTTCGGATGTAACGTTTGATGCTGAGTTGACGGGATTTGTAACGCCGGAAGAGACTGTGGTGGATGAAGATTACGCGCCAAGCAAGATTGCAGTGACGTTCTTCGGTAATACCCAAACGCAAAAAGGTTTTACATGGCATACGAAATTGGATGCGAAATCTGATTTACAGTATGTGAAGACGGTCGGCTCGGCGGTTCCGAGTTTTGCTGGGGCGCAGCTAGTCACTGGGAAAAGCGAAGCGAATGACGTTGCAATTGGTGGGTTCTCGCATCAAGTCACCGCAAAATACTTGGATCCAGGGACGACGTATTGGTACCGCGTTGGTGATGAAGCACGAGATAAATGGAGTGAGCCAGCTCAGTTTACGACACAGAAACGTGATACGAAAGCTTTTGATTTTTTATACGTGACAGATTCTCAAGGGAGTAGCGAGGAGGAATACAGCTGGACGGATGCGACGTTGAATAAAGGTTTTGCGATGTACCCGAATGCGGAATTCATTTTGCAAACGGGAGATTTGGTCAATACGTCATCGAGTCCAGCTGAATGGGGTTGGCTATTTGGAACATCGCAAAATTTACTCAGTAATACGACAATAGCAGCTGCTACGGGAAATCATGATGCGTTCAATAACTCGTTTCGTCAACATTTTTACTACGATCATCCGGTGAATGCGAATAATTTGAATAAAGGCGTATACTATTCATTTGACTATGGTCCGGCGCATTTCATAATGTTAAACACGAACGATCAGGATTCACGAGCGCTTGACCCGGTACAACTTGCTTGGCTGAAAGAAGATGCTAAGCAAGCGCGTGCTGACGGTGCCAAATGGCTTGTTGTAGCTTTTCATAAAGGGATATATACTGTGGCGAGCCATATGACAGATACGGAAATTGTGACACTACGTGATCAATTAGCACCAGTCTTTGATGAGCTTGGCATTGACATTGTATTGCAAGGGCATGACCATAGTTATTTCCGTTCCCAACAAATGAAAGGTAAATCGCCAATCGCCCCAGATGCAATTAGTCGGGTGGAGGAAGACAAGGTTTTACGCGACGTCGATCCGGGTGGGCAAAGTTATCATGTTATCAATACGAGCGGTTACAAGTTTTATCAGCCACAATCGGAAAGTAAGATGAGTGCTGCCGGTGTCTATCCGGTGAAGTACGCTCAACCAATGTTACAAATGTTTGCTGGGATTAGCTTTACAGAGGATCGGTTCACGTACAAAGCTTACACATACGATGCGAAAACGGCAAATGCTGTGCGTGCTACAGCGGAAGCGAGCCTTTTTGACACATACGGCATTTTGAAGACGGACAGAGCAAAGGCAGTTGCCGCAGAAATCGATGCGTTACCAACGAAAGTCGCACTAGCAGATAAGGCCACAGTTTTAGCTGTAAAGGCTGCTTATGATAATCTCGATACCACACTGCAGAAATACGTCCTGAATTATAACTCTTTGACTTCAAAACTGGCCGATTTGAATGCTTTAGAAGCGGAGCAACCAGAGCTAGAGCCGGGAGTAACAGATCCAAACTTAGAAGTACCGACAACAGAAAAACCAGTGATTCCAAAGTCGCCTGAAACACAAGAAATTCCGATATCATCAAATACAACAAGTAAGTCAGTACAACCAGTAATGCAAGAAGTATTGCCAAATAAAGATAGCGTAGAAGCTAAAAGCTATGCGGTCACAGGTACTGATGGGATTAACTTACCATCTACCGGAGATGCAGATAGGATGTGGGCATTTGTACTCCTTGGTGGGAGCTTCTTAGTTTTAGGTTCAACAATTTGGTGGCGACGTAAATTAAAATAAGAAAAATGAGAGTTAGTGCTAGTTATGAAGCGCTAGCTCTTTTTTTTATGATTGTAATCAGTCGATAAGTTTAAAACGAGGTTTATGGCAGAATATAAGGGGAAAATCTAGAATATATATCAAATTGCCTATATTTCATTATTGTAAATTTCAGCAAATTAGAAAAAGGGAGGAAGCAACAATGGTTAATAGTAAGCGATTAGTTGATACATTCATCGAGCTTGTTAAAATTGATTCAGAAACGAAGCAGGAAGGGAATTTTCAAGCGTTTCTAAAAGCACGATTTCAGTCATTAAATCTCAAGGTGACGGAAGATGACACCATGACAAAAACGGGTTTTGGTGCTAACAATTTACTATGCCAATTGCCCGCAACGACCGAAGCTGACGCGATTTTCTTTTCTTGCCATGTAGATACGGTTAAACCAGGTATGGGAATTAAGCCAGAGATTAAAGACGACATCATTTATTCAGATGGCACGACGATACTAGCAGCTGATGATAAGGCAGGAATCGCAATTATGTTGGAAACAATCCAGTTAATCAAGGAAAATAACACCCCGCATGGCAAGTTGGAATTTGTGCTTTCAGTAGGGGAGGAGAGCGGATTAATTGGCATTAAAGCTTTCGATATGAGCATGCTTACTGCGAACTACGGATTTGTTTTAGACACAGGTGGTCCAGTTGGAAGCATTACAGTGGGTAGCCCAACGCACGCTGGTCTTGAAATTGAAATTCATGGAATAGCAGCACACTCTGGAATTGAGCCTGAAAAGGGGATTTCGGCCTTGGAAATCGCGTCCAAAGCAATTTCTGCTATGAAACTAGGGCGTATTGATTCAGAAACGACCGCAAATATTGGTATAATTGAAGGAGGGACTGCAACGAACATTGTTATGGAGCACGTGCGGATGGTTGCAGAAGTCAGGTCAATCAACAGCGATTCCTGTGAGGCGCAAATACAACACATGAAAGACTTGTTCGAAAAAACGACAGCAGAAATGGGTGGCGCGATTACAATAAAAGTAGAGATGAAGTACGGCGGTTACCACTTCAATACCGAAACGAATGTCGTTCAAATTGCGACTAGAGCGATGGCAGAATTGGGCATGAGAGCAAACTGTGAAATAAGTGGTGGAGGTAGTGACGCCAATATTTTTAACGAACAAGGGAAAGAAACAACCAACTTATCGATTGGCTATGAAAAAATCCACACCGTTCATGAATATATTCCCATTCGTGAACTAGAAAAAGCGACGGCATTAGTATATGAAATTGTAAAACGCGTGGCATCTAAATAGAAAGCCATGCTTCAATGCCTGACGTCGCGATGCAAAATGAAACCTCCATAGACTAAAAACAAGATAAGACTAATCAGATTGAAGGTGTTTAAATGAAACATTTAGTGAAACAATTTTTACTCGTAGCAGTTTCCATTGCGCTTATCGGTGCTAGTATTAATCTCTTTTTAGCGCCACACCATATTGCTGCAGGCGGTGTGACCGGCATTGGGATTTTAGCTGAACAAGCGCTTGGAATACCGATAGCGATGACGGTGCTCGTTCTAAACGTCATCATGCTTATTTTAGCTTTTATATTCCTAGGTCGTGCCGTCTTTGTCCGTTCATTCCTAGGAAGCTTATTACTCCCACTCTCATTAGCTGTTATTCCAGAGACCATGCTAGCGCAAGATCGTCTGTTATCTGTTATTTTTGGTAGTATGATCTTCGCAATCGGTGTTGCGATTCTTTACAGAATTGAGGCTTCTAGTGGTGGGACAACAATTCCACCGCTTATTCTCAAAAAATATTTTAACTTAAACACATCGCTAGGCCTCTTTTTAGTTGATACCATTATTGTTATTTTCAATATTGTCATCTTTGGCGTCGAAGAGTTTCTATTTGCGATACTCTCACTTATCTTAGTTGCCATTATTATGAATTATTTAGAGACAGGTCTCAAAAAACGCAAAGCCGTGATGATTATGAGCGATCAAAAAATAGAAGAAATCAAAGCGGGCTTGCTGGATGAGATGGGACGCGGTGTCACCGTTTTTAACGTATCAGGTGGATATACAGGTAGCGAAAAAACAATGTTGATGGTCGTTCTGGAAACACGTGAATACCAAACAATCCTCAAAGTCATCAATTCGCTAGATAAAAAGGCTTTCGTGATTGCCTATACAGTATCAGAAGTGCACGGACTTGGCTTCAGTTATCATACAATTGAATAAAAATAAAATATACAACGAAAGACGGGGGGGGATTAGTCATGAATCCAGTCACAGCATTTACGATTATTATGCTTATTTGGGCTATAAGTGATTTTGTCTCTAAGAAAACAAAGTCGCTTATCTCATCATTACTCGTAGCTTCTATTATTTTCTTGGTGGGATTTAAAACAAATATATTCCCAGAGGACTTGCTTACAAGCTCATCATTGCTAGCATTGGGCCAAACTGTTGTTGGCTTTATCATCGTTCACATCGGAACTATGATTAGCTTAGACGAACTCAAAAAACAATGGAAAACTGTTTTGATTGGCGTAGCTGCAGTGCTAGGCATCACCGCCTTCCTATTCCTTATCGGCTCTCTTTTCCTAGACGAAAATTTTGTCATTGCAGCAATCGGCGCGATTAGCGGTGGGACTATCTCCGTTATCATCGTCCAAGAATCCGCCCTGGCCTCTGGTTTAGTGCTCGTAGCCGTGTTTCCAGTCTTGATTGCGGCATTCCAAGGGCTTATCGGTTTCCCGCTGACATCTTTGATTCTACGTAAAGAAGCGAATCGTCTCAAAGGGGAGTACCGTGCAGGGCACCTCAAAGTCGAAAAAGCAGAAGTGCATCACGATGAAGCCAAAACAATGCTACCAAAGGCTCTGCAAACAACAGCAGGCACCCTATTTATTGTTGGCGTTGTCGTGATGTTGTCCATATACATTGATACAATCACAAATGGCGTGTTAAATACATTTGTCGTAGCCTTATTATTCGGTATCGCACTACGCGCATTCGGCATCATCAAACCGAATATTCTAAGTGGCATCGATGCGTACGGTTTAATGATGCTAGCCATTCTCATCATTATTTTTGGCCCACTAGCAACATCCTCCGTCGATGACCTGGTAGCCCTAATCGGTCCACTCTGCATTGCATTTGCCGTTGGAGTTAGCGGCAGTGTTGTATTGTCCGCAACCATGGGTAAAATCCTCGGTTACAGTATTTCTATGTCGATAGCAATCGGCCTCACAACGCTGTACGGTTTTCCAGGAACAATGATTCTAAGTCAAGAAGCTGCGAGAAGTGTTGGTGAAAACGAGCAAGAAATCGCGGCAATCGAAGGTCAAATTCTACCGAAAATGATTATCGCCGGTTTTTCCGCAGTGACCATAACTTCTGTCGTACTAACAAGTATTTTAGCCGAATTTATTCATTAATAAGGAAAAAAAGGGGAGGACAGTGATGGACTTCTCTGTTTTTTTTCAAAAAACCCGAAAATCGCTTGACGCAGGGGCTGAAACATGTTTTAATAAGGGAGTGCCAAAAATGGTGCAACAAAAAAGGTTCCGTGGTGTAGGGGTTAACATGCCTGCCTGTCACGCAGGAGATCGCGGGTTCAAATCCCGTCGGGACCGTCAAATAAGAATCGCGTTTTGTTTAGGATTTCATATCCCAGACAAAACGCGATTTTTTTATTATAGATTTAGTTTTAAGCAACGACAACTGCAGTCCCAGAAGCCGTCACCATTAGCATCCCATTATCCGCACCGAGTACCTCATAATCGATGTCCACACCAACTACTGCATTCGCGCCTAGTTTCGCTGCACGCTCCTCCATCTCACGAATTGCTTCTTCGCGAGCTGCGACCAACTCCTGCTCATAGCCTTCAGAGCGTCCACCAAAGAAGTTACGCAACCCTGCGCCAATATCCTTCATGAAATTAACCCCAGTAATTACTTCTCCAAAAACAATCTGTTTATACTCTACAATTTGTTTACCATCAACACTTGGAGTTGTTGTTGAAATCATTCTCTATTACCTCCTGATTATTATGATGTTATGACATTAAAATATCATATTATGCCGAAAAACACAAAAATGACGGGAATCCTGATTTAGATGCCCATCATTTTTGCTTCACATATTAATAATCTTTCATCGCATCATCCAACACTTTTTTCAAAGTATCCGCAGAATTTGCCATCTGTTTCTTCTCTTGCTCATTCAATTTCATCTCAACAACGTGGCGAACACCTTTACGATTCACCACGGCTGGTGCGCCAATGTACACATCGTTCAAGCCGTAGTGCCCATCCATATAGACAGACAATGGCAAAATCGCGTTCTCGTTATTCAGAATCGCTTTTGTAATCCGGGCAAGTGCTGCTGCAATCCCATAGAATGTAGCGCCTTTTTTATCGATGATTTCATAAGCCGCATCACGAACACTTACGAAAATCGTATCCATTGCACCTTGTTCATCTTCCTCAATCCATTCCATGATTGGTAGTCCACCAACAGTTGTGTGGCTCCAGGCAGGGAATTCCGTATCGCCATGCTCACCAAGGATATATCCGTGGACGTTACGCGCATCGACTTTTAAATAATCGGCAATTGACATCCGGAAACGTGCCGTATCAAGACTTGTACCAGAACCAATCACGCGTTCTTTTGGCAACCCAGAGAATTTCCAAGTCGCATAAGTAAGAATATCCACAGGGTTTGATGCTACTAAGAAAATGCCATCAAAACCACTTGCCATTATTTCATCCACAATCGATTTCATAATACGTATATTACGGCTCACAAGATCAAGTCTAGTTTCACCAGGTTTTTGTGCCGTACCAGCTGTAACAACAACGATATCTGCGTCGTGGCAATCACTATAGTTAGCCGAGTAAATTTTCTTAGGTGCTGAAAAAGGCACCGCATGACTTAAGTCCATTGCGTCCCCGATTGTTCTATCTTTATCTATATCAATGATTCCGAATTCTTGCCCGATATTCAAGTTTACACAAGCAAACGCATAACTAGAACCAACTGCTCCGTCCCCAACCAAAATGATTTTTTGATGATCTTTCATTTTCAAATTCCTCCTTCAAAAATACGATCTACTAGTACAGTATAACACGTAAATTTCATTTGTGAAACCATGAACTACCTTAAATTTAAAAAGTGTTATATTAAAATGATGTAAACGTTGTAATACAGTTTTTGCTAAATAGGATTCCCTCTATCTTTAGCCGTAAAAGTAGCGTTGTAAACCCTTATTGTTTCATTTTTTTTCCGAAAGGGTATATGATGGAGGTGTACGATACAAAATTGAATGAGTGGAGTGATTTTTTATGGCAACAACATTAGAGGTCCAGAAAAGAGAAACAAAACCGCATTCGAACATAACGTCTATCCGTAATGCAGGTAGAATTCCAGGTGTTATTTATGGTTACAAGGCAGAAAACGTGCCAGTTTCCGTAGACTCTTTAACTTTTATTAAAGCGGTTCGAGATAACGGAAGAAACGCCGTATTTTCTGTAGCGATTGACGGAGCAAAATTAAACGTACTATTACATGAATACCAAATAGACCCATTAAAAGGGGATATCGAGCACATCGATTTATTGGCGGTAAACATGTCTGAGGAAGTAGAAGCAACAGTGACAATAAATCTTGTTGGTGAGTCCAAGGGCGTTAAGCTTAGCGGTGTTTTACAACAAGTTCTTTATGAAATCACAGTTTCCGCAACGCCAGACAAATTACCAGAAGTAGTCGACGTTGACATTACAGATCTTGATATCGGTGACACAATCACAGTAGCAGACATTCCAAAAAATGCTGACTACGAAGTGATTACCGAGGGTGAGGAAGTCGTGGCGACCGTTGCAGCACCACGTACCTCTGATGAACCAGAAACGACAAGCGGTGAAGTAGCAGAACCAGAAGCTTTACACGGTTCAGATGAAGCCGAAGAAAAATAATATAGGATAACGAAATCGAGTGATGAGGCAAGCTGTTTGCCCTCGTTGCTCGTTTTTTTGTCGTACCCACAATTCAAGTGATAAAATGAGAAGGTATAATTTAAAGAGGCTATTATTGAATTATTTACACATTGGGGAGAGAATTCTAATGAAGAAAAACTGGACAGAGATTAATGAGACAAATGGGAATTATAAGCGAATTGGAATATACGGAACACACCTAGAAGTAGGAAATACAGAATACCCGAATTATTGTATTGGCGAACTGGCAAGTATTTTACCAGCAAATCTTCATTATTATGCGTTGGTGACAAGCGAAATCGAGTTTCCAACCCGCATTGATTATTATAAAAAGCTATGGAAAGGTTATGCAGATGAACTACCGCTGGAGGACAGTATTTTATCGAAGGAATATGTTGACCAATCAGGCTTCACCACTTTTTATGGTGTTATTGAATTCCGAGCGAATATACCAAATCATATTTTTGAGACGATTAGCAGTGATTCCAGTAAGTTGCTATTTGGTGATGATAGGTCGCTTAAGGAGTTAGATATTCCAAGTATATTCAAGCAATACCAAGCGAATCAAGCGTTTATTAACGGACAATTCCCGATTCAATTTCAATATATGGATGCTGGCTTTGAGGCTGGGATGCATATTCTAATTTCTGATATGTATAAAATGAGGACGGTAAATTTTCGAAAGATAGGTGAGCTAGGTAAGAACGGCTTTCTCATGACAAGTCGCAATGATATCGTGCTTGCAAACATGTATTTAGAAGAGGACTATTGTGTTATTGAAAGTGGCACGAAGGAGCTCATTAAGAATTTGAATTTTATCCCAGAAGTTTGGCAATGTATCCAATCTGATGACGGGATGATACTTCTGTGGACGCGTTCATTTTTCATAGAAGATGAAGAAAAGAATATCATTAAGATTAGAAACAGCATTGCGGAATATGAATTTTGGGGTGTTGGTATAGCGGGAATCGCATCGATTGATGATGAATTTTGGTTGCTTTTCGATGAAGAGGGGACAACGGAAAAGGGGCGTGGTAGTAAGGGCTTAGCTATTGTTGAAAAAAATGGCGCATTACGTTTTCCACTACATCAAACCGCTTGTGAACTCATTTTTGATGGTACCGCGATAGCTTATGATGTTGATAACGAGATAGTTTGGTTGTTTCAATATTCGTGGGAAATGAGGGGTCAGTGACGGTAATGGATGGTATCGTATGGGGATTAGATGAAAAGAATATGGTGCGTCACGATCTTATACAAAAAACGGTGAATCGATTTGTGATAGCAGATGAGTGTGGTAAAGGAATAGATGTGCGCCATTCATACGCGTTTGGCGGCAAGATGTTAGTTACAGGTAAAGATGATGTTGTATATTTATTCGAAGTGGAGAACTTTTTGCTGTAATTCAAAAAGCACATTTGGAAATTATAAGATGTAAAAAGTGATGAAAGCCATGCAAAAACTTATTATTAGCGAGTCATAGGCAGATACATTTTAAGTTTGATAGAAAAATACGTTGGCCTAATGTTGCTCGCAATAGGCTAACATATTTTTTAGCGTGTTGTGATACTAGAAACTTTGTTATATAAAAGATAGGAATATTTATAAATTTGATAGAAAGAACCTCTTATTTAGAGAGTCGTTTGAAATTTTAATAAGATAATGTTAAAAATAGTTATTTTTAACTAAAAGTTAAAATAATAACATCCAAATTATGGATAATAAAAATGGAATAGTATCTAATAGTACCCTAAACCGATTCTTTTTTTTGTATACCAAATAAGTGTTAAAATACTTTTTCCGTACACTACTTTTGATATGAAAATACGTAATGTATATATTTTTATATCAAATAATATATTTTTCTAAAATCGGAATTGATAATCTAATCAGAAAAATAATAACATTGACAATTTTTAGCTTTAAAGTTAAATTTACGTGGATAGCGCTATCACGATTTGAATTTAAGAAAGAGGGGGAAGGTATAATGAAAACGATAAAGAAGATAATTTCTATGCTATTAATTTGCATACTGATAATTAGCCTGCTACCAATACAGATGATGGTGTCTGCATCGGTGTCTTGGGGAACGCAGTTTATTACGAGTATTAATATCACTGATAGAAACGGGAATACAATCTCAGAAGCCCCTATAAATACAACCTTTAAAATTCGATATGAATGGACTATACCAAATAATGTAGATGTGAAAACAGGAAATACGATGAATATAGCATTACCAGAAGGGCTTCAAACTGCTCAAAATGATAAGATGGAGTTTAGAGCTGCCTCAGGTGCGCTTGTAGCCACAGGGCAAGCAACTTCTCCAGGAGGTAAAAATTACAATATAACATTTACAGATTATCCGGAGACACATTCTAATGTAAAGGGATATATAGAATTTTTTATACGGTTCGATTCAAGCGTACAACCTAATCAAAAAATAGAAGTAGGCTTGTTACCCGGTAAAGAACCAGTAACAATAACAGTGATTAAAGAGAATGAAGAGGTGGGCCCACCAGGAGAACCGGGACCTGTCGAGATAACGACGGACACCAGTTATAAGATGCGCTCGTACCAAGGAAATGGAGAAATCGAATGGTATATTTTTGTCATTCCACCTAAACTCAAATCTAATCCGTCAGATCCGGGATATTACGAATCGATAGGTAACGTTATAATTGAGGACAACTATGGTGAAGGTCACACACTTATTTCAAATTCTGTTAAAGTTAGACAAGCGTTCGGAGTAAGAGGTGGGTATCATATAGAAAGCAATCTTCCAGATATACCTATAACCAAGCAAGACCCTGTCGCAAGGACGTTTGAGGTAGACTTGGGTAATGTAGATGATGGTTATGGAAGGGAAATCACTTACAGAACGAAGGTAACCAACCCAGACCAAGAAACATTTTATAATCAAGCAACAATCAAAGGAGAAGAATTTGAAAGAAAAATAGAAAGCACTTTACGAATTGAAGGAGGAACCGGCGGGGCTGAGGGCGAGCAAGCAGGATTTACAGTTCTAAAGAAAAATACGGAAGGAAAACCTTTAGAAGGTGCAAGTTTTGATCTATACCGCATATCAGCGGATGGCGTGGAAACGATGGTTGTCACGGGGCTGACATCAGATAAAGATGGGACTATAAGTCACGATAAGCTACGTTTTGGAACATATGAACTGCGTGAAACGATTGCACCGGAAGGATATAAACTTTTAGATACGCCATATCGATTTACTTTAGACTCAAGCGGCATAACGGTTTTAACGATTCCAATTGTTAATGAAGCCGAAGCAGTGCCAGTAGGTGCAGTAAAATTAACGAAACATGATGAAGTTGATAAAAGTAAAGTATTAGCAGGGGCTAAGTTCGATCTATATAAAGGAACACCAGTAGCTGGAAATACGCCAATAGGTTCTTATACAACACCAACCAATGGTATTGTTCAAGTCGATAATTTAGAATTTGGAGATTACTATTTTGTCGAGACAAAGGCACCCGCAGGCTATGAGTTAGATACCACATCAAGACCTTTCACGATTGGCGAAGATCAAGTAACGGTACCATTGGAGCTAGGTGTTGCGAACAAAGCCATTCCAACTCCAGTAGGATCGGTGAAACTAATTAAATATGATGAGGCCAATGAGATTAAAAGTTTAGATGGAGCAGAATTCGATTTATTCCGTGGCACACCAGGATCAGGCACATTCGTAAGTAGCCACGTAACACCAGCATCAGGCGCCTTCCAAGTGAATAACTTAGAATTTGGAAACTACTACTTTGTCGAAACAAAAGCACCAGCAGGCTATGAGTTAGATACAACACCAAGAACGTTCACCATTGGCGAAGATCAAGTAACTGTACCATTCGAACTTGGAGTTGCGAACAAAGCGATCATTGATCCAACTATCCAAACCATCGCTTTTGAGACAGGAACAGAAAGTAAAATCCTTTTCCCAGGCGAGGCAGCGAAAATTAGTGACCGCGTGTCTTATAACAACGTCATCCCAGGTAAAGAATACCGCTTAGATGCAACACTTCTAACAAAAAATAGTGCGTTACAATTAACAACTGGACAAAAACAATTCACCGCAACGAGCGCAACAGGTCAACAAGTAGTAGACTTAGCAGCATTTGACGCGACAGCTCTACGTGGACAACAAGTGGTTGTATTTGAGCAACTGATCGATGTAGAATCAGGTCTTATCGTTGCAACACACGAAGATTTAAATGATGCTGATCAAACAGTTTCTTTTGCTGACCCGCGTGGTGGTGTCACATTTACAAAAGTAGATGCCGATACACAAAATCCGCTTGCAGGAGCAGAGTTTACCCTGTATGAAGGGACGTCAAGCGCGCCAGGTAACGCTTTAGGCGTCTACACAAGTGCTGCGACAACAGGGAAAGTAACTGTCAATAATTTACCGTACGGTAACTACCACTTTGTCGAAACAAAAGCACCAACTGGCGGTTATATTTTAGATGGTAAGCCGATTGATTTTG
>NZ_AODK01000020.1 GCF_000525975.1 Listeria rocourtiae FSL F6-920
CCAACTTACAGGCAGGTTGCCCACGTGTTACTCACCCGTCCGCCACTAACGTCAGAAAGAGCAAGCTCTTTCGTCGGTTCGTTCGACTTGCATGTATTAGGCACGCCGCCAGCGTTCGTCCTGAGCCAGGATCAAACTCTCTTTAAAATAAAGCTGAATTTGAATACTTATTCAACACCGTGAATAAGATCCTTGCGTCACATTGACTTCGCTAGCAAATTTCTTTACTAGTAGTTTTTTTTGGAAATAGCTCTCTATTTCCGCCCTGCGATTCTTACCTAGAAACATTACTGTCTCTATTGGTTTTATCTTTGTTTCTGTTCAGTTTTCAAAGGTCAATCTCTTAAATTGCGTTATGCGTTATGTGCATCAGCAACGCTTATAAATATACCAACTATTTATCTAAACGTCAATAGTTTTTTGCATATTTTTTTTTATAAATAGTCATTTATTTTTTTAGCGAGTTCTAAAAAGCGTTTTCCTTGCGCGCTTTCTGCCTCATAAACACCTGATAAATAGCCATTTCTATTGTGTTCTGGTTGCTCTATTGGAAATGCCCCTAACAACTCAGTCTCTAGTTCTGTTGCTACTTTTTTTTCCGCCACCTTCTCCAAATAATTGTGCTTTCTCGCCTGACTCTGTTTGATAATAGGATAAATTCTCAATAACTCCCAAAATATGATGTTCATTTTTCATCGCCATAATTCCTGCTCTTGCTGCAACGGTTGCAGCGGCTTGGTGAGGTGTTGTGACAATTAATTCATTACAGGTTGGTAATAAGGTATGAATGTCTAGCGCAATATCTCCTGTGCCGGGTGGCAAATCAATAATTAAATAGTCCGGAGCGTCCCAATTTACATCTTCTAAGAACATTTTGATCATTTTTCCAAGCATCGGACCTCTCCATATAACTGGTTCACCATCTTCAACAAAAGAATCCATAGAAATTAATTGTACGCCGTATGTAGTTACTGGGACAATTTTCTCGTTTACTGTCTTGGGAATATCTTTCGTACCCATCAGTATTGGTAGACTAAACCCATATATATCAGCGTCTAGCAAACCGATTTTCTTCCCTGTTCGCTTCAATGCTACTGCAAGATTGGCTGCAACAGTTGATTTACCTACTCCGCCCTTACCGCTAGCAATTGCTATAAATTGTGTCTTACTTTCAGGTGACAGTATATTTTTTTTTGGCGACTAACAACTGCTCTATTTTAGAAACAGGAAGATAGTCTAGTTCAAAATGGATATCTTCGCATCCAAACTCCCCCAAAAGCTCTATTATGTTTGTGGTGAACTTTTCTGTATTTTGCTCTGGATCAGCCAAAGCTATTTGAAGCGTTACACTCGCATTTATAACACTCACTTCCATGATGCCTTCTGTTTCTTGTAGCGTAGACTCCAATACTGGATCTACTACGCGTTGTAATAACTTTGTGATTTGTTGTTCATTCAGCATACAACTGCCCCCTATGGATTTACCTTTCAAAATATAAGCGCTTTCTTGATTATACCATGTAGCTTCTCTTTTTTTCCACGAATCTGCCCTAAAAATTATGCTCTAATTTTGTATTATATAGAAGAAACGTATCTAATATGTTTTGAAGCATCAAAAATTTTGTAGGACTTTAGGAAATAAAAGGTTCTGCTATAAATAAAATCCTTAGTATTTTTTATGTAAGAAATTAATTTTTTACTAAGAATAGATAGCCTGCTAGAGCTAATTTAGAAGCTGAAATACATTCTTTTTTTCTAGAAAAAATTTTACAGAGAGTAAATGTTTGCTTTATTAAAGAAAGCATGGTATATTTAACTAGACTTATTTTTGTTGGTGAAGAAATGATTAGTGAATAACTTTCCACTTCGTACCGCTAAGCAGGAATAGTAATATTATGTGCCAGTGTGCACGAGGAGGAATTTAGATATGGAAACAGGTACAGTAAAATGGTTTAACGGCGAAAAAGGTTTTGGTTTCATCGAACGCGAAAACGGTGACGATGTATTCGTACATTTCAGCGCTATCCAAGGTGAAGGCTTCAAATCTTTAGACGAAGGCCAAAAAGTTACTTTTGACGTAGAAGAAGGTCAACGTGGACCTCAAGCTGCTAACGTTGAAAAAGCATAATTTTAGCTGATAAAAGAGACTCACTTTTGTGAGTCTCTTTTTTTTAGGGTATTTCCTGTGGAAATACCCTTTTTATTCATCTTTAAATAGCGTTGATTTGGAGTAGCCCTTGCCAGCAACCAAATCATATTCAATTAACTTGTAGTCTTCTAGGTACTCTCTTGCTTTCGGTGATAACTGATCTTCAATGATTGTCTGATTTTCACCGTTTATTAAGACGTTTTTCTCTAATCCTTGTACTTCTTTACTCATTTCGGTTAGCAAGGCATAGTAGGGTGAAACTTTACTACCGGTAAGTTCAAGCATTTTTGGAGCAAAATAAATTGGACTTATTGTTCCATAATCTTTTTTTGGTAGGTCAAAGTTTGCATACATAAAAAGTGGTGTTTCGTGCATCGTGCGTTCCGTATTCTGGTTCACTATTTCTTCTGGAAATACGCTTGGCAAATGATCTCCCCAGAAAACAACCATTGTCTTTTCTTTCATTTTGTCGAGTTCTGCTACGAAATCTTTCAGGGCGTCATCAGAATACTTAATTCCTTGGAGATAAGTTTCTACATCTTGTTTATTTTTTTCCGGTACCCCTTCTACAGCTATTGTATTAATATATTTGTCCCAATAGGTCATGTGATTTTGCATCGTAACAAGATGGATAAAGGTCGATGTCTTATTCGCTTTTAAATGATCTAATGTTTCTTGAAATGCTGATGCATCTGAAATATATTCGCTGTCGTCTAAAGTTTCGGTATGCGTCATTTCATTCCGACTAATAAATTTATCGAACCCCAAAGCGTTGTATACATCCGTGCGTCTATAGAAAGATGGCTTGAATGGATGAATGGCGATTGTTTCATACTTGTTTTGTTTTAACGAGCTAACTAAGGATGGAAAATTTTCTTTCTGATACATAAACATTTGATATGGTGATGTGATTTGTGGATTAATATTGTACATAGAAAGGCCCGTCAAAGCTTCGAATTCAATATTAGCCGTTCCACCACCGTATCCTTGTGATAAGCTGTATCCAGATGGATATTGGCCCATGATTTTACGGGTTTCCGGAATAGGATCTGACGAGGTTGTAACTCCGTGAAGCCTTGTCGGGTCACTGAAACTCTCACTCATTACATAGACGATATTAACGTCATTCATTGGTTTGTTTGTGCGCGTTTCATTTATTTGATCCGCGATTTTGCTGTATTTTTGGGTAATTTCTTTTATATATGATTCGGTGTAATTGACTGGTTTATCCATGATATTCGCTGTGGCACTATAAATGAGTCCACCCACGAAACCGTATTGCTGGTAGCTTTCTTTTGGATCAACGTCTTTCCACTGGGCATCAATGTTATAAGCCTTTCTGAGCCAGTTATCTGAGCTTTGGAAGTTCGTAAGTGAGAATAATAGTACTCCGCTGAATAGAAGTCCTACTACACGGATAAGAAGTGTTTTTCGATCCCAGTATTTGAAATCACGTCCGTAGTATTTGGCTGAAATTTTGCGGGAGTAGCGATCTAGTGTCCAAGCGATAGCAATAATCAACGCAATTCCGAGAAACAGAAGAACCACAAGCCAAGTGGAGAGCATGGAGAGCATAAAACGCCATTGTGTAATCATCTCGAATTCTTGCGGGTAAAGAGGTTCGCCACGTTCTACAAATTTCTGATTGTTCGCAAAAGCTACGATGATAGACGTTCCAACAAAGACGGTACTGCTTGCCCACACGTTTCCAACGAGCGAAATAAGAAATAAGTATACGAGCATGAGAACTAAGATTCCGAGTAGAAATGGAATCGGGTATGTTTTGATCATTTCGAAAGTAGCTGATAAGTTGAATCCACTTAGCGAGGCATCTAACAAAATATGCAAAATAACGGATAACAGCAGACCTAGACCTAATATTCGAAGCGATCTAACTAGGTACGGATGCTTTAGTTGTTTTTTCTTTTCTGGTGCAGTCATAATAAAAATTCTCCTCTGTAGCCTAAAAAAGCTATGTTTTTTCCGTGATTCCCTTTCTTAGGTATTATACTATAGTGAAAAATAGAGTACAAACGCCACGAGCAAGAGCAGTGAGACATATCTCACTGCTCTTGCTCTATATCAAAAAGCGATATTTCTTAATGATGGCACTTGGGATACCACAATTATTGGGGTAATACCGCCTGATGATCCCCTTTTATTTGCTTGCTGTAATCACCGAGTCTTCCATGGCTTTTAACAAACGTGTTACCCTTTTTTTCCTCAAAAATGCGAAAATGGTACCTACCAACATATTGTTCATTTTTTGTAACCATTTTTCAGCTTCAATTTCTTCTTTATATGTGACTTCACAGACATGATCACTAATCTCAGTGACCGTATAAGTTGTTCTATGAAGGTTTACGCGACTTGTTGTTTCGAATTGGTATACATTTGGAAATTGAAACTCAGTAATCTTAGTTTCAACAGCAGCGCCGTTAGACATCGTTCTACGATACTTCAGCCCTTTTAATTTTTGCATCGGTAGATTTTTTCCGGTCGACTGCTTAACATCATAAATAACTGACTTTGCGATTGTATGAAAACATTCTTTTTGCGAGATGTATAATTTTTTGGAAACGTTCATAACGCCATCTCCCTTTTATGAATTCTTATCTTTCTTCTTTTTCAGGAAAACCATGAGCCCTCCCAAAATAACTACTAAAATTCCAGTAAACATCATTGGCAAATTAGTCGAATTCCCACCCATAGAAGGGCTAAATACGATAATAATTAAACCAAGGCTCATTATAAATAGTCCGTTTGATGCACTTTTCATCATTACTCCACAGTAACCTGGAAATAGAGAACAGCGCCAATATCCGTGGCTTTCATAACATCTTTCGCAATTCTAACTGCCGCTTCTTCATCCTCAGCGGTAGTTTCAAAATAAAGCTTAATTCCTTTTTCGTCCACCTTTTTAAAAGTGACACCATTCTCATTATAACTCTCTAATGTTTCAACAAAAAAATCTCGCTTCATAGGACTACTAATTACGATCATTTTCATTACCTCCTTCTATATATTACCTTTATTATACTTTTCGGTGTGTGGAGTGTAAAGAATATCATCTAAACACGACTGGCACATAATGGTGAAGCTTTGAGTATCCTCCCAATAAATCGGCGGCAAGCGTTCGCATTGTTGGGACTGTTCGACATGAAATGAGTTACAGTCCCAATATACATGCGAGTAAAGCGAGCATGTAATCCTTCCCGACTGTTCGACATGGAATGAATTACAGTCCCAATATGCCTATGAGCATCGCGAATCGGCGGCCCTTTCTACGGTTCTGCTACGCAATACTTGCTATACTTAACTTCTTGCATGGCCCGAGAAAACTATCCTCTCCCTGCTTTCAGTCATCACATACACAAGTATGCGCAGCTCTCCAGATTCCACCAAATCCCTTGAATACAAACGCTTTCGCTCGATTTGCATAAGTCCAAATTCATGCTCTTCGTTCAAAGCAAGATTTCCCATATTTAGACCTAACTTGAATCATTCTCAAATTCACTAAAAATTAATCTTTTATATTTGATTTTATTCCTAAACAGAGCCACTTCGTATCCCCAAACCTCAGTGGGACGACAAGTGCTTAGGGTTTTAGGCAAAAGTGAGTACCGAAGCGGAGCGTACTACTGTACGTGAGCATCGGAACGGAACTTTTAACGACGAAGATGAGCGTTTGTAGTTCCGCTTAGAGACACTAGGCTTTCATTTCTTCTTCTGGTACTCCAACCTTGTTCGCTGTGATAACGAATGGTACCCAGATTAAGAAGGCTATAACCATATTTATGAGTGATATGACAGGTGCCATCCAGTCTCCTCCAGTTGCGAGGAATGAGTTAACTAGCGGTGGCATTACCCATACCACAGCAATTTTAACTGGTGCAACAAGTCCCCACACAGTCGCAAAATAGGCAACTGTAACCATTACCATTGGTGCAATGATGAATGGAATGAGATAGATTGAGTTTAATACAATCGGTAAACCAAACATGATTGGCTCATTGATATTGAAAATACCAGGTCCGAGCGACAGTTTTGCAACTGTTCTCGAATCTGCTCGTTTAGAGAACATGAGTAGGGCGATGATAAGTACAAGTGTACCACCTGAACCACCCATCCATACGTAAGCATCGAAAGATCCACGAACCCATTGGTATGGAAGATCTGATCCTGCAACACCTTTTGCTGCTTCGTTAATATTGTTAAGCTGTGCTGTACCCCAAAGTGATTCTAGAACTGGCGCCAATACGTTTGGTCCGTGAATACCGAAGAACCATAGTAATTGCACTAGGAATGTTACTAATAGTACCGCACCGTAACCTTGTGATAAAGCAAGTAGCGGTTCTTGAATTGTTTTAGAAATCCAAGTGATGACATCAAGACCTGTAATTTTAACAAATGACCAGTCGATAATCGCACAGATGTAAAGTGCCACTAATGCAGGAATAATCGCTGCGAATGCTTTACTTACTGCTGGCGGTACAGAATCAGGCATTTTGATAGTGATGTTTGCACGCATTAATTTTGCATAGATAATAGTAGAAATAAAACCGAATAACATGGCTGTAAACAATCCTGTACCATTTACTTGATTTAAATCGAGGAATCCCCAAACTGGTTGAATCATCGAAACGTCTGCTTTTGGATCAGCTGCTAAGATCGCGTTTTTGATTGGATCTACCGCTACTGTTTGTGACAAGTTCATAACGAATGCTGCAAGTGAAACAAGCGCACCTGCTAAGCGGTCAACTTCATACACTTTTGATAAGTTATAACCTAATGAGACCGCGAATACTAAGGAAACGATTGCAAGAGTCGCTGCCCAAACATATCCATTAACACCGATAAGTGGTTGCATGGCTTCGACAAATCCTGTCCAACCCCATGACGTTGGGAAATCCCTAAAAAATGCATTTAAAAGAACTGCAATTGAGCCGGCCATTGTGATGGGCATTGTTGAAATAAATGCATCACGAAGCGCGACTAAATGTTTTTGCGAGCCAATTTTAGCCGCAACTGGTACGAAATACTTTTCTAAAAAATTAGTTAGTCCGTTCATAATTATCCTCCCTATTTTGAAACGATTTGTGGTTTATCGGCATTCCTCGAATAGACTCTTCTCAATTGATACCCTTTTTCGTCTTGAGCTTATTGAGTATGTCGGCTTTTCTTACGCCTGAATGCGAACAACCTCCATGCGACCTACGAATGGCTAGGGATGACCTCCTCTCATATTCGGATTAAGGTTTTATGGATTCACATAATTATATTGCAAAAATCGTGCCAACTTTTTTAGAATCTACAAAAACACTGAAAGCGCTTCATAGGACTAGGTTTTTTGTGAAAGTAAAGCGTTTACACACATAAAAGTGCTCTGTGTAAAGAAAGGAAACGCCGTACACACTTGGTATGTACAGACTTTTAATTTTTTATAAACATCTCATATTCGGAATACATTTTCACAATATTCTTTCCGACATGAAATTTAATTACATTCAAAAAGTCCACAAATCGCGATGAATTGTGGACTTTTCACTAATTATGCCTCTACTTTTGTGAAAAATTGTGGTAAATGTTCTTTGTGTGCTTCTAGTAATTCGTCTAGTACTGTTTGGGCAATGTCACCACTTGGTACTATTGGATTTAGTGTAAATGCTTGAAGTGCTGTATCATAGTTTCCTGTAACCGCGGCTTCAATTGTTAATTCTTCCATTGCTTTCATGACTTGTAGTAAACCGCGTTGTGCTGGCGGGAATTTACCAAAGTTCACCGGTTCTGCTCCGTGTGCACGAATAACACTTGTAATTTCGATTGCACTATCGTACGGAACATCATCGATTGCCCCATTGTTACGCGTGGATACAACCATCATTGTTCCTTTGTTGTTGTAGATAGAGTTGATGATTTCGCAAGCAGCATCACTATAGTGTGCTCCGCCACGTTTTGATAGCTCTTCTGGTTTGTGATCCAGATTCGGATCTTTATAAAGTTCGAATAGGCTTTCTTCCAAACGTTTTACAACTTGACCGCGACTTCCTTCTGTTTTGAATGCTTCTAGTTCTTCTTTTAGCATATCATCAGTCATGTAATAGTAACGGTGATATGGACACGGCAACATTTTTAAATTACGAACTTGTTCATACAGGAAACGCATATTTTTGATGTTTTCCACGACTTTTTCTGGGTTTGCATCTGGCGCGTAAAGGCCATCGATAACTTGTTCTGTAAGTTCGGTACCATCTTTATCAAAAATGCGGTGCCAATGTAAATGATTGATTCCAGCAAATTTGAAGAATAGATCTTCTTCTGGTTTTTTTAGGACATCCGATGCACTTTTAATTGCACCGATTGGAACGTTACATAGACCGATAACTTTATCCCATTTTCCGTAGCGAAGAACAGCTTCTGTGACCATTCCTGCTGGGTTCGTGAAATTGATAAGCCATGCGTTTGGACATAATTCTTTCATGTCTTCTACGATGCTTAAAATAACCGGGATGGTACGGAATGCTTTGAACATACCGCCTGCACCGTTTGTTTCTTGGCCGATAATACCATGTTTTAATGGAATGCTTTCATCTTTAATACGTGCATCAAGCAAGCCTACGCGGAATTGTGTTGTTACGAAGTCTGCATCTTTTAACGCGGCACGGCGATCGAGTGTTAGATGTACTTCACAATCAATTCCTGCAGCCTCCACCATTCTTTTTGCCATTGCACCAACGATTTCTAATTTCTCACGGCCTGCTTCAATATCGACAAGCCACAGTTCTCTAATTGGCAATTCGTCAAAACGTTTAATAAATCCCTCTACTAGTTCTGGAGTATAGCTTGAACCCCCACCAATGGTTACGATTTTTACGCCTTTTTTCATTTACACATACCTCCAAAAAATTTATAAAGCGGTTTCTTATTTCTGCTCCACTTCATTGTAGTTTATGTAATGCATTACAGGTCAAGCGTTATTTAAAAACTTTTTGATTTGAGGTATACTAGGTTAGGAGGAGTTGGGTGAAATGGCAAATATTCAGGATATCGCAAAATTGGCTGGCGTTTCTGTGGCAACGGTTTCTCGGGTTGTAAGTGGTCGCGGATATGTTAGTGAGGAAACACGGGCACGGGTACAAAAAATTGTGGATCAACTTGATTATGCGCCGAATCGTAATGCTGTTTCTCTCAAAAAAGGAAAAACGATGATGCTTGGAATCGTAGCATTGACGTTTGATAGCTCCATGGGCGTTTTTCTTCGTAGTTTTTCGATGGCAGCGCAGAGTGAGGGATATAATGTGACTGTTTTCGTGACGAATGGTGATAAGGCGAGAGAACTCGAAGCACTTGAGATGTTGCGACATAAACAGTTGGATGCGCTTGTTTTTGTGCTGCGATTAAGTCCTTGGGATGAGATTGAAAGTTACGCAAAATATGGACCGATTGTGACGTGGGAACGTGTAGAATTGCAAAAAGTAGCTTCTGTTTTTATGAATCAATATGATGGTTATATGCTTGGTTTGGAGCATCTATATGCCAAAGGATATCGGCGAATTATGAATATTTATGGGCGGATGTCTGGAAAAAATACGCGTGGGAGAATGCGGGCTTTTGCTGATTTTTGCGAGAAATACGGGCTTAATCCAAACGAGATGGAGCATTTCTACAATAAAGGACGCATTACGCACGGTGAGGAAATTGCACATTGGTGGTTCGCACAGGATACACCGCCCGACGCAATTCTTTGCCCAACAGATTATTTGGCATCAGGATTCATTGCTGAGGCGCGGAGACTGGGGATTCGAGTTCCTGAGGATGTTGCGGTGGTAGGCTTTGATGATACGAATAATGTAGCTCGCTTGTTCGATATGACGACGATTCATTATCCGATTGATTTACAGGCTGAGAATGCATTTCGAATTATTTCAAATCAACTAGATGATAAAGACCAACCACTTCAAGAATTAGAATTTAGGCTGGTAGCACGAAAAACGACATGAGAAGTTAATCTCATGTCGTTTTTTATATCGCAATCAAGGTTAGGATTAGTGCAATAATAGCCGGAACACCCTGCGCGAAAAAAATGCGCTTCGAGACTGTTGCTGCACCGTAAAGAGCGGCGATAACAATGCAACTAAGGAAAAATAATGCGATTTGCAATCCAGTTGTGGTATCAGGGTAAAGTACGCTCCATACAAGCCCAGCAGCTAGAAAACCATTATACAAACCTTGATTCGCCGCAAGTTCTTTTCCATTTTCTGCTTTTTCTTTAGTCATATTAAAAGTCTTCAATGTTCTTGGTTTCGTGAAGGCAAACATTTCGAAATACATAATATAGAAATGTAGCAGTGCCACGATTAAAATAAAAATAGTCGTTAAATTAGCCATATTAGAACCTCCCACCACTTAAACTAGTTCGATTATGAACTAACTTTTAAAATAATGCAACTTCCAAATCTTTTAAATATGAACCAACTACCGAAGCAAAATTTACAGCCTGAAAAGGAGTACTGGAACGCTGACTTTGATGGATGACAGCTTCCATCTTTCGCCTGCATCTCAATCGTCAATTTTTGAAGGAATGGATTGGCGCTGGAATCCTTCCGCCGCGTGCAATGAATGCAGCTGATGAGTTTTGATTTACTTTCATAACAGGAGCCGTGCCTAACAAGCCACCGAACTCTACCATATCGCCAACATTCGTTCCTTTGGCAGGGATAATACGTACAGCGGTTGTTTTATTATTAATGACGCCAATCGCTGCCTCATCAGCAATCATTGCTGCAATCGTAGACGCTGGTGTATCTCCAGGAATCGCAATCATATCCAACCCCACCGAACAAATTGCCGTCATTGCTTCTAGTTTTTCTAAATTGAGTGAACCATTATTAACCGCTTCAATCATGCCGATATCTTCTGAAACAGGAATGAAGGCACCGCTCAATCCGCCAACATGACCGCAAGCCATAACGCCACCTTTTTTTTACCGCATCGTTCAACAGCGCCAGTGCAGCTGTAGTTCCATGCGTACCAACAGTTTCTAATCCCATCTCCTCTAAAACATGCGCAACAGAGTCTCCAATGGCTGGTGTCGGCGCTAGTGATAAGTCAACAATGCCGAACGGAACGCCTAATCGCTTCGATGCTTCCTGCCCAACGAGTTCACCCATCCGAGTAATTTTAAATGCCGTCTGTTTCACCATTTCAGCGAGCTTGTCAAAACTTTCACCTCTTACTTTTTCGATTGCACGTTTCACAACACCTGGTCCGCTGACACCAACATTAATCACGCAATCCGCCTCGCCAACACCATGAAAAGCACCAGCCATGAAGGGATTATCCTCTACTGCGTTCGCAAACACAACTAATTTTGCACAACCTAACCCTTGTGTATCGACCGTAAGTTCTGCGGTTTTCTTGATGACATTTCCCATATCCCGAACAGCATCCATATTGATTCCTGTTCGCGTAGAACCGATATTCACTGACGAACATACGCGCTCTGTCTGTGCTAAAGCTTCTGGTATAGATTCAATCAGGATTGCATCGCCCTTCGTGTAACCTTTTTCAACCAAAGCAGAGAATCCCCCGATAAAATTAACACCGACTGCTTTGGCCGCATCATCCAACGTTTTTGCAAAAGCAACATAGTCTTTATCTCGGGAAGCTCCTGCAACTATCGCTATTGGCGTCACCGAAATCCTTTTATTGATGATTGGTATTCCAAATTCAGATTCTATTTGTTCACCGGCCTCTACTAGTTTTGCCGCATATGTAGTGATTTTATCGAATATTTTCGCGCGTGCCGTCTCACCGTCACTATCAATACAATCCAACAACGAAATTCCCATCGTGATTGTTCGTATATCAAGCTTCTCTTCTTCAATCATTCGAATCGTTTCTAAAATTTGTTTCGTCTCCATCTTTCCATCTCCCCCTATAGCCTATGCATCGAATTGAATATTTCTTCACGTTGAATACTAACTTTCACTTGTAAATCCGTACCCTTTTTCGCAAGTTGTTCCTTCACCTCATCAAAAGGCTTCTTTGTCGTGCTGAGGTCAAGTATCATCATCATAGTAAAATAGCCATCCATAATTGTTTGCGATACGTCCAAAATATTAATATCCAGTTGGCTTAGCTCATTACTGACACCTGCGATGATTCCAACATTGTCTTTCCCAATAACCGTTAAAATTGCTTTCAATAAGTCCAGCTCCTTTTAAGTTGATAGATTCTATTATACTTCTTATTGTTCTAAATTTCACTAATTTTCCAAAAATAAAAATCTGGATTATGTTTTACATTTTTTAACGTAAAAAGAGAACAAGATAAAATACATTGTCCTCTTTGTTCAAACTTATTTGATTAAACTTAACGCCGGTTGGAATGCTTCAAAATGAATACTAGCTTGTGCATGTCCAAGCTCTAACAAAATTGCCTCTACTTCTCTCATGAACGGCACCGGGCCACATAAGTAAATTGCTACATCTTCTTCCACGAGTGTTGCTAAATCGCCCTTTGTCACATTTTCACCTGCAAAAAGGTGGTATCTAGCGCCTAGTTTCGCCTTTAATTCGGTGGCGAACAAAGCGTATTCCGCCGATCTTACGCAATGAATCAGTTGCACCTGGCTTGGCGTTTCTAAACTATCAATCATCGCCGCTATCGGTGTTATTCCAATACCGCCCGCAATAAATACGTGTTGATTAGCAGCTTTATCAAGTCCGAAATCCCCAGCCGGAAGTGTAGCCAAGATTGTATCGCCTACTTGGTAATTCTCAAAAATATGATTGGAAACCACACCAGCGGGGTCCTTCTCATTTTCTTGTTTAATCGCAACTTGATATGTACTCCCATCAAATGCTTTTGTTAAGCTATACTGACGATTGTGAAACAAATCATCTATTTTCACACGTAGAGATACATACTGGCCTGGCGTAAAATCAACTAATTCTCCACCATCGCTCCGAGCCAAGCTTAATGTAAATACATTTGGTGCGATTTTCTGTTTTTCAGTGATTTTAAATTCGATAAAACCTTGATTTTGCACGTCTCCCAGCGCATCATACATTTCTTGTTCTACTTCGATGAAAATATTAGCAATAATGCTATATGCCGCGCCCCAAGCATCCAAGATTTCCGGTGTCGCAGCATCGCCCAAATACTCGGCAATTCCTTTCAATAAGTACTCGCCTACAATCGGATAATGTTCCGCCTTGATTGTCAGACTACGGTGCTTATGCGCAATCGTCTTAACTTGCGGTAGCAACACTTCTAGCCGCTCAATATTCTCTGCTGCTAAATAAACGGTATTCGCCAAAGCAAGTGGCTGTGTCCCGATTTCCTGATTCGTAAGGTTGAAATAATTGAGTAATTCGGGATGATCCGCAAACATCTTTTTGTAAAAAATTGAGGTAATTTCTTTCCCATGCTCTTTTAAAATTGGTGCGGTTGACTTTACGATTTGTTTTTGTTCCTCTGTAATCGCCGTCATTTCTAACTCCTCCTAAAAAAATGATATACAACATTTATGATATCATACAGACTTCCGTGAATCTCTCAGGGTTTTCCCTTATTCTTCTTGATCAAGCTGTGTTCGGATTTCCCGCGCAATGCATTCTACTGTATAAAGTGCTGGAAGTTGTGATGTAATGTCAGCATCTTGATACATTTCTTTATTTATATAGTAAGGAATATTAGCATCAGATAGTTTTGCCATTGTGGATTTTGCGCTATTCGTGATGGTAATAATTTTGCATTTTTGCGTCTTGAGTTGGTGAATATACTTAATAATATCTTCATTTTCACCTGAAACAGAAATTGCGACCATACAAATTTTATCTGATATTTTGTTTGATAAATGGTAAAAAGGATGATTTAATGGGTTTTCAATATGCAATGCTAATGTAAATAACGAGGAAAAATAAAGAGCGCCGTATTCCGCGATGATGCCTGATGAGCCAATACCAACAAATAAAACCAATTCTACATCGCGTAAAATCTTGGCGGATGCTGCAATATTTGCCTTAAATTCAGGTTGCGCAGTTCGTTTTAAAAAAATCGATATACGTTGTTTCATCTGACATGTCTACAGCAACTTTCGTTCGTTCCTGTGCATACATCTGTAATTTCACCCGAAACTCCGAAAAACCACTACAACCAAATTTGCGACAAAAACGCAGAATTGTTGTCGTACTGACGTGCGTCGCCTCAGCCAAATCACGAATCCGCATATAGATGACAGTGTCTAAATTCGTCGCAATATAATTATAAATATCCATTTCCGTATCATTTAATTCAATTGTTTTATCTAGAAAAAGCATTTTCATGCCCCCGATCTTTATTATATCGCTATTTTAGCATGATTACCGCAAATGTGACAAGACGTTACTGAAAAGGAACAATTTCCAACTTTAAAAATCCTTCACAAGAAGCCACGAAATAATGGCTATTTTTTCATTTTCAGCCTATACTATGGAGGAAGTAAGCGTTATGCAAAAGGTTCTTAAAATTTTAATATATTGGAGGAAAAATCGATGTCTAAAGGTATCAAAATTGCTACAATTGGCGGTGGCTCAAGTTATACTCCCGAATTAATTGAAGGCTTCATCAAACGGCAAAAGGAGCTCCCAGTGCGTGAACTTTGGTTGGTGGATGTTCCCGCTGGTAAAGAAAAACTCGAAATCGTTGGTAACTTGGCAAAACGGATGGTTGAAAAAGCTGGCGTAGACATGGAAATTCATTTGACGATGGATCGTGAAGAGGCATTAAAAGGCGCGGATTTTGTAACGACACAATTGCGCGTGGGACAATTAGATGCCCGCATTAAAGATGAGCGTATTCCGAACTCGCACGGTGTCGTTGGTCAAGAGACGAACGGCCCTGGTGGGATGTTTAAAGCTTTCCGGACAGTTCCGGTTATCCTAGATATTTGTAAGGATATGGAGCGTCTTTGCCCGAATGCATGGTTGATTAACTTTGCAAATCCTGCAGGAATGGTTACGGAGGCAGTTCTTCGTTATAGTAATATCAATAAAGTCGTTGGATTATGTAACGGTCCAATCGGTATTGAGAAAAATATTGCGGATATTTTAGGCGTTGATCATACCGATATTTACGTTGAATTTGTCGGCTTGAATCATATGGTTTTTGCGAAGACAGTTTATAAAGATGGCGAGGACGTAACAGCTGAGGTTGTGACAAAAATGACAGAAGGCGAATCTGGCTCAACGCTGAAAAATATTAATGCGACTGGGTGGGACGCAACATTCTTGCGTACTTTAAATATGATTCCAATTGATTACTTACGTTATTACTGGCAAACTCGCACGCAGTTGGAAGATCAGCAAGCAGCATACGAGAAACATGGTACACGTGCAGAAGTCGTAAAACGCGTGGAAGCAGAACTTTTCGAGCTGTATAAAGATGTGAATTTGACAGATAAGCCAAAACAATTGGAGCAACGTGGGGGAGCTTATTATAGTGAAGCTGCGTGTAATTTGATTAACTCGATTTACAATGATAAACGGGATATTCAAATCGTGAATACGCGAAATAACGGGGCTATTTTGGATATTGATCCTGCATCTGCCATTGAAACCAATTGTGTTATTACGCGACAAGGGCCAATTCCACTGGCAAGCGGTCATCTTCCTGTGGCGATTAATGGAATCATTCAACAAATTAAGACAGTTGAGCGCCTAACTGTTGATGCTGCAGTTACTGGTGATTACGATAAAGCTTTGTTGGCATTAACCGTAAATCCTCTTGTACCAAGTGACACAGATGCTCGCGTATTACTTGATGAATTATTAGAAGCACATAAAGAACATTTACCACTGTTTTTCCAAAATAAATAAAGACTTTAAGGCGCGACCAAAAACGTTGCGCCTTTTTTATGTCTAAATAGACACAAAAAGTACATAATTTTGTTCATTTTTAAACACTATTTTATTCCATTTTAGTTTATAATTAGACTATAAGATAATCTAGGAGTGAACACACATGTATAAAACAATTACCACAACTGCCCTCGCTACATCCGATTTAACGCTTGTCCTTCCCGCAAGTCTAGCCCGTCATTCGGCAAAAGCAAAAATAATTCCGCATAAGAACAAGCTTGCGATTTCTGGCAGTGATCGCATTAAAGGTATTTCTTTGCATGCGCATCGGTATTTCATTGAGAAGAATTCAACTTTTAATCCAATGACTCCACCAATTTCATTAGCTGCATATGACGATGACAATCACATCGATTTAACAAATGCTATTTTTGTAACAGAAAATGATGTCAACACAAGTAAAGTTGGAACGTATCACGTAACGTATCGCGCTATTGCAAGTGATGGTCGCTGGAAAGAGCGCCGTGTCGAAGTAGACGTTGTCGCTAGACCTATTATCAAAGCCGAGAATGCAACAATTGCTCGTGGAACATTTTTCGATTATTGGAAAAACGTGTCTGCTATTGACGAGCTTGCTGGTGATATTAGGATTTTCCTAAACGTTAAAACAAGCGATTTGAATTCGGACGTTCCTGGCACGTATTTCGTAACGTACACGGCTTCGAATTTTTATGGATTGACTACAGAAAAAACAATTTATGTAACGGTGAAATAGCAAAGAGTTTGAGTTCGTCTCCTGATTAGGAACGATACTCAAACTCTTTTTATATTTTTTCAATTGGAGAGTGGGACACTTTATAGGCGGGTATCTCTGACCGCTTCTTTTTTTACGAAAAATGCCTTTATAGTGTTGAATACGAGGCTGATAAGATATGATATGATAAAAATAATGAGGCTCATCAGAGGGATAGCCCATGATAAATGGTCTTCTAATGGCATTATTTCTGCAAAAAAAGCGCGTAACATAGCGTAAAACGATAAGATGCACAAAATAGATAAAGAAAATGTGCGGTGTGATGCCTCGTGATATTTTTTGTAGCGCTTGAGTATGGATTTTGATTTTGGTGAACAGCATAAAAAGTGAAATCGCTGCAATCACTACGAATATAGATAAGTAATCATAAAAATAGAGCGGTTTAAAGCTAATTTCTGCGCGATTTTCGATTGCCCATTCTGTAAAGAAATAGATGGCTGTTGTGCTTAGCGTGAACAGGGTGAACCAAACAATTTTCTTCAGTCTAGATAGGATTGTTTTCGATAAACTATAGCCAAGGATGAAATAACCTAAGTAAAGCACGCAACTGAACAGGTTAGCGACAATCATTTCTGTTCCTCTGAACGCAAAAAATGCTTCAAGCAGCCCAACAGCTAGGAAAAATAAACCGAGAATGAAGAATGCCACTTCTCCCATTTTTTCTTTAATAAAAATAAGTAGTGGTGCTAGGATTTGTAAACCAATAAACATCGGCATAAACCAAAGGTGTCGACCCAGATCATTTAGAAATAAGTTATCAAATGAAGTCCATAATCCGCCGTCTTCGATAAATTGGCTAAAGCCGTTCCAGCCACCTACATCAATAAATTCAAATACTTCATAGAGCACCATCCAAATGATTGTTGGGATGATTAACCCTACTGTTAATTTTTTTAAGTACACTGTTAATTTTTTACTTTTTCGCAAGGTGAAGTAACCACTTAGCAGTACAAACAGTGGTACAGCAGTACGCGAAATCGAATCATAAAAGTTAGCGATAGCAAAGTTAGTATTCATTGCGGTCGCATTTTCAATTAAATGAGTCGCAGATACGTGAATGACAATAACCATCAAAATTGATAAACACCTTAACAAATCCAGATTGTCTTTTCTGTCCATTTAACTTTCTCCCTTTTCACATTTCTATATTTGATAACGCTTTTATGTATCTTTTCTTTCTTAAGAATACTATATTTTAGTGAAATACTCAATTTTCACATAAAAAGAATCTTGCTTCGAATCAAAGCAAGATTTTTTGTGTTACGCAAATGCGTTTTCATCTATGAATATATGTGCATTTTCGTGCTTTCTTAGGATGGTTACTGGCCAATTATCTGTTACTTTTTCTTCTAGTAAGTGTGTGATGGCAGCTTGCTTTTTCTCACCATTTGCGACTAAAATCGCCGTTTTGGCTTCAAGGATGTGCTTTATGCCTAGTGTGATGCCTTTTGTCCGATCTACTTCTTTTGTGAAGTATTTTTGTCCAACGTCCTGGGTAGTGCTATCAAGATCAATGAGATGCGCGTAGTTTTCGAAGCTGACGCCTGGTTCATTGAAGCCTAGATGTCCGTTAACACCGACGCCTAGTAAAATAAGCTCGAGTCCTCCATGCATTTCAATAAATTCGTTTGCTGCTTGGCATTCGCCCTCGAGATCTACCGACTTGGCTTGGAAATAGTGATAGTGCGCGGCGTCGATTTCGGCGGGACCGAATAACTCGGTTTCTAAGTAGTTCAGGCAACTTCCTTTGTCAGCTCCGTCCAGTCCTACCCATTCATCAAGCTCTACAAAATAGGCTTTTTGCAAGTCAATTTCACCGTTTTTGTGCGCGGCGACAAGTCGACGTAGTGTGCCAACTGGTGTATCTCCCCCAGCAAAACAATAGAGGCCTTCAGGTGCCTTTTTTAATGTTCCAATTACTAAATCTGTCGCTGCGTCACTCATCATTTCGTAGTCTGCTAGTACTGTTAAATTTAATGCGTTCATCTTGGTTCCATCTTCCTTTCTTTTATTCATTGAATTGAGTATTAAACCACAGACTCGCTCTGCTACATATTAAGCCTCACATTCATTTACTTCAAAGGACCACAAAAAAAATGGCGATTTCTTGACTTTATTATAGGTTTCCTACACAAATTGACAGAGCGCTCCGTTATTTAGAGACTCTTTTGCAAAGATATAATTTGTATTGCGCAAGTAAGTTGTAACACGAGATCTTATATGCTAGACTTTTGAATAACCGTTGATTCATGGGAAGGTAGGCATGATGATTTATAAGTATGTTACTTCCTAGTTTAAAGAAAGGAATTACCACATGAAAAAGATACTATGTAGCATCGGATTACTGCTTCTTATTTTGGCGGGGTGTGGAGATACAGAAACTACCGAAAAAGAGATGCAAAATTTGCCGAATCTTTCAAATCAAACCCCACTGATTCTCGTTCATGGAACTGGTGGTAACACCGATACATTTGATAGTTTTAGTGATACTTTTATAGATGATTATAAACTTTCCAACGAGCGTATTAAGCTTGAGATTGGGACAGATGGGAAACTCATTTATCACGGCATATTTACCAAGAACGCAAAAAACCCCATCGTTCAAATCGGTTTTGAGGATAGCATTGACGCATCGATTGACCAACAAACAGATTGGCTTCGAATCGCGATAAAGGACTTAGCAAACAAATATAAATTCGCCCAAATGGACGGCGTTGGGCATTCAAACGGTGGACTTGTATTATCGACCTACTCGCAAAATTTTGCCAAAACAAGACCACTATTGAAGCGTCTAGTTGTCATTGGTTCTCCGTATAATGATCTGGATGAAAATGATAACAAAGGAGACTTGGATTTTACCGATGTTCCCGTCACTACGCCACTTTTGAAGAGCTATGAGGAAAATCGTGACAAAATCAATCCTGAATTACTAGTTTTATCGATTGCTAGCGACATAGATGATGGTAGCTTTTCAGATGATATCGTCCCTGTCTTGAGTGCTCTTGGATCACGCCTAATTTTTAAAGATCAATCAAAAGTGTATTTAGAAAGTTACTATAAAGGCCCGGAATATGATCACAGAACGATGTTTGCTGACCATACTATTCAAGAACATGTGGCTTGGTTTTTGTATACGTACAAAGGTGATCACCAAGAAATCAATCTGGTAAACAATTAAAAAATGGCACCGATTGGATGCAGCACCATTTTCTATGCATTTAAAAACCGTTCTAAAACCATACCGCCCGCACCTTGAGCCACAATTTCATAAGACTCTTTCGCTGGATGTATCGTTGTTTTTATTTTTGGGAAAGCCAGCAATCGTTCTTCTGCGGTCTTCTTGACATCTTCGAAAAAAGTGCCTTTTGGGACCAGCGTTCCGCCGCAAACAACGGTATCAGGTTGCGTCGTTAGAATGAGATTGGACAAGGCGATACCATAATAGTACGCAGCATTTTTCAGAACTTCATGACACAATGAATCGTTTTTTTCTAAACTCTGAAAAATTGTGAAGTAATCGATAACATCTATATTTCCCATGTCCTCTGTTAGTATCGATGGCTTTCCCTGCTTCAAGTCATGTTGGATTTTAGCCTTGATTGCAGGTAGCGAGCTGTATGTATGAAGGCAACCGTAAGAGCCACAATAGCAACGAGAGCCGTTCGTGTCGATAGTCGTATGGCCAAACGCGTTCGTCATACTATTATTACTAGATGCCACGATGCCATCCACAATCTCTGCACTACGAATTTCAATATCACAAGTCGTCATAAGAAATCGTTCACTTGTCTGCCAATAATGGATACGATATTCGGCAAGCGCAGCAAAATTGACACCACTTCCAACCATAATATATGTGGGAATTTTAGAAGCTAAATAATTCTCAATATCACTCGGTGCTATATCTGTTGTTTGATTCACTTGATCAAATAAATCATCAATCGATATTCCGATGCCCAGAATTTCAGCTATCTGCTTCTCGTGCTCGCTCAACAAATCCAGCAACTGTTCTGCAAATATATCTAGTACATTGTAAATCGAGGTTGGCGCACCCATCTTGATTTTCTTATGTCCAAGCTCCTTCAAATTAAGATCGGAAAGGACGATTGTTGAATAAATATTAGTCACTTCGATTCCAATTAAATAGGATTTTTCAGGATTAATGTGATATAAAATCGGTTTCCGTCCACCAGTTGAAACCCCCAATTTGCTACTATTGATTAGATCAGCTTTACTCAACTCATCCAGCAATCGCGCACACGTTGCGGGCTTCATACCAGTCTCCGCAAGCAATTCTTCTACCGTAATTCCCGCGTGTTTTCGTATCAAGTTATATAAAATCTTCAGTTTCTTAACTTTAGAATTCTGCGTTGTCAGGAACGCCTCCAACATATTGCTAACCACGATTACGACCTCCTCTTTTCTAATAAAATGTATCAAATACCTATCAAAAAAGCAATCTCAAACTCTTTTTATCAAAATGAAAAAAAGTTATTTACTTTCCGATTCATCCGTGTTAAGATTATCTTGAAAGCGCTTTACAACATTTTTTGTAAACGCCTAATGATTTTTGGGGAGGAAAAAACGATGCATAAAACAGAACAAATTAACGAGGCTCTTAGTTATATCGAACAATTAACAACAATCAAACCGACGATTGGGATTATTTTAGGTTCAGGGCTCGGTCCTTTTGCCGATACGATTGAGGATGCGATTCATATCCCATATAACGATATTCCTTATTTTGCAAAATCAGCGGCGGTTGGTCATGCAAATGAGCTTGTTATCGGCCATATTGGTGGCAAAAACATTGTCGCAATGAAAGGCAGATTCCACTATTACGAAGGATTCCCGCTTGATGAAGTCACTTTTCCAGTTCGCGTTATGAAAGCGCTTGGCGTCGAGAAATTAATTATTACAAATGCTTGTGGCGCTGTGAATACAGACTTTAATCCTGGTGATTTGATGTTGATTACAGATCATATTAATTTGACGGCAAATAATCCATTGATGGGACCAAATAACCCAGAACTTGGTGTACGTTTCTTAGACGTTTCAGAAGTATATAGTAAGCGGTTACGCAATATTGTAAAAGACGTGGCAACTAATCAAAATGTGACTTTGCGTGAAGGTGTCTATGCTTGGTGGACTGGCCCAACCTATGAAACCCCGGCAGAAATTCGGATGATTCGTGGTTTTGGCGCTGATGCGGTTGGCATGTCAACGGTTCCAGAAGCTCTAATCGCTAGGCACGCTGGCATTGAAACTGTTGGTATTTCTTGTTTGACGAACATGGCTTGTGGAATATTGGATCAGCCACTTAGCATGATGAGGTAATCGAGACGGCCGAACGTGTTAAAGCTACTTTCTTAAAATTAGTTGCTGAAATTGTTTCTCGTTTCTAAGCACGGCTTCTTTTTATCATATTGAAAATAAGTTTTTGGAGGGAAAACATCATGGGAATTAAAACGCGTCTTCGCTTTATGTCATTTTTGCAATACTTTATTTGGGGGAGCTGGCTGATTACACTCGGTTCTTATATGATTAATACGCTAGGTTTCTCAGGCGTTGAGGTTGGAATTGTCTATAGTTCTAAAGGAATCGCTGCGGTTATCATGCCTACCTTGATGGGGATTGTGGCGGATAAATGGATTAGAGCGAATTACTTGTATACTGCCTGTCATTTAATCTGTGCGGGGGCGCTATTTTATGCAGCAACTGTGTCTGATCCAACAGTGATGTTCTGGGTTATGCTGGTGAATGCGATATTTTTTTATGCCTACACTGGCGCTATCCAATACGGTTTCTTACTACTGTCTTGAAAAAGCTGGATTGGATACTGTGACAAATTTCCCACCAATTCGCGTTTTTGGAACAGTCGGCTTCATTATCGCGATGTGGACAATTAGCTTTGCTGGTCTTGAGCTTAGTAATATGCAACTTTATATCGCAGCAGGCGCGTCCCTCTTACTCTCACTTTACTCACTCACGATGCCAAAAATCCCGACGGCGAATAAAAAGCAAAAGCAAGGCTGGATCAGTATGCTCGGATTAAATGCTTTCGTTCTTTTCAAAAAGCCAAAAATGGCGGTATTTTTCTTGTTTGCAATGTTACTTGGTGCCGTTTTACAGATTACAAATACCTTTGGTAACCCATTCTTGCACGATTTCGGATTAGATCCAACGTTTGCGGATAGTTTAGTCGTGAAATATCCTTCGATTCTGTTGTCCGTCTCACAAATGGCGGAAGTTTTATTTATCTTGGCGATTCCTTTCTTCCTGAAGCGCTATGGCATAAAAACGGTCATGTTGGTAAGTATGATTGCTTGGACATTGCGTTTTGGCCTATTTGCTTTCGGCGATCCGTCACCGTTTGGGACTGTTCTTCTCTTGCTTTCAATGATTGTTTACGGCTGTGCATTTGACTTTTTCAATATTTCTGGCGCTATTTTCGTGGAGCAAGAAGTAAGCAAGGATATTAGGGCAAGCGCGCAAGGTCTGTTTATGACAATGGTAAATGGCGTTGGTGCTTATGTTGGTGCAATTTTGAGTGGAATGGTTGTCGATTACTACACGATTGATGGCGTGAAAGATTGGCATACGATTTGGCTAATTTTTGCGGCGTATACACTGATTCTAGCGATTATCTTCCAGTTTACATTCCATTACAAACATCAACCTGATAAAATGAAGGATTTAGAGATTACACATTGATAAAAAGCATAATATCAGTAGTTCCAAAATATAGAACTGGCTGATATTATGCTTTTTTATTTTTCACGGACTACTAATACGTCACAGATTGCGTGTTGTAAAACGTATGCAGAAACGCTTCCTAATACGATTTTTTCGATACGGTTGAGACCCGTAGCTCCACAAATCAAGACATCAGCATCGAATGCAACTGGGATTTCGCGTGCTAGTAACGTTTTTGGGTTTCCAACTTCTAAAAAAGTGTGTACTTGCTTGATATTAGCTTCTTCGGCCAACTTCTTATATTCTGCCAGCCTCGCTGTTGCCTCCTCGTGTGCCGCTTTTTCCAATCCACCGTCATATGAAATGTTCGGCGAAAATGATCGAATGTCCACTATACTGGCAATTCCAAGTTCTGAATCCGTTGCTTTGGAAAGCTCTACTGCTTTTAAAAAGGCTATTTCCGATTGTGTAGAACCATCTAACGCGACTAAAATACGTTGATATTTATTTCCCATCATCATCAACTCCTTCACTAAAACCATACCCTAAAATTGGTGTTTTAATACATCTCTTTCCGCGTATTCCTACTTTTCATCATTTATGCTATACTGAACTTATATTTTTGGAAAAAGGGGATACATTATGGACAAAGAGGATCGATTAAATCAACAGATCGCTCTATTTTATTTTGCTTACAAAACGTTTGTTGAAACATCTGATAGACTCATCGGAAAGTATGATATTACGCGGACGCATCACCGAATTTTATTTTTTGTGGCGCGCTCACCTGGTATTAAAATGAATGAGTTGTTGACGTTGCTCGAAGTTTCAAAACAGGCGCTACATCAACCGTTGTTAGAATTAAAAGAAAAGGGATACATCGTTATTGAACCCGCTGCTACAGATAAACGCGTACGTTGCGTGTTTTTAACAGAGGCCGGAGCTGCAATTGAGGCTGAGCTTGGGGAGGCTCAGAGACGCCAAATGGTTGCTGCTTTATCGGCGAGCGATGATCCAGAAGGAAACATTTGGATGCATATTTTAGAGCAGTATGCTAAAGAAAGACCAGGATTCGCATTGTTTAAATAGGAGCGTGATGAGATGAAGAAAATATTATTTATCCAAACTGGTTTCGGAGTGGATGTGCATGGCCAAGATATTACGAAAGCTGCGATTCGAGCGGTACGAAATGCCATTTTCACGAATTCAATGCCGGGAATTAAGGACTTATTGCCCAACAAGGATTTGAATAATATGGTGGTCAATGTGAAGCTAGCGTTACCAATAGATGCGGAGTTACTTGATGCTGAGGCGATTCGAGCTATTATTCCTTACGGGATCGTTACTGTAGAAACGATGCCAGGCGGAATGTTGACGACTAGCGGGATTTTTCTAGCGGATAAGGCAGATAAGAATGATTTGATGTATATTGTGAATGCATCGGTTGAAACCGGCTATTAAATAAATAGCAAAAAAAGAAGACAAAATTGGTACTAGTGACCAATTTTGTCTTCTTTTTTTAGTTTAGTAAACCTTCTTTTTTAAGATAGTTCTTGGCTACTTCTTCCGCAGATTTACCTTTAACGTTAACTTCGTAGTTCATTTCACTCATTTCCTGATCTGTGATTTTACCCGCCAGTTTTTCTAGTGGTTCTTTTAGTTCCGGGTATTTTTTTTAAGGTAGATTCTAACATGAGTGGTGCTCCTTGATATGGTGGAAAGAGTTGCTTGTCATCTTGAAGTACCTTGAGCTTGTATTGCGCAATCTCGCTATCTGTTGAGTAGGCATCAAGTGTGTTGATATCGCCTGCTTTTAAAGCGGAATAGCGTAATTTTGGCTCCATTGTTTTTAATGAATCAAATGTCAAACCATATAGTTTCTGCAAGCCTTTGTAACCGTCATCACGATCGGAAAATTCGAGTGTGAACCCTGCTTTAACCGAGTTTTGCACGGCTTTTAGATCTGAGATAGTTTTTAGATTATACGCTTTTGCAAATTGTGGTGCGACCGCAACGGCATATGTGTTATTATATTTCATTGGTTTCAAGAAAGCCATTTTCTCGGTTTTGGCAAGTCCATCACGTGCTTGTTCATATACAGCTTCTGGGTCATGATTTTTTTGCTGGTTCTTTGAGGAAAGTCTCCAAAACTGTTCCTGTAAACTCTGGATAAATATCGACATCGCCTGATTTTAATGCGTTATAAACGAAGCTTGTTTTCCCTAAATTTGGTTTGACTTTGACGCTTAAATCAGTGTCATTTTCAATGAGTTGTTTGTACATATTGATAAGAATTTCCGGCTCCGAACCTAGTTTTCCAGCGATAACGAGTTCTTTTTGCGGACCGGTAAAATATGGTGCAATGATGACGCTAGCAGTGATAACAAGTGCACCGGCAATCGTGATAAGTGTACGCTTGAACGTCGCTTTTTCCATATAGCGTAAAATGACATCGAATAAAATTGCAAGTAAGGCGGCTGGTATAGCTCCAAGCAGGATTAAACTGTTGTCATTGCGATCAATTCCTAGCAGGATAAGATCCCCTAGTCCGCCAGCTCCGATAAGCGCTGCGAGTGTAGCCGTTCCAATAATTAGAACCATTGCTGTACGAATCCCCGCCATAATGACTGGCATCGCAAGTGGTAATTGAACTTTATATAGTTTTTTCCATTTGTTCATCCCCATTGCTTCAGCGGCTTCCATCAAAACTGGATCAATTTCTTTAATTCCAGTATATGTATTCCGCAAAATTGGTAGTAAAGCATAGATAACAAGTGCGATAATCGCCGGTACTGTACCAATTCCAACAAGCGGAATTAGCAGACCAAGCAAAGCGAGCGATGGGATTGTTTGCAAAATAGCGGTCACTTGGATGATTGGCTCAGCAGCACGCTTATGATTCGTTAAATAAATGCCAAGCGGAACAGCGATAAAAACGGCAATAAAGAGTGAAATAAAGGATAGTTCAATATGCTGAACGAGTGCAGCCCAGAGAGCATCCTGCCGTACTTGAAACGTATCAATTAATTTGCTCATACACGCTCAGCCTCTCTTTCTAGCTGTTTTGCAAGAAATTGGATGATATGTTGTTGGGTGATTATTCCCACCGGCCTACCTTCTTTTTCAACAGATACGGTCGCCTGATTCGCTAATTGTTGTAGTAATGCTTCTACTGCAATTAGCGAACCAAAATCGGCCTCTCCATCAACTAAACGCGCCTCAAAATAGCCCTGTTCCACCATATCTTGCACAGTGAATTTAGACGATAGTACATGCTGATTCACATTACCTGATTCCAAGAAATTTTGTACAAACTCATTCGCTGGATTTCGCAAAATTTCATTCGGTGTATCACATTGCACAATCTCGCCGTCTTTCATAATACAAATTCGATCCCCAAGCATCAATGCCTCTTGCATATCATGCGTAACAAATACGATTGTTTTTTTTGATTTTGCGTTGTAACACAATCATGTCTTGTTGCAATTTTTGGCGGCTAATTGGATCCAGCGCACTGAACGGTTCATCCATCAAAATAATTTCTGGATCAGCGGCTAAAGCACGGACTACACCAACACGTTGTTGCTCACCACCGGAAAGTTCTGCTGGCTTGCGATTGCGATAACTTTCTGCATCCAAACCAACGCTATTCAATAATTCGGTAATCCGATTCTGCGTCTTCTCCTTCTCCCATTTCTTAAGTTCTGGCACAATCGCAATATTTTCTTCAATTGTCATATGTGGAAAAAGTGCAATTTGTTGCAACACATAGCCGATATTCCAGCGCAGTTCGTGAATATTATAATCACTGATTCGTTTTTCATCGATATAGATAGTGCCTGTTGTAAGCGGAATAAGACGATTAATCATTTTTAGTGTCGTCGTTTTACCGCACCCACTCGGTCCAATAAACACAAAAAACTCGCCATCTTTTATATTCAAATTAACATTTTTGACAGCATGTTCGCCATTTTGGTATTGTTTCGTTACATTTTCAAAGCGTATCATGGGTCACTTCCCTTTCAGTTTGTCATTAAAAACACATTTATTAATTTACCCTATTCACCAAAACTAGAAACATTTGTTCTTAATTCTACCACTATCGACTACAAAGTTACACAGTTAAGCATTTCGTTGACAAATCAACTAAAATTAAGCATAATTATCTTTGTCATAGTGAAACGATAATAGTTAGCTTCACTATGGAGAGCGAATGAGACAAATAGCAACTTGAAAGGGGAACAAAAAAATGGCATTACATGGATATTATTATTACATTGACGAGCCGGGTATGCGAGAAATAAAATCGGGATATGAATCTGTTTTCACGCTTCCAATGTTACTGTCGCTAGATGAATACTGGGAGATTATTCATTATATCTTTTGCGGGAAGAAAAAAAAACGGAAAATCACCCTGGGGTTATATTGTGCCACTTAAGATAGAAAATGAAATTCGCGATTCTTTAGCAACCGTATATTTCATTTACCCTGAGCAAGTCCGTATGGCAAAAGATGCCCTATTCAGTATCACCGAAGACGAATTCCTAGCAATGTATGATTTCAAAGAATTGAAGAAAGCCGGTTTATACGGGATAAATTGGCGAACAAAGAAAGATAAGTTAGAAAAAGAATTACGAATAAATTTCCAAGCACTGCGGACTTTTTTTAATAAAGTCTCACAGAGTGATGATTGTATTATATTTTATGTTGTGTAAGCCTAAGTGCTGAAACAGACCGTTTAACCGCGACAAAAATTGTTAAGGGGCGCAGGGAAAACCCTCTTTTGGTTTTTACGGAGGCAACGAAATTTTCGAGAGGTTGACTGTTGAAGCCAGATAAATCTAAGTGCTGAAACAGACCGTTATGTTGATGAACTTTCAAACAGTCATTTCGTTTGATTTAGTGAATCGATAGGTAGTCGAGCCGCGAGACTGACAGCATTTTAATTGATTTTTACTGTGAACGTGAAGCTTTCGAGGAGCTAGCTAAGAGGAAGGCAGTTTCATTGTATTGAGATTCTAATTCAGCATATTAGACTTCTTAAGAACCACTGGTGGATTACATGCTCGCATCCATATGGATTCTAAATAAGAACAACCCACCGATCCAGATGGACATCGGTGGGTTGTTCTCTGTATCTTATTCCGTAATAATCGTATGAATCAACCTAGGCGCATCTGCCTTGTCGCTCACTCGAATATTTTCGTAAATCTTCGCTTCAACTGCCTTCACATCTTCTTTATTCGCGTAAATTGTTACAAGTGGCTCACCAATCTCCACTTTATCGCCAACCTTCTTGCGCAACATAATACCAACTGCTAAGTCAATTTCGTCCTCTTTCGTCGCACGTCCTGCGCCTAAAAGCATCGCAGCAATACCAATTTCATCCGCAACAATCTCCGCAACAACACCGCTTTCTTTTGCTGGCACATCGATCTTGAACTTCGCTTGTGGCAATTTACTTGGATCATCTACAACCGAACCGTCCCCGCCTTGGTTGTTCAAAAAGTCTTTGAATTTCGCTAAAGCTTTTCCATTTGCCATTACTTCTTTCAGCATCGCTCGTGCTTCGTCCAAGTCATTCGCTTTCTTAGCTAAAACAACCATTTGACTTCCTAAAATTAAAACTAATTCTGTTAAATCTTCCGGCCCTTCGCCTTTTAATGTATCAATTGCTTCTTGCACTTCCAAGGCATTACCAATCGCAAAGCCAAGTGGCTGCGACATATCTGAAATAACTGCCATCGTTTGTCGACCAACATTATTCCCAATCCGAACCATCGCATGTGCTAAGTTTTCTGCGTCTTTATCTGTTTTCATAAAGGCACCAGCACCCGTTTTAACATCCAAAACAATCGCATCAGCACCTGCTGCAATTTTCTTACTCATAATCGAGCTTGCAATAAGTGGAATCGAATTTACCGTGCCAGTTACATCACGTAATGCATACAGTTTTTTATCAGCAGGAGTTAGATTACCGGATTGACCAATAACCGCAACTTTATCACGGTTCACCAAATCGATAAACTGCTCTTTGGTGATTTCTACATGGAAACCTTCAATCGCCTCTAATTTATCAATTGTTCCTCCCGTATGACCTAATCCGCGACCAGACATTTTTGCAACCGGTACATCAAGTGCTGCAACAAGTGGCGCTAATACTAGTGTTGTCGTATCTCCAACGCCACCAGTCGAGTGCTTGTCCACCTTAATGCCATCAATCGCCGACAAATCAATCGTTTCACCGGAATTAACCATCGCCATTGTCAAATCTGCACGCTCGCGATCCGTCATATCTTGGAAGAAAATCGCCATAGCCAGTGCACTAACTTGGTAATCTGGAATCTTACCAGCTGTGTAACCATCTACTACGAACCCGATTTCCTCGGTCGTTAATTCTTTACCATCACGCTTTTTCGAAATTACGTCTACCATTCTCATTTTCGTTCACCAATCCTTTTTTATTTTAAGTCGTTTAAGAAGCTCTCACCGTACTCAGGAATTTTCACTTTAAAATTATCTGCAACGGTCGCGCCTAAATCAGCAAATGTTTTGCGCAAATCAAGCTCTTTACCGCCGTCTTTGAATTGTTTCGAATAGGCTAACAATGGCACATATTCACGTGTGTGGTCGGTGCCGCGATACGTTGGGTCATTCCCATGATCAGCTGTAATAAGTAACAAATCATCTTCTTTCATATTTGCAAACACTTCTGGAAGTCTCGCATCAAATGCTTCCAGCGCATCACCGTAACCGATTGGATCGCGACGATGACCGAACAACGCATCAAAGTCAACAAGATTTAGGAAACTCATGCCATGAAAATCTTCGCTTAATAAGTCGATAAATTTATCCATACCATCCATGTTTGACTTCGTGCGAATCGATCTTGTAACACCTTCATCATCAAAGATATCCGAAATTTTGCCGATTGCAATCGAGTCTAAGCCACCATCTTTCAAATGATCCATCACTGTCTTGTCGAATGGTTTTAGCGCGTAATCATGACGGTTTGCTGTACGCTCGAATGTCTTTGCTGTTTTTCCAACAAATGGGCGAGCGATAATACGACCAAGCATGTATGGCTCATCACGCGTAATTTCTCGGCAATATTCGCAAATACGATATAATTCTTCAAGTGGAATCAACTCTTCATTTGCAGCAATTTGTAAAACAGAATCAGCGGATGTATACACGATTAAAGCGCCTGTTGCCAATTGTTCTTCCCCGAGTTCTTCCATGATTTCTGTACCACTCGCCGGTTTATTTCCGATTACTTTGCGACCAGAGAAGTCCTCTATTTTTTTGATAAGTTCGTCTGGGAAACCATCTGGGAAGACGCGAAATGGTGTGTCAATGTAAAGGCCCATAATTTCCCAATGCCCTGTCATCGTATCTTTACCTGCGGATGTTTCTTGCATTTTTGTGAAGTAGGCTTGTGGCTTATCTGCAACAGGTACGCCTGCGATTTCGCGAATATTAGACAGACCAAGCATCGCCATATTTGGCATTTTTAGCCCTCCTTTTTCGCGCGCGATGTGCCCTAATGTATCAACGTCAAAATCATCAAATTGCGCTGCGTCTGGCGCCTCACCAATACCTACCGAGTCCATAACTACAACGTGAATTCTTTTAAATGCCATTTTGAAAAACCTCCTTAATAGATTAAACCAACGATTGTGGCTGTTAAGAAACTAACTAATGTGGCGCCGAATAACAGTTTCAGACCAAAACGTGCGACAACGATGCCTTGCTTGTCGTTCAAGCTTTTGACTGCTCCGGCGATAATACCGATAGATGAAAAATTAGCAAAAGATACGAGGAATACGGATACAATCGCGGTCGTTCTGCCTGAAAAATCGAAATTGCCATCTGCTAAATCCGTCATCGCGACGAATTCATTGGATACCATTTTAGTCGCCATAATACTCCCTGCTTTAACTGCTTCATCCCATGGAACCCCAACTAAAAATGCAAATGGTGCAAAAACGTAACCGAGTAATTCTTGGAACGAAAGACCGAAAATACCGCTGAAAATCGCATTAATCATCGCAATAATCGCAACGAATCCAATCAACATTGCAGCAACTGTAATCGCTACTTTAAAACCGTCCATAATATACTCGCCTAACACTTCGAAAAAGCTTTGTTTGGCTTCTTCTTTTACCTCGAGGATATCTTCTTGCTCCGTGACTTCGTATGGATTGATAATCGATGCGATGATGAAACCTCCGAATAGATTAAGAACCAATGCTGTTACGACATACTCTGGCTTTAAGAGTACCATATAAGAGCCGACGATGCTCATAGAAACGGTTGACATTGCGGAAGCACATAGCGTATAAAGACGGTGCTTCGGTAGTAATCCAAGTTCTTTCTTCACGGAAATAAAAACCTCAGATTGTCCAAGAATTGCGGAAGCAACCGCGTTATATGATTCTAATTTCCCCATTCCGTTGACCTTACTCAGCGCAAGTCCAATATATTTAATAATAAACGGCAAAATACGCCAATGTTGTAAAATCCCGATTAGCGCGGAAATAAAGACAATCGGTAGCAATACGCTTAGGAAAAATGATGATTGACCCGTGTTCACGAGTCCACCGAATACAAAATTCACACCTTCTGCGGCATATGCTAATAATTTACCAAATCCATTCGCAATTCCACGAATAAGCCAATTTCCCGCACTCGTGTTCAGTAGTATAAAACCTAAGATAAACTGTAAAACAATCATAACGACGATTGGTCTGTATTTCACTTTTCTGCGGTCGTTACTCGCAATCCAAGCGACACCTAGAACGACAATCAAACCAATGATACCAATTAGAAATTTCATTATGAATCCCCCAATAATTTAAAGTATGGAACTATCTGTGCTACAACTAGTAAAGCGATTTACTAGAAAAATGCTAACCTTTTCAGCAAGCGGTTACATTCGGAGCTCAAAAAAGTAAAACGGTTTACCGATAACAGTATATCATCAATTGTATCCTATGTGAAACAATATCCATCTTTCGGCGGAGCGACAGCTATTCATCTTCGTCGTTAAAGTCTGCGCTCTGGTGCTCACATACCCTAGTATGCTCCGCTCCAGTGCTCGACTTTGCCTAGAATATGAGCAACTGTCACTCCGCCGAAATTTTGCGGTTTCTCCTGTTAGGCCGGCGTTCTGTGTTTTTACTCGTTTTAGCGAAATTCTACCTTTATTCTGCGTTTACTATTCGTTTCTTTGTGCTCTCGCGGACAATGAGGTCGAGTGGCATTTTTTTGTTTGCCATTTTTTCGTTTGGATTTTGGATTGCTTTTAGTAGGTATTTGGCAGCTGTTTTACCGATGTCGTATATTGGTTGACGGATTGTTGTTAGCGTTGGTGCCATGTATTCTGCTAGTTCGATGTCGTCGAAGCCAATAACAGAAAGATCGTCTGGAATTGCGATGCCGAGTTCAAGTGCTGCGCGATATGCTCCTGCCGCCATTTGATCGTTCGTTACGAACAAGGCTGTTATATCAGCGGTTTCCAGCAACTTTTTCGATGCGATATAGCCACCTGACATTGTCTGATCGCCTTCCATAATCCACGCCGGTGAGCCTAATATTCCGTGCTCTTTTAGTGAAGCTTGATAGCCCTGTAAGCGCTCTTCTACCGAATAGAAAGAATCATCCGATGTGATAATCCCAATGTTCGTGTGACCTAACGATATCAGGTGCTCCGTTGCCATGTATCCGCCTTCATAGTCATCAATAAAAATATTGCCTTCCTCGCGATGATGCCGTTTGCGATCCAGCAAAATATATGGTTTATGTAGCGCTTCTAGTTGCGTAAACACATTGGATGCCAAAATATTTGGACTGGCAATTATCAATCCATCCACAGCTCGATGCAAAAGCTCCTCCACATATAAGTCCTCACGCTTACTGTCCTGCGAAGAATTACATAGTAAGATCATATAATCATGCGCGTTCAAATAATCCTCTGCGCCCTTCACCATTTGCGAAAAAAAATGGGTCCGTTACTTCCGGTACAATCATACCAATCGTATTCGTCCGATTCGTCACCATATTTTTCGCAAAAAAGTTTGGTTTGTAGGCTAAATCTTTTGCGGTTTGAAACACTTTATTTCTCGTTGCTTCACTGAAACGACTCCCTTTACCGTTTAGTATCTGGGAAATAGTCGTAATGGAAACACCCGTTTTTTCTGCAATATCTCGAATCGTTGCACCCAATGTGGCTCGCCTCTTTTCACAGGAAAAATTACTTCTCCTCCATCATGCCACATTTTGACGGTTTTGTTAATAGTTATCTTTCGGATTTGCGTCATTTCCTGAAACAATCGACACGCCAGCGCTTGCTCCGATACGTGTTGCACCTGCTTCGATCATTTTATCTACATCTTCTTTTGTGCGAATTCCGCCTGAAGCCTTTACACCAATATCAGGTCCGACCGTTTTGCGCATCAATGCAATGTCTTCCACGGTTGCGCCACCTGTCGAAAACCCAGTCGATGTTTTGACAAAATCCGTTCCTGCTGCTACCGCTAAACGGCATGCTCGCTCTTTTTCTTCATCCGTTAATAGACATGTTTCGATGATGACTTTAACTAAAGCTTTTCCTTTAGCTGCATCGACAACTGCTTTAATATCTGACTCAACTAAAGCGTCATCTTTGTCTTTTAAAGCACCAATATTGATAACCATATCGACTTCTGTTGCACCTTTTTGGATAGCGTCTGATGCTTCGAACGCTTTAGTAACGCTTGTGTTGGCACCAAGTGGGAAGCCGATAACGGTACAAACATCTACACCTGTCCCTGCTAATTGTTCATGAGCTAGCTCAATCCACGTAGGGTTCACACAAACAGATGCAAAATTGAATTGCTTCGCTTCTGCTGTTAGTTTTAGAATCATTTCCTTCGTAGTTTCTGGTTTTAAAGCTGTATGGTCGATCATTTTGGCGATATTCGTCATGAGTAATCTCCTCGCTTTTCTATTATTTGTCTTCATCATAATACAGATATGAACATTTGTAAAGTTATATATGAAATTATGTTCATATCGTGACTGCGTGGTTTCAAAAAGCTACTATCGAACTAATTCTTTCGCGGTGAACTGATCGGTTATTAGAATGTTGGCATACTCTCCTTGAAGCGCACCATGAATCGCTGCAACTTTCCTTGCACCACCTGCAATAAGGATGGAACGCTCTTTTTGCTTAAGTGATTCGAGTTCGATACCGATTGTGCGAGCATCGATTTCCGAACTACAAATTTGGCCGTCCCTGTCGTAAAAACGGGAACAAATATCTCCAACGCCTTTTGTTTTTAGTAGCTTCTTCTCTATTTCATTAAAATAGCCGAGTCGGAAAAGGAGAGCCTCATCGCGAACGGTTCCGACAGTGAAAACCGCGATATTCGCCTGTTTCCCCATCTCGATGATGTGGTGGATGTGACGATCCTGCTCCACCATTTCTTTGACGGTAGCATTATCAAAAATAACAGGGAGCGGTAAGTGACGTGGCATCGTTTGGAAGTTTTCGGCGAATAGGGAAATCGTTTCGGATGCGTATGTATTGACGTTGGAATGACTAATCCCACCTTTTAATTGAATCACTTCAACACCACGCACATCTTGCGGTCGGATTTTTTTCGCGACTTCATACATTGTTGTTCCCCAACTGACGCCAAGAATATCACCATTTTTAACGGTTTCTTCAAGATATTCTGCACCTTTTTTGCTAAGGAAGTCGGTAATTGTTGTATATTCGGTAGTCGGTGAAAAAACGACATGCGCTTCTTTTAAGTTATATTTTTCTCGGAGCGCTGTTTCCAACGCATCCAAGTCGGCGAATGGATCGGTAACTTTGATTTCCACGTAACCACTTTCTTTAGCGAATTGCAAAAGTCGGGATACAGTCGGGCGCGAAATTCCGAGTTGGCTGGCAATCTCTTGTTGACTGTAATCAGATTGATAATACAGGCGCGCAACTTCAATACTTAGTTGCTGTTTTTGTTTATCCATTGGCTTTCCTCATCTCTAAAAAATTAAAACCATGTTCTGATTCATTATATCAGTTAATCTGTATTTACGACATTATTGTAAATGTTTGAAGAAGAAAGTGATGCTGTAACAGGGCTTGCAATGATTGATGTCTAGTTTGTTATAGAAAAAAAGCGTCATATAACACTCAGACTGTAGAAAAACTACTTCACCTAATTTTTCACCAAACCTCTTTATGATCGAAATAGCTTTTCTAAAACAGATAGGGATGCGACCATCATGTGAATGAAAGCGGATCACATGCGAAATGGACAGTTAAAAGCAGGGTATCATGTTCAAATTGCCACAGAAAATCAATTTATCTTGCATTGTGCCATTTTTCAACGACCTACAGATACGCGGTGCTTCCTTCCCTTTTTATCTTCGTTTGAAAAGCAATTAGGAGGCCTTCCAGATTACATCGGCGCAGACACTGGTTATGGTGGAGAAGAGGATTATAAATACCTATCGGGAACTACAAAAAAGTTGCCGAGCAAACATCCACATCTAACGAAAAAAAAAGCTGTGACAAGGATTTTTTTATGACTCATCTATGATACAATATTAATTATCAAAAACAATCCGTTTCTGAGACACTCACATTACAAACAGATGACATAATATGATTTGAAAAGGTGGTGGATAATGTGTCTTTATTTAAAAAAGTTCCTTCTGTAACGGTAGCAGAATTAGCTGAGAAACTAGCTGAAAATCCGGTGATTGTTGACGTTAGAGAGAAGTTTGAATATGTCAACGGCCATATTTCAGGTTCACAAAATATTCCGTTGACAAAGCTGAGAACATTTCACTATACTTCGCCGGTATACATTATTTGTCATTCAGGAGCACGTAGTAAAATAGCGACACAATATTTACATAAACGAGGCTACAATGTAATCAATGTAAAAGGCGGCCTCATGAAGTGGAATGCTTTGATTTCTCGTGAAAAATAGCCTACGAAGGAGTCACGCCGACGATGATAAAAAGCATCTTCTTTTTTTGTTTTTTTTATGCCAGTCGTTTTTTGTGATTTCGGTAATTATTCTATCTACGGTACAATAAAACAATCGTCTACCCTTTGACGAACATTTTCGCGAAGGGTGACCATCTTATTTTCAAGCATTATTGCCCAGGTTGTGGTTGGCTGCGCGATTGCGTTTTTCAAGCACATGTTAGAAGCTCGGCGCAATAACAACAAGTAAACGACGTCTATTTCTAACCCCAAATAAACACCCTAGCTGTTACCGCAGCTAGGGTGTTTGGGTGTGGACATGAGCATCTTATTTTCTATTCCATTATGGCAACAAAATAAAGTAAACCAACTGACTCTGAACCATACGTCCCGTCTACTTCTATTATATTGTTCCTCTATACCAGTCATGCCTCTTTAGGATACTCCGTTACTATTCTCTCCTATTTTAATCCATTCAAAAAATCCTTCACCTCAACTACCTTTTTATCACGAAAGACAACATATTTATAGTCTTGCCCTAACCTCACAAGCTCAATTTTACAATTCGCTCCAACAGACTTCTGAAGTTGCCGCTTCTCATTTGCTGTTCCGGTACTTTCACTAGACATAATTTTTATACTTACTGGCTCCAGCCCATTTTCTCGGTAATACTCTCGGATTCTTTTCTTTATTTCTCTACTACGGCCTAACATCAACGCCGGTATAGCCAATATCAACATAATAATAATAATCGCTGCCATCCCACAGCTCTCCCATCCATTCATCTCTTAATAACATGTTCATAATCCCAGACTGCTAACTGCTTGATCTTTATCTTCTTGCGTAATGCCAATGTATCGAAGTGTAATTTTAGCTGAAGCGTGATTCAATAGATCCTGAATCAGCTCGATGTCCGTTCCATTCTTATACAAGTGATAACCAAACGTTTTTGCGCATGCTATGTGGCCCGATACGTTTCAATCCTGCTTTTTTTCCAGCTTCCGATAAAACCACCCATACTTGGCGTCGGCTAATCGGTTGTCCACCAGGTTGATGTTGACGACTGACGAATAAATAGTGATCCAAATCTTGCGCTACATACCGTGCTGGGTATTGTTCTTCAACAAAAGCCGAAATCTCTTTCTGCAGTTTTTCGTTAAGATCACCGAATTGTTTTTGCTCGTCTTTTGTTCTTTCATAATCAGCCGTTCTTTCACTCGAATCTTTTTTCGATGAATCCCTAGCACATCGGAAAGCTTCAGCGAAATTAAATCGGAAATCCGGTACGCCGTATTAATACCAGTGGTAAATAATAACACATTGTATTTTCCAAATTTTCCTCTTGCTAACACATCTTTCATTAATCCAATTTTAGCCAAATCTTTGATTGGTTCTACTTCATTCATGGAAATTGCCCTCTTTATAAAGACTATCACATAACATTATTATAATGCACGTTATGTGATACTAAAAGAGGAGAAAGAAAAAGAGAAAATAAAAAGTCACCTTCTTTCCTACGCGCCCAATCTGTTTTAACATTTTATCCAGCATTACAAAACGTCATTGTGTGATATTCATATCTTCCACCTTCTCCTTCAAAGAAATGAGTTGTTTATATCTGGAAATCGCTTCTTGTAACCTTCTTGTATTTGATAATTCCTTAATAACTTTCGCGCCTTCCTTTTAATCACAAGATACTATCTCTTTTACATCGTGCGCTTTCCACCCCATTTCTTCCATGCTTGTATACATTGTGAAAAAAAGTCATTATACGTGATATCAAGATTTTTTAAGATGCTATTAAATTTTAAAAAGCTTAGCATGACCTCGCCTTTCTCTATTTTGGCATACAGTGATTGGGATAAATCTGTGCCAGCAACGCGTACCTGTATTAGGCACTTATTCTCTCTAATTTTTTGAATGTTGCCCATAGCTTTGCATAATCGCCCTCCAAGTAGATAAAAATGTGCATATATTACACAAAAAAGAATATCCCCTTTTTTACATGCTATTATTTATCTAGTAGGCTATTAACTATATGAACATGAAAATTATATATGGGAGGGTAATAAATGGTAAATAAAGAGCTAGTCAAAGAAAAATTATGCGCATTGGCGCTCCTCGAACAGCTAAATGAGAAGGGGCTATCATTTGAAAGTATTCGAAAAGGTTTGTCAAAATCTCTTTCTGTATATGACATTAAACAGATTGTATACATTTTAGATACGTTTACAACATATGATATTGTAGCTTTTGAAATGGATGGGCAAGACCGTGTCTATAATTTAACGCCATTAGGTAAGCGCTTAATTTAAATAATTCACCAATGGCGATAATTTAAGGAAATGTGTTCTCAACTCAAAAATTCTAAGTCGTAACAGCAATCAGATTGGAATAGTAACATAAAAAAGATAGCAGGTTTCATCGATAGTAATAAAACCAATGAAGGGAGGTGATTACTTAGACGTGTAGGCGTGTGAAGTTCAAGTTCACGCTCAGGAGAAATCGTCACCATCTATGCATTTTGTCTTATATTGTTGAGCCTAGGCGTAATCAAGAGTAGCTATTTTGAAAAACATTGAGAAATGGTAACATTATTGCTAATGGATTTTTCTGCAATACGATGGATATAGCGAGTCAAATCTAAAAAAGGATGATGTAAGATGAATAAACAAGAAAAAATAATCCTGTTGAAGGACTTGGTTAATATCGATTCCACAAATGGAAATGAGAAAGAAGTAGCTGATTATTTATTGAAACAACTTACTAAATACGGAATTTCTTCTGAAACAGTAGCATATACAGATAAGCGAGTCAATTTAGTAAGCTGTATTGGCAAAAAAAAAAACTGGTAAAGTTCT
>NZ_AODK01000021.1 GCF_000525975.1 Listeria rocourtiae FSL F6-920
ATACCGAATCGGGTACGGCACACGGGTATCTACCGTAACGGAGACGCGTGGGTACACCACTTGATTGACAGAAAGCCCAATTGTGTGGATAGCGCTCGTTCGCTTCCCAGTGACCCATTTTTGTTTTTGGTAACCTCTACTACCATCCAACGTCAAGGCATCGGTGTGTAGCACATTTTGACTTAAGGTGAGCTTCGTATAGAGGTTATTCTGTTTGGAAGCAATCCACCAAGCTTATCGGGCAAAGGTATCTCCATGAAGCTGATTGTGTTGTACCGCCCCTGCGGTGATGGGTTGTTTATTTCCAAAATAGAGCACCGCACTGCCTAGGCCAGTCGAATAGGGTACCTCTATCCGATTATATTCAAATAAGAAGGTATCCACTTCTTCCAACAGGAACAGGTGGTAGCTGCGCTGGATATGCCAGTAGTGATTATAGCGGATTTGCAAAGTACGGACGCGGTAAGTCCACCCCACTGGTTGCCCTTGTGCATCGCGCTTATCTTGTCCGCGGGAATAGAAAAGCACTCCTTCATACCCCGAGTTTTCCGTATTTCCTACGGTATTGTACTGAAACGTAATGGCTTCCGTTGTGGCCCCATCGTGATCACCATTGACCGCCAGCACGCGGTTTTTGGTGTCAATGAACGTATTGTATTCCAGCAAGAATTGCCCACCATCCAAGACAATGGCTTCATCTTCTTGTTTAACAAACCAATTCTGGCGAATCGTTGCCCCGCCCAAACGAATCAAGTATAAGCCATTATCTTGGACGTCGTAAAAGCGGTTGCCTTCGAGGTAAAACTGGTCTGGTGTTGCCCCAAAAACATCTCCTAATGCCACTATACCTTGATTGACCGAAGAAAAGAGATTATCAGTGATGCGGTAGATGGTCGAACCCACAGGCGTGCCTTGAATGGTAATACATCGATTGAGTACATCCGCATCAGTTCCTATTCCATCATTAGGGCCAAATTCATTCCCCTCTAGCGTCACCATTGGACAATCTTGGAACAACACATTACTATCAGTAGCCCCATGCGTAATGAACCTATCTGGGTTATAACCATAAAAACGGCAATGACGAATGGTTACCTCCGCACAGCGAATAAACTGAAGTCCAAAATTAGCCCGTTCCTTGAGATTAAAGGACAGTCCTTCTAAGACAATGGGGGTCGTCTGATCTTGAAAAACACCCATGGCAACAAGTTTTAAATCTTGTTGTTCGTCTATCTCGAATTGCGTGCCGGGTACTGCCGATAGGATTTCTTCTGGTGTTAGCGTTTTCAAAACAGGGATACGTGGGCCAGTAAACGAGTGCTGAGGAACAAAGTCTTGCAGTGTGTACGTTAAAGCTGTCATTTTTTTGCCTCCTTCCGTGAGTATAAACAAGCATTATCCTTAATGTTCAATATAACACATTGTTTGAATATTTGATACCGTTAAAAATATCCATTAATTATCCTGTTTTTTCTCCTTTTTCTTTCTTCATCGCTTATGTTAGATTCAGTTTGTACTTTGAACTTATTACAAATAGGCATGTCAGCTTTATCTGACACTAGACACCATTCAAAACCTCGCGAAATGAAATAGCAGATATCGTATCTGGTAATCATAAAAATGTGGGAAAATTATAATATTAAGATACCAAATGGAACATTTATTTCTTATTTTTAAAATTAGTTTCGCATAAAACTTCAAACAAAATAAAATCGCCTCACTCCTTATTTTGAGTAAGACGAAAATTATGCTCTACACAAAGCATGCGAAAGCGTTTCAGAAGGTTTTATAATTGTGAGCTCTAACTCTTTTCATTCGTAGTGCCACTGATGGTTTACATGCTCGCTTTGCTCTCATGCATATTGGGGCTCTAACTCTCTTCATTCGTAGTGCCACTGATGGTTTACATGCTCGCTTTGCTCTCATGCATATTGGGGCTCTAACTCTCTTCATTCGTAGTGCCCCAACATTTACGTAAAAAGCGCTACACTAGTGGTCATAATCATGATTGTAATTAATTTATAGCTTTCGTTAATCAAAATCAACCTAAATGGCTTCATTTCGAACATGTAATTCTTAATTGCTGATAGAATTGCGATGCCAGCAACTAATAAACCTCCCAAATAAATATTCAGGTCTAAATGGATTAAAACAAAGCTCACAACTATAGCTACAGCCATCTCAACAACAAGTGTCACAACCATTGGTGTTATTGGTGAGGATTTTTGAACTGTTTCTTCGTTAATTCCAACAGCCTCCATCCATACCTTTCCAAAAAGCACAGAATACCATAGCGCTCCAACCGCAAATGCGACTAGTCCAGCTAATAATGCAATAATGATGTTCATGTATATCCCCCTTTTCCATGTAAAAACTATATTAGCATGTTTTTGGCGATTTTAACATCATTAATCGATTGGTAACGCTATTCATGTTCATGCAAAATCAAATCTAGTGGTACTGGTCCAGCAATTCCGATGAATACAAAATCTTTTGTTCCCGTGTTCTTCATGCCATGCTTTTCGCCAGGCCTTGCTACGCACACCATTCCTTTTGAAATTTCAACAGATTCGCCACACTCTGGATAGTAAGTGCCTGAATCTCCATCAATACAAATCCAAATATCATCTGCCCGTTCGTGGGAATGGAAATATAATTCTTGCCCCGGTTTCAAACACCACACAGCACCAACTGTTTGTCCTGTTTCGTAAAAAATATTTTTCTTAGCTTGGTTATTATCGAAAGACTTGATTTCATTTACATCAAAAATACGATTTTGGTAATCTTGTACTTTCTTCGCAAACATCATGTGGAGCATCTCCTCTCGAATTTGTGATAATATTCACAATTATTATTTTACACTTGAGGAGTGGATAAATCTTTGTTGCTTTAAGCTAATTTTACGCTGCTTTTTTATCTAAATGGAATAAAAAAGTTTATACGTTTGCTCACAAGCTTGTTTTCAATGACTAGATTGCCTCTGCCTTTCGTTTATAATGGCTGACTATCCTTTGTGTCCGCCAACCATTGAAGCGCGCCTCAGCCCCGTTGCACCGACTGCTAGGCTACTTGCGTGCATCAAAGACTGAAAACCGTAACGATCGCGAATCTTGTCTATCGTTCGCTCTAGCTGCTCTTGATTTACCGTTTGAACAGCATTCTCAAATAAGTTCAGTTGAGTACCATCTTTGTAGCGAATTTTACCCAATTGGATGGATAGACTACGAATGGGCTCATTTGCTACATGTTTACGAAATAGGTATAGTATATACGTACTTATCTTCTTACTGCTATCAGTTGGATGAATTTTCAATTGGTTTCCAAAACCTTTTAGTAGACTATGACGACTGTAGCCTATGGAAACATGAATAACGGATGTTTCTGCATGCTCACGTCGTAAACGCATCGCGATATCCTCTACCATTTCACGGATAACTATTTCGACTTCCCTATGATTATCGTAATCGCGCTCTAGTATTTGGCTCTTCCCGTAGCTCTTTGACAATGGAACGTATTTCTCTGCTAAGTCCGTATAATCAATACCATTCGCATGATAAAAAAGCTCCTCGCCGACGATTCCCATTGCGTGTCGTAAAAAATTGGGCTCTGCATGTGCTAAATCATATATTGTATAAATGCCTATGCGATTCAGCTGTACTTCCGTTCTTCGTCCAACTCCCCACATTTCTGTCATCGGCTTTACTTTCCATAGTTTATTCGGAACATCTTTGTAACGCCATTCTGCAATACCGCTCGACTGATGCTTTGCTTCGACATCTAGCGCTACTTTCGCGAGTAGCGGGTTTTCTCCAATTCCAATCGTGACATATAATCGCAACTCATCTAAAATATCTTGCTGTATTCGTTTCGCGATAGTCATTGTGTCACCAAATAAGCTATGCGAGTGGGATACATCCAAAATAGCCTCATCGATAGAATAAATGAGTAAGTGTTCTGGTCCTACATACCGCTTGAATATCGAAATAATCATTTCATTGACTTGCAAATAAAGCTTCATTCTTGGTTCTGCGACAATAATCCGGGTATCTTCTGGGATTTCATAGCGCCTCGATCCTGTTTTGATATTAAATGTATCTTTCATTTTCTGAGTTGCTGCAAGAACTAGACCGCCTTGGCTCTCTTGATTACTCATAACAACTAAATAGGCTTCTAATGGGTTTAGCCGCCTTTTCACACATTCAACTGATGCGAAAAAAACTTTTCACATCGATGCATAGAATGTCGCGTTTTGGGGCATTTTCATAATCAATTAACTGTACCATTTCTCAATCCGCCTTTCTTCTACGTGGCGAATATTGGTCAGTTCTATCGCCTGAATTCCGCTACTCGTTCGAATATAAATACTGTCTCCCTCGATGCCAATTAATTGTCCAACGATATCTGGTTGTGCGTCAATTCCCACTGCTTGGTACTCCTGAATAGCAAGCATGACATGATGCGAAGTTGCGTGAGTTAAGATAGATTGAATAGCCGCCTCGTCCATTGCCACTTTCCACTGCGGAATTCGATTAGATTGCTCCATATGCGCGGTGTGTTCACTCAATATGAAACCGCCCCATTTCTTTAGTCCTCGATCTTTGTAGGCCATGATAAATCGCCTCCTGTTTATTGACTGGATGAAAACTCGCTACTATTTTCTCCATCATTATATATAACAGTATACAAACATACGTTCTTGTTTACAAGTCACTAAAGAACTATTTCAAGTTAAGAACGAATAGGCTAGCAAATTTCCAATTTAAAGCATTGCACAAAAAAACACACCTAGTCTAAATGAATAGCTAGGATGTGCTTTGCGTCTTATTTTAGTTTTAATTTTGCCAATGCTTCTGCCATCGGGTTATTGAAAGGTTCTTCTTCTTTTTTGTTCTGTTTCTTCATATATTTTGCAACTTCGCTTTTTGAGACGTTTTTTATTTTTCTCATTGCCACGACGAGCATTGAATGCGGATAGTTTTTCACGATGTCCGCAAGCACATGTAAAGATTTGCTTATCACCTTCTCCGCGTAATTCCATACGTTTATGGCATTTGGGACAGCGGGCATTCGTTGTTCTGGCAACTGATTCACGATGGCCACATTCACGATCTTGACATACGAGCATCGTACCCTTTTTGCCCTTGACTTTGAGCATGAGTTTGCCGCAATCTGGGCATTTTGTGGATGTAATATTATCGTGTTTGAACTTCTTGTCATTTTGCTTGATTTCTGTCACAGCTTTTTTGGCGTAATCGCGCATTTCGTTCGTAAACGTGGTTTTGTCTAATTGGCCTTTTGCGATTTTGGATAGCTTTTGCTCCCAAATTGCCGTCAGCTCTGGTGATTTTAGGTCAGCTGGAACGAGCTCTAGCAATTGGCGACCTTTCGACGTAATCATGATATCTTTACCTTGCTTCTCTAGAGAAAAGCTGTTGAAAAGTTTCTCGATAATATCAGCACGTGTTGCAACCGTGCCAAGTCCACCAGTTTCGCCAAGTGTTTTCGCTAAATCTTTTTTACCACTGGACAGGCTTGGATTTTCCATCGCAGAAAGTAGCGTTGCCTCGTTGTATCTAGCTGGCGGCTTTGTTTTACCAGTTGTTAGCTGAATATCACGAACTTTTAATTGCTCGCCTTTTTTCAACTTGGTTACTGTATCCTTATCGTTATCCTCATTATAAACGGCTTTCCAACCGAGTGATTTGACGACTTTCCCCTTAAGGCCAAACGTTTCGTTCCCAATTTTGGCTTGTACAGCGGTTTCTTCATACACAAATGGTGCAGAAAGTACGGCCAAAAAGCGCTTCACTACGAGGTCATAAATTTTGCGTTCGCGATCGTTGAGGTCCGATAAGCTCGGTGTTTCTTCCGTTGGGATAATCGCGTGGTGATCACTTACTTTGCTGTTATCAACAAATGACTTATTTGCTTTGATTGGTTTCGATGCCACAGCACGCGCGGGTTTTGCGTAAGGTCCTATGCCACACGCTTCAACGCGTTCTTTCAACGTTGGCACGATATCATCAGAAATAAAGCGCGAATCAGTACGCGGATACGTCAGAATTTTATGGCGCTCATACAGTGTCTGCATGATATTTAGTGTTTCTTTAGCGGAAAAATCAAAACGTTTATTGGCGTCACGTTGCAATTCTGTCAAATCGTAAAGACCCGGTGCATGCGTTTTCTTCTCTTTCACCGCTACATCTGTAATCACAGCCTCTTTGCCATTCAGACTCCGCGCAATTTTCTCAGCTTCAGCCTCATCGAAAGTCTGGCCTCTACTCCAAGAAAAACTGCCTTGCTCGGTTACAGCCGTCAATTGATAAAATTCTTTCGGTTTAAACTGGCGAATCTCTTCTTCACGCCCCGCAATCATTGCAAGCGTTGGCGTCTGTACGCGTCCACAAGAAAGTTGCGCGTTATATTTTGTCGTTAAGGCACGCGTGGCATTGATTCCAACTACCCAATCTGCTTCTGAACGGGCTTCGGCTGAGCGGTATAAATTTTCGTAGGCTTTTCCTGGTTGAAGGTGGTTGAAGCCTTCACGAATCGCTTTATCCGTTACAGACGAAATCCAGAGACGCTTAATTGGCTTCTTCACTTTGGCATACTCTATAATCCAGCGCGCCACGAGCTCACCTTCGCGCCCGGCATCGGTTGCAATAACGATAGAATCCACGTCTTTACGCATCATCAAACTTTTCACAGTTTCGTATTGCTTTCGTGTTTGTTTGATTGGTACGAGTTTCATTTTTTGCGGAAGCATCGGCAAATCTTCCATATTCCACGATTTATATTTGGCATCATAATTTTCCGGATCAGCGAGCGTGATTAAGTGCCCCAGCGCCCAAGTTACGATATATTTCGAGCCTTCAAGATAGCCATTCTTGCCCTGCTTACAGCCAAGAACACGCGCAATATCTTTCCCAACAGAAGGCTTCTCTGCTAAAACTACTATTTTTGTCATTTTAAAATTCCTTTCTGGATTATGAGATATGTTTATTCTAACATAGAAAAGCGATGCTGGCTCGTTAGGTCTGATTGAACTTGGAGCAGGCGCAGCTAAAACCATCCCTTGGTTTTTGCGGAGCCTGTGAAAGTTCCGAAGACCTAGCCTGCTGAGCTAGACAACATAGAAAAGCGATGCTGGCTTGTCAGGTCTGATTGAACTTGGAACAGGCGCAGCTAAAACCCGAATAAGAGCCACCTTACAGCTCCCATCCGGGTTCTCTACTTATTTATTCCTTTTTATCTTCATCTTTGTCCTTTTTCGAGCGTTTTCCTAGCCAGAATGCTAGAAGTACAAGCAGAATAAGAGCTAAAGCGCCTCCTGCAATGTACCACCATGTATAGTCTTTTTCAAGATCTATCGCTTTATCGTTTAATTTCTTCGCATCGTCGCCTTTAATGGTGAATTCTTCATCCCATTTCCATGTGTTATCTCCAGACGTTGCTACCATTTTTAAGCGATATTTTCCCGCTTTGAGCGGCTGATTTTCCCAATCAATTGCATAATTAAAATTGGAATTTGGCGCCATTCTCAAATTATCGCGTTTTGCTTGATGTAAAACCTGATTGTCGCCTGATTTATAAATTTTAGCATCAATCATTAGTGGTTTAATAATTGTCGCTTCTGGGTTTTGCAAGTTCACCGTCACCACATTGCGATAATTGATTTGTTGCGGTTTAATTTCTTGTAATTTCATGTCAGGCTCTACAACTGTATCATTTTCCGACAGTTGTACGCCAACTACATAGGCATACCGATTCTTGATTTGCACTCCTTGGTCATCTTCTTTTTTTCGCGTCAGGATCTTCTTTTTCAATGAACTGCAAGCCGCCTAAAATAATACCATCAAATGCAGTGTCAGGCATTGTCACTGCAACCTTGATTGTCTTACTGCTATTAGCTGGAAGTACAACTTCATCTTCCATCGTGGCAATCGATGAAAATGGTATTTTAAGCGATTTATCCAATTTCGGATTAGTTTGGCTGTAATCGACAATGCCATTATCGTTCGTCACTGCCGTATTTGCATTCGTTTCTACGGTTATTTCTTTATCCGTATCGTTCTTAAGTACAACTTCTAAATCTTGTTTTTGGCCTGGCTTCATGCGTAAATCAAAGTATGTCTTGGATTTATCGATTTGATTATCCGGAATAACTGTTGTTACCGAAAAATTTGCTGCCGCCTCAGGGCTCAATGGATGGAATAAAACACCTATTAACATAGTTGGTAATGCTAAAAGTAACATGACCTTCTTCAAAAAACCCAACTCCTTTCCATTCTCTCTTTTAGCAAAATCTAATTTTACATATCTCACCTACAAATACCCGTTGAGCCTGCTTTAAAAACTTCCAGCATAGAAAAACAGCATTGGGACATAAAAATACCCGTCCCAATACTGCTTTTATACCTGTTTCTGCAAAACTTCCAAAAACTCCGCGCCATATTTCTCGAGCTTATTCATACCGACACCTTTAATTTCCAAAAACGTCTCTTCGTCTTTTGGTAGGTATTCACACATTTGCCGTAACGTTTCGTCGGAAAAAATAATATATGGAGGAACTTTGTGCTTCGATGCAAGCTCCCGGCGCACTTCTCGTAACTCACCGAACAATCCTTCATCCACATCAATCGATACTTTCGTAACTTTGCGCGCTGTTTTCCGCGTGACTTTCTCTTTACCTAGCAAAACGCTAATCGCTTCATTTGTCAGTTTTAGCGATGGAAATTGGCTATCTGTGTAACTCAGATATTTCTCTGCCGCCAAATAATCAATCAGCTGCAAAACATCTTTCTGCGAGCGATCCTTCATCAAACCATGCGTCGATAACTCCTCCAGGTGCCACTGCTGGATTTTCTGATCCTTAGAGCCAGTCAACACTTTAGCAACCATGACTTTTCCGAAACGCTCTTGCATTCTCTTAATACATGAAAAGACTTGCTGTGCCTCAATCGTGATGTCCTGCGCTTCTCGTGTATCAAGGCAATTCCCGCAACGTCCGCAGTTCTCGCCTTCTTCGCCAAAATATTGCACAATATACTTCTGCAAACAAATCTCCGTGTAGCCATAACCCGCCATTTGGCGTAGTTTCGCGTATTCGTTCTGCTTGCGCTCTTCGTCCATTTCCGATTGGTCAATCAAAAAATGTTGAATATGCATGTCTTGTGGACCAAACAACAAAATACAATCACTGGCTACACCATCACGCCCAGCACGTCCCGCTTCTTGGTAGTAGGCCTCAATATTTCGTGGCAAATTGTAATGAATCACGTAGCGCACATTTGACTTGTTTATTCCCATACCAAATGCGTTCGTTGCTACCATTACACGCACATCATCATATAGAAACTTCTCCTGCCAACCGTTGCGTTCCTTATCCGACATGCCACCATGATATTTCCCCGTCGGAATACCCTTCTTGCTCAGCACCTCATACAGCCGCTCCACCTCTTTACGCGTCGCCGCATACACAATTCCTGACTGCTCCGCGTTTGTTTTCAGATAATCCAGTAAGTACTTATCACGGTCTTGCCCCTTCACCACTTGAAAAGCCAAGTTTTCACGTGCAAATCCAGTCTGAACAATACTATCCGCGCCAATATCCAGCAACTTCATAATGTCCTCAGAAACAGTCGGGGTCGCCGTCGCCGTCAGTGCAATAATAAGCGGGCGTGGGTGAATCCGGTCCAACGTATCACACAACGTCAAATAACTCGGACGAAAATCATGCCCCCAATGCGAAATACAATGTGCCTCATCAATCGCAAAAAGCGCAATATCTGTCGTGTCCACCAATCGCTGAAAACTCGATGTTTCCAAACGCTCCGGCGCAATATAAAGCAATTTTACCGCTCCATTTTCCGCATCCCAAAGCCGATTATCAATCTCCGTACCCGTCAATGAACTATTCACAAACGTTGCCGGAATTCCCAGTTCATTAAGCGCATCAACTTGATCTTTCATCAGTGAAATCAACGGTGACACCACAATCGTCAAACCATCCAAAACTAGCGCAGGAATCTGATAGCAGAGTGACTTACCGCCCCCAGTTGGCATAATCGCCAGTGTATCCTTACGTCCATATAAATTCCGCAACACGCCCTCTTGTCCATCACGAAACGACGAGTAGCCAAAGCTTTCCTGCAAAACTTGTTGTGACCTACTCCAATATTGTTCTATCATTTTGACCTAGCACCTACCTTTATTCCCGTTCAAAGCTTTTCTATCTATCCAGTATACCGTTTTTCATCAAACAAAAGAAGAGCTTTCGCGAAATACGTTTTTTCACAGATTTCAAACCCTTTAAAAACTAATTTTTCTTCAAATTGGTGAATTTAGCTTTAATAAACACCATTTTATCGTTCCCAGACTGTAGAAAAATTACTTCACGTGATTTCCCACAAAACAGAGAGCGTGCCAACAAATGCTATTTTGTGAACATCTATTTTAGGTTAAAATTAATTTGAGAGAGCAATACAATAAACTTTTTCTGGTTGTCGTGGTTGCTTTGGTTTTTAATAAAACGAATATGGCTATTAAAGAACTTATATATCAGAGGTATAGCTAAAAAATAGGAGTTATCGGGGAAATAAATTATTTTTACTTGTAAAAAGTATACTTTCCTTAAAAGGGACAATAATTATGAAATATAATCTAGATTATTATGATTTATTAACATCTTTTATTTCTATATAGACCATTATTACTTACTAGCACATGATCAACCTTTACCACGCACCCCCTCTTTTCAAAAATAATTACCGGATACCCTTGCTGGACACCGCTACTTTCGATTATACCGTATTCAAGACCGTCTTATTTGGGTATACCCTTATCAGACATCTCGGTTTGTGAAGACACAAAAAAACCACCGCGGAAAAGGGAGTAACCGCGACGGTCAAAAAGGGAGTTAACATTTTCACACTTCAGGGGAAAAGTATGAAAATGGATTTTGCTTGTTGTTAGCTTATACTTTCATGTTACATCTTAAAGAAAAAAAAATAGCTGTGAGCCTGATTAGAATTTCATGAAAAATAAATACTTTATTCCCTTGTCCAATTATCACAATTAACTGGGCTTCTATTCTAGATTAAGAAATAGACAAGCACACCGTTTATCCCAAAGAGAAAACACGCCTTTTTCAGACGTGTCTCGATATTTTAAATTCTAGATTCTGGTTATTCAAAATTTATACTTTAATAGTTATCTCATTCTTCTTTTGGACAGATGAATATTTACTTTCTTGCCCTTGTTTTTTTATAAATTAATTCTCTCCTTCTGGGAGCTGATCGATGATAAAGAATATTATAGTATGTGCTAAACCTATCATTAAATAGATAGATGCGTTTAATGAAATACTAGTTGTAAAAAGTATGTCTAATAAATACACTCCTAAAAACGAAGTCACAAAACTAGCACATAAGTTAAATATCAATGGCATTTTGTCCTCTTTATTTTTGGACAACGTTACTTTCACGACTGTTTCTAGAACGTTATTCAATAAATAACCTGCAATATAGGTTAAGATTAAAAATAAAAAAAAGATATCCTACATTATCATAGTTACCATTTAACAAATAAATAATCAAATAATCAATTCCAAAAAAAGGAATTAACAACAGAACTAAAATCAAAATAAAAAAATAAAAATTGAAAGCATAAGTTAGCTCCAATCATTATAAAATAAATGTTACTAAAAAATCTGCAATTAAATCTGCATATTTATCTGGAATACCTACTTTTGTTAAAGCCTTAGCAATACCGTACCAAGTATATGTATCAATTGTATCAATAGCTTTGATAATTTTCCCACCATATTTTTTTACAACATCTCTCACTTTTTTTGATGGAATGACATTTACATGTTTAATAGCAAACTTCATTGCTTTTTTTTATAGCTGCGCCCTTCCACCTTGGAGTTGTTTCCTGAGCTACAGCAGCTTTTATTTCTGCTATATAATTATTCCATTGCTGTTGCGTTACGCCATCCTCTTTTAAAGCTTCACTTAGAGCACTACTAAATTCTACCAATTTTTTATTTTCATATATTACCTTTTCTAAGTTTCTTTCAGCAGCATAGGAACTTATGCTTGGCGTTATTACTGATAATCCCATAGCTAGAGCAAGTGAAGTACAGCAAAACTTAATTGACTTTTTCATTTTAAACCCCTCCTTTTTTAATCTAGTATTTACATTTTTATCATATCATAAAATAGAATACAAAATCCATAAAAATATAAATGATACTTTTTATATAAAAAGTAGGGGTAAAACATGCATCTCAAAGAAAATCGGATATTACGTAATATTCTGACTTTTACCCCATCCTCTTTGTTCTTTAAATAACTACTTTATTGACCGTTTCCGACAGCGCTCTACTACAATTAATATACAATAGTATAAATGGTCGAAATATTTTCTGGTGCCCATAAAATCATAAAAAATATACTCCCACTTGTAACAAGTAAAATATTCATTTTAATCTTATTTGATATCATCAACACCCCAAAGTCTATCACCAAAATAGCTAGGCAGTCATTTATTTTTTCCATTACATCACTATTTTTCTTTATCTTTAAATCTAAACATCGCTATGACAGAAAGTAATATAAAAATAACGAAAGGTATACCTACTGACGTAAACCACGTGTTATTAAAAATAAATTTTAAAACCAAACACAATACCATCGATGTAATGAAGACTCCTTGCATATAGGATACCAACTCTTTTCTCCTAGTCATCAGCTATCCTCCCTTATATTAGTAGTATAATAGTTTTAGAAACGAGCCATGCCACCGTTTTGCTCCTAGTTGATTGGTATACTTTCTTATAGATAACCTCTTCTAATTTCCCTGTATAGTGCTCGATAAACATTAGTAAAGAACCAAGCCCCACTGAAATCCACGTGACCTTTTACCCTAGCTGGTAGCTTTTTATAAACCGCTTTTATAGCCTTTACAGCCCATGTAAGTTTTCCTCTTTCCATGGATTCACTATCTATAAGCACACCGTCCTTATATGCAACACCATCTATTAGAATGATATCATCTGTTGTGTCTTGCTCAAGTATACCCTTATCAAACATCTCGGTTTGTGAAGACACAAAAAAACCACCGCGGAAAAGGGAGTAACCGCGACGGTCAAAAAGGGAGTTAACATTTTCAGGCTTCAGGGGAAAAGTATGAAAATGGATTTGCTTGTTGTTAGCTTATATATTCATATTACATCCTAAAGAAAAAAAGTAGCTGTGATTCTGATTAGAATTTCATGAAAAATAACTTTCCTTTTCCATACCATCACACAATGGCATTGTGTGATGGTATTTAATCTTTTAGAAATTATAGAAGATTTTTTAGTCCTATAGATAGATTAGGAAATCTGAATTCTCTAATCACACTAATCAAGGTCATCATTCTTAATTTCTAGATACGGCTGAAGATAATTCTATATCCCATTAAAGTGGATCAGTTCCGATTCGAGCATTTTTTCTATTAATTTAGTTTTCAATTTATAAATGTCAATTTTTCCCTTTCGTTATTTTTTAGTGTATTTTTTTCTAGATTTTTGTATGATAGTTAAAAAAAGAGATAGTATTCTTAATATTTAGTGACAACTGATTGTATTAGCTATTCTTCTTCATCCTCCTTGTGCTAAGATAAGTTAGTATCTTAGTTTTGAAAAATCTAATAAAGCAGGTGAAAGCACAAAATTTTTGAATTCAAATAAAAAAATGGAAGAGGTTATGAATAAAATGAAACATTCTTTGAAAAAAATAGTCAGCGTAATGAGTGTGGCGTCCATAATTGGAACAAGTATTGCACTGCCATTCAACGTTCCTTTTGCGACTTCCGTGCAAGCAGCATCTGTCAGTGAAAAAACAGCAACTGATGCAATCTTAGCACTTTTTGCAAATAATAATCCAAGCACGAATGTTCTTAAAACAACAACTAATCAACAAACAATCGATGCGGCGCAGCAGTTATTGGACGCAGTTACAGGTATGCTTGACACCGTAAGAGCAAACGCACAAGCGGCAATCACCCAAGCAAGAGCTTTATTGGATTTAAGAAATACACCACTAGATTACAGTTTATTTGCGAATGATGCAGATATTACATCGTCAGTCATAACTGGGATAGCGGGCACAGGGATTACACGTGTCAGTCTACTAGTGGATGGTGTCGTGAAAGCAACTGGAACGATAGTAAACGGAACTTACAGTATTCTTGTAGGTAATTCCATTACTCCAGGTTCGCAAGTAGAAGTGGTAGGATACAATGGTACAAATGAAGTCGCACGAAAAACAGTAAAAGTTAGTAATAATGCAGCACCACTTGCCCCAGGAGAGAATGAAGCGCTAGCTAAAACCATGGCAGCAAATGCTGTAATGGCTCTGTTCCAAAATAACAATCCTACTACCAATATACTAAACTCGGCGACTACTCAAAAAACAATTGATTATGCCCAAAGTTTAATTAATGTCGTTCAAACTGCATCTGTAAAAGCAAGTTTGCAACAAGAACTAGATAGAGCGCAGAGCTTGCTGAACGCCCTGCCTACTTTCAATATGTCTGTAGTAGCATTTAAACTTGGTACAGATAGCTATGTCACAGGGCAATTTTCTGGCAACGTGGCAAAAATTAGCCTTACTGTGAACGGCGCATCAGGCGTTAAAATTCCTGTTACCGCACCAACTATTAAATACTACGCGAAAACTGTCATTTTAAAAGACACTGATGACGTAACACTAATTGCTTATGACGCGGCCGGCAATGTGCTAGGTACGAAAAAAGTCACCGTTAAAAAACAAGAAGTGACGACAAATGGTGCTATCACTACGCTTGCACCATTTGTAATTGGTAAAGAAAACTATGTTACTGGTCAATTCTCTGGGGACGTAGCGAAAATTAGCCTTACTGTGAATGGTGTAGAGGGCGTTAAAATCCCTGCTAGTGCATCGACTATTAAATATTATGCGAAAACGGTTCTCCTTAACACGACAGATAATGCACACATCACTGCCTACGACATCAATGGTAACGTACTTGATACCAAAGTAGTTAGTTTGAGTAGATAATTGCTGTTAACCGCATACTAAAAATTTTCATCATAGAGGCATAGATAAGAGGTGGGCACCCCATCGCTTACTAACAACAGGGAGTATAAAATAAACTGTGTAAATAATGAATCCTAGGTTCATTATTTATGCAGTTTTTCTTTTTGGTACAATAAATAAAACCCCGAAAGGATGAGAATAAGATGCCAAAGAAAAAGCGTAATCCTAAACCGTTGCCCTTACAAAAACCATTGTAGAAGAATATCAACCAGAGTCCGCGAAAGAGATGAAAAGTGCCCTAAACGACGTCTTTGGACCGCTCTTTAAGCAATTACTACAAGAAGATACTCGGACTTCGACTCAATGGGAGTGAAAGTAAAAAACGATGGATGGTGTGCCCGGTTTAGAAGAAGGTGCGAAAGCAATCTCCCAGCTGTAGTTGTCCAGCATTGTATCGGACATCTTGTGCAGCATTCCCTCGCCATGTGTCATCCAAAGAATATAAAGTCTTCACGACAGAAGTCACAACATCATCTATGATGTCACACTTTTGAGCGATAACATAATCCAACTTTTTCATAGATTGTCATGATTTTATAAGCCTCTCTTGCTGTCTTCTCTCTGCTCATCTCCTGCATTCTATGCGCTCTCTATGACACTGTATACGCATCGTAAACAAAGAATATTTCACAAGGATATATATCACTCTCCACTTTTTTTCAAAATTTCACATTTTAGACATAATACCGTTCAATAAAACTTTAGAATAGACCTATTCTTCCAAACACCATGGAAAAATACCCCGCTTTAGTAAACCCTCTCACACAAACAGAATTAATCTTCGTTAATTTTTTTACAATAAAATTATCTATTTACAAAGTGTCACCACATCCTGTTTAAACAGCCTTTACACTGCTAACTCTCTATGCTAATATTTTACTTTGTAGATGAATAATAAAGAATTTTATAGTACTTTTTTCAAAAATGCATTACAAAAGGAGGCTGTAACTGAGCTAATCTCTATCAAAATTATGCCTATATACTTAGATAAAGACTGAATTGAATATTAGCATTATTTCTACATTTAAATAAATAAGATTTCTTATAAAGGAGAAGCATAATGAAAAACATAAAAAAAATACCTAATAACCTTGATGTGTCTTGTCTTATCCTTGCAATCATTTAGTTTAATTGCAACTGCTCAAACTACGTCTTCTACAGATAGTATCAAAACAACGATTACAGTTCCCTCTGGTTCCATCACCAATCGAGGGGAAGTCACGATTCAAATTGATCTTTCTGGTAGTGCTGGTGCTTTCACTCCAACAAACGGTGACCTTACCGTGACTGTACCGAAAGATATCGTGTACAATGTTACTGATTTCACATCGAAACTAGACTTACCGGTACCATTCAAGTTAAAAAGCGTTACCTCAGATGCTACCAATTATAAAATCTTAATCGCTGTTGATACTACTTTGATTGCCTCGAATGAAGCCTTTCATGGTATTTTTCAGATTAAATTTGGTGCGCCGATATTGACAATTGGCGATGCGCATAACGATACGCAGACTTTTTCTGTTGATTACGCAACTAAGCACGATGACATCACCGTCGATGTTGCAAAAAAGAACCCGATTGTAAAACCCATTTTTGATAAGTGGTATAAAGGCGATTTGGATGCTAATAACGTTGCTGTTTTAAATACAACGGCACCGGAGCAAAATAAATTCCAACTCGTTGTCAACTATAAGAGAATCGCTTTACATGATGTTGTCATTACAGATACACTGCCTGAGGGAACCTCTTTAATAGCAACCAATAAGAATTCTGTGATTCCTGGTAGCGGTCTAACCATGGATAACATTCGTATTTTAAAAGCGAGTGCCTTTGATGAGGATGGCGTTGTTACTGGCTATCAATACGTGACAGACGAATTCCAAGGCAAGGTTAGTTATGACACCGTGACGCGTACTTTTACAGTAAACCTAGGGGATATGACAGCCGATGATACGTACTTTATTGAATACGCTTTAAAAGTGGAGGATCCTAATCTTGGACAACAAGTGAATACTGCCAATTTCACTGCATCCAATGCCATTTCCATTCAAAAAACGCTCCCTGTGAAGCCCATTCAACACTTTGGTACGAGTTACCTGCTAAGCAAAAGTGTGGATAAGCAAGTCCTCAACTACGATGAAAATACATTAACCTACACGCTGAAACTGATGTCATTAGATGGCGCCAGTATTCCAGCAGGTACCATTGTCACAGATCCACTTGATCCAAGAATCCACATTACTTCTATCCTTGACTATGATAAGAGCAAATTTGATATGCAATACGATGCCGATTCTGTAACCATAAAAACACTCGTCGACATACCAAAAAACGAGACAAACAGTTGGGCTTTTGAAGCGAATGTTTCTACTCTAAAAGTTGGTGATTCTCTTCTAAACGCCGCGTATCTCGACGTATCGAATAACATTATCCAATCGAATACCGTAGCAACGAAAAAATACGACGGACGAATGCAGATTATGAAAAAAGATAATTTCGGAAAACCTGTAGCAGGTGCCGAGTATACCATCACAGATGCAAATGGTGCAGCGGTGTTTCAAGGAAAAACGGATAAGTATGGTATTCTTCTATCCACGGCATTACAAATTGGTACGTATACAATTGTAGAAACGGATGCACCTGCAGGATATGTTCTTGATAACACACCACAAACCGTGACGATTACCGATCAAGATACCGATCCGATTATACTACAGACAAAAAATAACATTAAAACCGGCTCCGTAAAACTTACGAAAGTCGATGCCGCAGATCACACGAACGTTTTAGCTAGCGCCGTCTTCAACTTACTGGACGAAAAAGGTACGATTCTGAAACAAGGCTTGACTACCGGTGCTGATGGCGTTTTAAAAGTGTCGAACTTGAACCCTGGAAAATACAGTTTGGTCGAAACAGCTGCACCTGCTGGCTATACACTGGACAGCACACCAATCCCTTTTGAAATAACTTTCGGCGATGACCAAACACCTGTTGCGCTAGTCAAAGAAAACACCATGAAAAATGGGTCAGTTCAGCTTACAAAAGTTGATTCGGATGACCATACAACCTTGCTTGTAGGAGCTACATTTAATCTACTAGATGAAAAAGGAACAACTTTAAAAAGAGATTTAACGACCGATGCTGCGGGAATTTTGACAGTTGCTAATTTAAAACCTGGAAAATACAGCTTTGTTGAGACCTCAGCGCCTTCTGGTTATACGCTGGACAGCACGCCTGTTTTGTTCACAATCCCTTTTGGTGATGACCAAACACCTGTTGCGCTAGTCAAAGAAAATACGAAGAAAAATGGCTCTGTTCAACTAACAAAAGTTGATTCGGATGACCATACGACCCTACTTGTAGGCGCCACTTTCAACCTACTAAACGAGCAAGGTGTCATTTTAAAAGATAGCTTAACTACTGATGAAAATGGCTTTTTAGAAGTTACCAATTTGAAACCTGGAAAATATAGTTTTGTCGAAACAGCTGCACCTGCTGGCTATACACTAGACAATACACCTATCACGTTCGAGATTCTTTTTGGTGATGATCAGACTCCTATTGCGCTCATCAAAGAAAACACCATGAAAAATGGCTCTGTAGAACTAACAAAAGTCAATGCCGCAGATCATACAACACTACTATCTGGTGCTATTTTTGATTTATTAGATGCGCAAGGCAACATTTTAAAAACAAATCTAACTACAGATGAGCATGGTTTTCTAGCAGTTACTGATTTAAAACCTGGCAAATACAGTTTTGTCGAGACATCCGCACCTGCTGGCTATACATTAGATAGCACACCGCTCTTGTTTGAAATTCCGTTTGGCGATGATCAGACGCCTTTACAAGTAATGATGGAGAACAGTGTGACTTTCCAACCAACGCCGCCAATTGTGCCTGATCCACCGTATGAAGAAAAAACGACACCAGTAAAACCAGTATCACCAGTCATTCCAACTAAAGAAGCCTCAGTCATCAAAGAACCTAGTAAAAAAAGCTCCAACTTTAGAAGAAGCTGGCGTACCAACTAAAAATATACAAGAAAAAATACCCAAAACTGGTGACAGCTCAGAACGCCATTTAATCTTAATCGGCTTACTTCTATTCATCTGTGCTACTTTACTATTTACGATACAAACGAGAACGAAGAGAAATTAGCCAATAAAAAAACGTACTAGATTTGATGCGCTTTAGAGTCCATCGAATACAGTACGTTTTTCAATTGTTATAGACATCAGGTTTTATATTTTTCCAGCATTGCGCTATAATGAGATAGATGAATCACGTGATTGGAGGTCGTTACAAATGAAACTTCGCCTACAATTTATTCTTTCCGCATACGGTGCAATCCTAGGTGCCTTTGTCGCAATATTATCGTTTTTATTCATTGTTACCATTAATCAACTCATCGGTGTGCTTTGGAATAATCCCCATGATGCATTCCCAAATCCATCTTACTGGCCACTCATTATCTGCCCCATTGGCGGGATTTTCGTTGGTCTTACACAAAAATACCTCGGCGCATATCCCTCCGAAATGAATGAGATTATGGGAGAATTTCAAAAAAATGGACGCATAGAATACCGAGGACGCATTTGGCGCAATATTGTAGCCGCGATAGTTATTCTAACATTTGGAGCTAGCTTGGGGCCTGAAGCCGCACTTGTTAGCATTTGTTCGGGTCTAGTAACCTGGGCTGGTGATAGGCTCCACTTTACCTATGAAGAACGTAAAGATTTCACAGAGTTAGGAATTGGAACAATGCTTTCTATTATTTTTGTAGCTCCGTTGTATGGTATTGCTGCAACCCAAGAAAAGCGCCCAAAAACCGAAGATAAGAAATTCCATACGCAAAAAATGATAATTTACGTTATATCTATCGCAGCAGGCCTTCTCTTGCTCCATTACCTTCTTGGGCTACGAGGCGACAGCGGTCTATTCGTATTACTTGGGCAATCCACCATCTCATGGCCAGAACTGCTACTATTCGTTCCGCTCGTCTTTGCCGGAAAATATTTCGGCTTGATATACGACCAATTCGGAAAATTCGTGGCGTGGCTAACTAAGAAGCTACCTCACAACCCAATCGTTCTAGCCGTTATCGGCGGAGTTACACTAGGTATCACAGCCTACTTCCTACCATACATGCTCTTTTCAGGCGAACACTACTTTCCAGACATAGCTGCCGCATCGAAAAGCATGTCATTTCTACTTTTACTAACAATTGGTCTAGCGAAGTTATTCATTACAAAAGTTTGCCTAGGCACTGGATGGCGTGGTGGTCACATCTTCCCAATTATTTTCGCAAGCATCATCACGGGATTTGCACTCACACACATCTTGCCTTTTGACAGTATTTTTATCGTAGCAGTTTTTGCAACGGCTTCATGCACTAATATTTTAAAACTGCCATTAGCAAGCGCCTTGTTAATTATGCTATTTTTCCCTTACATCTTATGGCCTGTCGTTTTTGCAGCAGCCTACTTATCGGCCTACAAGCCTAACAAAAAGAAGCTCGCAGTATAAAAAATATGCTAAGTTTAGTCATTTCGAAACTAAGCTTAGCATATTTTTAATTTTAGGAAATGCTGTAGTTTGGTGCTTCTTTTGTAATTTGGATATCGTGTGGATGCGACTCACGCAAGCCAGCACCTGTCATCCGAATGAATTGCGACTCTTCACGTAGGTGACGCAAATCAGGCGAACCGCAATACCCCATTCCAGAGCGAATGCCGCCGATTAGTTGAAACAGCACATCCGCAAGAGAACCCTTATAAGGCACGCGACCTTCGATACCTTCTGGGACTAACTTCTTCGCATCCGCTTGGAAATAACGATCCTTAGAGCCTTTCTCCATAGCAGCTAGGCTACCCATTCCACGATACGTTTTAAAACGACGACCTTGGAAAATTTCTGTTTCGCCAGGACTTTCATCTGTTCCAGCAAACATACTGCCAATCATCACCGCATGTCCACCAGAAGCAAGAGCCTTCACGATATCTCCAGAATACTTAATCCCGCCATCCGCGATAATCGTTTTGCCGTACTCACGCGCAACCGTTGCACAATCATAAATCGCCGTAATTTGAGGCACCCCAACACCTGCAACCACACGCGTTGTACAAATCGAACCTGGCCCGATACCTACTTTCACGATGTCCACCCCAACGTCAAAAAGTTCACGCGTTGCTTCTGCCGTAGCCACGTTACCAGCAACAATGTTCACATCTGGGAATGCCGTGCGAATTTCAGCAATTTTGTTTAAAACGCCCTGCGAATGACCATGCGCCGTATCAATAATAATCGCATCCGCACCAGCATTTACTAATTTCTCTGCACGACTCAGCGTATCATGCGTCACACCCACTGCTGCTGCAACGAGCAATCGGCCATGAGAATCCTTCGCCGAATTCGGGAACTCAATCACTTTTTCAATATCTTTTATCGTAATAAGACCTTTCAAAACACCATTATCATCCACGAGTGGAAGTTTCTCAATACGGTGCTTCTGTAGGATATTCTCAGCTTGCTTCAACGTTGTGCCAACTGGTGCAGTAACTAGGTTTTCCTTCGTCATCACATCAGAAATCACAATCGAATAGTCTGTAATGAAACGCAAATCACGGTTGGTCAAAATCCCAACAAGAATGCGATCTTCTTCATTATTAACAATCGGCACACCTGAAATACGATATTTTCCCATCAAATGCTCCGCGTCAAATACTTTATGATCTGGCGTCAAGTAGAATGGGTCAATAATAACACCACTCTCCGAACGTTTCACCTTCTCGATTTCACCAGCTTGCTCGTCGGCTGTCATGTTCTTATGAATAACACCGATGCCCCCTTGACGCGCAATTGCAATCGCCATTTTGGCCTCCGTAATCGTATCCATCCCCGCACTGAAAACCGGTACATTGAGCTTAAGTGTTGGCGTCATCTCCACTTTCAAATCCACTTCATTCGGCAGTACATCCGATTTCGCCGGTACCAATAATACATCATCAAAAGTAAGACCTTCTTTTGCAAACTTAGTCTCCCACATGGGTCGCAACACTCCTTCAAATTTGGTTGACGTCACTGCTTCGAAATTACAAGCCACTCTTATTAGTAGAAAAAATCACTCGTAACTTCGCTTCGTTTCCGCCGATAGATTTTGCTAATTAGATAAATGCTACAAGAAATCAGGCCATATGTCAAGAGGCTGATAATTATCAGTTTTTTCTGAACTAGTTTGACTTTCAGACTATCCACGAACTATTTTGATATGAAAGGAGTTATAGCTGTTTTTCACATTCACCAAACATAGGTATATAGACCCTACGTTTCACGCGAAACAACTGCTTTTTCTTTTTTTTGGCTGCATATGAATAATTTCCATTATATGAAAAAATCTGTCCTTGTTCTAACCAAACTGTCTTATCGAAAATCTGATCCATAAAAAAACGGTCATGTGAGATTGCAACAATCGTCCCTTCAAAATTTCGTAGCGCCTCCTCTAACACTTCCCGAGATGCAATATCCAGATGATTCGTTGGCTCATCTAAAAGTAGCGTATTAACTGGCTGGTTTATAAACTGCGCTAAACAAAGTCGCATTCGTTCGCCACCACTCAAGTTCGCGACTTTTCGAAACACCATTTCACCGTAAAACAAGAACGTTGCTAACATATGTCTCGCGTCACCCTCCACTACCGCGACTTTATCGCGAAATGCCTCAATGACCGTCTGATTCTCATCACCGACATCCATCTGTTGCGATAAATAAGCAATATCTACACTAGGTCCCACGTGAACCATCCCGATATCAGGTTGCAAATTCCCAAGAATCAGCTGCAAAAGAGTTGACTTACCAGCACCATTCTCGCCGACAATTGCAATCCGCTCCTTCTGTCGCACGTGCCAGTTTAGGTCGTCAAACAAAACTCGCGTCCCAAATTCCAAACAAACCTGATCAAAAACCACGACATCCTCCCCGCTGCGCTTCGACTCCTCAAATTTCAGCTGCATATTCTTTTGCTCCAAAGCGGGTTTCTTCAAGACCTCTATCCGATTCAGCGCCTTCTCCATACTTTTCGCCCGCCGGAACAAAGCGTCATTTGGTGGATTTGCCTCCATCGCCCATTGCCGCAAACGCTTGATTGCCTGCTTCATCTTTTTAATTTTCTTCTGCTGATCCTTATAATCCCTGAATTCTTTAAGCAACCGGTCCTCACGCTCTACCAAATACCCTGAAAAATTCGTGTGATACGTAATCAATTCTTTATTTTCAAGCTCGACAATCTTGCGTACGACCTCATCCAAGAAGTATCTATCATGCGAAACAACCAATACTGTTCCTCGATAAGCCTTCAAAAACTGCGTCAACCACTCAACAGCCTGCAAATCCAAGTGATTCGTTGGCTCGTCAAGCAATAGTAAATCAGGTTCTTCCAACAACATCCGGGCTAGCGACACCTTCGTCTGTTCTCCACCGCTCAAATTCCCCCACAATTGATTCGCCAAATGAGGAATACCCAGTCCATGCAAAATTTTGTCCATATTAGTGTCCAAGTTGTAACCACCAAGCTCGATAAAGTGCGACTGCTTCTCCCCATATTTTTGTAGCAGTCCCTCACTTGTGTCCTCCATCATGCGACTTTCCATTGCTTCTAACTCGATTCGTAAAGCTACTATATGTTCAAATGCCGTACTCAAAAAATCACGAACAACCATTGTTTCTAAAACACTTGGCATCTGGTCTAACAACCCTATTGTTGCACCCTTTTGAACCGATACTAAACCATCATCAGGCATCTCTAACCGTGCAATAATTTTTAAAATCGTACTCTTCCCTTCACCGTTTCGACCAATGAGCCCTATTCTTTCTCCTTGCTCTATTTGCAAATTAATTTTTTCCAGAATCAAATCACCAGTAAAACGTTTCGTTACATTATTTAAAGCTACTACTGTCATCATTCCTACTCCTCTTCATCATTCGAGAAGCATTTCATCCATTCACCTAAAAACCACTAGCTCTTTAGATTTAAACTAGTTTTCCTAGCATTTTTGTTGTTTCACGTGAAACAATCTATTTTAACATACAACAAAAAAGCCCAAGAAGAAATCCTTAAGAAACCATATAAAATGGTCAATAGTTAGAGACGCACTGCATCGCACTCTAAACTTAGGATTAGTCCTAGGACTTTTATTTTAATCTAGGAATCCATGCTTCTCTTATTTTTCCGATATTCAGTTACGCAAATTGGGCAGATTTGTCCCCTGTAACTGAAAAAATGGAAAAAATGGCACGGATGATACTACATAAATTGGCAACTAACTTCAAACGTGCTATCGAGAATTTCATGGATTCCTCACCTCTTTTCGGTTCTAAAATATGCTTTCAGAATACTAGGTTTGGCCGGAATTGTCAAACCTTATTCTTACGCCTTTACTTTTTTTCGGTACAGAATAACGCTGGATGTCAACATTGCTAACAATCCAATGGCGATTAACCAATTACCAGATGTATCTCCAGTTTCAGGTAGCTCGCCAACTTTCTCTGGACTTTTTACAGCTTTGACTGCATTTTCCACCTTCACATCTTTTCCGACGTCCACAGTCGGTGCTGGAGCTTTGGCCGCCTCGGCTTTACTGTAAATATAGATTACTTCTTGTGCCATCTCCGAGAATGTACCACTGCTCTCGCCTTTCACTTCTTGTAGTGTATAGTCTGGGATATCTTTCTTGGCAGTTTCGTAACTGTCACCGAACTTCCCAATTAATTGGGCATTTTCAGCAAGCTTCTGACCATTTGTATCTTGATAAATTGCCGTCACTGGCTGAGGAATCGCATCAATACGGTTTACAAGCTTAGCCACAGCGGTATCCACTTCGCTCGTTGCATATTTTTTCCCGCCAAGTAGGCTCACTAACTCGTCTTTTGCTACTCTCAATGCTTCAATACTTGTCGAATTACCCACCACTTTACTCAAAATCATCGTGGCCTGATCGATAGCCGCAAATGCAGGTGCAAGATCAATACTCATCAACTCTTTCTCCAAAAGGGGATCGTAAGTAGGGCTAATCGCCGTTTCAAAATTTGCTCCTAAAATCACGGCATTCACCTCATAAAGATTGCTCGCCGTTTCAATCAAGTTTTCAAGTTCAGCTACCTTTTCAGGAGTCAGCGCTTTACTATGCTTAATACGTTGTAAATGATGCTTGGCGAAACCTTTCACGCTGTCCACAGAATAACCATTTACCTCTAAGATTGCTGTTTTCGTCCACAACAGATTCGAAGGTGTAACACTACTTATATCAGGCTCATTATACGTTTTTCCATCCCGATCAAAGGCGTAAAGAAACATACCTGACAAATTATTTTCCCGCACATATTTAGCCAACTGATATATATTTGATTCCTCATATGGGAGTTTCGTGTCATACCATCGATTCCGGTCCTGCTCCTCTGGGAACGTGAGCCCTGGCAAGAATTTATCCTTCGCAATATACGGAGCATAGGCATTCGATGACATTTCCGTGCGATTCGTACCACTGCCATACTGCTGATACGCCAACACATCAAAACTATCACTCACATTTTTGAATGGAGCCATCGTTTCTGCGTTTGTGTCATATAAAAATAGCGTACCATTATTCGCTTTCGGACCAATATATTTCGACAGCGCCTTAATCACACCATCTGAAATTTTTACATCATCTGCACTTGGATGTGTTTCCATGTCAATGTCCAAACCATCCAATCCCCACGGCGTCATCAATTCTTCTAATAAAGCTTTCGCATAAGCATCAAATTCCTGCTCCGTTGGGAATGCGCCTGCATAAGGAATCGCTAGCAGTTTAGAATAATCAAAGCCACGAATCAGCTTGACTCCGCGCGCATGTAATTCTGGGCCGTATTCCGTTTTTAACTTATCAAAAAATGGTTTTGCAAGTTCCTCCTGACCCGGTGGTACATAGCTAAAAACGTTAACAATATTAATCCCATATGGAATATCGCTCATGCTAATCCAGTTTTCATCTGGCAAACTAGTGTTGACTCCCTTCATTTCAACATCACGCCAAGCTCGGTAATAAACCAAGAAATTTTTATTCGTCATTTGTTCCTCTGCCATAACTTTATGAGATGGCATTGAAAAAGCTGGGATTAGACTAAGACATAAAACAAAAACAAGTGAAAAAATAAGACCTTTTTTACGCATGAAAAAACCCCTTTTCATTTTTGAAAATATTATTTCTAATCTATCCAAGGCATTCTGAACAGGATTGAAAAAAGCGCTTTCAAAACTATCTTATCATAGATAAAATTGTATTATATAGATAAATTAAAGGTATTAGTGTACAAATTATTGTTTAGATAACATGATCAAGTTCCTAACTAGCCCTTATGAACGTAAAAATCGCACATGTCTAGGAAACAACACTAGACTTGTGCGATTTAAAGGTATTACTTTCTAATAACAGGTATCCATATTTCACTTTTATAATCAGGTTTGCTCGTATCTGGGCTTTCATTCCATAGTATCTCAGGTCCAGGAACAACTTCGTAACCTGATGTTGGTAGCCACTCAGAATAAATTCTTGCCCAAACATCCTGTAGAGCTTGAGGAAATTCACCGCATACTGTAAACACTGCCCAGTTTGAAGGGAGTACATTTAAAGTTTCCCATCTAGCCGGTATATTATCTACTGTTGTAGCAACACCGATATATTGATCCAACTCGGCACCTTCTTGTCGACCCTCTCCAAAATTCGTTGAAGCGCAAATAATACCCGATGGTTGGATGTTTGATAATTTTTTAAGTGCCACAAAATCTTCTGGCTTTAAGCGTGCCCACATGTCATCCATTTGTGGATTCACACCTTCATAAACCAACTTTATACGCTTGCTAATTCCTACAATTTTAAATGCTTCCTTTGTTTCAATCCGATAATCCATAAGATTTCCTCCTTGTACTTTTAACTGGAAGGTCATAGGAAGAAACGCTTTTAACTGTACCGTATCTTTTCTAGCCTGAGTAGGAGTTACATGGTGCAATGACTGGAATGCTCTTGTAAAAGCATCAGGTGATTCATAACCAAAGCGTATCGCAATATCAATAATCTTTTCATCGCTATCTCTGAGTAATATAGCTGCAACTGCCAATTTTCTGAGCCGAATATACTCACTAAGCGGCATTCCCGCAAGGTAAGAAAAAACACGCCTGAAATGATATTCTGAACAGCAGGCTATTTTTGATAACTCTAAGTAATCTAGCTCATCCATCAAGTGCGCTTCAATATACTGCATCGCGAGATTCATTTGTTTGATTGTATCCATATCTATGACCTCCTTTCAAGAAAATTTTATCAAAACTACAATGAGTTCACCCGTCATTATCGTTGCAGATACTAACGATGTTCCTATGCTGTGTCATTATGAAAAGTCTCCATCACAAATATCCAAAATCCAGAAAAAGAAGTGATAGACTGCATAACTAATACTAGACTAATATGTAATGTATGCCGTACCCGAAGAATAATAAAAAAAGAGGTTATAAAATGAAAAAAATTGTATCCACACTATTAACTGCAATCATGTTATGTTTTACATTTAGCCAAACTGTCTCTGCCGTTGAAATAGTTGAACGCCCAGGAAGACCCGATCCTAATAATTCTTGGGCCACTTATCTCGGTATCCCTAAACAAGATGAAGTAAAGGCAGCCATCCAAAAAGCGCTAGCTCAATCCATCCAGCGACAATTATCCAATGTCACTTTACCAGCTGAGGTTGGTAGCGAAGTCAGTGTACCTTTGAAGCTTGATACCATTTATGAATATTTTAGATTTGACAAAGAAAAATTGGTTCAACGAAATTCGTACTTCTGGTATATTCGCAACAATAATCATCGTGTGGTATTGGATGAGGTCAGTCTTAAGGATTTTGCTATATCCCATGATGGCGGTTCTGAAATTGAAGTGACGATAACAAGCAACAAACTGTCTTCAAAAGAAAACACTACACTAACAATTAAAAGGTTACAACCTTCAAAACGAACAGAATACCAACTAATCATTGCCAATGCCCTTTTTGAAAGTGATGGCTATTTTAATGGTCCATGGGGTTGGTGGGATGGCACTTACGGTTATCGCATTTTAGAGCCTGGACATTGGGATACTATTCCTACCACCGATCATGGAGGGCTAGAAGAATTTGACGATGCAACACCAATATACCACTATAGAACAACGCCTAATGGACCCACAGATGATATTCAGATGACCCTGACTGCCGAACTCAAGGAAGAAGGAAAACTAGAGCTCACCGTTCCGGAAAAACTCATATTTAACGATATTGCTATATCAGATCGAGAACAAATCATTCAACGGAACATCCGCGAAAACCTTGGTTTAATTGTAACAGATGGACGCGATATAGATAACCAAGACGATTGGTACCTTACTGCACAAGTTCAAAACCAAGATAATAGCTTAGCCCCTTATTTAATCTATCGCGAACCTGGACAAAGTGACCAATATTTAATGGACAATGCTCGAATATATGCACATACGAAACAAGAAAATACCCAAAGCCCTTTAGAAGTTAATATTTCTGATACATGGTCAGACGAAAGTGGACTCTTATTGAAAATTCCCGTTAGAAACAGCTTGAGATCTAATCAAACATATCAGACAACGATTACTTGGAACCTTGTTAAAGCTCCCTAGATAAACAAATCTAACTGAACAAGCACGTCCACAAAAGGTTTGTAGAGCCTAGGACAAACTTTCATGTCAGCTTCCACTGACATCAATCCATAATGAAAAAACTCATCAACTTGCAACTGTTTTTCTATCATAATAAAGATAGAGGAGTACGTTGTAGGTCGATGAGTTTTTGAGGTTCTTCAAAACCTCGAGGGATAAACTGAACCTTCATGCTCATTTGTACTATTAACTAAGCTTTCAAACATGCGTGTAAAACGCGTTTGGGACAAAGCTCCAGACTAGATAAAAATCGAACGAAAGCGTTTGTATTCAAGGGGTTTGGAAGGATTACATGCTCGCTTTGCTCTCATGCATATTGGGACTGTAACTCACTTCTTGTACTTAGAACTCATATGGAAACATATTTACTTTATCAAGGTTTGTTATCGTTATGGAAAAGCCTGTCGCGATTTTTGTTTGACCTGAGGCGGATTGCATCGTTAACGTGTGAATATTTTCAGGTATATTATCAACTCTAAATTGACCTGCAGAACTATTTTGCCAGTTAAAAGTATAGCCAGCACCGTTAATGAGGACACTTGGAGCTGCATGAGAATTAATTAGAAAATTAAGGCGTCCATTTTTATCCCTTACAATGTTTTTTGCGGTAAGTACATGATCGTTGAAGTTCCATGAAAGGTCTATTAATTTGCGGTCAGCTTCCTTTGTTGCATCCAGTACACGACCTATCCCTTGGTTATGGGCGTTGATTCTTTTTATGGCTCCTGGCCCAGAAAGAGCTGTACCAGCCATATCACCCAGTGGCTTGTGATTCAGAATACGGTTGTTGCTAATGTCCAAGTATTCTAACTTTCGTAGCGAAGTCAGTGGCATCATACCATCTGTGTCAATATGATTGTTATCAACATTGAGTTTCTTGAGATTAACAGCGAATTCAAGCCCTTTTAAATTGGAAATTTTCGCATTCATAGCTGTTAAATCTACTAATTGTCTCAATTCCTCTGTTGTTATGGGTACGTCAATATTTGAATTACCATTTAAATTAAGTGCAATGGCTTCAGCTAGGCTTTTGTCTGGGAAAAAATCACTAATCTTTTTTTCTGCTTCCTTAGGACTTTGTAAACTCTGCGATGCCATTGCTCTTAATTCACCCATTTTATAGCCAGGCGATGTTAGAGTCAGTGCTACTATGGTTAATAATAAAATTCCCGAACATTGAAACATTTTCATTTTTTTCTCCTTCTTTCTTGTTTATTAATATTAATTTTTGGCGAATTAAAAAATTAGGAAGAGACACAGCTTAAATCGATGTTAATTTATGATCTAACTAAAATTTTTAATAGTCCTAATAAATTTAATATTACAAAATTGTAAGTTTATTATCCTATAATGTCACCTTAATGACTTGAATAAATGTTTTTTTTTAGGTAAAATAAGGTTTGTATTAACTTTTAAAAGGGGGGACGCGTTTGCTAGTGAATGATACGGGAATTTTCTAAAGCTACGAATCCAAAGCGCCATGGTGGTAGAGAAAAGTAGGTGTTCCAATCACGGTAACCTGCTAAAAACAAATAAGAGAGATGGGAAGGAAGATGAAGCATATGAAGAAAATCAAGTATAAAGTGAGTTTATTTCTATTGATTACCACAATAAGCGCAGGTTCATTCTCACTCACTCCTCCTGTAGAAGCAAGTGCACAAAGCATGTTTAATATTAAAGAAATTCCAATTATCACAAATGTCAGTGATGCACTAAATCAAGTAGGTTATTCATATTATCAAGCTAATTTAGCCGGCACTAAGCAAAGCGGAATGTATACTCTCAGTAGAGCACCCAAAAATGTAAGTACCAACATGGATTTAGATATTGACTCTGACAGTGTGCATTATGATTTAAGAGCAAATGATGTGGCTCCAGAATATGTTGGAGAAAATGTATTTCACAATGACTCACCTATGGAACAAACTTATTCCACAACAACCTATTCTAAGGCAATAACTGAAACAACGAGTACTACTACAACAAAAGGCTTTACAGTTGGCGGTGATGGAAAAAAAATTCTCAATACCACTAGTTTTTAGTGAAGGCTTAAATGCAATGGCTCAATTTAACTCTTCTAAATCGGAAGCAACCACTAACTCGGTAGCCAGAACGCTCACAGTTCCACCGCAACAAGTTAAAGTACCGGCGCATAAAACCTATGTTGCTGTTGTTAATCTAGAAAGAAAAGTTTTTCGAGGTTCTCTCTCTTATAAAGCGATAGGAACAAATCTTAGAACAAATATTACAGCTACAGGCATGTGGGTATCTTGGTATGGTAATCCTAGCACAAGAACTTTTAATTTCAATAATAGAACAGGTGATTTATGGAATAAAATATCTTTCTCCGAGCAAAATAAAGTTCGAGGAATTACAATGAATTCAGGATCCAACTCAATAAAAATTGATGGCCAAGCTAATGTAGAAAGCGTCGTAGGTAGTAAATTGACTGTTCGTATTTATGATAAAGATACCCAGAAATTGATGAAAACCATGGAGTTACCGGTTATATCACGCGATAAAAGATAATATTCAATCACATTATTTTTTAGTCAAGTTTTAAAAGCGCGTAAAAAGCTTTCAATTAAGCTTTTTACGCGTTATTCTTTCTAGCAATTTACTATAATCTATTGAACTTGCGAATATACAAAGAAATCAAACTCATAATCATCAATAATGCTCCAAATCCTGTAGTCACTGAATTCGTGTCGTCTCCTGCTTTTGGGAGCTTAACCTTTTTTACTTTTACTGGATTATCTTGGGCTTGCCTTTCTAATAACTTTTCATCAGCAAACGCTATTGGATAGCTGCTTTTCTTATTTACAGGGATTAATTCTAAAGCCTGGCTTTTTTGAAATTTTATTGGATTATTTGGGGCATTTTCAACATTGGTACTACTATTCTCATTTCCGTTACTTCCTTCATAAGGTGTGGAGGGGTCTTTAATAATAGCTTTTGTTTTATCTTTCTTATAATGGTACGTAACTTGTTGTGCTTGGTCGGTATATGTTCCGGTAATGCTGTTTCCCTCTTGTATCTGGCCATTTAAATCTCCTACTTGAAGTGTATACCCTGGTATATTTTTTGCACTACTCTTAAAAGAATCCCCAAAAATGGCGTCTTCACCTAATATTTCTTCTTGACTTATCATTTCTTGGGAATCGTCGTCAATATATTGCACAGATACCGGTGCAGCTTTCTTCCAATCATATCTATAGATAACAGTTTGTTCATTCGTATCGTCGAATTGGCCGACTCCTTCAGAAACTTGGATACCATTTAGCGTAATCTCTTTCAAGTTATACCCTGTAAATGATTTTATATTTGTTTCAAAAGCATCGCCCCATTTTGTTTCATCTCCACCTAACTCTTCTTTCGCTAGCGCTTTACCATCCATATCTTGATAGATAACATGTACTGGTTTAGCTTTGGTTTTAGTGTAGGAGTAATAAACTTTGATTATTTGATTAGGCAGAGGATATGTTCCTTTAGCATTGTTAGGCGTGTCTACTAATTCATAACGATTAATTTTTTTAGGTTCAAAATCATAGTCTTGTCCCACTCCGCCACTTTTAATGTCCACAGAGCTTATTTCCTCTTTTGTATCCTTGTCGATATAGTGGAGTTCGACTGTACCACCAACATCAGGTTCATATAGGTATTTTACTTCGCTACTCGTATCGCCAAAAGTTCCCGATATATTATCTGGTATATTCACCAAATGATAACCCTTTATGAATTGAGGGATTGTTGCATAGTGCTCATCGTACCTCCCCGTTAAGATTTCTGCTGGCGCAATTTCTTTTTGGCTATTTTTGTCTATAAAGCGAACGTTCACTTGACCTGGGGCATTATCTTTTTCTAAGGAGTAAATCAGTTCACTTGAATAGTCAATGTCTTTGCTATCGGAAAACCTCCCACTTTGCTCGCCTTGAATATCTTTAAGCGTAAAGTGACTCCCTTTTAGTTTCGTCAAAATAGCTTGAACCGCTTTGTTTTTTTCCGATGCGTCAAATAGCTCATCATGCTTTCCGTACATTAAGTAGCTTTCATGTATGATTCTACCCTTATCGTCTTGGAAACGCGCAATGACAGGTTTACCATCATTCTTCTCATAAACAAATGTGATTTCTTGTTGTTTATCTGTTATTTGACCACTAATTGCATCTTTTTTTTGTCGATAATGTTGTATATTAATGGCCATCTCTTTAAAACTGGAACCATAGTCTAATCCGGTTAACTTCTTATCTTCATGAATTGTTTTGCCTTCTTCATCAACGTAATGAATAACTACTGGAGCGCCTTTCGAAACTTTATAATGATAAACAATTTCTTGGTTGTTATCAGTCAAATATCCTTCCTTCTTCTCACTACTATCTACAAGTGTATAAAAAGGAATTTCTTCTCTAGGAGTAACAGTGTACTTATCCCCCCATTTTCCAGATATGATTTTATTATCGACTCCTGGGATAGGAGTTCCGTTTTGATCTACGTATTTTACAGTCAATGGCTTTGCCTGCTTTAGTTTGTAATTAAATGATTTTTGTTGCGGTTTCTCATCTAGTTTTAGTTCCATCTCATCTTTGCCATCTATTGTCTCATAATGTGTAATCGTTTTTGCCTTCGCCGTTATCGTCTCACCATATTTACCCTTTAGAATATCCGGCGCGGGAGTTCCAAAAGCTTCTCGTTGCTTGTCATTTAAAGAGGATTCTGTGTTAACATGATTTATTGTTGCATTTCCGCCTGGCTCTCTTTCAAATCGATACTCTGCATTAGCCTCCTCATTTCGATAGCTTCCTGTTGTATTTTTTTCGCTAACATATTGGTAGTGTTGATTTTTGATATATTCTTTTTTCGCTATGTAGTCTTTCTGCACATCTTGAGTATAAGAATTACCAATTTTACCTTTCAATATACTTTCATTCATTATCGTTTTGCCTGTATCCACATCGACATAGGAAACCTTAACTGCTCCTTCTTCGTTATCTTTTGTGACATGCACTCTGATAGATATTGGTGTGTCTAATACATCTTGAGAATATAAGGTTTGCTCGGAGCTTCCCCAAAAAACTTCTCGTTCCAGTGTGTGGAATACTGTATAGACGCTACGAACCTCAAGCAAAAAGCTGGTATCGATTTTTTTATTCGTTTTAGCAGTAATCGATATAGAGCTTGGGTCTGTGTTAGTAGTTCCATTACCCGGACGTTTGTAGTCAATCGACAACAGGCTATTATCAACTCCTACTGTGGAATAGATAGGATTCATACTAATCACATAAGCTTCTTTTTTCCAAGTAGGTCCTCCTTCGCTATACTTTGTTGATTCGCCTGTCTTATAAGAAAATTTATTAGTTAATGGTGTGTCGACTGTATTAATTCTCTGTTCAGCATTATTTTGAAAAATTTGCTTCAAATTTTTCGTTAATTCTGCTTTTGATTCATTTTTCGCTGCCTCGATTCTCTGCTCTATAGCGGCATAGGCTATTTTGGGATCTAGAACAAATGTGAAGAATGGGAGAATCAAAATCACGACAACAAAAATTTTTTAGAAACTGCTTCATCTCAAACCTCCAATTATTTTTTATATCTAGTTTATAATTTAATGTAAAATTAGGAATAATAACACTATTTCTAGTTTCACTGCCATATTATATTATTACCATCAATAAGAGCGACACAAGGTAAGTTGCCCCAGACAGATATACTTAATAATATTTTAAATCCAGTGATTATTTTCTTATTCCACTCTATTATGTTAACATTAGTACATAAATTTTTGTATGTACAATTTGTATTTAGCGCTAGATATTAATTGTGAATAACAACGAAGGAGGTATTAATTTGATTCCAAGCTATTTGCAAAAAGAACTAAATATTTTATTCTTTATAATTAAAAAAAAAGGATACATCACTAAGAGAAATTTCTTCATATTTAGGTATCTCTATCCAGACCGTAAAATCAAATATACTTAGAATTAATCAATCTTTTGAGCAGTATCTGGATATCAAAGATTTTATTACATCAGATAATACTGGGACTATTCGTGTAAATCAGCAATATGAGAAAAAAAGCCGTAGAATGTTCTTATATTTTGAAACTAAAACTGCTAAAACTGGTCGCCGTGTTCAATTATACTGTTTTACTTACAACCAGACCTGCAATCATGAAGCAAGAAGTGCTCGATGCATTATTTATTTCAGAGAGCTATCTCACCAAATTAACATACAAATTAAACACATTTTTGAAACCATATCATATTAAAGTAAAACTCTCCGACAACCGCATTTCCCTTGAAGGTAATGAAATATTTATCAGGCTTTTTTCCTACATATTTTTACAAGACTCATTTCAAGATTTGGAATGGCCTTTCTCCACCATAAGTATAGATGAAATGAAATCCACTCTTCCTCAAGAAGCGCTACCAACACCTCATAATAAATCGAATACGAAAGAAAGATCTTTGTATATTCTCTATGCAGTTCTGTATACTAGAGTAGAAGGACACAACTTTATTAAAGAACTCAACTCTCCTGAGACGCTATCATTCTTTGACCTTTTCCAAGATAACGTTGATATTGCGCTAATTTTTCATGAAAATAGATTTTGTAACCTAAGTGAAATTAACAAAAAAAACGAAATAATGGTTTTCAATTTTTTTTTCTAGACTGTTTCTTTCAGATACGATCCAAAGAGAGCAAGAAATCCAACTAGGAGAAATTTTTTCAATTCAAAAGCATCCTTACTGCACACTTTCAAAAGAAATTTATACTCGCTTTTCTAGGTTAACTTCCTTGGCTTTACCAAAAAAGAAAGAGTATATTTATATCTACTATTTATCGCTTATACTTTCTTTATGTCATTTAATCGGTGATGCCTTCCATAGCTTTGTTGAACTATACATCCCGAAGCTCACCGTTTATTTGCCAAAGAATGATAGTTTAGCTGATGCGATAAAAGAACAACTTGCTCCCATCATTGAAGATGAGATTCATTTGGAAATGATATGTAATTTTCTGCATTCGTTATTTAATGCCGAAAAAAAAACCTAAAATCTATATTTATTTACAGATGACCAAAGATTTTACAGCTATGTATGTTATTGAAAATCGCTTATATGCGCTATACAATAATAACAATATTTCGATTACTAGTGATTATTCAAAAGCAGATATTGTAGTAACCGATACACTTGAAAAAGCAAAGCCAAATAAGCAAGTATTTTACTTGGATTCTACCAGAAACATGGAAAGGTGGGCCGAACTAACTACTGTTATACAAAACAAATTCCGCAAGAAAATAAACATGGAAAATGGCTGGTGATTGATCCATGTTTAGCAAATATACAAAACAAATGAAGAGGACTAGCAGGTAAGCCCATGTATAATAATGGCTTTACTTGCTAGTCTGTATAAAAATGAATATACTTCTCACCTACTCACACTATATACGCACAAGTCACGAGAAAAAATAAACAGCTTTTCCACTTTCAAAATTCACCAGTATGAGGCATGTGCTCGCTATAAATGCATAAAGAAAATCATTTTGAAACGCCTTATCATCCTGTTAGTGTATCCCTATATTAAACAACGAATCCGAAGATATCACTGCATGACTGTTTTATAAAACGAACTTTACTGAAATTTAAAGCTCACATAAAAACGCGTCAAGATTTATTCTAAAACAATATTCATTATGTCACTTTTTCATGGTATTCAGCTTTCATCTACCTTTATTCTGCTTATCAATTTTTCTATTTTGCCATCTCATCCACGCAGTAATTGGAGCGCATACACAAAATAACAATATTTGTATTACATTTGTAGCCGTCTCGCCTATGAATGGACTGATTCGTGATGTTACTATGATGCCTAAAAAGAAAATTAAAGAATAGATAAAAAAATCATATTTTTTACGTGGTTTCGTCATAGTATCTCCTTTCATTTCAACTTGTAGTTATGTTTATTAAACTATTTACTCTTTTTAGCACGTATCAATTGAAAAAATAACCAAAATGATCCAGATGCAGCAATCACGCTACCCGATATTGATATGTAATTATTTTTCGTTAAAGCGCCTGCTACCTGAACAATACAACCAGCAACCAACATAATAGTAAATATAACCAATATTTTATTCTGTTCCATTATAAATTCCCTTTCTGTGCTAAATTAACAGCTACCTCACATACAGCCCTTCCACCGCGCAGATGCTTTCCAAAAATTTTTTTCGATCGTTCATCCTCTGCCAAACACGAGATATATAAATCCGTTATAAATAAAATCAGCTTTAAATCGCAAAGGTAGATCGTGACCTCTGTTTTGTCTCGTAAAGCTTTTTTCAAGAGCATTAATAAATCGATTTGCTTTTCTTTGCTTCTTCCTTTACGACCTAGATTGTTTAAAACTATCTTTGCTAAGCTACTCTTATGTTTCGCTAAATATACATTTCCCATCTCCCCTGTTGGAATCTTAACAACATTGGCTCCATGATTTCGCTCTAAATCTTCACTTTCAATATATAAATCATGACTATAGCCCATTATCTTAAGTACCACTTTTAAAAATCGCATTTCATACTTCCTATGCTCTCTTATATGATTGCTGCTACCATCCCTATAATAAATATTAAAATAGCTGTCATAAATATACGTATTCATCATCGGCTTTGGCAGGAAATCTATATCAAATGTTAATTCTGTATTTTCTTCAAAAACCTCCAATAAAGCCATCTCATCGTCTGTACCTATTCTATCAATACCTTTAACATTGTCAAATTTCTTAAAAATTTCTTTTTTTAAATCGAACACTTTTACCCCTCTTAACTTAGTTAAAATTTTCAGCTACATAGTCCAGCCATGTATACCGAGAAGTATACGATTTTTCAAATGCTTGGTTTTGGAACACTTGACCTGCTGTTCTTCTTATTTTTTTTATATAATTCATGTCTTTCTCCCACTCTGACCCAAGTTATGCATATTTCCCAAATCTCATGCTACACTTAGTCTATCTATAATCCTACAACAGGCGCTCTATTAAATGTGGATTTTTAGCACGTATATATGAAATTTATGTATAAACATAACATTATTCATACGGGACTACCTTTATTTTTATACTGACTCCATCCACTCCCAAATATACATACTATACATGACTAATGGGATGCTAAAAAACATTATTATATTCGCTACCACTAGAACCCTTGATTTAATTGCCATGGCAAAACAAAAGCCTAGCACAGATAATGGAATACTTATAATAAATAGCAATAGTAATAATGATGTTGTTGATACCAAATCTTGAAAAACCGTATTGGGTAAATAAGAAAATATACTTAAAAATACACAACTTGCTGACATTATCTTCAATGTCTTTTTACTTCTCTTATTCATCATTACACCCCTATTACACTCATTTCTCGTAAAATTGCATGGCCCCGCCACTTAACTACCCCTTATCAGCTAGATATTCTTCTATCATTTCTTTGTACATTTTAAAATCTAAATCCTCTTCTTTGCTTAATAAGGATAGGCAGAGATCTATCAATGATTGGTTTGTTATTGTCTCATTTTCTATCTCTGATCTCATTGCGTTCGCAACTGTAAGCTTCTGATGTTCTGTTCCTTCATCGAAAACTTTAGCGAAGGCCTTATATAATAAGTTGTCCTCTTTTACCATAGAAAAATCTTGAATCCACGTGTAGACACCATCAGCTACTTCATTAATATTTGTTGAGCTAGCCCATGCTCTTATTTCTTCATGAGTGGGAATATAAATATCATTAGATTCTTCATCATCGTCTTCCACAATAAACATTAAGTCCATCAAGCTATCAAAGTCATCACAAATTTTGTGCATATCACCGTGTTCTGTATCTATATATGTAATTTCAGGTGATGACGAATCCTTTCCATAATCCAATGCGATAAAAGAATGCCCATCTCCAGCGATTAGAATGATATTATCTTTCGTAATTTCCCACTCTTCTTTAAGATATTCTGTGTCCATGATACCCCTACCTGGCTCAATTCCGTATAACGAGTCAAGTAAGATAAAGCCTTCACCATCATCATTAACAAAATCAACATGAACGGCATTCGTTTTTAGGTAACCACCATTTTGTTTTTTTAATACCTCAAGATAGCTTTTAGGTAAGGTAACACCAAATGTTTCTTCTGCTAATTCGATATTTTTTTGCGTCAATCGAGCTGGCTTGTCACTATCTTTTTCCCAAATACTCATATTCTTCACTACCTTCTTGGTTTATTTTGTACACTAAATAGACTTACTGCTTTTGACTCTATGTGTCTACTCTAGCATTGTCCTCCAATCAATAACAGCTACTCTGCATCATTAACTATATCAATTAAATCTTCTATTTCTAAACCATATTTATTTGGTTCATCATCATCCAAACCATAATTTGTAAAAACCGTAAGAAGAATATCTAAAATTTTCTCGATGCTTTCAGGTTTAAGGTTGTCTACGCCATTCATCTCTATCTCATTGATATATTTTGGGTACCCTTTGAGCAACTCATACAATAGATCTCTTTGCTTTAACTTCATTATTCCTACCTCACTCTCTTAATCCTAGTATCCCTTTTTCGGCGAGCCATAGAAAGAGCACCACTCTTCTAGCACGTCCTTTCTTCGCTATTTAGAATTATTGCTTGATTGACATTTATATACTTAGATAGAAAAAGCTATATATAAAGAAGGTCATATATGTCGCTAGCGTTATAAGATAAATAATGATAGCAACCACATTATAAAAAAGAGATGTGCTTTTTTACCTTTTTCATATATATAAATAATAGCAGCGTAATTAAAAACACCACCATCATTACACTAAAGAAAAAATAATAAATTATTATCCATGCTATCTCCTCTCAATCAAACTAACCGAGCCCTTCTAAAAAAACACTATGTGAGAAATAGTAGACTTCCCACAACATAAATACCTGTGAACATGGATATGCCTTGAAATATTGTGGTCATTCTTAAATTTAATTAGAAATGGTGTCAGTACAAAAATTAAAAATACTACTAAGTTTATACCAAAATCTAAAACAATATTCATTCCTATCCTCCCTAAGACTTTTCTATTCCTTTAGTTTCCATTTCACACAATCCTATAACTTCTCAATTTTTACTAACACTACATATCCCCCAGTATATCAAAAGCTACCTTAATTAAATAATATATTTCAAAATAGGCTTTTATACTTGCAATAAGGTCGGGACTTCTTATTTACGCTCCTCGTTCAGTTGCTAATTTTCCTGGTTCTGCGCAAGAGCCTTTATGGATTACATGCCCACTCCGCAGAAACACTGCGTTTCACTAACGAAACATATTCCAACTCACTGAAACATCAACCCAATTCATCGAATCGTATTTACATCTCAACCGAAAACGTTTACATTTAATCTATACGGAAAGCCCACAAAACTGCTTTCTAATCAAGCTCGATAATTTTTCGGAGGTGCATTATGCAACATAAAACGTTAAAACCATTCCCAAAGGATTTTCTTTGGGGCTCAGCATCCGCGGCTTATCAAGTCGAGGGTGCTTGGGATAAAGAGGGGAAAGGGCCATCTGTCTGGGATGAGTTTGTTCGCATTCCTGGTAAAACTTTTAAAGGAACGAATGGCGATGTAGCAGTCGATCATTATCATCGCTTCAAAGAAGATGTGGCGCTGATGGCTGAGCAAGGCTTGAAGGCTTACCGGTTTTCGATTGCGTGGAGTCGAGTTTTTCCAAAAGGACATGGTGAAGTGAATGAAGCTGGTCTCGCGTTTTATGACGCTCTTGTTGATGAACTTGTAGCGAATAACATTACGCCAATTATCACGCTTTATCATTGGGATATCCCGCAGGCTATTCAAGATGAGTATGGTGGCTGGGAATCGCGTCGTATTATCAAAGATTTCACCGATTACGCGGAGGTTTGTTTCAAGCGCTACGGCGATCGTGTCAAATACTGGGTAACACTCAACGAACAGAATGTTTTTATCTCGCATGGCTACAAATTAGCGCTACATCCGCCTGGCTTAACCGATGACAAACGGATGTTCCAAGCGAATCATATCGCCAACCTTTCCAATGCCTCTGCAATCGCAAAATTCCGTGAGCTAGGTATGGATGGCAAAATCGGCCCGAGTTTTGCATATGGACCAAGTTATGCGATTGATGGCAAGCCTGAAAATGCGCTAGCAGCTGATAACAGCGAGGAATTCAATGCACATCTTTGGATGGACGTCTACACTTGGGGCGAATATCCAATCGCAGTTTGGAATTGGCTTGAGGAAAATGGCATTGCACCAAACCTAGAGCCAGGCGACACCGAACTTCTTAAAAAAGGAAAACCTGATTTCATGGGCGTCAATTATTATCGCACAATGACGAATGCGGCAAACCCGCTAGATGGCGTTGGTGTCGGTAAAATGAACACGACTGGTGAAAAAGGTTCCACACAAGAAAGTGGACTTCCGGGCGTTTATCGCCATGTGAATAATCCTTATTTGGAGAAAACGAACTGGGATTGGGATATTGATCCCACAGGTCTGCGCGTTGGCCTTCGCCGTATCGCAAGTCGTTACCGTTTACCGATACTTATTACGGAGAACGGGCTCGGCGAATATGATACATTAGAAGAAGGAAACGAAATCCATGATGAGTACCGCATCGACTACATTCGCGCTCATTCTATTGCGATCCAAGAAGCAATTACCGATGGTGTGGAAATGCTTGGTTACTGCACATGGTCGTTCACTGATTTACTAAGCTGGCTCAATGGCTATCAAAAACGTTACGGTTTTGTGTACGTAGATCGTGATGAAAATGATGAAAAAGAGTTGGCACGTTACAAAAAAGATAGTTTCTATTGGTATAAGAAAACCATTGAAGAAAATGGGGCAAATTTAATCAAAGAGTAAAGTAAGGAAATTAAGTTTGCGAGACGTACCCCAAATACGTTTCGCGAGCTTGGTTTATTATAATTAAAAGAAAGCGTTAACAAGCGCTTTTTCAAAAATGGGGGTACTTATTATGAGTTTAATGACAAAGTTTGAACACGGAATGGAGAAAGCACTAGTACCGGTTGCCAACAAATTGAATTCTCAGCGACACATTGCTGCTATTCGTGATGCATTTATTTTAGTTTTTCCTTTAATCATGGCAGGGTCGATTATTCTTTTAATCAACTTCGCAGTGCTTAGTCCAGATGGTTTTATCGCTAAAATCCTATTCTTAGGTAAAATTTTCCCGAACCTCGCGGAAGCTCAAGCAATTTTTGCACCAGTTTTGCAAGGTTCCACCAATATTATGGCCATACTTATCACCTTTTTAGTAGCGCGGAATCTCGCTATCTTTTTCCAGCAAGATGACCTTTTATGCGGTTTGACGGCGATTGGTTCGTTTTTCATTATCTACACACCGTATCTTGTTGTCGATAACCAAGCTTACATGACTACAAAATTCCTAGGAGCGCAAGGTCTGTTTGTAGCGCTAATCGTTGGTATTATTACTGGGGAAGTTTTCAGCCGTCTTGCACGTGCACCGAAACTGACTATCAAAATGCCAGCTCAAGTGCCTCCAGCGGTTTCTCGTTCTTTTAAAGTTCTAATTCCAGTTATTATCGTGATGATTTTGTTCTCTGTTTTGAACTACTTAATCACACTAATCGCTCCAGAAGGTCTGCATGATCTTGTTTACAAGGTTATTCAATCGCCACTTAAAGATATGGGTACGAACATTTTTTCTGTCCTGTTACTTGGTATTATCTCTAACTTACTGTGGGTTCTCGGGATTCATGGTCCGAATACAATTGCAGCGATTCGCGATACCATTTTCACAGAGCCTAATTTGGCAAACCTAAACTATGTAGCAGAGCACGGTTCAGCATGGGGCGCGCCTTATCCAACAACTTGGGCGGGTTTAAATGATGCTTTTGCAAACTATGGCGGCTCTGGAATGACGCTCGGCCTTCTAATCGCGATTTTCTTCGCCTCTAAACGTGCCGATCACCGTGATATCGCGAAACTATCGATTGCGCCAGGCTTATTTAACATTAATGAACCCGTGATTTTCGGTCTTCCAATCGTGCTGAATCCAATTATGGTGATTCCATTCATCTTTGTTCCAGCAATCAACACGTTAATTGGTTACTTCTTTATTCACTTCAAAATCATTCCACCAATCGCATATCAAGTACCTTGGACAACACCAGGTCCACTGATTCCGTTCCTTGGTACTGGTGGAAACTGGATAGCACTACTTGTCGGACTACTCTGTTTGGCCGTCGCAACCATCTGTTACCTTCCATTCGTACTCGTATCCAATAAAGTAGCGGCCAGTGACGCACAAATGGACGCGAACGCGACAGAATCAGCAGTAGCAACTGAAAAATAGGAGTTGAAAAATTTGAAAACCATTGCAGCTTTTGATATCGGCGGAACAACCTTGAAAATGGGGCTTGTTTCGAGTGAAGGCAATATTATTCAGCACGAAAAAATAACAATCCCTAATTTTGACGGTGAACTGATATTAGCAGGGATTTCAGAGTATACAAAAAAAACACGATGTAGCAGGCGTTGCAATCAGCGCGCCTGGCTATATCAATCCAAAAACTGGTTTTATCACGATGGGTGGAGCGATTCGAGCTTTCGATAACTTTCCCCTTCGCGAATACTTAGAAGAAAAAACAGGTCTTCCTGTAACCGTTGAAAACGATGCTAATTGTGTCGCCCTATGCGAAAAATGGGTTGGTGGGGCGCAGGATTTAGAGAATTTTCTATGTATGACAATCGGAACAGGCATCGGTGGCGGTATTTTTATTGATGGCAAATTGTACAGTGGTTCTAGGTTTCGCGCTGGCGAGTTTGGCTACCTATTTAGCGATCGACCTGGCAGCTACGAACCTGGAAGATACACTATGAATCAAACAACAACCATGCTCGTTTTACGTCGCCAATATGCAGCGCACAAGGGCAAAAACCTAAACGAAGTCACTGGTGAAGAAATTTTTGCAGCTTATGACAGCCATGATCCTATCGCTAAAAAACTGATTCACGATTTCTACAACGGTCTTTGCGCTGGCTTATACAATTTGATTTACTGTTTCGACCCAAGCCATATTTTCATTGGTGGCGGCATTACAGATAGATCAACGTTCCTTGCCGAGCTCAAACACCACATGGCCTTCTTCGGTTTACGTGACACTGAGCTCGAAATCGTAACAAACAAAAACCAAGCCGGCTTACTTGGGGCAGTATATCATCATTTGTCAAGAGTGCAACGAGTATGTAATCCTTAATTAAAAATAGTAGGTAAAGCCATGGCCGTGGTTTTACCTACTCATCTTAGTATGTTTCTTTTATATTTGGTGTCTATTATATGTTTTTTTTGCCATCGCTTCTAATAAAAATAAAACTGGAATCTGTGTTGTAATATTCGTCTCATGGATCATTTCTTGAGTCACAAAATAAGGAATATTAACATCAGATAACCCTGCCAACGTGCTTTTACTAGAATTCGTAATGCTGATAATTTTGCTCCCATACTGCTTCATGTTCTGCGCCTGCAAAATAACCTGTGGCGTCTCCCCCGAAACTGACAAAATTACCATCACCGCATTATCAAATTGCTGTGCTGCATTTGGATAAAACGGGTCCTTAATATAAAACGTCCGCTTCTGTAAATTTGAGAAAAAACGCGAGCCATATTCTGCGAGAATTCCTGATGTTCCAATACCAACAAATACAACCAACTGCGCGTCATCAATAATGTCCACAGCCTTATCTAAACTCACATCGTAATCCCGACGCATTGTCCGCTCAAAAAACTCCTCCAAAACTTCAATCGTATCCGCTGTCCTCGTCTTCGTTTTCTCCTTTGATGCCTGTTTCAACTGCACCTTAAACTCCGAAAACCCATCATAACCCAGTTTCCTTGAAAAGCGAACAATCGAAGCTGCCGAGACATGCGTTTCATCTGCCAACTCTCGAACCCGCATGTACATCACCTTATCTCGATTGTCCATTATGTATCTGTATAAATGCAACTCCGTCTCAGTAAACTTACTCACGATTTCATAAGGAAACATTCATTACCCACCCTTTCAAATAAAGGTTTCACGACTTCATTATGTCACATTCCAAAATGAAAAGCTAGCCGTTATTTCCCGGGAAATAATTTACCATTGCCTATAATATTCCCCGTAACTCCATCGCATCGACCAATTTCCCATAATAATTATTTTCTTCCAGTGTAAACTGACGCATCCCCAACACCTCGTTTACAACCTCAATCCCATCATCACGTAGCTTAAACCCCTCCACGCGGAGTCCGTTCGATTCCCCTTTAAAAAATAATCGAAACTCTTGCAAATCCGCCGTCACCATTCCGCCAACCTCATCCTCCTGCAACTTGAAATCTGCCAAATTTCCAGCAAAACGATACAAAAAAACATGGCAAAACTCGCAATCCACAAATCCTGGAGAAACATAACTCGTATCAATCACACCCAAAGAAACCATCTCATCCATTTTCACATCGATTCCAAGCTCCTCTTTCACCTCACGAACCCCATCCAAAACCGTCTCATTCTCCATCAAATGCCCAGCAGCCGTAATATCATAAAGCCCAGCAAAATCCTTCTTCTGTTCACTTCGATACTGAATATAAATCCGCGTCAAATCCTCTGAAACAAACCAGCAATGAAATGTCTCATGCCATAAACCCTTGTGATGCACATCATCTCGACTCGCTGTCCCAATTTGCTGATGCTCCACGTTAAAAATTTTTAACTTTTCTACCACTATAATTCCCCCATCCATTAAAAGATGCTGCCCTAACTAAGAACAGCATCGACATCTTATAAATTCGGAATATTTTTCTTCTTCTTCAAGTAGAAACGCAATGCTAATAGCGCCGCCCCAACAATAACCGTTGGATACGGATCTAGCGCCACATTCCATTTCGCTGGAACAATCACTTGCACGACTGTCATAATCGTCATCCACACAAGAATAACAATCATCGCAATCAAGAGATACTTCCACGTTCCACCTTTTTCACCTTGACGCATAGCACCTGCATATTTACGCAATACCATCATCGCTCCACCACCGACAAGGAAGGTCACGAATAGGACAGCCAAACCTAGTGTCTGCCCTTGGAAAATCGCACTCACACCACTGATTAGCATCATCGCACCAAGTACGAGCAAACCACCATCCAGTGCAATCCACCATTTACCAGCAGTTTCACCAACTGGTGCTGCTTTTACAGTCAAAGCTTTCACGTATTCTGTAGGCGTCACATCGAATAATTTCCGCGCTGTCACACCTTGTTTTTGATTTTCAAGTACTTTCTCCGTCATTTCATAGATCAAATTCGCCTGCTGCTCCTCACCATATTGTCCCAAATCGCGAAGGTGCTTCTCCACTTCTTGGATATATTGCAAATTGCGCTTCGTCAAATTCGTCTTCATCTCGCCAATCTCAGGCTTCACTGTTTCTGCTTCTGTTGTCACCTATAAAATCCTCCCTCAAACATACTACCTCTATTATAACCCAATATACTCCCAGTAGAAATATATTTATAAAAAATTACGAACGTTTCCCGTAAAAAAACCGAGCTCCCGCAAATATAGAAACAATTACACTCACACTAAAAATCAACCAAAATACAACTAACCCTATCATCCCAGATAAATTCACAAAATCCTGAACCATATTCGCTACAAACATCCCGACCAAAGTTGCTAAACTAATAAGTCCCCAAACCCGCATTTCCGGAAAAACAAATAATTTCCCACTCGTCTCAAGCGATTCCCGTTCCGCAACCACGCTCGCAAAAGCAAGAAGCCCAGCCAACAATCCAAGTTGCAATAATAATGGTCCATAGGCAGGTCGAATAAATCCCAGCGGCTCCAAAACTCGTAAATAATCACCCACATACGGTAAATCCAGCGATGCACCTTTATTTATAAAGTCAGTAATATGAACTACAAACGCTAAAATCGTGCTCGGCAACAATACCAAACCCGCAGTCGCTAAAATTCCACCCAACGGCGAACCAATCACGTACCCCACAACAATTGGAAGCAAAAACAATAACAAATACGCCAACCAACTTCCCAAAACATCCATTATCAATTTTTGCTGATGAAAATCAATGAATTCTGTCGGAACCTGCGAAGAAAAATACCACAACCCCAGTCCCAAACTCACAAAATAACTCACCGTAATCACTGCAAAACCAAGCAATACCTTAACACCTAGAATCGCCTTTTTAGAATAAGGAATCACCGCTGTAAAATGATTCCCACGCGTATACCGCTCCAAAATCACCGAACAAATACCCAAAATCACCGACAATACAAGCGTCATCGTAAATGGCAGACTCACCATAAAGCTAAAGAAAAAATAGGTATATTGATTCGCGCTTTCCGACAAATTTGTCTCATACGCCAAATAACGCACCGTCAAATCATCCCGAATCTCTTGCTTCGTCATCGCAAAATCCGGGTCTACCTCCTGCTCTAATTGAAAGTCCTCCGATTTATAATGCATCTGATTCTTATTCCAAGTATTTGCCTCATTTACCAACCCAACGAAAAAGGCTAACAAAAACACTAGAAAAACAAGCGGAACAACCCACCTTATTCCCCGCCACTCCTTATACCACAACCCTTTTTGCCACATAAAACCGCCCCTATCTCCGAATCCACGTATTTCTGTAAAGCACCATATAACAAATCACTAAGCACCCAATAAACGATCCCGCTAATATAATGAGAAAAGTCATCATCGAAGGTAGCTCCGCCCGTCCATCACTAAACCAAAAATTAGCAACTAAAATAGCTCCACCAAATGAAACTAAAATCGCACACGAAACACGTAAATAAGAAAACGCCAAAACCTTTCCATTATTCTCAATTGAATATCGCTTATAGAAAAAATACCGAACCCACCCCAAACAAAACTAGTAAAATCAGTTGCAAAATAAACGGCCCATACTCAAACTCACTATTTCCAAAAATAACAAACACATTTGCATACGATGTCCAATTCGCAAATTTATCCAAGCTGGTATCTGGGTACAATAACTGCATTAAAATAAACCACACTGTGTAAATATACCTTGGCATAACCGTAATAATCAATAGCGTAATAACAGTCGCCAATAACTCACCCATAATCGTTCCAACGAAAACAGCTAGCACAAAAAGCAACAAAAACGTCCCTAAATTCCCAAACAATCCCAAGTATACTTTTTGCATATCTAAATCAATAAAATCGCTAGGTATTACCAAAAACAAATGCCTCAGTCCCAGCCACAAACTAATCCCATAAGCTACCGTGATGGACAGGCATCCCAACAATAGCTTCACGCCAATCATACTACTGCGCTTAAACGGTGCCGCCAGCGAAAAATGATCCTTCCTCGTATAACGCTCCCAGCTAACCATCGCCAACCCCAAAATCACGACCAAAATACTAAGCGCAAAATAAGACCTTGACATCGTGTATTGCGTTGAAAATTTATCCTCAGGGAATCCTGTTGTAAAATGGCTCAATGTCAAACTAGTCTTTACCTGCTCTGGAGTCATTTTACCATCACCATCTGCACGCTGTTGCTCTTGAAATCCATCTGACTGAAAATAATCATATTGCATCTGCCAATCCTTAGCATCCGAGTAAAGCCCACCAGTTTGTGCGTAAAGAAAGCCTAACACTAGAATTATCACAATCCACCACACACTGCGCGACTCTTTCATCCACAAACGCTTACTAAACAATGCTCCTCACCCCTCAAATCTCGTAGTAGTCCACCTTATCATCAGAAAGCCTAATTGTGAAAACATCCTCCATCGTAATTGCCATTTCCTGATACAAAATTGGCTCCACAAGCTTTAGCCTACTAACGAAATCATCCGTATTTTCAGTTACCAGCAATGTATAAATTCGTCCATTCCGTTGCAAAAGCTCAGATTCCTCTTTCACAAACGCAGGCACATGCTTTGACTTAAATGCTACTTGAATCTTAAGCGCAGTATCACGTAACGCCTCCAAATAATAATCCAGCTCAAGCGATGTTCCTTTTAAAACCAACACCCGATCCGCCACCATCTCTAGCTCATCCAAGCGATGCGATGCAATCAACACACTCGTTTTACGATCCGCAACCGTCTCCAAAATAAATTGCAACAACTGCTTCTTAACAATTACATCCAGGCCGTCCAGCGGTTCATCCAGCAATAAATAGCGTACATCTAAAGAAAATGCTAGTATCATAAAAAAGAGCGCTTTACGTCCCTTTGAAAACGACATCACTTTCGCTTTTGTTGGCAATTCAAAACGCTCCATTAACGTATTAAAAAATTCTTCATCAAACGTCGCATATACATTTTTATAAATTTTTACGACCGCTTTTACACTATACGTATTAAAATAATTCATGTTATCTTCCAAAAAGAAAATATTCTTCTTCAAAGCCGGGTTTTTGCGTAAATCTTGTCCATCCAGCATCACTTGACCAGCATCTGCTAAGTACATACCTGCAATGATTGAGAACAGCGTCGTTTTCCCCACACCATTGCGCCCAATCAACGCCGTAATTTCACCTGCTTTCAACTCAAATGAAATATTCTCTAGCACCAAATTACCCTCAATTCGCTTTGTGATTCTATCAATAATCATCTATTCTAACCCTCCAATCTCGTATAGCACTCTCCAATCAAATCCTGTAGCTCCTGCTCCTCAATTCGCAAATAATTCGCTTCCAAAACCAATTCCTCTAAATTCCGTTTAAACAAAGCAAGCGCCTCTTTATTTGGGTTATTGTCATTAACAAACGCTACATACGAACCCTTTCCAAGCTTGGTCTCGATAACTCCCAATCGCTCTAATTCCTTGTACGCCTTTCCCACTGTATTTGGATTCACTAAGATATGTGTCGACATTTCACGAACACTCATCAACTTGTCACCTGGTTGCAAAACGCCACTGATGCAATAGCCTCTAATTAGGGCCACAATTTGCTCATAAATCGGAACATGACTTTGAGAATTTAACGTATACATCTCAATCACTCTCCTCATGTGTACTATTGTAACTAGGACACTTCGAAAAGTAAAGTTTTTAATGACAAATGTTTCAAATACATTTCAGTAGTGTAATATTAGTAATCTAAAACCATTTTCTATACTATTGACATTAATTATTGTAAGATAAAGCTATTGAACAAAATGGACTACAAGAAGGTGAAATCGTGTTATATAAAAATGACAATTTGTTTCCAATACTAGAACAACACGCCGATTTGAAAAAAAGGCTTTTTAGCGGAAACTTTGGACTTGAAAAAGAAAATGTGCGAGTAGATGAAAACGGAAATTTATCACTTACACCACATCCCGCAATCTTTGGGTTAAAAGAGGAAAATCCCTATATTAAGACCGATTTTTCTGAAAGCCAAATTGAAATGATTACACCCGTGAGTGACTCTGTAGATGCGGTTTATACATCCTTAGAAAATCTTCAAAATATCGTATCAGACAGAGTTCGCGATGAATACTTATGGCCAAGTAGCAACCCACCAATCCTTCCAGCAGAACAAGATATTCCAATAGCTGTTTACCAAGACCCGAATTCAGCGAGCAGGCTCTATCGTGAGCATCTAGCCCGTGAATACGGCAAAAAAGTTCAACTTCTCTCTGGCATTCACTATAATTTCTCGTTCTCTGACGATTTTTTAGAACGATTGCACATAAGTATGGGTGGCGAAAAAACATTACAAGATTTCAAAAATCAGATTTACCTTAAAGTTGCTAAATATTTTATGCAAAATCGTTGGTTTCTGCTTTACTTAACGGGGGCAAGCCCAGTCTACCTACCAAATTTTCTGAATAAAACTCCCGACAACGAAGTTTCACGTGAAACACCTGACCTTGCGCTTCAAAATGGTATCTCCCTGCGCAATAGTCATGCTGGGTATAAAAATAAATGTTCTCTTCATGTCGATTATGATAGTTTTGACGACTATATCGCAAGCATCGAATCATGGATTGAGCAAGGTAAGATTGACAGTATGCGTGAACTTTACAATCCTATTCGGCTAAAAAATTCGAATACCGACCAGTCGCTTGCAGGTCTTGCTGAAGCTGGCGTTGAATACATCGAAATTCGATCTCTAGATTTAAACCCATTTGACCCGAATGGCATCACCAAAGAAATGTTGCATTTTATTCACCTACTACTAGTAAGTGGCCTATTGACCGAGAGCACTGCATTTGATCAGACGCAGCAAGAACAATCTGACATTAATGAAGAACGAATCGCAAGCAATGGCTTAAACAAGCCAGACATATATGTGAACGGATCAGAACTCCCCTTCAATCAAGCAGTTGAAAAACTTCTAACCGAAATGGAATATGTCGCAAAACTAACTGATGCAGTCGATTTTTCGAGTATTATCGAAGTACAACGCGACATAAGCAAAAACCCTGAGAAAACAATCGCATCACAAATCGTAACAACAAGCGACTCATTTGTATCCTTCAACCTTGAAAAAGCTAAAACCTATCTAGAACAAAGTATGCAGAACGCTTACAAATTGATAGGCTACGAAGATATGGAGCTCTCAACTCAAATCGTTTTAAAATCAGCGGTCACAAAAGGTTTATCAATTGAAATCCTAGATCGTGAAGAAAATTTCATTCGTCTCGAAAAGGGTGGTCAAGTCGAATATATCAAACAAGCCACTAAAACCGCGCGCGATAGCTATATTAGTGCACTCATAATGGAGAATAAGGTTGTTACAAAACAAATTTTAGCAGAACATAATATCGAAGTCCCACGTGGTCAGAATTTTTCAGATATCAATGATGCACGCAACAGCTTCAAATTATTCGCTGATAAGCCAATCGTTGTGAAGCCAAAATCAACTAATTTTGGTATCGGAATAAGTATTTTCAAAGACGGATTCACTCAAGAAAATTATGAAGAAGCTCTAAAAATTGCTTTTAGCTATGATTCATCTGTTATCATCGAGACCTATATACCTGGTGACGAATATCGCTTCCTAGTAATTGATGGCAAAATCGCTGGTATCTTAAAACGCGTTCCAGCTAACATCACTGGTGATGGCACCCGTACTATTTCCGAGCTCATCGACGAAAAAAACTTAGATCCATTGCGTGGTACCGATCATCTCAAACCGTTAGAAATAATCCAAAAAGGCCCAGAAGAAACACTCATGCTCTCCATGCAAGGATTCAGCATGTCTGATGTCCCGGAAAACGGCCAAATCGTATATCTACGCGAAAACTCGAATATTAGTACTGGCGGTGATAGCATCGATGTGACAAATTTAATTCATCCCTACTATCAAGAGCTAGCAATTGAATGTGCCAAAGCTGTTGATGCTAATTTATGCGGTGTCGATATCATTGTTTCACGTGAAACACTCCCTAACGGCCCCTATGCTGTGATTGAGCTCAATTTCAATCCGGCAATCCAGATTCACTCTTTCCCCTACCAAGGAGAAAATAGACGAATCGGTGATATCATTTTAGATTTTCTTTTTAAAGATCAATTATAATGCTTAAGCCTCTCACATCTATCGGGACGTGAGGGGTTTTTGCTTAACCTAAACAGATAACCTACTACGATTCATCACCAATCAGCCTCAAAGAATCCATCCAACTCTTGCTTTAAATACCACTTTCCTGTCTTTAAAATTTTTTACGAACGTAAAAAATCGTCTAACCACTTTCTGGTCAAACGATTTTTCCACTATATCACTCGATGGCACTGTAGCAAAAGAGGTATGCCAATCGACCTGCCGTAAATTTAAACATTAAACAAGAAATGAACTACATCTCCATCTTTCATTACATATTCCTTACCTTCTGAGCGCAGTCTTCCAGCCACTTTTGCGGCTTGCTCGGAACCGTGTTCTAGTAAATCATCGTATGAAACAACTTCAGCACGAATAAATCCACGTTCGAAATCGGTGTGAATTACGCCGGCACATGCTGGAGCTTTCATACCATTGCGGAATGTCCAAGCACGGACTTCTTGAACACCTGCCGTAAAGTAAGTAGACAAGCCAAGTAACGTATACGCCGCACGAATCAATTGATCCAAACCAGACTCCTCAATCCCTAGCGCTTCTAAAAATTCAGCTTTATCTTCCTCATCAAGCTCAGCAATCTCTTCCTCCGCACGCGCACAGATAACAATAACCTCTGAACCCTCACCAGCAGCTAATTCACGTACTTGTTGCACGTACTTATTATTATCCGGGTCGCCAACTTCATCCTCTGAAACATTGGCAACATACAATACCGGTTTACGAGTCAATAAAAACAAGCCACGAACAATTTTGTCCTCGTCATCATTAAACTCTATTGAACGTGCCGGTTTGTCATTTTCCAAAGCCTCTTTCAATTTCAAAAGAACATTGTATTCCGCAAGCGCATCCTTATCTTTTTGCTTCGTTGCTAGCTTTTCAACACGACCGATACGTTTATCAACCGTCTCCAAATCAGCCAAAACAAGTTCCAAATTGATCACTGCAATATCATCTAGCGGGTCAATACGGCCCTCAACATGCGTAATGTTCTCATCCTCAAAACAACGCGTCACATGACAAATCGCATCCACTTGGCGAATGTGAGATAAGAATTGATTTCCAAGTCCCTCACCTTTACTCGCGCCCTTCACGATTCCTGCAATATCCGTAAATTCGAATGTTGTCGGTACCGTTTTCTTTGGTTTCACAAGCTCCGTCAACTTGTTCAGACGCGCATCAGGAACTTCAACAACCCCCATATTAGGCTCAATCGTTGCGAAAGGATAGTTGGCCGCTTCCACTTTTGATTTTGTAATTGCGTTAAAAAGTGTCGATTTCCCAACGTTCGGAAGACCAACAATACCAGCTGTTAATGCCATTTAAATGAACTCCTTTGATCGAAAAGCTGTCTCGCTTTCCTCATATTATATTCCACTCATGTCTCTATTATAAAGGTTTTTCCAACAAAAAGACACAAGAATTTACCACACCTCACCTAAACCGTGCTCCCAATATCATTCAGCTTATTAATCTCCACATTCATGCTCGCCAACATATCAATCGACAATTCATCCATCACTTGCACCAACCGCTTCACAATTGTCTTATAACTTTCCAGCTCCTTGCGAAAACCCGCCGAATCCCCGACCAAAAGTTCATGCTCCATCGTACTCAAATATTTATTACTATAATTAAACGTCGACACAATCAATTTTACTTTCTCCAAGTCATCCGGAAAATAAATACTCATCAACTCAATCTCATGAATATACTTCTCCGTCTCATTCCTATTTTCAATCAACCGCGCCCGTATTTTCTCACTCTCCAACAACTGCCCAATATCCTTAATAAAACGCAGAATTTCCTCATTTTTATAAATCGCCGTATTGAGCAACCCATAAGTCTTCTCGATTTTCTGAAAAAGTAACTCCTTATACAAAAATTCTGCTTGAATCTGTCGCTCCTTTCGCGCATTCAAATCAATCTCATCCCGTAACGTCTTATTCTGATTTTTCGCCTCACTAAAAGCTAGCATTACTGCGCCAATAATCCCAAAAAATGTTCCAATAAAATTATACATCCCATCAATCGTCAGCTCATTATCAATACTCCCCGTCAAAACCGGCACAAAAATAAATAGCAAACCAACAATCATAATAACCAACATCAAAAAATGCTCCCTGATAAACCGCATCATATCGCTCATCTCCCTCTGCATTCCCTAATCTATTCCCCAGAAAGTTCAACAAAAAACCGACAGAGCACTTCACTCCATCGGTTCATCCAAAAATTATTTTAAATCAGCAATATGTTTCTCTAAGTCAACACCAGTTCCTTTTGCCACACGTTCAGCAAACACCGGCTCCACTTGGTAGAAATTACGCAAGTTACGAATTTTAATATCCTCGCGAACACCTTCCCAATCGCCAACAATATTATTCACCAGCGCATCACGTTCACCGTCAGAATAACGATTCCACACTTCACGCGCATGTCCAAAGTTATTCGGTTTCTGCTGCTCAATGCGACCAACTTTCCCAGCCATTAATTCTTGCTCATCTTCCACATAACGCGGTGTTTCTTTTGGCGTTGTATCATAACTATTTGGCTCATAGTTAATCGAACTCATCTGTTGTTTAAATGGCATTGCACCATCACGTTGATTATTATTCACATCCACTTTCGGACTATTAATCGGCAATTGCAAGTAGTTCGGTCCAACACGGTGACGCTGCGTATCTGAATACGAGAACAAACGTCCTTGTAACATACGATCCTCAGACGGCAAAATTCCAGGTACAAGCACACCAGGATTAAAACCAACCGATTCCGTTTCCGCAAAAATGTTCTCAGGATTGCGATTCAACACCATTGTCCCAACAAGCTCATACGGGAAAACATCCTCAAACCAATCTTTCGTTGCATCAAGTGGATTAAAATCATAGTTATCGATATCAGCAGGATCAAGCACTTGAATATAAAGATCCCACTCAGGGAAATCACCATTCTCAATCGCTTCATGGAAATCACGAGTAGCATGGCTAAACTCTTTCGCTTGAATTTGCGCCGCTTGGTCCGTAGAAAGGTTAACGATACCTGCTTTTGGCACCCAACGCATTTTAATATAAACCGTTTTGCCCTCCTCATTCGTCCATTTAAAAGCATGAACACTCGAACCACGAATTTGGCGGTAAGAAGCCGGGATACCCTCATCACTAAACAAATATGTAATCATCGTCGTAGCCTCAGGAGTCAAGCTGAAGAAATCCCAATAACGGTTAGCATCTTGCATATTCGTACTTGGATCCGGCTTCAAAGAATGAATAACATCTGGGAACTTAATCGCATCACGAATGAAGAATACAGGCAAATTATTACCTACAAAATCATAATTTCCCTCTTCTGTATAAAATTTAACCGCAAAACCACGTGGGTCACGCAATGTCTCCGGCGAATGCAAACCATGAATTACCGTTGAAAAACGAACAAAAACCTCTGTTTCTTTCCCCACTTCTTGTAAAAATGCTGCTTTCGTGTACTTCTTCATACTATTTTTAACTGTAAAAACACCATGCGCACCGATTCCACGAGCATGCACCACACGTTCAGGAACACGTTCACGATCAAAATGAGCTAGCTTCTCAATCAACACATAATCTTCTAATAATGTAGGACCACGATGTCCCGCCGTCATCGAATTCTGGTTATCCCCGATTGGAACACCTTGGTTTGTTGTTAATTTTTTACTCATTTCATCCAACCTCCGTTTTTATAATTATTATAAAGTAATACTAACTCCATTCTACAAAACATATCTACGGAACACAACTATTAGCTATTGGCAATCTAATTAGATAATGATACCGATTTCAAAAAGTATAATATTTTACTTATAAAACAGCAATAATATGCTAATAAAATCTAAAATATATCATATTTAACTAATAAAACGATTGCATTGTGATTCATTCATATTTTTTTCATTTTTTATCCACATAATTGTCACCCCTAAAAGAAGTTGTCGCATGGTATTATTGCCTGAGTTGCATTTTGGCCAAAACGTAGCAGTAAAAACAAAAGGAGAGAAAAAAATGAAAACAACAACAAAACTTGGTTTATCCGTTTTAACAGCAGCAATCCTCATCACACCGACAGTATTATCTTTTGGAGGGTATGCTTCTAGTACAATCGTACAAGCAGCTGATGTCAAGACAGTTACTGTCAACACCTTTGCTGAATTGAAAGCAGCTCTAGAAACATCACCAACAGATATCATCTCAATTAATGCTGACATCACAGCAACAAGCGATATCGCTATTTCAAAACAACATAACCCATTAGTTCGAGGTAACAATCACAAATTGGATATGGGTAAATATGTAATCAATGCCAAGCAATTTGGTGTTATCGCACTAGAGGATCTAACCATCGAGTCTACTGGCTCATACGGTATCTACCGCACGGACACAGATGGACAGCTTGCTCTTAACAACGTCACTTTCACTGGTAAACAAATCGCCTATGCTCCAAAAGGCGCTCTTACCTTCCACGGGACAACGAAAGTGACCACAACATCAACACTCGAAATCGCAAAAGTAAACACTATTATATTCGGTGAAAATGCAAGTTTCACAGCGACAACCACTGCCGATGCTTTCCTGATGGCACAAGCTAGTCCAAAAGTTTATGTCAGCAAAGGCTCAACAGTCAATATTACATCCACTAAAAAAGTGTTCAACATGACTGGTGCTACACCATTATTCTCTACAGAAGCTGGTTCCAAACTTACAACAAATTCTGTAGATGTCGCATTGTATATAAATGGTAAACCAAATTTTGGTGCTAACTCCAGTACTGAATTCAACCAAGATGCTACGGGAACAGTAGGATTAATCTATGCTTCTACTGGTATTGATGTTGAAAAAAACGCTAGCTTCATTCTAAATGGTAGTGCTAAATCCACGCAACTAATCAAAACAAGCAAATCTGCTATTTCATTTAACGATGTCGCTAATGTAGACTTGAAATCAAATAACGCAAAAGGTAGTATTTTTAACGTAAGTACTGGAAGTATTGTACAATTCAACACACCACAAACATTGACTCTTGGTACAAAAACAACAGATGCTACACTTACCTCGACAAACTTACGTGCTTCTTTCTCTGCATCTGGGACAAACTTATCTGTGCAATCATACATGGGTAATGACTATTCATTCATTAATTTTGACTACAAAACAATGGGCTCCTTCAAATTAACAAAATAAGGATGCTCTTGCACTCGATATGAATTCATGCTATTCTATAAGTAATTCATATTCTCGTTCCCGATAAGGGGAGTAGCAGTAATAATAGAGTCGTCAATACGGGGCAACCCCGGCTCTATTAGCAATGACATCATTGTTTGCGAGACCTTACGTTTCTTACGTAAGGTCTTTTTTGCATACTTTTTTGGGCAGCGCAGTTTATGAAAATCGCACAAAAGGAGATGGCTTTCAATGGCTTTATTCGATTTTTTAAAAGATATGGCATCAGATAAAGTAACAGATTTGCTTGGCGGTGCTGGTGATGTTGTTGATCAAGTAACTGGAGGGGCAACAGATTTGACAGAGCAGGCACAAAACTTAACAGAACAACTTAATCCCGAAGAAATCACCAGCCAAATTGGCGAACAAGCTGGTGGTATGATTGATCAAGTAACAGATAATGCAAATATCACGGAATCCCTTGGTGACGTTGGAAATATTGTGGATGGAATTAAAGATTTATTTGGTGGTAAGTAACCCAAAAAGCGTTGAATGAGTAGCTATATGCATCTCCTTCAACGCTTTTCATCTGTTATCCATTATTCAGCCTTCTCCAAAATCCGCTTCACTTTTTTCGTAAACTCGCGTCTCGGAATCATCACGCTATGCCCACAACCTTCGCATTTAATCCGAATATCCATGCCAAGCCGGATAATGCGCCAACGATTGGTGCCACAAGGATGTTGCTTCTTCATCTCAACAATATCATTTAAATTAAAATTCTGTTCCATATACTTAATCCTCATCAAACTGAACATCTAAAATCTCTAAAATGCGACCCAAATCATCCTCAGATAAAAATTCAATTTCAATTTTACCCTTGTTATCACGACGCTTAATAGAAACTGCTGTTCCAAATTTATCACGCAATTGCGATTCACTCTCTTTGATAAACACTGGAATTTTTTCTTGTTTTTTGGGTGTTTCACGTGAAACATTCCCATTCAAATCCCCAACTAATTTCTCCAGCTGACGAACCGTCAAACCATCTGCTACTGTCTTTTTAGCAATTGGTTTGATATTTTTCTTGTCCTTTAAGCCTAGCAAGGCACGCGCATGACCCATTGATAAGGAATCATCACGAAGCATCACTTGAACTTCTGCTGGCAAGGCAAGCAAGCGTACCATATTCGCGATATAAGGACGGCTTTTACCTAAACGATCTGCTAATTTTGCCTGCGTCAGCTCTAAGTTCTTCATTAGTAAATCATAGGATTCTGCTTCTTCAAGTACGGATAAGTCTTCCCGCTGTAAGTTTTCCAACACCGCTAACTCCATCATTTCTCGATCATCTAGTGATCTAACAACTGCTGGTATTGCCTCTAAACCAGCTTCCTTAGCTGCTCGAAAACGGCGCTCCCCGACAACAAGCTCGTAGCCTTTTGGTTCTGATTTGCGCAAGATAACCGGTTGTAAAATACCATGAAGCTTAATAGAATCGCGCAATTCGCGAAGTGCTGTAGGATCAAATGCTTTGCGTGGTTGATATGGATTCGGGCGGATTTCGCTAATAGAAATGTTTTGCACAGCTTCCTCATTCTGATCGACATTGTTGAACAACGCGCTAATTCCTTTTCCTAATCCTTTAGCCATGAGCAATCACTTCCTTTGCAAGATCTACATACACTTCCGATCCGCGAGATTTATCATCGTACAATATAATCGGTTTCCCGTGACTCGGCGCTTCACTAAGGCGAATATTACGTGGAATAATTGTTTCAAAAACTTTATTTTGGAAGTATTTCTTTACCTCATCAATGACTTGAATACCCAGATTAGTTCTAGCATCGAGCATTGTTAGTAATACCCCTTCAATTTGTAAGTCCTCATTCAGATGTTTTTGGACAATCCGAATCGTATTTAATAACTGGCTCAGACCCTCTAATGCGTAGTACTCGCACTGAACTGGTATTAAAACCGTATCAGACGCAGTAAGAGCGTTTAGCGTAAGTAACCCTAAGGATGGCGGACAATCAATAATCACATAATCATACTCATCACGAACAGAATCAATCGCTTTTTTCAGACGAATTTCACGCGATATAGCGGGAACAAGCTCAACTTCTGCACCAGCAAGTTGAATCGTAGCAGGAACCACATTTAGCGTTTCCATCTCTGTTGGTTTAATAACATCTTTCAAGGCAACGTCATCCACAAGCACATCGTAAACACAATGCTCTATTTCGCCTTTATTAATGCCAACCCCACTCGATGCATTCCCTTGAGGATCGATGTCCACAAGCAGTACTTTTTTACCTAGAAACGCAAGACTAGAACTTAGGTTAACAGATGTCGTCGTCTTACCTACGCCACCTTTTTGATTTGCTAGTGCAATCACTTTGCTCAATCTATTTCACCAACCCTCACATATTGTTTGTAACACCGAACGCGAAAAAACTTTATTTTAGATGATTCACCATCAAACCCCATCGTGTAGACAAAATATAGAGGTTTAATGACGAAAATCAATATTTGTCGGCGCGTTGCTTCTCATAGTCTATTCTATCAAAAATTTAAGGTTTAGTCCTACTTTATGCGAAAATAAATTTGATGATAAGCAAAAGCCGTGCCTGAATTTTATCGACACGGCTTGTTTTTATGCTTTTTTGCGAATAAATAATGATATTATCAAACCAATAATCGCCATCACAAGGCCAAACGTAAATGCGCTACGTGAGCCCTCAACAAGTGATGCCGCTAAGTCTTGCGGACCTGGATTCACTACGGTTGCCATGTACGCTTTTTGACCAGCCGACATAATCGTGATTGCCACCGCTGTACCAATTGCACCTGAAACTTGTTGCAACGTGTTCATAATTGCTGTTCCATCGGGATACATTTTTGGTGGCAGCTGGTTTAAGCCATTTGTTTGTGCAGGCATCATAATCATACATACGCCAATCATGAGCGCACTGTGCAAGATTACGATTGTAACAGCTGTTGTTTCTAGCGTAATTTGCGTTAAAAACCACAAAGTTACCACGGATACGATAAATCCTGGAACAACTAGTACACGTGCACCAAAGACATCGAATAAACGCCCTGTAACAGGTGATAACAAGCCGTTTATGACACCACCTGGCAAAAGTACCAAACCAGCTGAAAATGCCGCTAAAGCTAGTCCTGTTTGCAAATAGAGCGGTAATAAAATCATTGTTGACAGGATAATCATGAATGCAATGAATACGATTAATAATCCAAGCGTAAACATCGGAAACTTGAAAACACGCAAGTCCATCATTGGCTCATCCATCGTAAGCTGACGCCAAGAAAAGACAGCTAAACTGATGACTCCAATAAGCATCGTGGTAATAACTAATACACTACCCCAGCCACTCTCGCCAGCACTACTAAAGCCATATACAATTCCCCCGAAACCAAGCGTTGATAAGATAATCGAAAAAATATCAATTCGCGGTTTCGTAACCTCAGACACATTTTTCATATAACGCAGTCCAAACAGTAACGAAAAAACTAGAAACGGTAAAGCAATCCAGAAAATCCAATTCCACGTTAAATTTTCAATAATTAGTCCTGAAATAGTTGGTCCAACTGCGGGTGCAAACATAATAACAAGCCCGATAAGTCCCATCGCTGATCCACGTTTATGCTCTGGAAAAATAACCAATATTGTGTTGAACATTAGTGGTAGCAAAAGCCCCGTTCCAATCGCTTGGATAACCCGTGCGACCATTAGCACACCGAAATCTGGTGCCAATGCAGCAATAAGCGTTCCTACTATCGAAAACCCGACAGCTGCAAAAAATAATTTTCGTGTGGTAAACCACTGTAATAAGAGTCCTGAAACTGGTACTAAAATACCCAGTGTTAGCAAATATCCAGTCGTTAACCACTGAATTGTTGCTGAACTCACACCAAACACTCGAATCAAATCCGTAAGTGCCATATTTAAAGCTGTTTCACTGAACAAACCTATAAATCCTGCAATGAGAAAAGCTGTGACAATCGGTATCGTCTTAAACTCCTGTCTTTCTTGCGCTGTTACTGTCCTACTCAAAGAAATTCCCCCTCTTCACCTTCATTTGCGTGAAGTCTTCATTTTAAAGGTTTTCGAGACTAAAGTCAAGAAAATAAGAACGTATGTTTTTATTTATGTTAGAGTGCTTACTAACATGGGAATGCTCCAAACTCTTCTTCCATATAATGAGCTAACCTTCAAGAGCAAAAAGAGTCCGTCAAGAGCAGATTCTCGAAAGACAGATGACAGGTAATAGATAGGGTTAAGGTACAGACTTCTCTACAGAAAAAAGACGTATTAAAAATCTAGTTTCTGATTTTTAATACGTTTTTTTCTACTTCAATAATCTGTAAAATAAACAGGATTCATGCCCTCTTTTTAGAAGGAGCTATGAAGCCCTGCTTAACACACCTCAAACGAAAAAGCTCTATTTAGTGAATTGACATATGATCATCTTTAAAATCTGTCGAAACATCCAATACTTCACACGCCTTTTGATACATACGGACGGTCATATCCGGATCCCCTGCTTCCAATCGCGAAATCACAAGCGGCGATAAATCTGATTTTAGACTTAAATCCAACTGCGACCACTTCTTTTTCACGCGTTTTGCAAAGATAAATTGACCCAAGCGCGCCGAAAAACTATCTAAATAGTGAACAATCGCCTCATTCTGCCACGCCAATTCTTTCAAAGATTCAAATTCATAATCATCCTTACCAATACTCAAGCTAGCTTCTGCACGCCGAAGGAAAATTCGCTTTACCTCTTCTCGATAAGCAGCCATTTTATCATTGAATGGGTTGCGATCTTTGAAATAACCTTTTACGAAACAATAGTATGTTTCTGTATCCGAAAAAGCCGTAAAATAGAGCATACGACAATTCTTGTCTTTAAAATGGACTTTCATTTCCTCAATTGGTTGGTCAATCGTTGTTTCGATTTTATTCGTTTGTAAAGAGTATGATTGATTTTTACCTATTGTTAAGTGAACTTCTGGTAATATCTGTTTGCCCGTTGTTAATTTCCTCGTTTCCGCTTTTTCTAGCTGCATTAAACCTTGCAATAAAAGGGTCGACATTAAAGGTTGTTCTTGAATTAAACTGTGCAGGAAATCATATGCTTGAAATTCATCTTGTTCATCTCTTACAAAAATTATTTTCGCCATATTATTCGCAGTAACACCTCACGAGTGCACCGCTTCCCTCCTCTATCTATCGGTATATCTTCATTGTATAGGTTTTCATGAAAAATTGCACCTTACTTGCGCGTACTAATCATAATTCTTCTTTTTGCCTACATCAAAAAACAGACATCCTTTTTTGGAAATCTGTTTTGATTACATTATTTAGCTTTTTGTTTAGGAATTTGAATCGTAATTTGATAATAATCATCAGACTCTTCTTCTTCCATCTGTAAATCCATTCCATTATCTTTTACCATTGTAATTGATTGTTTGATTGTATTTACCGCAATCCTAACATCACGGCTAATTGCTTGGCGCTTTGGTTTCATTTTTTTTAGGCTTAGATTCAGGCTCAGTAATTAAAGCCTGAATTTGCTGTTCTGTTTCTTTTACGTTCCACTTATTTTCGATTATTTTAGCTAAAATATCTACTTGCTGCTCTTCTGTTTCTAGTACTAGCAAAGAACGACCGTGACGCTCTGATATTTGCTTATCTAAAACTGCTTGTTGCGCTACTTCTGGCAATCTCAGCAATCGCAATTTATTCGCAATCGCAGACTGGCTTTTGCCGACACGTTGCGCTAATGCTTCTTGTGTAACTTCTTGCATATCCAACAAACTTTGATACGCCTTCGCTTCCTCGATTGGCGTCAGCTCTTCGCGTTGCAGGTTTTCAATCAAAGCAATTGCTGCAACCTCATCATCAGTTAAGTTTTGAACGATAGCTGGAATCGTGTCCCAATCTAATGACGAAACTGCTCGGAATCGACGTTCACCAGCAATAATTTCGAATTTTTCGGGCTCATATTCGCGCACAACAATCGGTTGAATTACGCCGTGAATCCGGATTGTTCTAGCTAATTCTTCAATTTTGGACGAATCAAAAACCGTTCTGGGCTGATAGCGATTCGGAACGATGGATGCGACAGGAAGTTCTACGATTTGTTGCACGAATTCCTCCACGGTTTCTTCCGTTTCAATCTCAATATATTCCTTATCTTTCTTTCCGAATAAGCGCGAAAAAGGCATTCTTAAACCATCCCTTCTAAAATTAAGCCTGCTGCCAGTAGTTTCAAGCATGAGTATCATCACACTTTATACACTGTCCATTTTAGCAGAAAATTGCTGATAAATACATGCTTTTCATTCAATTGGTTGTTTATTAGGCGTACCAGATTTACGAGGGTACTTATTGGGCGTTTCTTTCACTTTTTCAATCAAGTATAGATTACGCTCACTCTCCTCAATTGGCAATGAAAACGCATAATGATTCTTCACTTTTCCGCCAAGCGTTGCGATTGCTTTCGCACCAATTTTCAACTCCTGCTCCGCCTGCATCCCTTTCATCGCTAAGAAAAATCCACCCTTTTTGACTAGCGGCAAACAAAGCTCGGTCAGTACGCTCATTCTAGCTACTGCGCGTGCTGTTACTAAGTCGAAGCTACCACGAAATGCTTTATTTTGTCCAAACTCCTCTGCTCTTGCATGGTGAAAGTGAATATTCTCCAGCTTCAATTCACTAGCAAGTGCATCTAAAAAAGTCATCCTTTTTTGCAAAGAATCAACAATCGTAACATCCAAATCAGGAAAACAAATCTTGATTGGAATACTTGGAAAACCTGCACCCGCGCCAACATCACAAATCATCCCTACATCTTTGAAATCAACATAAAAAGCCGCAGAAATCGAGTCATAAAAGTGCTTCAAATAAACTTCATCACGCTCTGTTATAGCAGTTAAATTCATTTTTTCATTCCACTCTACAAGCATCGTAAAATACTGATTAAACTGCTCCATTTGCGCATCTGATAACTCGATTCCTTGTTGCAATAACTGTTCTCTAAACTGTTCTGGATTCACGTTTTCTCCTCACTTCGTCTTTGCGATTTTGCCTTGCTCTATATATACTAACAAAATGGAAATATCTGCTGGATTCACACCTGAAATACGGCTAGCTTGTGCGATAGAAAGCGGTTGGATTTTCTTTAATTTCTCCAAAGCTTCCGTTGCCAAGCTACCAATCGCATCATAATCTATGTTCTCAGGAATTTTCTTGCCTTCCATACGCTTCATTTTTTCCACTTGGCTTAATGATTTCTCAATATAACCTTCATATTTAATCTGAATTTCGACCTGCTCTTCAATATCTGCGGTCAATGATGTTTCACGTGGAACAATTTCCATCAAAATATCATACGTAATCTCTGGACGACGTAAGAAATCTGCAGCTAAAACGCCATCTTTGAGCTCTGTGCTCCCCATATCGACTAACATTTTCTGAACAGCCGCAGTTGGTTTGATTCGAGTTGTTTTCAATCGTTGTTTTTCAGCCTCAATTGCTTCACGTTTTGCCACAAAGCGAGCATAACGCTCATCGCTAATCAAACCAATTTCATGACCAATTTCAGTCAAGCGCAAATCTGCATTATCATGACGCAACAACAAACGATACTCAGCTCGAGAAGTAAGTAATCTGTAAGGCTCATCTGTCCCTTTAGTCACGAGATCATCAATCAAAACACCAATATAACCTTGATCACGTCCCAAAACAACCGGCTCTTTCCCAGATGCACGACGCGCTGCATTAATTCCAGCCATTAATCCCTGACCAGCGGCCTCTTCGTAACCACTTGTACCATTCAATTGACCCGCTGTATACAAGTTCTCAATGCGCTTCGTTTCAAGTGATGGCCACAGTTGCTCTGGCATCACCGCATCATATTCAATCGCATAACCAACACGCATCATTTCGACATTTTCAAGGCCAGGAATCGTTGACAACATCTCGCGCTGCACATCTTCTGGTAAACTTGTCGACAAACCTTGCACATAAACCTCCTCTGTATTACGCCCCTCAGGCTCTAGGAAAATTTGATGACGCGGCTTATCACTAAAACGCACAATCTTATCCTCAATAGATGGGCAATAACGCGCACCAGTACCCTTTTTAGTTGCAGTAAACATCGGCGAGCGATGCAAATTTTTCTCAATAATTTGATGTGTTCCCTCATTTGTATATGTCAGCCAACATGGTAACTGATCCATGATAAAGTCCACTGTTTCATAACTAAACGCACGCGGAACATCATCGCCAGGTTGCTCTTCCGTTTTCGAATAATCAATCGAACTCGATTTCACACGCGGTGGCGTACCTGTTTTAAAACGACGTAGTTCAAAACCTAATTCCTCCAAATGCTCTGAAAGCTTGATAGAAGGTTGCTGGTTGTTCGGACCACTAGAATAGCGCAACTCTCCCACAATAATCTCACCACGCGAAAATGTACCTGTTGTTAGTACAACCGTTTTTGCATAATAAATCGCGCCACTGTTCGTAATAACACCTTTACAAACACCATCCTCAACGACAAGACGATCTACTAAACCTTGACGTAGTGTGATATTTTCTTCTTTTTCAATCGTATGCTTCATTTCGTGTTGATAATCCCATTTATCCGATTGCGCACGCAAAGCACGGACCGCAGGACCTTTCCCAGTGTTTAACATTCGCATTTGAATATGCGTTTTATCTGTATTTCGACCCATTTCACCGCCAAGCGCATCGATTTCACGCACAACAACACCTTTCGCAGGCCCGCCCACAGAAGGATTACATGGCATGAAAGCCACCATATCTAAATTAATCGTTAGTATCAATGTTTTCGCGCCAATTCGACCACTCGCAAGGCCTGCTTCCACGCCCGCATGTCCCGCACCAACCACAATAACATCGTAGTGCCCCGCATCATAAGTTTGCATATTCTACCACATCACTTTCCTAAACAAAATTGATTAAATAACTGATCCAGTAACTCATCTTGAACCGATTCACCGATAATTTCACCAAGCAAATCCCAAGCTCTCGTCATATCAATCTGAACAATATCCACCGGCATTCCAGCTTCCACGCCATCAATAACTGCCTCAATAGCTCCAATTGCCTCATGCAAAAGCGCAATATGACGTGCGTTTGAAACATATGTCGCATCCCCAGCATCAATTTCACCCGCAAAAAATAAATCCTTAATCGCAAGTTCGAGCTGCGTAATTCCCGCATCATTCACAAGCGACGTCTCGACAACTGGATTATCCTTAGCAAGCTCCCGAACCCTTGCTACATCGATATTTTGCATCAAATCTGTTTTATTCAAAACAACTACAAAATTATGTCCCTTGACCGCCTCAAACAAAGCTTCGTCTTCCACACTGAGCGACTCATTCTGATTCAAAACTAGCAAAATAAAATCTGCTTCCTGCAAAGCTTTGCGCGATCGTTCCACGCCAATTTTTTTCAACAATATCTTCTGTTTCACGAATTCCTGCTGTATCAATTAGGCGTAACGGCACCCCTCGAACATTCACATACTCCTCAATAATATCACGAGTCGTCCCCGCAATATCGGTCACAATTGCCTTTTCCTCCTGAATAAGCTGATTTAAAAGCGATGATTTGCCAACATTCGGTCGACCAATAATCGCTGTCGCCAGTCCCTCACGCAAAATTTTGCCCTGCTGTGCCGTCAATAACAACTGTTCCACAGAAGCCCGCACCAATTGCGCCTTTTCCACCAACATCCGTTGTGTCATCTCTTCCACATCATCATATTCTGGATAATCTATATTCACTTCGACTTGCGCCAAAGCATCTAAAATTTCCTGTCTCAAATTTCTAATCAAACGTGACAAACTGCCATCCATTTGCTGCAACGCAACACCCATCGCTCGATCTGTTTTCGCACGAATCAAATCCATCACAGCCTCGGCTTGCGACAAATCAATCCGTCCATTTAAAAAAGCTCGTTTCGTAAACTCTCCTGGTTCCGCCAATTTTGCTCCATATCTAAGCAATAATTGCAACACACGGTTCACAGAAACAATCCCACCATGCGCATTAATTTCAACCACATCTTCCCTAGTAAATGTCCGCGGCGCACGCATTACGGTAGCCATGACCTCCTCGACTGTCTCTCCTGTACTTGGGTCTATAATATGCCCATAGTGTATCGTATGGCTTTCCATCTCATTCAGTGGTTTCTGCGCACAAAAAATGCGATCCGCTACTTGAATCGCCTCATCACCGCTCAAACGAATAATAGCTATGGCTCCCTCGCCTGGCGGTGTTGAGATTGCAGCAATTGTATCAAATTCCATTCTTTACCCTCACCTTCCTAGGAAAAATCAGCTCACGAAAAAGTCCGATTTCCTACTCGAATAAATTTTGGCACATGACCTGTGCATATCATCAACATTTGCTCCGCTTTCACCAAAGCTAATAATGATTGGTTATATAATTATTAAAAAAAGTTATCCACATATTTAGATTTTCAATAGTTTAAAAATATCTCATCCCTTATTTTAACTTATCCACATGTGAATAACAATAGTTTCATCCGAATTTATTTAGTTATCCACACAAAAAAGGACAATAAGCTTATTAAAAAACTTATTGTCCCATTCTATTATTCTTCTGTGCCATCCATTTCTAGATTTTCAATGGATGCACCTTCACCTGGAGCAACTACTGCACCATCAGCGGATTCTTCATCCACAAATTCTTCTTCTTCTTTCGGCACTTTTGCGACAGTTGCAACAAATTCATCTTCATCTAAACGAATCAGTTTAACTCCCATCGCGCTACGGCCTGTTTGAGAAATATCACCAACCGAGAACCTAATCAAAACGCCACCAATTGTCATCAGCATCAAGTCCTCTTCACCAGTGACAGTTTTCAGAGCGACCAGATTTCCGTTTTTCTCCGTGATATTAATCGTTTTTACACCCATACCGCCACGGTTACGAAGTGGATACTGACTGGCTAGTGTTTGCTTCCCATAACCATTCTCCGTTACGACAAGGACTTTCTCATCATCTTCAAGGATTTCCATACCAACAACCTCATCCTCTTCACGAAGACGAATACCACGCACACCAGCCGCTGTACGACCCATGACGCGAATATCAGTCTCCTCAAAGTAAATCGATTGCCCAAATTTCGTTCCGATAATGATTTTCTTGCTACCATCTGTCATTTGCACAGAAATCAATTCATCATTTTCACGAAGTTCTACAGCACGCAAACCACTTTGGCGTATCTTCGCGAATTGCGTCAACGTACTACGCTTCACAACGCCAAGCTTTGTTGTAAAGAACAGATACTGATCATCAGTGAACTCGCGCAAATTAATCACGGCATTCACTTTTTCCTGGCTTTCGATACCTAGTAAGTTGATGATTGGAATCCCTTTTGCAGTTCGGCTATACTCAGGAATTTCATACCCTTTCGCTCGGTAAACTTTCCCAGTATTCGTAAAGAACAGTAGCGTATCATGCGTACTAGTAGCAACTAGATGTTCTACAAAATCATCTTCGTGCGTACCCATTCCTTGCACACCACGACCACCACGACGCTGGCTACGATAAGTCGAAAGCGGCAGACGCTTAATATAGCCTTTATTCGTAAGCGTAATCGCGACTTCTTCTTCCGGGATCAAATCCTCATCTTCCAAACTGACCAAATCACCTGCTAAAATTTCCGTGCGACGTTTGTCAGCATATTTCTCTTTAATCTCTGTTAATTCCTCACGAATAATTTCTAAAATACGCTCATCGTTTCCTAAAATTTCTTTTAGATCCGTAATCAGAGCCATCAAAGTATTAAACTCATCCTCAATCTTATCACGTTCCAAACCAGTTAAACGCTGCAGACGCATATCAAGAATTGCTTGTGCCTGCTTATCAGAAAGGTTAAATTGAGTCATCAAGCCTTCCTTGGCAACATCTGCTGTTTTTGAAGCGCGGATTAATGTGATTACTGCATCAATGTTATCAAGCGCAATTCGCAAACCTTCCAAAATATGAGCACGAGCCTCAGCTTTTCGTAATTCAAATTCCGTACGACGGCGAATAACGATTTTTTGATGCTCTAAATAATGATATAAAATTTCTTTTAAATTCAGCACTTTTGGATGGTTCTCAACAAGTGCAAGCATATTAATACCGAAAGTCGTCTGCAAAGCTGTCATTTTATACAAGTTATTAATAATAACGCTGGCACTTACATCACGACGCACCTCAATAACCATACGCATACCAGTACGATCCGACTCATCATTTGCAGAAGTAATACCGTCAATTTTCTTCTCACGCGCCAGTTCAGCAATACGCTCTAACAAACGAGCTTTATTAACTTGATACGGTAACTCCGTAATAACAATCGTTTCTTTTCCATTGCTCTTTGTCTCAATCTCTACACGAGCTCGAAGCGTAATGGAACCACGGCCTGTTTCATAAGCACGGCGAATTCCCGAACGCCCCATAATCATTCCAGCAGTAGGAAAATCAGGACCAGGAATATGTTCCATCAACTCACGAATTTCAATGTCAGGATTATGACTCAGTGCAAGAACACCATCAATAACCTCACCAAGATGATGCGTTGGAATATTTGTTGCCATCCCAACTGCAATACCAGATGAACCGTTCACAAGCAAATTAGGGAAACGGGCCGGCAAAATATTAGGCTCCCGCTCCGAACCATCATAGTTGTCCACGTAATCAATCGTATCTTTATTAATATCACGCAAAAGTTCCATCGAAATCTTAGACATTCTAGCCTCAGTATAACGCATCGCAGCTGCCATATCTCCATCCACAGATCCAAAGTTACCGTGTCCATCAACAAGCATATTTCGGTAACTAAAATCTTGTGCCATCCGAACCATTGTAAAGTAAACCGCCGTATCACCATGAGGATGATACTTACCAATAACTTCACCAACAATACGTGCAGACTTCTTATAGGCCTTATCAGATGTCATCCCAAGATCATTCATCGCATACAAAATACGACGATGTACAGGTTTCAAGCCATCTCTAACATCCGGAAGAGCACGAGCCACAATAACACTCATCGCATAATCTAGAAAAGAAGTACGCATCTCTTTATTCAAATTGATTTCCGTCACTCTTGACTCTGGTGTTTCTGACATTTTTCAAGAAACCTCCTTCAAATTACAACCCAATAATATGTATTCCCCATCATTATTTCCCGGGAAATATAAAAATATTTATCTTAAATCTCTTAATCTCTAAGTTTTCCGACTTGAAACGGGAAACCCCAGAGCGCCAGCAAATGCTTAGCTGCTAGGCAAAGGCGAGTACCGGAGCGGAGTGTACGACCTGTACATCAACTGAAAACAGGGAGGGAGTCTCATCTCCGACCATGTAGGAAGTTATGCGAAGCACAGCGTAGAAGAGCACCGGAACGGAACCTTTAACAACGCAGATGAGCGTTTGCTGGCGATCTGGGAGACTTTAGACGTCGAGGTTTTTGACGTACTGCGCATTATCTTCAATGAACTTACGACGCGGTTCCACGTTATCCCCCATAAGCGTCTCAAACGTTTCATCCGCTGCAATAGCATCATCAATATTCACTTGAAGCAATGTACGATGTTCAGGATTCATCGTTGTATCCCACAATTGTTCAGGGTTCATCTCTCCCAAACCTTTATAACGCTGAATACTATATTTTGTGTCTGCTTCTAATGTCGCCAAATAATCGTCTAATTGATTATCACTATAAACATACTCCTGCATTTTACCATGCTTAATCTGATAAAGTGGTGGCTGTGCGATATAAATATATCCAGCATCTACCAACGGACGCATATAACGATAAAATAACGTCAACAACAATGTTCGGATATGCGCACCATCAACATCCGCATCGGTCATAATAATCAACTTATGATAACGTGCCTTCGCAACATCGAAATCGCCACCAAAACCAGTTCCCATTGCAGTGAAAATCGTCCGAATCTCCTCATTCGCCAAAATTTTGTCCAAACGTGCTTTTTCAACGTTTAAAATTTTACCACGAATTGGAAGAATCGCTTGGAATAGTCGATCACGACCTTGTTTAGCAGAACCACCGGCAGAGTCACCCTCTACGATATAAAGTTCACTAATAGCAGGATTTCTTGATGAACAATCGGCCAATTTTCCAGGAAGGCTCGAAATTTCTAATCCGCTCGATTTCCGTGCCACTTCACGCGCACGTTTAGCTGCAAGACGCGCGCGACTAGCAACAACCCCTTTTTCTACGATTTTTTTGGCAACTGTAGGGTTTTCCATTAAGAACTTATCTAAAGCCGCTGCAAACAATTTATCCGTGATTGTACGTGCCTCAGAATTTCCTAGCTTCGTTTTCGTTTGTCCTTCAAATTGTGGGTCAGGATGCTTAATCGAAATAATCGCTGTTAACCCTTCACGCACATCTTCACCAGACAAATTATCATCGCTATCTTTAAATAATTTATTTCTTCGGGCATAGTCATTAATAACACGAGTTAAAGCTGTTTTAAAGCCTGATTCATGCGTTCCCCCCTCATACGTATGGATATTATTCGCAAAAGAGATAATATTACTTGAAAAACCAGTATTATATTGCATTGAAACTTCAACCATGATGCCATCACGTTCGCCCTCAATGTAAATAGGCTCCTCATGGATAATTTCTTTAGAACGGTTTAAATGCTCCACATAAGACTTAATGCCGCCTTCGTAATGATACTCTTGGCGTTGCTCTTGCCCATTGCGCTTATCTTCAATTGAAATTTGCAAACCACGGTTCAAGAAAGCAAGCTCTCTTGTACGCGTTCTAAGTGTTTCATACTCAAAATCCGTCGTTTCTTTGAAAATTTCTGGATCTGGCGTAAAATGGACAATCGTTCCGCGATAATCAGACTCACCGCGTTCTTCCAAGTCCATCACAACATCTCCACGCTCAAAACGTTGGTAATACTGTGTACCATCACGGTGAACCTGCACTTCTAGGTCTGTAGACAAAGCATTAACAACAGAAGCACCTACACCATGCAAACCACCAGAAACCTTGTACCCGCCACCACCAAACTTACCGCCGGCATGCAGTACCGTAAAAATAACTTCTACAGTTGGGCGTCCAACTTTCTCATTAATTCCTGTTGGGATTCCACGGCCGTTATCGCGAACCGTGATACTATTATCCTTTTCAATCGTAATCTCGATTTCTGTACAAAATCCAGCCAAAGCCTCATCAATACTATTATCTACAATTTCCCAAACCAAGTGATGCAAACCACGTTGGCTCGTAGATCCGATATACATACCCGGTCTTTTACGAACAGCCTCTAAACCTTCCAAGACTTGAATCTGATCATCACTATACTCATCCGCATTTCCTTGCACATTCGTTATATTTTCCTCAGACATCTAATATTCCACCGCGCTTTCTTATCCGTTTACAAAACTATATTTTGATACTATTTCTTCGTTACCATTCCTTTTTCCACCCAAAATGTTGTTGCATCGTTTAGCGTTACATGATCGATACCGTCAATACTAGTTGTCGTTACAAACGTTTGCACCTTGCCTTGAATCGCTGCCAACAAATGAGACTGCCTAAAATCATCCAACTCACTAAGAACATCATCCAGCAACAAAATCGGATATTCACCAGTTTCTTCAAAAATCAAATCAATTTCCGCAAGTTTCACGGAAAGCGCTGTGGTTCTCTGTTGGCCCTGTGAACCAAACACCTGTACGTTTTGATCGTTGACATAAAAGAAGAGATCATCTCGATGTGGACCTATCAGCGTCACACCTCGATCAATTTCTCTTTGGGCAATGGATTCCATTTTTTTATATAAATTCGCTTGCCATTCCGCCGTATCTGAACCCTCAAGTTCCACAGATGGCTTATATTCCAATTTCAAATGCTCTAACTCACGCGAAATTTCAAAATGGATTGGAACTGCGAATTGTTCCAACCTTTTGATAAAATCTGCTCGACGTTTCGTCAATTTCACCGCTACTTCGATAAATTGCTCTGTTAAAATTTGCCACATCGTTGAATCGTGTTTGCGTTTGATTTGTGCTTGCTTCAAAAAATGATTACGTTGTTGCAAAATACGCTGATACTGACTCAGATCATGTAGGTAAACCGGCTGCATTTGGCCAATTTCCATGTTGATAAAGCGCCTTCTCACACCCGGAGCACCTTTTACAAGTGATAAATCCTCAGGTGCGAACATGACCACATTCAAATTCCCGACATATTGGCTTAGCTTCTTCTGTTCTAAATGGTTAACCTTAGCTTTCTTGCCTTTTTGTGTCAGCGTTAACTCTAGCGGAACTGATTGTCCATGCTTTTCAACACGTCCTTCGATTTTCGCAGATTCAGCCTCCCAACTGATAAAATCCTTGTCATTCGTCGTCCGATGTGATTTCGCAACTGCAAGTAATAAAATTGATTCCAAAAGATTAGTCTTACCTTGCGCATTTTCGCCTAAAAAAACATTGATCTTATTATCAAATGTCAATTCCTGTTCTTTGTAATTACGAAATTGGCGCAATACTAGATTCTCTAAATGCATATAATCCCTTATCCTTCTTTGATCAGCCTTGTTGGATCTGGACTTTCCCCTCACCAGGAACTAAGACTACATCACCGTTTCGTAATTTACGACCGCGACGATTATCCTCTTCTCCATTTATATACACCATGTGCTCGCTTAAATACGCTTTTGCCATACCACCGCTTGATATAACATCCATCATTTGGAGCAACTGTCCCAGTGTAATAAATTCAGTGTTAATTTTAATACTTTCTGCCATTTTTTTCACGCCCAATCTGAATAAGACCTATTCCTCTATTTTACTAGAAAATCGACCAGAATACAACGAAATTATTTATATATGCGTTTTTTAGCCAATTTAAATAAAACTAATAGGGGGATATTATTTTGGCTTATAAATAAATATGGGGCTTCTCAGTGGATTTTTGTTCTTAAAGCATAAAACTTCCCTGTTTTCCTTTTTCCATCCAGCATCTTTAAATCCAATCGACATAAATAGATTTTTCGAAACTTCATCTTCTAAAGATACTGCAACCTTGACTTCGATGCTCTCTGGATTTTTTACAAATACAAAATCAACCAATTGCTCAATTGCACGGCGACCTAAACCTTGATGCTGATAATCTTTATCTATCGCAAAACCTGAAATCCAATGGTTATCCTTCGAATCTTCCTCAAAGGTGTACAAAATAAAGCCTACTAACTCTTTCTCCGAGTAAATACCGTAGGGGTTATATACAAGCTTTGAATCATCGGGTTCATCCGCAATTCGCATTAATGAATCCGCTACCGAATCAACAAATGCCTTTTGTTCTCGAAAAACACTAATCTCTGAGGCCTTTTCCCACATATCAAAAGGCAACTTTCTAATAATCATCTATTCTACTCCTTTATTTTTACTCTCTACTTCCTATTCTACTATAGTTCCTTCTTGATAACAGCTTTTCGCATCCATCGACCTGATTTATAACGCCATAATCCAAGCATCGTCGCACTAACCCAAGCTGCTGGTGTTGCCCACCATAAGCCCATATATCCCAAAAATTGCGACAAAATAAAACCAATCGCAAGTCGAGCCAACAATTCAAAAATACCCATCCAAAGTGGAACAAGCGCATCACCAGTTCCTCGCAAGGTTTCACGTACAACAAACAAAATCCCAACGACAACATAAAATAGCGATACAATTTTTAAATAACCAGTTCCGATGGATAGCGCTTCAGTTGCTGAGCTATCCAAAAACAGTGTTAAAAATTGATGCGCAAACAGCTGTACTAATACAGTAATTCCTAAGCTGACAATTGTCACTACTTTTATCCCAGACCAAAAGCCTTGTTTAACACGATCAATTTTTCCAGCCCCTATATTTTGACCTGCGAACATTGAAGAAGCGGCACCAAACGCAATCCCCGGTTGGTAAGTAAGTGAATCAATCCTACTCGCAGCTGTATATGCAGCAACCACTGTCGCGCCAAAACTATTTATTAGCCCTTGAATCGCCATATTCCCGATTGAAATAAAAGAACCTTGTAATGCTGAAGGAAAGGCAATTCGGAAAATTTCTTTAAAAATCGTGCGATCAAAATGAATATCATTTTTTTTTTAAACGCATATATGGAATTTTACGATAGCTGTAAATAATGCAGAGAATCGCGGAAACAAGCTGACTACAAACAGTAGCCCAAGCAGCACCAGCAACTCCCATATTAAAACCAACAACAAAAAGAAAACTTAACGCAATATTAAGTAATGAAGAGATAATTAGAAAATAAAGCGGTGTAATGGAGTTTCCAAAAGCCCGTAAAATCGCTGCAACTCCGTTATAAACTCCAGTTGGCAGTATCCCAATGAATAGAATTGTTACAAAAAGCAAAGAATCGTTCACAATTTCCGTGGGGGTTCCTAAAAGCAACAACAATGGTTTCGCAAATAAAATCCCGATAACCGTTAGCGCAAGCGACACTGAAACAATCATAATGCTAGCTGTTGCCAATACTCGTTTTAATCGTTTAAAATCTTGAAAACCAAAATATTGTGCAACAACAACTGAAACACCTGTCATCAAGCCAATTACAAGCGATAAAAAAAAAGAAATTAATCGCATTTGTCGCTCCAACAGCAGCAAGAGCATTTACACCAACAAATTTTCCGACAATCATCGCATCTACCATCACATAAAACTGCTGAAACAAATTCCCAAGCAACATTGGCATTGCGAAATAAAAAAATGGTTTTCGTAGGATTACCGATAGTCATATCTTTAATCAATTCCTGGCACCCCCTTGGTATGTATGGAAAACACAAAACCCGCCCAATTTTCACTGAGCAGGCATAGTTATTATTTTTAGTACGTACGAACTGGTGTAATCAGTTGCAAAATTTCATTTGGATTTTCCGCATCTTTAGGGCGTAATACGAACGGACGCATCGTTCCAGAGAAAGAAATTTGAATATCTGCACCATCAAAAGCGCGCAATGCATCCATCATATATTTCCCGTTAAATGAAATCTTTAATTCCTCACCAGTAAAGCTTTGACTAAAAACTTTCTCAGAAACATTCCCAACCTCAGGCGAATTAGAAGACACTTCAACCTGGCCGTTTTCTAAAGTCATTAATTTAATCACATTATTGCGATTTTCACGAGCAAGCAGGGAAGCACGATCAATTGCTTGTAAAAATGATTTCGCGTTAATAACAAGATCCGATTTGGTTTCAGTCGGAATAAGACGCGAAGTATCAGGATAGCTACCTTCTAAAAGACGAGAATAGAACAGTAAATCTTTTAGTTTGAATAAAATTTGATTGTTAGCAAGCACCATCTCAAGCGATTCTGTGCCTTCATCAAGGATTTTATTCAATTCAGATAAACTTTTTCCAGGAATCACAATATTATATTCCTCTTCAATTTCTGTAGTTAATGGAATCTCACGTAAAGCCAATCGATGACTATCTGTTGCTACAGCTGTAAGTACGTTATTTTTTATCATCCAGTTCACACCAGTTAAAACAGGTCGAACTTCAATGGCTGATACTGCAAAAACAGTTTGTCTGATAATATTTTTAAGTACAGAAATTGGGATTTGAATACTTTTTCCAGCTGTGACTTCTGGTAATTTAGGATATTCTGCTGGATCAAGTCCAATCAAGTTAAACGATGCTTGCCCAGAACGAATATTGGTTTGATAATTTGTTGTCACTTCAAGTTCTACGCTATCATCAGGTAAACGACGAACGATATCACTGAAATAATTAGCTTGTAAAACAATGCCACCGAAACTCTCAACCTCTACTAAAATCTCATCATTTTCAATAAGTGGTATAAAAGCTTCAATCGAAATATCTGAATCACTACCAGTTAATGTAACACCTTCATCATTCACAGTGATTTTTATCCCCGTTAAAATTGGAATCGTAGTTCTTGAAGAAATAGCACGCGTCACTTCATTTACTGCTTGAACAAGACGATTACGCTGAATTATAAATTTCATGAGAATTCCCCCATTTTTAGTTTCTTTTTCTAAGTATAACATTATATCAAAATATGTTTAATTAATTAATAAAAAATCGTAGTAATAGTAATAGGGCTTGTGGATTTGTGGATAAGTATATGAAAGACTATCTCCCTCAAAGTTTTCCACATGTTGATAACCTGTTAATAAGTATGTTCCAGTTATCCACACTATGCACAATTTTTAAATATGGAGGATACGCTATTTCGGCTCCTTAAAATATAATTTGAAGAGCCTAATATATCGTTTTTAAAACAAACTTTGTGGTTTCCGCAAGTTTTTCTCAATCTCAGCTAAATCATTTTTCAGATTTTGATCTGTTTTTAATAACTGGGAGATTTTTTCATGAGCATGAATTACTGTTGTATGATCACGGCCACCAAATTCTTCTCCAATTTTCGGTAGGGACGCATCGGTCAACTCTCGAGACAGATACATTGCGATTTGTCTAGGGTACGCAATACTTTTTGTCCGTTTTTTCGCTTTGAAATCCTCTAAACGAACATGATAATACTCGCCGACAGCCTCCTGAATATCTGGAATCCGAATGACATGAGATTGCGAATTTGGAATAATTTCTTTCAAAGCTTCTGCAGCTAGATTTGCATTAATATCTTTATTTACAAGCGACGAATAAGCAACAACACGAATAAGTGCGCCCTCAAGCTCCCTGATATTAGAGTCAATCTGATTAGCAATATAGAGCATCACTTCATTCGGAATATCCAGACCATCTGCCTTGGCTTTTTTACGCAAGATAGCAATCCGTGTCTCTAAATCAGGTGGGGTAATATCCGTAATGAGCCCCCACTCAAAGCGCGAGCGTAAGCGATCCTCAAGTGTTGGAATCTCTTTTGGTGGACGATCACTAGAAATAATAATTTGTTTTTGCTCATCGTAAAGCGTATTAAATGTATGGAAAAACTCTTCCTGTGTTCCTTCTTTACCGGCTAAAAATTGAATATCATCAATAAGAAGTACATCTACATTACGATATTTATTACGAAATTCTTCCGCTTTATTTTCTCGAATAGAGTTAATGAACTCATTTGTAAATTTCTCACTGGAAAGATACATGACTTTGGCGTTTGTTTTATGCTCTAAAACATAGTGACCAATAGCATGCATTAAATGCGTTTTTCCAAGGCCAACACCACCATAAATAAAGAGTGGATTATAGGCTTTTGCCGGTGCTTCGGCTACTGCAAGTGAGGCTGCATGGGCAAAACGATTGCCAGATCCGATAACAAAAGTATCAAAAACATAGCGTGGATTTAGCATATGTTTGGAATTTGCTTCATCCAAATCTTCATCTAAATTTCGCGGTTTTGGTGGAATATAATTATCAAATACCTCATCTTGCTCGCCATCAATAAATCGTACGTCAAAATTTTCTCCCGTAATCTCTTGCAAAATGTTTGCGATAAACTGAGAATAACTCTTTTCAAGCCAGTCACGAACAAAATTATTAGGTGCCGTTACAATAAATGTACTTCCTTCAAGTGAATGGGCAGTGGTAGATTTCATCCAAGTATCATAACTTGGTTTACTCATATTTTGCTTTACGATACGCAAGGTTTCTTTCCATATATCTTCCATTGTTTGCACTATGTTCCCCCCTTTTCATTAAACATAAAAGTTATCCACAGATGAATGGAGCCGTGGATAAAGTTATACAGGGGTTGTTTAGAAGTTATCCACAAAGTAAATCTCGACTGTGGATAAATAATGTTATCCCCAAATAAATTTCTATTCGACAATTGATATAATATCAGAAAAACATCACAATCGCAAGGGATTTCAAATTCTATCCACAAACTTATAAAGTTGTTGAGAAAAGATGTCCACAAGATATGGGCATGTGTATAACTTGTGAACTAGGACTGGATAAAAAAAAATCAAGAAAAATAGTTATCCACAAGAGATTGAGGATAACTATCGTTAATTGTGAATAACTTTTAATCTAATCAGAGAGTTATCCACAGAAAAAAAATGTTACTTTACTGCGATTTTACTATATTTTTATAATTATCCACATGTATAGAAGAAAGAGGCTTTGAAAAAAATTTAAAATAGCTATATCTCTATTTGAAAATATGGTATTATGGAAGATAGAGTTTCTATATTCTACTTTGTTCGGTGGTATCATTGACAAATCGGATATATTTCTGTACAATGTCTAAGACTGTCTATACGATTAAATTTGTAATAGGCCCTTAATTTAGGAGGTGTAATTAAATGAAAAGAACATACCAACCAAGTAAACGTAAAAGAAAAAAAAGTACATGGTTTCCGTCAACGTATGAGTTCTAAAAACGGACGTAGAGTTTTAGCTAGTCGTCGCCGTAAAGGAAGAAAAGTTTTATCTGCGTAGACCACTGAAAAAGACTCAGTGGTTTTTTTTAATTTCAGCAGAGTAAACCGTTAATCTATCAGTCATTTTTTACTATAAGAAATCCTGATAGATTAACTGGGGTGCACGTCTAGTTAAAGATAATCTGATTAGAAGATGGAGATTTTATGAAAAAAGCATATCGCATTAAAAAAGATGATGAGTTTCAACGCGTATTTAAAAAAGGAAAATCATTTGCAAATCGCCAATTTGTCGTTTACATATTTAAAAGGGAAGACTTGGCGCATTTTCGGATTGGACTTTCTGTGAGTAAAAAAATTGGAAACGCTGTCGTACGAAATCGTATTAAACGATGTATAAGGCAATCCTTTCATGAACTGGATGAGCAAATCGTTCAGGGGAATGACTATATTATTATCGCCAGAAAACCGGCGGCCAATATGGATTTTCATGAAATCAAAAAAAGTTTGATACATGTTTTGAAATTATCAAGAGTTTTGAAACAGGTACAGAAAAAGTAATTTCATGAGAAAAATACAGGCGGAGAGTGGAGGTAGCACTATTTGAATAAAAAAATGAAGTTTAAGAAGAAGTTGCTCTTAGCGGGGCTATTGATGGGGCTGTTAGCAGTTTTAGCGGGATGTGGTATTTCAACAGATCCAATCACATCAGAATCATCAGGATTTTGGAGTCACTACATTGTTTATCCATTATCACAAGTAATCATCTGGTTTGCAGAACTATTTGGCGGTAACTATGCAATGGGAATTATTATGACAACCGTTGTGATTAGACTATTAATCATGCCACTGATGATCAAACAACTAAAAAGTCAAAAAGCAATGACAGCGATGCAACCACAAATTAAAGAGTTGCAAGAAAAATACAAATCAAAAGATAACGAAACAAAACAGAAATTACAGCAAGAAACAATGCGTTTATACCAAGAAAATAATGCAAATCCAATGATGGGTTGTTTGCCATTACTAATTCAAATGCCAATTTTACTTGGGTTTTATCAAGCAATTAGCCGGACAGCTCAAATCAAGACACAAGATTTTCTATGGATGACACTAGGTGACAAAGATCCGTATTTCGTTTTGCCAATATTAGCGGCACTAACGACATTTGTTTCTTCTAAATTGTCGATGATGGGTCAAACACAACAAAATAAATCAATGAATATGATTATCTACATTATGCCATTAATGATTCTTTTTGCAGGTATCAGCTTGCCATCTGCACTAGCACTTTATTGGGTTATCGGGAATATATTTACGATTTTCCAGACGATGATAATCAACAACCCGTTTAAGGCTAAACGCGAGGCTGAGGCATTGGAAGAAGCTAAGAAGGAAGAAGAAAGATTGAAAAAGAAAGCAGCAACAATGTCTGCATCTAAAAAGGGAGGTAAGAAGAGAAAGTGAGAGATATAACTGCGCAAGGCCAAACCGTTGAAGAAGCAATTCAAAACGCGTTGAAGGACTTAGGCACAACGCGGGAAAAAGTAGACGTGGAAATCATAGATGCTGGCAAAAAAGGTATTTTCGGAATTGGCTCTAGACTCGCGATGGTTAAGGTCATCGAGAAGCATAACCAAATCGAAACCGCTGTCCAGTACGTGAAAGATGTGGCTACAAAAATGGGGGCGGAAGTATCCGTCGATGTCTCTGAAAAAGGTAAGGAAGTCAGTATTCAAGTGTCAGGAAACAATTTAGGCTTGCTAATTGGAAAACATGGTCAAACGCTAAACGCACTGCAATATTTGACACAACTAATCGCTAATAAAGATACGACCCAATTCAAAAATGTTGTCGTAAATATCGGTGATTACCGGGAACGTCGTGATGAAACATTGACTTTATTGGCTAAAAAAAATGGCAGATAAAACAGTGAAGACGCGTCGAGTTGTTCATTTGGAGCCAATGCCTTCGTTTGAACGAAAAACGATCCATGCTATTTTAAGCGAAGACAAGCGTGTGGAAACACATTCTGAAGGTCGTGAACCGTATCGTTATATCGTAATTAAGCCTGTAAAAGGTTAATGAAAAGCTTCTCCGATGTGCTGTTATTCGGAGAAGCTTGTTTGTTTCATGTGAAACAGTTACAAACGTGGATCAATATCGCGTTCTTTTTCAACTTCAAACAACAAGTTAGCTGCAGTTTCATTGAATTGGTTGTTCGTTGGTGAAATGTCTGTCCACCTTGTTGTTAGTAATTTAGAACCAAGAAACCACTCATTAATTGATGTTTTTAGTTTTTTTATTAATACTTTTTTGTTTGATTAATTTATTGAATTTATGTGGAAATTGGAAGTCATAGCCATAGATGATAGATAGATAGTCCATATTGCGAACCTTCATATAAGGCGCGATGTCTGGGCTTAACTGTTCGGGTTTTATAACGATTCCTTCCATTTTGTTTGTTGTCGTCATAGTTGCAAAATATTGCTCAGCGATGTTGAGATAATCGGATTGTGTGAGATCTAGCAATACGAACGCGTCATCATTTAGGAAGCTGTACATGTCAGATGCTGTCCATGCTGGAATTTGTTCTGTACCGTCTTGGTAGATTATTTTTAGTAGGGAAAAAGCTTTGTAATCGAGCGCGGACTCTACTGCGTAAATGCCTAGTTGTTGTTTATAGATGTCTAACGCTTCTTTGTGTTGGGCTACATTTTTGTGTGTTTGCTTAATTTGATGTAATGGCTTGTAGTTTTGATAGATTCGTGAACTATATTTTTCGGTCAATTGTTTTTTTGAGAGCCGTGTTTGGTCGTTTTCGAAGTCAGTGGCATTGTATTCTGTGATGAGCTGTGCTAAATTTTCATCAAAATTGTGAGCTTGCAAAAAATTTAGCTCAGTTTCTAGCGCGGTTTGGATTGGTTGGAATTGTTTTTCGATTAGCTCTTTGCCAAGCGCTTGCCATGGAAGAAGTTCGCCGTCTAGAATAAGCATTTGAATCTTATTTTGCGCCATATATTCTGAAAATCGCTGTTTTAGAGATTGATAAATTGGTGACAAGTCAATATGAGTTATTTTATAGCCATTTCGGCTAACCGCAAAACTCAATCGTGTATTTTTATGCAAGTAAATGTTACAGCGTGAACCCATGTATTTGGGCTGGAGAACAACATGTGACAGCCCTTTTTTAGCGAAATATTCTAGGCCTTTTTCTAAGGATTCCAGATTATTTGTTACTAGGTCTTTTGGTGCGGGCGACATGGTTCCAGAGATAAAATTAATTTTGTTCTCCGCAATGTGGTGGAGGCGTCTTGACGATTCTGTATCTAAATCGGAAATCTGAACTTTTTGTTTTCGTTTGAAAAGCGTTGGGAGTTCGCCGTTTAGTTGTTGGTTTGCTGATTGAATAGATTTAAAAATAGGTTTCCGATATTTCAAAGTCACAGCAGTTAATTCATTTCCATGGGCACACCCGGTGTCCAAATGTAGCTTATTTTTAACGCGAAAAGCTTGCTTTGCTGCAACGTGCCCGAAAATATGATACGGATAATTATTCACAGCTTCATTTTCTAAAAATGTCAGTTGTTCCTGAACGGGTCGCGTCCGATCTAAATGGAAATTCCGCTGATGTCGCATCGAATTTCCATCCAGCTTGCCGATGTACTTATTTTGACACGGCGAATGTGTGACATAAAAAGAAGCAGTTTCATGGCCAATATAATGGTAAAATGGCTGTGCTAAATGGAAAAGTTGTTCAAATTTCCGAAATAGCTTGGGATCGGCAACAAGATCTGGAATCGAGTCAAAATAATTATCGACAATTTCTTGATTTGCTCCCTTAATCTCGCCCAAAATGTATTTATGCACGAAGTTTTCATGATTTCCAAGTACAAATAGGAAATGTTGCTGGTTTTCATACAAAAATTCAGTAATTTCACGTGTATTCTTACCTTTATCAATCCAATCACCTACAAGAATCATTTTATGAGGGCTATAGCTGATTTTATTGTCTTCAATCTGACAACCCAATTTGAGTAGAAGTGCCTTTAATTCGCTGACACATTCATGAACATCGCCAATCATCGTATAAGCCTCGTTTGTAGGTAGGAGTGTTTCAAGAAATAAGGCTCTGTTCGTGACTTCGATTTCATAATTTGTGAAATCTTTAGCTCGAATGCGATGAATGTGGTGATATTGTTCACGTGCAAGATTTGGTAAAATTTCCTTCTTTAAACGCGTAACATGGTTTGAAATCAACTTTTTTGAGCGCTCACTAGTGTAGTAATCATTCCGATTACGATAATCAAAAAGAATAACCTCGACATTATAATTATTTTCTTTAGCTGTTTCACGAACCTTCTCGCGGAAATCAGCGGTCAGTCCTGTCGTGTCTAAAATAACAAATTCAGCGTTAATAGGGAATTTTGTGACCAAATCTAGTTTTTTGAAAAGCAGTTCAAAAGTTTGATCGCTCGCTTCGAGCATGATTTGGGCATATTTATCATAATCATTTCCTAACATTTCTTGACGAATCACATCAGAAGGCAAATATTGTACGTTTGCATGAAAGTTCTTGTTAGGTTCTGAAAATTGTAGTTGAGGTATTAGAATCTCTTTTGCAAATGATGATTTTCCGCATTCTGTCGGGCCTACGAGCATAAAAATAGTGTGTAGTTGTGTTTTTAATTCCATATTATACCTCCTTTTTTCTTAAAATAGCGCCTTGTGTCGTGTGAATACCATTAACAGCATCACCAATCGCATAAAACTCAATTGTGACAATCTTTTCATCAATCATTTCAATGAGCCAAGTTTGGAATTCAGCAGTGCTCATTTCCCAATCATGATCGTCATGCCGAAAACCTTCCAAACCGTAAAAAGTATTAAACTCGCTGTTTGGCGTTGTGATAATGAATGTAGCAAAATCGATATGCTGCACAATTTTCCGAATAAGTTTTCTCGCCATTTTTGTAGGCATATGCTCAATAACTTCTGTTAAAATAACATCCACCTGCTCACCAGCGTTATTTTCTAAGAATATGTCCAGCGAGGAGTAGGTAAAAATATTATTTAGCGCTTTTTTTGTGGCTTTTTTGTTTGTAATTAGTAGCATTTCCGGGTCAATATCGATTGCATAATAATCCAATTTCGTCTTCTCTGCAAAGGGGATAGCATAAAAGCCTTCACCACATCCAATATCGACAATCACTTTGTCAAAAGCCAGCTGACTCGCAATAAAGTTCCTTCTCTGAATAGCAGTGCTGCCAAAATCGAATTGAATATCATAGTGATCAGTCATTTCTAATTGTTCCTTAAACTGATGAAACAATTTGTGTGTTGTTAAGAAATTATGCACGAAAAGATTTCGAATATAAAATGGCGGATCGGTGATTTGGATACTTTTAATGTATTTTGTGAGCAAATCTTCCGTTATATCTAAATGTTCTTGGCTGAAACCTGCGAAGAAGAGGCAAAACAGGTTAGAAATATGAATCAAATCATATAGGCTAGACTTGGTAGAAATGGTGACAGCCCAGTTTTTATCAGAAAGATGTTCCACTTCAAATGTGTAATCGGGCATATATTTTTGAAAGAACTCCACGTAATGAACCCGGCGAATATAAAGCATATTAATCTTGAATTGATGCGTAAAACCTGGTAAATCACGGCTATCTTGCTCTTTTAAGGCAAAGAATTCGCCAAGAGCATTTAATGGAAAAATATTTGAATTATAGCGAGACAGATTAAGATACTCAAACTTTTCATCGCGGTATTTCTTATAGGATATTTCGTTGTCTGCATCTTTAAAATAAACGTTAAATGTGTCTGGTGCTGAATACCAGCCATGCGCAATGCCTTTTCGCATTGGTCGGAGCATCATGCCTGATTCGGGATTCTTTTTGATAAGGAAAGAAAAGTCTGGATTAGTAGATGTTACTTGAATAATTGCCATGTTAAGCTCCTTTACTATCGACGATTAAATGTTTCACGTGAAACGCCATTATTAATATAATAATATACCATTACGTTAAGGTAAGCGCTTCTGTTTGTCAATACCGTTAAATTCGGATTGAATGTACAAATTATTACAAAAATAAAGGTTTACAATTGAATGATTTAGAGGTATATATAATAAGTATGTAATTTTCAAAAGGAGGAGAACACATGAGTAAGAAATTATTTGCTGAATTTATCGGAACTTTTGTTTTGGTCTTATTCGGCACAGGGACTGCTGTTTTAGGTGGCGGAATTGAAGGAATTGGAACGCTTGGAATTGCGATGGCATTTGGTTTGTCAATCGTTGCGATGGCGTATAGCATTGGAACTATTTCTGGATGTCATGTAAATCCAGCTGTCTCCGTTGCAATGTTTTTAAACAAAAGAATTTCAGGTAGCGAGTTAGTAGGATATATTGTAGCGCAAGTTGCAGGTGCAATTGTTGGTACAGTGACACTGCTTTCATTCTTAAATCTTTCCGACATGTCTACTAAAAACCTAGGTCAAAATGGATTTGGAAATATCGGTGCAGGCGGCGCATTCTTAGTAGAAGCTATTTTAACTTTCGTATTTGTTTTAGTTATTATTGTCGTGACTGGTAAAAAAGGAAATCCTGCTTTTGCCGGTTTAGTTATCGGTTTGACTTTGGTTTTAATTCACTTACTAGGCATTCCGTTGACAGGAACTTCTGTTAACCCGGCTCGTAGTATCGGTCCAGCTCTATTTGCAGGTGGCGAAGCTTTATCTCAATTATGGGTATTCATTGTAGCACCTATTGTTGGTGGTTTAGTAGCTGCGATTGTTGGTAAATTTGCTATGGATAGTGAAAAATAAGTTGTAGACTCAGATATGGTAACAGTTATTTACTGTTATCATATTTTTTTATGATATTATTGTCATAACAACTATTTTGTGAGGTGAATGAAATATGAGGGATTTTCATGATAGTATTACTTTTCGGATGAATGTTGTGGCTAGGAAGGCTAGCCTTGGTTTGCAACATGGGTTGAAGCGGTATGATGTGACGCCAGAGCAGTGGTCGGTTTTGAATGTGTTGAATCAGAGGGCACCGATTTCACAGAAGCATGTGGCAGAATTAGTAGAAAAAGATGCACCGACTGTGAATCGGATTATGGATGTGCTAGTTCGGAAAAATTTGATTGTTAAAATAGTCGATGAAAAGGATCGACGGGTTACTTTATTATCTTTGTCTATGGAAGGTAGACAGAAAGTACAGATGATTCGAAATGTAGTAGAAATGACATGTGTACAATTTTATAAGGGCATATCAGAAGCGGAATTAGGTGTCTTTTTGGACATTTTAATGCGGATTGAAAATAATTTAGAGTGAGTAGGGATTTTTTGAAGGCGAAGTTGTGGACGAAAGATTATGTAATATTGTTAGTTTCGAGTTTATTTTTATATATTGGATTTCAGATTTTTATGCCTACTTTACCGGCACAAATTATTAAATTAGGTGGAACAGAGACCCAGGCTAGTTTAGCGGTAGGTTTATTTTCGTTGGTAGCCTTATTTATGAGAGTTATTGCGGGTGGATTAAATGATCGGTTCGGTGCGAAAATCATGATTTTGGTGGGCTTTTTTGTGTTGATTGCGGTTACGGTAAATCTTTATTGGTCAACGTTTGTTTCGGCGCTACTCGTGCTAAGGCTGTTTCACGGTGTTGGTTGGGGAATTACAACAACTTCGATTGCGACAGGTGTTTCGACGCTTGTTCCACCGAATCGGACAGGAGAAGGTATTGGCTTTTATGGTCTTACAACAGCACTTGGGATGTCGCTGGCACCGATTATTGCGATTATTTTGATGAACCAGTTTTCATTTGATTTTTTTGATTGGATTCTCGATTATACTAATGGTGCTAGTTTTTCTATTGGCAACTCAACTTAAAATGCCAAAGCAAGGAGCTGTAAAGCACAAAATGCAACTATTTGATAAAGGGGCGTTATTACCGGCAGTTCTTTGCATGTTGATGGCTTTTCCATTGGGGGGAATTCAAACGTTTATGATGATTTATGGATTGGAATTACATGTACGGATGGTCTGGATTTTCTTTGTTGGGCAGGCAATTATGGTGTTAGTGAGCCGAACTTTTGCAGGAAGGTTATATGATTTGAAGGGACATAGGGTGGTAATTATTCCAGGCATTTTGTTGATGAGCGTTGGATTATGGTGGCTATCACTAACGACGGGAGTTTGGAGTCTATTTGGATCTTCGTTATTTTTCGGTCTTGGTTACGGGATGGTGCAGCCTTCTTTGCAAGCTTTGGCAGTGGATCGTGCGGCGCTGGATAAGAAGGGAATCGCAAACGGAACATTTTTTGTCAGGGATGGATGTTGGGATGGCATTGGGGAGTTTTGGACTAAGCTTTATAGCAGCACATTATAATTATGCCCTGATGTATCGCTGGTCGATTGTTACGTTACTTATTTTTCTGGTTATTTATTTGGTGGTTTTTCGAACAAAGCGATTATTGCCCGGGAAATAATGTGGGGAATTGGATTTATAAAAATTTTTAAAAGGAATATTAGGAATGTAGTTACGAGGATTATAGCCGAATGGTGACGCTTTCTTAGGCTTTATGAATAAAAACCCGCAAAATAAGTTCAATTTATCTGAAAACATTCGTATTTTCTGATATAATATATCCAAGTGTTAGGAGTAAGTATTCGTTCTTTGGTTTGATTAGACTGGAAGTGGGAATGAGATACATATGTGAACTCCAAAATAGGCTTTTCGCGATGCTTGTAATGCTTGTCACAGTTTTTGTATTAAGACCAAATGTGAGAAATCGAAGTTGTGGGTTGGAAATACGATTGGAACAGGAGAGATGATGTGTGGAGAGAGCGTATAATTTTTCAGCAGGACCTGCGATTTTGCCCGTACCGGTTTTAGAAAAGGTACAGAAGGAATTATTATCGTACAAAGGTTCAGGAATGTCAGTAATGGAATTAAGCCACCGTTCGGATTTATTTGAAGAAATTATTGGGGATGCAGAGTTACTATTGCGTGAATTAATGAACATCCCCGAAAATTACAAAATTTTATTCTTACAAGGCGGTGCGAGTCTGCAATTTACCATGATACCGATGAATTTGATGGCTGGTAAGAAGGCCTATTTTGTGAATACTGGTTCGTGGTCTGAAAAAGCGATGGAGGAAGCTGCAAAAATTGGTGACATTGAAGTTTTGGCGTCATCAAAAGATAAGAATTTCAGTTATATTCCAGAAATACCGCGTGTGCCATCCGATGCGGCTTATTTGCATATTACAACGAATAATACGATAGAGGGTACGGCGATTTTCACACCTCCTGAAACTGGTGATGTGCCATTAGTTGCTGACATGTCTTCCAATATTTTGTCGAGTGTGTACGATGTGAGCAAATTTGGACTAATTTATGCGGGGGCTCAAAAAAACATTGGCCCTGCAGGTCTTACAATCGTCATTGTTCGAGAGGATTTGATTGGAAATGTAGCTGGTTTGCCGGCTATGCTTGATTATGCAGTTCAGGCAAAGAATGGTTCGATGTACAATACACCGGCGACTTTTTTCGATTTATGTAGCAAAATTGGTTTTTGAATGGATTAAGGCTCAGGGTGGTGTTGCGGGAATTGAAACATTGAATAGGAAGAAAGCAGCTCTTTTATATGATTACTTGGATGCGTCTTCGATATTTTCCTCACCGGTAAACAAGACAGATCGTTCGCTTACGAATGTACCGTTTGTTACGGGGTCTGCAGATTTAGATGCATTATTTATTAAAGAGGCGGAGGAGCTTCATTTTGAGAATTTGAAGGGGCATCGCTCTGTTGGTGGTATGCGTGCAAGTATTTATAATGCTTTTCCATATGAAGGTGTCGAAGCGCTCACCACTCTTATGGAAAAATTTGTTGCAACTCATAAAGGGGGAGAAATACATGTTTAATATTCAGACTTTCAATGCGATTGCTAAAGAAGGGTTACGTAAGTTCGATGCGGAAAAATATTTAATTGACGGGAATCAAGCACCAGATGGTATTTTGTTACGAAGCTATGATCTACATGATTTTGAGTTTCCTGATAGTGTGAAAGCTATTGCGAGAGCCGGGGCTGGAGTGAATAATATTCCTGTTGAAGCGTGTGCAGATAAAGGAATTGTAGTTTTTAACACGCCTGGTGCGAATGCAAACGCAGTGAAAGAACTGGTATTAGCAAGTTTGTTTATGGGTGCGCGGCCGATTTTGGAAGGTTCGGAATGGGTCAAAACGCTTACGGGTGGAGATATTGAAAAGAAGGTTGAAGCAGGGAAGAAGAAGTTTGCAGGCACGGAGATTGCTGGAAAGCGTCTTGGCATCATTGGCTTAGGTGCGATTGGTGCGCTTGTAGCAAATGATGCGTTAGCGCTTGGTATGGACGTGGTTGGTTACGATCCATATGTCTCGGTCGATACTGCTTGGAGAATCGCAAAAGAAGTGGAGCGCGCGATGACGCTGGAGGAAGTGTTGGCGACGTGTGATTATTTGACTGTGCATGTTCCGCTGAAAGATAATACAGCGGGGATGTTCAATCGAGAAACGTTGCAATTGATGAAACCTGATGCTGTTCTGCTTAATTTTTCGCGTGGAGAATTAGTAGATGAAGATGCAATGATTGAGTCGCTTAATGCTGGTCAGTTGCGCATGTATATTACAGATTTCGCGACGGAGGCTTTTGTGAAGCATCCTCAAGTGGAAGTGTTGCCGCATTTAGGTGCTTCAACGGAAGAGGCTGAGACAAATTGTGCTAAAATGGCGGCGAAGGAATTGGCCTACTTTTTAGAAACGGGCAGCATTAAGAATTCGGTGAACTATCCGAATGTGGACATGCCTTATAATGGACATCCGCGTTTGGGGGTATTTCATCATAATGTACCGAATATGGTTGGGCAGGTTACGACAGAGCTTGCGAATGGGTCGATTAATATTTTGGATATGACGAACCGTAGTAAGGGTGATTATGCCTACACGTTAATCGATATGGAAAAAGGTGCGCAAGGTAATTTATCACTTGTCGAGAAACAACTTAGCGCGATTCCTGGTGTGATTCGGGTCCGTGTGATTGAACCTGCGGGTGTTACAGCGTATTGAGATAAAAATGAATAGCTGCGATGGATTTTCTGTCGTGGCTATTTTTATAAAACTGGGAGGGATTTTTTGTGGTGAAGATTAGAGCTTTTAAGGCGATTAGACCGAGTGAAAAAGAGGCAGTTTATGTGGCTTCGTTGCCATATGACGTGTTGAATACGGAGGAAGCGCGTAAACTGGGCGTTGCTAACTCGATGTCATTTTTACATATTGACAAAGCGGAGATTGATTTGGCTGCGGATGTGTCGCCGTACGATGATTCGGTCTATGCGAAGGCTGCGTCCAATTTGGCAGAGTTTCAAGAGAAGGGGTGGCTTGCGAAGGACGAAAAGCCAGAGCTGTATTTGTATCAGCTAGTGATGAACGGTCGACCTCAGACTGGAATTGTGACGTGTACAGCGATTGATGATTATGTAAATGGTGCGATTAAGAAGCATGAATTAACGCGCGAGGAGAAGGAGTTGGATCGGATTCGTCATGTGGATGTGACAGATGCGAATACGAGTCCAATTTTCTTGACATACCGTTCAGATAAACGTGTGAACGATGTAGTGGATGCTTGGGTTGATAGTCATGAACCTGTGTATGATTTTGAGAGCTTCCATGGAGTGCAGCACCGGATTTGGACGGTGGATGATACAGATGTAGTAGATACGCTTACGAAGGCTTTTGAGGCGATTCCAGCGCTTTATATTGCAGATGGGCATCATCGGACGGAATCAGCAGTTAAAGTCGGTCTGAAGCGCCGAGAGGAGTTTCCAGACGCTGATGCGGACGCGGAGTTTAATTTTTTCTTATCGGTGCTATTCCCGCAAGATCAGTTGGAAATTCTTGATTATAATCGAGTTGTGGATGTACCGATTGCACCTGATTTCTTAGATCAAGTTGCTGTAAAATTTGATGTAGAGAAAGTTGGGAAAGAGGCCTATAGGCCAGCGACTCCCAATACGTTTGGGATGTATCTAGATGGCTCGTGGTATGGTTTGAAAGTGAAGCCTGAGTTTGCAGGAAGTGGCGTGATAGCAGGGCTTGATGTTTCCATTTTAGCAGATCAGGTATTGGAGCCATTATTCGGAATAAAAGATATTCGTCGCGATGATCGGATTAATTTTGTTGGTGGGATTCGTGGGCTTGGGGAGTTGGAGCAGCTTGTAGACGCTGGGAAATATACCATTGCGTTCTCAATGTATCCGCCGACGATGGATAATTTACTTGATGTAGCCGATGCGGGCGAGATTATGCCGCCAAAATCGACTTGGTTTGAGCCGAAATTGTTAAGTGGGTTGTTTGTACATGATTTGGAGAGTAAGTAAATTAAATAGATGCTACCTTTTCTCACGAGGCGTAAGTAGTGGTGGAACAAAACGGAGAAAAAATTAAAATTTAACTTCAAAAATAAACAAGCAGGAATTCTTGTATACTCCATTTTTTAGAATGGTTTTATACAAGAATTTCTGCTTGTTTTGCACTCAAAAAACCCCAAGTTTAAAGCACAAATCGAATCTATATAAGCGATGAAGAGAGGGAAAGGAGGAGAATAGGGTAATTAATGGATATTTTTAACGGTATCAAATATTCAAACAATGTGTTATATTGAACATTAAGGATAATGCTTGTTTATACTCACAGAAGGAGGCAAAAAAAATGACAGCTTTAACGTACACACTGCAAGACTTTGTTCCTCAGCACTCGTTTACTGGCCCACGTATCCCTATTGTGAAAACGCTGACATCAGAGGAAATCCTATCGGCAGTACCCGGCACCCAATTCGAGATAGATGAACAACAAGGTTTAAAACTTGTTGCCATGGGTGTTTTTCAAGACCAGACCACCCCGATTGTCTTAGAGGGGCTATCTTTCAATCTCAATAAGTTGGCTAAATTCGGACTTCAATTTATTCGCTGTGCGGAGGTAACTATTCGTCATTGCCGTTTTTATGGCTATGATCCAAAGGCATTCATTACGCATGGGGCTACGGACAGTAATGTGTTGTTCCAAGATTGTCCGATGGTGACGCTAGAAGGGGTGGATTGCTTCCAAACAGAATAACCTCTATACGAAGCTCACCTTAAGTCAAAATGTGCTACACACCGATGCGCTGACATTGGATGGTAGCAGGGGGTATCAGCAACAAAAATGGGTCACTGGGAAGCGAACGAGCGCTATCCACACAATTGGGCTTTCTGTCAATCAAGTGGTGTACCCACGCGTCTCCGTTACGGTAGATACCCGTGTGCCGTACCCGATTCGGTATTACGTCGGCAATCTCACTATCCAACCAGGGGATACGGTCTACTTAACTGGATACGATGTCGCAGGCCAATCCATCGAACGAACCCAAGTGTACACGACTCCCACCCGGCGTTTACAAGTGGATGCTTATACCATCGGAGAAGCGACGTTGACCGGACAACTCTTTTCGGAGCCAGGAGATACCCCAATCGATCATCTACGCACGCGGTGTAACGGTGTATGGGGCCCCAAAGTGACACCCGATCAAGAAACCTTTCAGTGCCCATCCCCAGACAAAGAAACGCTGATTGGACAATCCGATGTACTGTATGTTTATGCTTTTGCGGCACAAGGTGCCTTTTTAGATCGGGAGTTAGTGGAGATACAGCTCCATGTGTTAGCGCATGTCGATACGTATTCCCTAGCTTCACCACAAACGAAGAAGTATGTGACGGGATTATACCGCGGGGTCAAAGGGGTGGATATCCAGCGGGTCGGCTTGTGTCTGCATGGCAACACCTATCTGCCAAGCGTGGACGTACTAGATCTTACAGAAGAAGGGGTGTGCGCGTTCCAGTATTATGTGGCAGATAAGCTTTTTTCGATCACCGATGCCGTGGAGATTGTCGCCTACGATCGCTTGCAGCGTTTGATTCACCGATTACCTGTGGTGATTCGGTCGACGCTGCTCACACCTGCTCCGTATACGATTGGGGATGCGGCCATCACGGGGGTGTTTCAAGGGGCGAAGAACCAACCGGTTCGAACCATCCAAGTGCTCGTCAATGGGGTCGCTGGGAATCGGATCCAAGTACAGGAACCCGCCAATCCAGGGGCAGGCCCCCATGCGTGGACGTATTACGTTTCGGGACAGATCAAGCATTACCGCGATGACGTCGTGTTTCGCGCGTATAGTCCGTTAATGGATCAAGAAGGACGGTATCCGGAGGGAGCTTTGGTGTACGAACAGCGCCTCCCGATTCTTGCGCCAGTGACATGCCAAGCGGCACCCTATACAGTAGGGAG
>NZ_AODK01000022.1 GCF_000525975.1 Listeria rocourtiae FSL F6-920
TACATGGTCGCTTTGCTCGCATGTATATTGGGACTGTAGCTCATTTTATTCGAACAGTCGGGGAGGATTACATGGTCGCTTTGCTCGCATGTATATTGGGACTGTAACTCATTTTATTCGAACAGTCCCAACAATACAAGGGCTTGAGAGCTGATTTATCTGGGTTATGTCCCAAACTCCGTTTTAATTGCGGTATAGGCTTTTTATAGTGTAGAATGAAGAAGTGTAGACATATCTAAAAAGTAGAGAAGGGAGGAGAAATAATGCTGAGATGGGTAATTAGAATTTGTTTTATGATTATTGGCGGTACGATTGGCGTGATTAGATTGCCAGGACTTTGGGAAGCTGTTGGTGTTGATCATATATTTGTCATTAATAATCCTTATACAGACGCTTTGGTTGGTGCACTTATATTTTATCTTATTACTTTTTGGGCGGTGAAGTATGTTGTTGCTGCTCTGAACTGGTTGGAAAATGGGCTTACGAGCACTTCTAACACAGTGATTATTTATGGCGGTCTGGGGCTTATGATTGGTTTAGTGCTTGCTTTTTTTGCAGGAAATGCATTAACACAGACAAAAATTCCAATTTTGAATTCAGTTGTGCCGATTATTTTGACTTTGGTGCTTGGTTATTTGGGCTTCCGGGTTGGGATTAGTAGACGTGCAGAATGGGGTAATTTATTTGCGAACCGTGGCGTTAAGAAGAAGACTCCTGAGGAAGTGAAGGAGGAGGCTACAGCGGCGCGTGAGTATAAAATTCTGGATACGAGCGTCATTATTGATGGCCGGATTGCGGATATTTTGGCGACGGGATTCCTTGATGGTACGATTGTGATTCCTTTATTTGTATTGGCAGAGTTGCAACATATTGCAGATTCGTCGGATACGCTCAAGCGAACGCGTGGTCGGCGTGGTTTGGATATTTTGAACCGACTACAAAAAGAGGAATCAATCAAGGTCGAGATGTACGAAGGTGATTTTGAGGAGATTTCAGAAGTAGATAGTAAACTTGTGAAACTAGCAAAAGTGATGCAAGGAAAAGTTGTGACAAATGATTATAACTTGAATAAGGTTTGTGAGTTTCAGAATGTCGCGGTTTTGAATATTAATGACTTGGCAAATGCGGTGAAGCCTGTCGTGTTGCCAGGTGAGAATATGACAGTTCTTGTCGTGAAAGATGGTAAGGAGCACAATCAAGGTGTGGCTTATTTAGACGATGGGACGATGATTGTTGTCGAGGATGGTCGCAAGTTTATTAATGAGACGATTCAAGTAGAGGTAACGAGCGTATTACAAACTTCTGCTGGTCGGATGATTTTTGCGAAACCGGCTTAATTTATACTTATAGGAGTAATGCTTGATGAAATATGAATTGATTCTTTTGGCCGCGGGTCAGGGAAAACGGATGGAATTGGGACGGAATAAAATGTGGCTGGAGCTCTCAGGTAATGTTTTATTTTTGCATACGATTCGGACGTTTTTAGAGGATGATGCTTGTTGTCGGATTGTGGTTGTAGTCAAGGAAGATGAGCTGGACTACGTGCGAGCAATGGTTGATGCGCTTCATGTGCAAAAGGAAATTTTGATTGTGATGGGAGGCTCGGAGCGACAGTATAGTGTGGCAAAAGGGCTAGCAGAATGTGGTCAACTCGCAGACGTTGTGTTGGTACATGACGGGGCGCGACCTTTTGTAGATCAGTCAATGATTAACCGGTTGTTATCGGGCGTTGCTGCGCATGGCGCAACGATTTGCGGGATGCCTGTGAAGGATACGATGAAGCGGGTGCGTGATGGGATGATAGAGGAGACAATTGATCGCTCGGTGTTATGGCAAGTGCAGACGCCACAAGCTTTCCGAACAGAGATTTTGAAGCAAGCGCATGAAATTGCAGCAGCCGCAGAATTTTTAGGAACGGATGAGGCGAGTTTAGTGGAAAGGCTTGGCATGACGGTTCATATGGTTGAGGGCAGTTATAATAATATAAAGGTGACAACGCCAGAGGATATTGCTTTTGCGGAAGCGATTTTGCAGGAGAAATGGAGGAATCGGGTATGATTCGAGTGGGGCAAGGATATGACGTGCACCAGTTAGTGGCAGGAAGAAAATTGATTATTGGCGGGATTGAAATTCCGTATGAGTTGGGTTTACTTGGACATAGTGATGCGGATGTGCTACTACATACGGTGACCGATGCGGTGATTGGAGCTGTTGGCAAGCGCGATATTGGTCATTTTTTCCCTGATACGGATATGACTTATAAGGATGCCGATTCAGCGGAGTTGTTAGCGAAGGTTTGGACGGAAATCGAGGCGGATGGTTATAAGTTGGGCAATATTGATTGTACGATTATAGCGGAGAAACCGAAAATGGCGCCTTATGTGGATGCGATGAAAATCCGGATTGCAGAGTTGCTACACGCGACACCGGAGCAGGTGAACGTGAAGGCGACAACATCTGAAAAATTAGGATTTACAGGTCGTGGCGAAGGAATTGCAAGCCTTGCTGTTGTACTTTTAGAAAAATAAAGGAGTGGAAAATATGGATAAAGCTAAAAAAGTTCGTGTTCGTTATGCGCCAAGTCCAACTGGGCATTTGCATATTGGCAATGCGCGTACGGCATTATTTAATTATTTGTTTGCAAGACATAATGGTGGGGATTTTGTAATTCGTATTGAAGATACGGATTTAAAAAGAAACATCGAGAACGGTGAGTTAAGTCAGTTAGAGAATTTAGCTTGGCTTGGTATGGATTGGGATGAAGGTGTAGATAAGAGTGGTGAGTATGGGCCTTATCGGCAAAGTGAGCGTCAAGATTTGTACAATCCACTAATTGAACAAATTTTAGCAGAAGGTAAGGCATATAAGTGTTATTGTACTGCTGAGGAGTTGGAAGCAGAGCGTGAGGAGCAAAAAGCGAATAGCATGATGCCGCGTTATAGTGGGAAATGCCGTCATTTGACTGCGGAACAACGTGCGGAAAAAGAAGCGCAAGGCTTAGAGCCAAGTATTCGTTACGCAGTACAGCCAGGCAAGACGTATACGTTCAATGACATGGTAAAAGGTGATGTGTCGTTTGAATCGGATGGTATTGGTGATTTTGTTATCGTGAAAAAAGATGGTATTCCGACGTATAATTTTGCTGTGGCAATTGATGATCATTTAATGGATATGACACATGTGCTACGTGGCGATGATCATATTTCGAATACACCGAAGCAGTTAATGATTTATGAAGCGTTTGGCTGGGAGCCACCAGTATTTGGTCATATGACGCTAATTGTGAATGAAAGTAAACGTAAGTTGAGTAAGCGTGATGAGTCGATTATTCAATTTATCGAGCAATATAAAGACTTGGGTTATTTGCCGGACGCGCTGTTTAACTTTGTGGCGATGCTTGGTTGGTCACCAGAGGGCGAAGAGGAGATTTTCACGAAAGACGAGTTTATCAAAATTTTTGATCCAAAGCGGTTGTCGAAATCGCCGGCGTTGTTTGATACGAATAAATTGACGTGGGTGAACAATCAGTATGTGAAGAAATTGGATCTGGATCAAGTTGTGAATTTGAGTTTGCCGCATTTGGTGAAGGCGGGTGTTGTTTCGGCGACTGCTGACGCGGATGAGTTGGCTTGGGTTCGTAAACTTGTGGCACTTTATCATGAGCAAATGAGTTATGGTGCGGAAATTGTGGAACTTTCAGCGATGTTCTTCACGGATGATGTAACATTTGATGCAGAAGAGAAGGAAGTTTTGGCGGGAGAACAGGTTCCTGAGGTTCTGGCTGCGTTTAAAGAAGAGATGGCAACGATTGAGCCGTTTGTTGCGGATGAAGTGAAGGCCGCGATTAAACGTGTGCAAAAAGCTACGGGCGCGAAAGGAAAAGGTTTGTTTATGCCGATTCGAATCGCGGTTACTGGTGAAATGCATGGTCCGGAATTACCACAGTCAATTGAGGTTTTAGGACGCAAAAAAGTGATAAACCGTTTGGAAAATCGCTTGAATGAAGCAAAATAATATTTTGAGGAGACTTATCCATTTTTATGGGTAGGTCTTTTTTTGAAGATTAGTTTGCTAAAAATAGTGTATAATCAGATTGTTAGAAATCAGCTTTGGGGGTATGGCAAATGTCAGAGAGAACGATAGAGTTTAGGTATGCAGTAGAGCAAGATGTGCCACTTATTTTAGCATTTATTCGAGAATTAGCAGATTATGAAAAGATGCTAGATCAAGTTGTGGCGACAGAAGATACACTTTTGGAATGGCTTTTTGTGAAGGAGAAGGCGGAAGTTATCATCGGAGAATATAATGGTGAAGCAGTTGGATTTGCTTTGTATTTCCATAATTTTTCGACATTTCTTGGACGTGCTGGGATTTACTTGGAGGATTTGTATGTTCAGCCAACTGTTCGTGGGAAGGGATTTGGAAAGGCGTTTTTGAAGCGGTTAGCAGAGATTGCGGTTGAGCGTGGGTGTGGTCGCTTAGAATGGTGGTGCTTGGACTGGAATCAGCAAAGTATTGATTTTTATTTGGCGATGGGTGCAGAGCCAATGGAGGATTGGACGGTATATCGGATTGCGGGGGATACACTGGTAGATTTAGCACGGTGATTCTCTTTGTTTAAAGTAATTTTTGGTGACGGTATATGTGCTTCTGTGGTACAATGGATTTCAATAAGTTAAAATGTTGATGAGAAGAAGTAGGAAATATGGCGGCTTAATAGAGAGAGCTACGATGGCTGGAAGTGGCTTAGCGCGCGTATTCTGAAATGCATCTCGGAATCTTTGCGGGAAAATTGAAGTATCGCAAAGCGGTGACTGACCGTTATTCAATTGAGATAGGTTTAGTAAATAAATTCTTAATGTGAGACATGAATGGCGTGCCGAACTTCTTTAAACGGGAGGGAGCACAAAACGGTGTTTTAACGCGAATCGAGCGAAAGCGTTTGAAGTTCACCGACTTTGTGGAAGCCGGAAGCGGAGCATACTTGGGTATGTGAGCACTGGAAGTCTGCAAAGTTGGTGAAATGCGAACGCTTGTCGCCGATTACTAAGAATGGACCGCTAAACCTGAATCAGAGTGGAACCACGCAAGGCGTCTCTGTAGAGGGGTCTTTTTTTGCGTTTTAATTCGGGGTAGATAAGGAGGGATTACGATGGCTAGTCGCATGAAAGAGGATATGAAATCGGTGCTGGACAATGATCCGGCGGCGCGCGGGTATGTGGATGCGTTTTTGAATTATCCAGGTTTGCACGCGATTTGGTGGCATAGGTTTGCGAACTTTTTTTTATAGGCGCGGGATGGTAGTGTTTTCAAAGTGGCTGTCGCAGGTTGCACGCTTTTTGACAAATGTGGAGATTCACCCAGGGGCAACGATTGGAAGGCGGCTATTTATCGATCATGGGGCTGGGATTGTAATCGGTGAAACGGCGGAGATTGGTGATGATGTTGTACTTTTCCATGGGGTTACACTGGGTGGTACGGGGAAACATAAGGGGAAACGCCATCCTACGGTGAAAAATGGAGTATTAATTTCGGCGGGTGCTAAGATTCTTGGTCCGATTACGATTTGCGAGAACGCTAAAGTGGGAGCTGGTGCGGTGGTTATCAAGGATGTACCGCTTGGTGCGACGGTTGTCGGAGTTCCGGCTAAAGTGGTGAGACTAAATGGACGCGTGACACAACATACAGAGCCTCAAGTCGCAGAATTGAAGCGCAGGCTTTCTGAAATAGAAGTAGCATTTGAGGAATTGAAAAATAATACACAAAAAGGAGAAGATGAACAATGACTTTGCAAATTTTTAATACATTGTCTCGTGAGAAGGAGGCGTTTGTACCACTAGAAGATGGTAAGGTCAAGATGTATGTTTGTGGGCCGACTGTTTATAATTATATTCATATTGGGAATGCGCGACCGATTATTGTGTTCGATACAGTGCGCCGTTATTTGACGTATCGCGGTTTTGATGTAAATTTTGTGTCAAATTTTACGGATGTAGATGATAAATTAATTCGTGCGGCACATGAGTTAGAACTTACGGTGCCAGAGGTTGCAGAGCGTTTTATCGGAGCTTATTTTGAGGATGTACATCAGCTGAATGTGCGTGATGCGAATGTGCATCCACGTGTGACGAAAGACATGGATGATATTATTGCTTTTATTGATGCGTTGATTGAGAAGGGATATGCGTATGAATCGGCGGGTGATGTGTATTTTCGGACGAAGCAATTTAAAGAATACGGTAAATTGTCGCAACAACCATTAGATGAGTTACAACACGGTGCTCGTGTGGAGGCCAATGATCGTAAGGATGATCAGCTTGATTTTACGTTGTGGAAGGCAGCTAAACCTGGTGAGATTTCATGGAAAAGCCCTTGGGGGGATGGGCGTCCGGGATGGCATATTGAATGCTCGGCGATGGCTCGGAAATATCTCGGGGACACGATTGATATTCATGCAGGCGGACAAGATTTGATTTTCCCACATCATGAGGATGAGATTGCGCAGTCGGAGGCGTTGACGGGGAAAACGTTCGCCAAATACTGGATGCATAATGGCTACATGAATATTGATGGGGAAAAAATGTCGAAGTCGCTGGGGAATTTTATTACTTTACATGAGGTTTTGGAAAAGCATAATGCAAACGTGGTGCGATTTTTCATGCTGTCTGTGCATTATCGCCGACCAATTTCTTATAGTGAGGCATTGCTTGCAGATGCAGAAAATGGTTTGGATCGTTTACGGACGGCGCATCAAAATGTGGACCATCGGATTCAGGTGGCGGATGAGGATTATTCTGGAACGCCAGAAGAGGATGATTGGTTGGAGCAGTTGACGGAGTTGAAGCACCAATTTGAAGATGAGATGGATGATGATTTTAATACGGCAAATGCGATTTCGGTCTTTTTCGAATTGGCGAAACGGGCTAATATTTATTTGACGAATGAGCGTATTTCGATTACGGTTTTGCGTGAGTTCTTAGGGATGATGACGTTATTTGCAAATGTGCTTGGATTCAAGCTGAATGTTGATGCAGTGGAGCATGGATTGAGTGATACGGAGATTGAGGATTTGATTGAAGAGAGGATTCAGGCGCGGAATGAGCGCGATTTCGCTAGATCGGATGAGATTCGTGATATGTTGAAAGAAAAACAGATTATTTTGGAAGATACGGCTCAAGGTACACGCTGGAAAAGGGGTTAATGAATGGCGATTGTGAAGGATTATAAACAATTGAATGGATTGGCGCTGGCTTATATGGGTGATTCAATATATGAGCGGCATATTCGTGAATTATTGCTAGCGGAAGGAAAAACCAAGCCAAATCATTTGCATAAAACAGCGACGCAATACGTTTCGGCGAAGGCTCAGGCTTATATTTTACAGACGATGTATGCAACTGGATTTTTGACGGAGGAAGAAGATCGAATTGCAAAACGTGGGCGTAATGCGAAGTCGAATAGTGTGCCGAAAAACACGGATTTGCAGACGTACAATTTGTCATCGGCTTTTGAAGCGGTGATTGGGTATTTATATTTAGGCGGCGAATCGGAGCGCTTAGACGAGTGGTTGGGTTTGGCAACAGAAATTATAAAGGCGAAATAAGGAGGCAATAGCAAAATGGAGCAAGATCAAGAGTGGATTGCTGGGCGGAATCCGGTAAGTGAAGTTTTAAAATCAGAGCGTGATATCCATAAAATTCTCATTGCGGAAGGCTCGCAAAAGGGAAGCATGCAACAGATTATTGGCGCGGCAAAGGAGCGCAAAATTCAAGTACAAATCGTGCCAAAGTCGAAAATCGATAAATTAGTAAACGGTTCGCATCAAGGTGTGGCGGCACAAGTGGCGGCTTATCAGTATGCAGAATTAGATGATCTTTTTGCCAAGGCGGAAAAAAGAGGAGAGATGCCATTTTTCATGATTTTGGATGAATTGGAGGACCCGCATAACTTGGGATCGATTATGCGGACAGCGGATGCTGTTGGCGCACACGGGATTATTATTCCTAAACGCCGATCAGTTGGTTTGACTCAAACGGTTGCAAAGGCTTCAACGGGAGCAATTGAGCATATTCCAGTGGTGCGTGTGACGAATATTAGCCGTGCAATGGAAGATTTGCAAAAACGAGGCTTGTGGATTTTTGGTACGGATGCAGGTGGAAGTAGTGATTACCGGACGATGGATGCGAATATGCCACTGGCTCTTGTGATTGGTAGCGAGGGCTTTGGAATGAGTCGTCTTGTTCGAGAAAAATGTGATTTTCTTGTACATTTGCCGATGCGTGGTGAGGTGACCTCGTTGAATGCTTCTGTTGCCGCGAGTGTTTTGATGTATGAGATATATCGCAAGCGTCTACCGCTCGGTGAGTAAAGATGAATCGGGTTATGCTGGTGGATGGTTACAATGTTATTGGAGCATGGCCTGAACTAGCGCGCTTGAAAGCTGGAGATTTAGAGTCAGCACGCAATCAACTAGTGGAGTGGATGGCGGAATACCAGAGTTACACTGGCTACCGAGTGATTGTCGTGTTTGACGCTCAATACGTTCGTGCTAGAGAGCGTAAATATAAGAAAAACAAAGTGGAGATTGTGTTTACAAAAGAAGATGAAACAGCGGACGAATATATTGAACAAAAAGCAATCGAATATAAGAATGTTAAAACGCAAGTCATGGTTGCGACGAGTGATTATACGGAACAGTGGGCGATTTTTGGTCAAGGGGCATTGCGGGTTTCGGCACGTGAATTAGTTTTTGAAATTAAGGAAATGGCACATCAAATCAGCCGTAAAGTAAAGAAAATACAGGAAAATCAGCCTAAAACTGGCTTAAATATTGATTTTGAAACAATTCAGGCCTTGGAAAAGTTACGAAGAGGACGAAAATAGTCATTGACGAGTGCTGGAAAACCCTTGTATAATGAGGTTTACAAAAGGAAATACGGAGCGCGATAAAAGGAGGCTTTCTGAAGGTTCCATTGAAAACAAATGACAGTAAACAAGCAGAGATGAGAATGTTGCAGCTCGCGAGATCAGGCGATACATTGGCCATGGAGCATTTTTTCAAGGCATATCAGTCTATCATTTTTTGGAAAGCCACACAGTATTTCTTGCAAGGTGCGGAGCGCGATGATTTGATTCAAGAAGGCATGATTGGGTTGTTCAAAGCGATTCGAGATTACAAGGAAGACAGAGAGGCATCGTTTCGGTCGTTTGCTGAGATTTGTATCAATCGGCAAATATTATCGGCTGTCAAGCGTTCAATGCGTCAGAAGAATTATGCGCTGAATAGTTCGGTTTCAATAGACACACCGGTAGAAGATGGTGATGAGATTGACTGGACGTTACTCGACGTGATTTCAGAAAAAGAAGCGATGACCCCCGAAGATTTTCTTATTCAAAATGAAAAATTAGCAGGTGTCGCGCAGAAATTAAAAGAAGTGACAAGTGATTTTGAGCGTGAAGTCCTATATCAATATTTAGAAGGAAAAAGTTATCAAGAAATGGCGACATATTTTAATAAAAAAGAAAAAGCGATTGACAATGCGATTCAGCGGGTAAAGAAAAAGATGATGAAACAAGTCGATGAATCGTTGTGAATGAGATGAACCTCAATACAAGTGAGAACAGCGTGAGCATTTGCTCCATACTTAGCTTGTCGATGCTGAACGAGTGTATTCCACTTTTCTAGTTGTCTAGTTCCATACTCTAGCCTCTCGGAAATTTCGTGGCCTCCACAAAAGTCAAGAGAGGACTTTTCCTGCGCCCCCTAACAAATTTTGTCGAAGCTAACGGGCTCGCTCCACTTTTCTATCTTGACGTAAAAGACCATCTAATGGTATATTATTATAGATGTAAAGTGTTGAATGGAGAGTTTGACGCTAAAAGCATAGAAATAAGCGGAGTTGATTGTGATTATGAAGAAGAAGACATCACTTGCCTGTTCAGAGTGTGGATCACGAAACTATTCCATTGGTGTCGGCGGCACAGCGCGAACAGAACGGTTAGAAGTGAAGAAATTTTGCAGGCACTGTAATAAGCATACACTTCATCGCGAAACAAAATAGTGGATTTGGAGGGGTATAACATGTCAGCAGTTTCAAGGTTTTTCCGTAATGTAAAGTCTGAAATGAGCAAGGTTACTTGGCCAACTGGAAAAGAGCTAAGAACATATACAATTACCGTAATTATTGCTGTAGCTTGTATGGCTGTGTTCTTTATGGTTGTGGACTTTTTAATCGAGATGCTTATTCAGTTTATGTTATAATACTAGGCTTTTTTTACAAAGAATGTTATAATGCAATTATTGAGATAGAACCCGGGATGCTCTTCGGGTTTTTTATTTTGGGTTGTTTTTGAACCTGAAATTAAATATCAAAAGGAGGATGACCCCAATTTGGTGGCGGTCAAATGAGACTAATGGAAAAAAGTTGGTATGTTGTACACACCTATTCTGGCTATGAAAATAAAGTCAAAGCAAACCTTGAAAAACGTGTGGAATCAATGGGTATGTCGGATAAAATTTTCCGTGTCATGGTTCCCGAAGAAGAAGAAACAGAAGTGAAAAATGGTAAAACAAAGACGTTGAAGCGTAAAGTGTTCCCAGGTTACGTACTTGTTGAGATTATTATGACCGATGATTCGTGGTATGTCGTCCGTAATACACCTGGTGTAACGGGCTTCGTTGGTTCAGCTGGTGCAGGTTCGAAACCTACCGCGCTACTACCAGAAGAAGCTGATCGCATTCTGAAGAGCATGGGCATGAATGAACGCCGTCAAGAAGCGGATTTCGAGCTTGGTGAGACAGTGATGGTCAAAGAAGGGCCGTTTGCTGAGTTCTCTGGTAAAGTAGAAGAAATCGACAACGACAAGGCAAAAGCGAAAGTTATGGTAAACATGTTTGGTCGCGAAACACCAGTTGAAGTGGATTTCGATCAAATCGAAAGACTGTAAGACGCATGAGTTTTGGTCTAACTGCAGCCATCGTCTCAGCCTTAATAGTAGTCATAGGAGTTATTGCGATGTTTATCTGTGGCTCGATAATATGGCGCGCACTAAAAAAATAAGAGAGACTTGGATGCATGTGTGTCCAGGTCTTTCTTTATTCTAAAAAAGGAGGTATTTTTTAGAATGGCGGCAAATGAAGAATATGCCAAGTCGATTTATCTGCAACTAAAAAGTATGGCATCGCTTTATGACATTGATTTTCATCTCTATTTCAAAAACTCTGGCGGATTTGGTGAGCTCTGCATGGATTGGAATGAGGAGGATGGATATCTTTTATACGGTGATGAACGTGGCGAAATGGTCAGCTTATTCACAACAAAGGATTTCAATATTTTCAAATATGAAGTTTTTCTCCACTTAGCTTTTCGAATGGGGCTAGAGTATGAGCTGAAACATCGCGACCTTACTTACATTCGCAAAAGTGAAGATGATCTATACGGCGATACAAGAAAACGTGCTTTTGAAGAGACGATTAGACTTTTAAGGGCGATAGACGATGATTGGGCCAAAAGTGCAGCCACTCATTACACCGAATATCTCAACATGTGGCGAACTAAGAAAAATGTTCGATATGATTTTGACACGGCAACCTTTACTGTGGATAAATTTTAAAGCATAAAAAAATCTTGCAATAGGGCGAGCTTAATGTTATTCTATATGAGGTACAATTTGTGCTGTTTTAACGTGGGAGGGGAAATGATTAACCCCATTAAACCACATCACGGACTTAAGGAGGTGTGTCTCGTGGCTAAAAAAGTAATCAAAGAGGTAAAATTGCAAATTCCAGCAGGTAAAGCTAATCCAGCTCCACCAGTTGGTCCAGCACTAGGTCAAGCGGGTGTAAACATTATGGGATTCTGTAAGGAGTTCAATGCGCGCACAAGCGATCAAGCTGGTCTAATTATTCCTGTTGTGATTTCTGTGTATGAAGATCGTTCTTTCACATTCATCACTAAAACTCCGCCAGCAGCAGTCTTGCTTAAAAAAGCAGCTAAAGTTGAAAAAGGATCAGGTGAACCAAACCGTAATAAAGTTGCGGTTGTGAAACGTGCTCAAGTACAAGAAATCGCTGAATTAAAAATGCCGGATCTAAACGCAGCAAATGTTGAATCTGCAATGCGTATGGTTGAAGGTACTGCGCGCAGCATGGGTATTACAATCGAAGACTAATACCAATCATGTATTACGCGTATCAGGAATAAGAAAAAGAACAACTGAACGAAGCGGATCAAACCGTTTATCATATTAGAATAATACGTTCATCTTTTCTTATTTCAAATCAGGTCTTGCATCTGATTTACGTGGGAGGAAATTCCGATATAACCACAGAATAGGAGGAAAAAAGAATGGCTAAGAAAGGTAAAAAGTATCAAGATGCTGTCAAGCTAATCGATACTGACAAAGCTTATTCCGTTGAAGAAGCTGTCGAACTTGCTCAAAAAGCAGACTTCGCTAAATTCGATGCAACTGTTGAAGTAGCATTTCGTTTAGGCGTTGACCCTAAAAAAGCAGATCAACAAATCCGCGGCGCTGTTGTACTTCCGAATGGAACAGGTAAAACACAACGCGTATTAGTATTTGCAAAAGGCGAAAAAGCAAAAGAAGCTGAGGCTGCTGGCGCTGATTACGTTGGAGAAGGCGATTACGTAACTAAAATTAACCAAGGTTGGTTTGAATTTGACGTTATCGTAGCAACACCTGATATGATGGGTGAAGTTGGTAAATTAGGCCGTGTCTTAGGACCAAAAGGTTTAATGCCAAACCCTAAAACAGGAACAGTAACAATGGACGTAACAAAAGCAGTGAACGAAATCAAAGCTGGTAAAGTAGAATACCGCGTTGACAAGTCTGGTAATGTCCACACTGCGATTGGTAAAGTATCATTTGATGCTGCTAAGCTTGTTGAGAACTTCCGCACAATTAACGATGTTCTTCAAAAAGCAAAACCTGCTGCGGCTAAGGGAGTATATGTAAAAAACGTAACCGTTACAACTACATTTGGTCCTGGTGTTAAAGTAGATCCATCTTCATTCTAAGTTTTTCTTAGGATTGAACTTGACGGCGTGATTCTATTTTGGTAGAATAGCAAAGTCGAAACAAAACAGAATATCCTAACCGTAGACAGCAGGCGCGTCTTGTACGCTTAATTTTGCCCGCCGAGGATTTTGAAAGTTAGATTCATTGTGAACTTAACTTGTGAACCCCTCACGTCTACGGTGTGAGGGGTTTCTTATATGCTTTAAGGTCGTTTTTACGGCTTTAGAACAATCACGATGGAGGTGGAAAACAAAGATGAGTAAAATTTTAGAATTGAAACAAGGTGCTGTTAATGAAATCACTACGAAATTCAAAGACAGTGCTTCTACAGTAATCGTTGACTATCGCGGTTTAACAGTTGCTGAAATCACCGAATTACGTAAACAATTACGTGAAGCTGGTATTGATTTTAAAGTATACAAGAACTCGTTAATGCGTCGTGCTGCTGAGGCTGCGGGCTTAGAAGGCTTAAACGAAGTATTGACAGGTCCTAGCGCGATCGCTTTCAGTAATGAAGACGTTGTTGCTCCTGCTAAAATCATTCATGAATTTGCAGAGAAACATGAAGCACTAGAAATTAAAGCTGGTATCATCGAAGGTAAAGTATCTTCAGTTGAAGATGTTAAAGCACTTGCTTCTTTACCATCACGCGAAGGCTTACTATCTATGCTGCTTAGCGTACTTCAAGCTCCAGTTCGTAACTTGGCACTTGCAACAAAAGCTGTTGCAACCCAAAAAGAAGAACAAGGTGCTTAATTTTCAAACCGGTGACTCTTCACCAACAACCAAATCGGCATAGACCGAAAATTATATTATAATGGAGGAATTTCAAAATGGCTTTAAACATTGAAGAAATCATTGCTTCCGTAAAAGAAGCAACTGTATTAGAATTAAACGATTTAGTAAAAGCAATCGAAGAAGAATTTGGCGTAACTGCTGCTGCTCCTGTAGCTGCTGGTGCTGCTGCTGGTGGCGCTGCTGCCGCTGAACAAACTGAGTTTACAGTAGAACTAGCTTCTGCTGGAGATCAAAAAATCAAAGTTATCAAAGTGGTTCGTGAAATCACAGGTCTTGGCTTGAAAGAAGCTAAAGAAGTTGTAGATAACGCTCCAAAACCACTTAAAGAAGGCGTTTCTAAAGAAGAAGCAGACGAAATCGTTGCTAAACTTGAAGAAGTTGGCGCTAACGTAGCTGTTAAATAAGAAAAGTTGAACGTGCCCGTCAGCCTCGAAAGAATTTGTTAGAGACCGCAGATAAATTCCTCTTTTGAATTTTTCGGAGGTCGCGAAAATTCCGAGAGGCTGGCACGTGAAACTAGACAGATTGAAAAGTGAAATACGCTCGTTCAGCCTCGACAGAAATTGTTAGAGGGCGCAGTAAAAGTCTTCTTTGATTTTTGCGGAGGCCACGAAATTTCCGAGAGGCTAGCGTATGCAACTGGACACGAAGAGCACTGATTTAGCCTTACGCTGACTTGGTGCTCTTCGTTTTTATACATAGAAAGGTGGCGAAAACATGAGCAATAAACATTATTATACGAAAAACAGTGATTTAGATCATAACCGTAAAACATGGAATTTTGAACTGCGCGGCAACTCGATAAAATTCATTAGCGATACCGGTGTTTTTTCAAAGACAACGGTTGATTTTGGATCAAGGCTTCTAATTGAGAGTTTTGAAGCGAGTGATTCGGCTGGAAAAATGCTCGATGTTGGCTGTGGATACGGTCCAATTGCCCTTGCTTTTGCCAAGAGTTATCCCGAAGCGCAAGTCGATATGGTTGATGTGAACGACCGAGCTTTGGAACTATCTGTGGAGAATGCAGCGAATAATGGTTTGACGAATATTCGTGTTTTTGAAAGTTCCGTGTACGATGGTGTGAGGGATTCAGACTATACGGATATTATTAGTAATCCCCCGATTCGTGCAGGTAAAAAAAATTGTACATGAGATTTTGACAGGGAGTTTTGAGCGACTGAAAACGGGAGGGAGCTTGTGGATTGTCATTCAGAAAAAACAGGGTGCTCCTTCCGCTGCTGCAAAAATGGAAGAGGTTTTTGGGAATGTGGAAGTAGTTGCGAAGGATAAGGGGTATTTTATTTATCGGAGTATGAAAGAAGTATAAGCAAAGCGGAGTCCTAATCATTGACGCCGTCTTTTCACTATGATATTATAGTAAGATGCCAAAAGAATCGATATCATCATATTTATTGGTGCGTACGCGAGGAATTGCAGTTTTAGCCTGTTTGGTTCACATAGCAAGAAAATAGTGGTTTTCTTTGAGGAGCCCACTTTCTTTTTGTCTTTTTTAGGTATTTTTGCCAAGTTCCATTGTACTATTTTTGCTGCAATGTGCTTAATAAATTTAGTTTATTTGAGAGGGTGAATGAGTTGTCAGGTCAACTAGTTCAGTACGGAAGACATCGCCAACGTAGAAGTTTCGCTCGTATTAGTGAAGTGTTGGAGTTGCCAAACTTAATCGAGATTCAATCGAAGTCCTACCAGTGGTTTTTGGATGAGGGATTACGTGAAATGTTCCGCGATATTTCTCCAATTGAGGATTTTGCTGGGAATTTGTCACTAGAATTTATCGACTACAATTTGGGAGATCCGAAATATTCAGTAGAAGAGTCGAAAAACCGTGATGCGAATTATGCAGCACCATTGCGTGTAAAGTTACGTCTTATCAATAAAGAGACGGGCGAAGTGAAAGACCAGGAAGTATTTATGGGTGATTTCCCGCTTATGACCGAGATGGGTACATTTGTTATTAATGGTGCCGAGCGTGTTATTGTATCGCAATTAGTACGTTCTCCGGGTGTTTATTTTAACGGGAAACTCGATAAAAACGGTAAAAAAGGTTTTGGTTCTACTGTTATCCCTAACCGCGGGGCGTGGCTTGAGTATGAAACAGACGCGAAAGATGTTGTTCATGTGAGAATCGACCGGACGCGTAAATTACCAGTTACTGTTCTTTTACGTGCGCTAGGATTCGGCTCCGATAGCGAAATTTTGGAATTAATCGGGGAGAATGATTACTTACGCAACACACTTGAGAAAGATAATACCGATAATGCGGACAAAGCATTGCTTGAAATTTACGAGCGCTTACGTCCTGGTGAACCACCAACAGTTGAAAATGCGAAGAGCTTGCTCGTATCCCGCTTTTTTGATCCGAAACGTTATGATTTAGCGAATGTTGGTCGTTACAAAATCAACAAAAAGGTGCATTTGAAGAATCGACTATTTAACCAAACGCTTGCTGAAACGTTAGTTGATCCAGAAACTGGTGAAATTATCGCGTCTAAAGGTGAAATTTTAGATCGTCGTAAATTAGATTCTATTATTGATAATCTTGAAAATGGCGTTGGGTTCCGTACACTTCGTCCCACTGATGGTGTGATGGAAGATAGCGTTGTTGTTCAATCTATCAAAATTTATGCACCGAACAGTGAAGAAGAAAAAATTATCAATGTGATTGGTAATGCCTACATCGATGAGAGTGTAAAACACATTACGCCAGCCGATATTATTTCTTCTATCAGTTATTTCTTCAACTTACTTCACGGAGTAGGGGACACAGATGATATTGACCATCTTGGTAACCGTCGTTTGCGTTCAGTTGGGGAACTTTTACAAAATCAGTTCCGTATTGGTTTATCACGTATGGAGCGTGTTGTTCGTGAGCGTATGTCGATTCAAGACATGAGTACGGTAACGCCGCAACAATTAATTAATATTCGTCCAGTAGTGGCATCTATTAAAGAATTCTTTGGTAGCTCGCAGTTATCACAATTCATGGACCAAACGAATCCACTGGCCGAATTGACGCATAAACGTCGTCTTTCAGCGCTTGGCCCCGGTGGTTTGACGCGTGAACGTGCTGGTTATGAAGTACGTGACGTGCATTATTCTCACTATGGGCGTATGTGCCCGATTGAAACGCCTGAGGGCCCGAACATTGGACTGATTAACTCCTTGTCATCATTTGCAAAAGTGAACAAGTTTGGCTTTATTGAAACACCATATCGCCGTGTTGATCCAGAAACGAACCGCGTAACAGATACGATTGACTATCTGACTGCAGACGAAGAGGATAACTATGTAGTGGCGCAAGCGAACTCCAAATTGGATGAGCTTGGTACTTTTACAGAAGAAGAAGTTATGGCACGTTTCCGTTCTGCCAATTTAGCTGTTGAAAAAGAACGTATCGATTACATGGATGTATCGCCAAAACAAGTAGTTTCGGTTGCGACGGCATGTATTCCGTTCCTTGAAAATGATGACTCCAACCGTGCGCTAATGGGAGCCAACATGCAACGTCAAGCCGTACCGCTTCTTAATCCGGAAGCGCCAATCATCGGAACAGGTATGGAACACGTTTCTGCCCGCGATTCTGGTGCTGCTGTCGTTTGTAAACATGATGGTCTTGTAGAACACGTAGAAGCTAGAGAAATCTGGGTTCGCCGTATTTCCGAAGTGGATGGCAAAGAAGTTAGCGGTGGCATTGATAAATATACACTGCGCAAATTTGTTCGCTCGAATCATGGTACGTGTTACAACCAATCTCCAAATGTTGCAGAAGGAGATCGCGTAACAAAAGGCGAAATTCTTGGTAACGGACCTTCGATGGACTCTGGGGAACTTGCTCTTGGTCGTAATGTTCTTGTAGCATTCATGACTTGGGATGGTTACAACTATGAGGATGCGATCATTATGAGTGAACGTCTTGTAAAAGATGATGTTTACACGTCGATTCATATTGAAGAATTTGAATCAGAAGCGCGTGATACAAAACTCGGACCTGAGGAAATGACACGCGACATTCCAAACGTTGGGGAAGATGCATTGCGTGATCTTGATGAACGTGGTGTTATCCGTGTCGGAGCAGAAGTAAAAGACGGCGACTTGCTCGTTGGTAAAGTAACGCCAAAAGGGGTTACAGAATTAACAGCAGAAGAACGTCTACTACATGCTATATTCGGTGAAAAAGCGCGTGAAGTTCGCGATACATCATTGCGCGTACCACATGGCGGTGACGGTATTGTCCTTGACGTGAAAATCTTTACACGTGAAGCAGGCGATGAGTTACCACCAGGTGTAAACCAACTCGTTCGCGTTTATATCGTTCAAAAGCGTAAAATTCATGAAGGCGATAAAATGGCCGGACGTCATGGTAATAAAGGGGTTATCTCTCGTATTTTACCAGAAGAAGATATGCCATTTATGCCAGATGGAACGCCAGTAGATATCATGCTTAACCCGCTAGGGGTACCATCACGGATGAATATTGGACAAGTACTTGAGCTTCATTTAGGTATGGCTGCTCGTTACCTCGGCATTCATATCGCGACACCAGTATTTGATGGAGCGAATGATGAAGATGTATGGAGTACAGTTGCCGAATCCGGTATGGCACCAGATGCGAAAACAACACTTTATGATGGACGTACAGGTGAACCATTCGATAATCGTATTTCTGTCGGTATTATGTACATGATTAAACTTGCCCACATGGTTGATGATAAATTACATGCTCGTTCAACAGGACCTTACTCACTAGTAACACAACAACCACTAGGCGGTAAAGCACAGTTCGGTGGACAACGTTTCGGAGAGATGGAAGTTTGGGCGCTAGAAGCATATGGTGCCGCTTATACACTTCAAGAAATCCTAACGATTAAATCTGATGACGTGGTTGGACGTGTGAAAACATATGAAGCCATTGTTAAAGGAGAAAGCATTCCAGAACCAGGCGTACCAGAATCCTTCAAGGTATTAATTAAAGAGCTTCAAAGTCTAGGGATGGACGTAAAAATCCTTTCCGCTGACAAAGAAGAAATCGAATTACGCGACCTAGAAGACGAAGAGTTCGGCGCTCAAAACGACGCTTTCAACATCGTATCTGAACCAGCAAAACCAGCAGGAATCATAGATTCGAATCAATAATAAGATGCTGAAAGAGCCCGTTAGCTCCGAAAAAAACTGGAGCGGCCGCAGTAAAAAGCCGTACTTGCTTTTTAAGGAGGGCGTGAAGTTTTCGAGGAGCTGGCTAAGAAGAAGGCAGTTTCATTGCATTCAACTGCATATTGAGGTTCTAAAAAAGCACATAACGCTTTTCAAGAACCACAACAAAGCTGGATTATAATAAGATGCTGAAAAAGTCCGTTAGGCGGGGTATGGAACAAATGCTCACGCTGTTCGCACTTGTATTGAGGTTCTAAAGCAGCAAAATACGCTACTTAAGAACCTCAACAACAATGCAAGATGCTAAAAATAGAACATGAATAACAAAAATGTTAGTTGGATAGAGAGCGCCGAACCAATTTTTTTGAATGGGTAAGACGCACATTCTGCTTTAGGCAAATTGAGCGAAAGCGGTTGTATTCAGTGATTGTTGTGGAAGCCGGAAGCGGAGCATGCTTACGTATGTGAGAACCGGAAGTCCGCAAGAATCACTGAATGCGAGCGCTTGTCGCCAATTTATATGGAATAGGCTATCCGCTAGAATTTAGGAGGTAGACCAGTGTTAGATGTGAAAAATTTTGAGTATATGAAAATAGGTCTTGCGTCTCCAGATAAAATTCGTTCATGGTCACACGGAGAAGTTAAAAAACCAGAAACAATCAACTATCGTACGCTGAAACCTGAGCGCGATGGGTTGTTCTGTGAAAGAATCTTCGGACCAATGAAAGACTGGGAATGTTCTTGTGGGAAATACAAACGTGTTCGCTATAAAGGCGTTGTTTGTGACCGTTGTGGCGTTGAAGTTACGAAGTCCAAAGTTCGTCGTGAGCGTATGGGACACATCGAACTAGCTGCACCTGTAACACATATTTGGTATTTTAAAGGTATTCCGAGCCGTATGGGACTTGCGCTTGACATGTCACCGCGAGCATTGGAAGAAGTTATCTACTTTGCTTCCTATGTTGTAACAGAACCAGGCGATACACCGCTTGAAAAGAAACAATTGCTTTCTGAAAAAGAGTATCGCGTTTACCGTGAGAAATATAGCCAATCATTCCAAGCAGGAATGGGTGCAGAAGCAATCAAAAAACTTCTTGCAGACATTCAGCTTGAAAAGGAAGTTGATGGCTTGAAAGAAGAATTGAAATCGGCACAAGGGCAACGTAGAACTCGCGCAATCCGCCGTTTAGAAGTTCTAGAAGCGTTTCGCCATTCTGGTAATGATCCAAGTTGGATGGTTCTTGACGTGCTTCCAGTTATCCCTCCAGAAATCCGCCCAATGGTTCAACTTGAAGGTGGACGTTTTGCGACAAGTGATTTGAATGACCTTTATCGTCGCGTAATTAACCGGAATAATCGTCTGAAACGTTTACTTGATTTAGGTGCGCCTAACATCATCGTGCAAAATGAAAAACGGATGCTCCAAGAAGCAGTAGATGCTTTGATTGATAATGGTCGTCGCGGTCGTCCTGTAACAGGGCCAGGTAATCGTCCCTTGAAATCACTATCTCACATGCTTAAAGGGAAGCAAGGTCGTTTCCGTCAAAACTTGTTAGGTAAACGTGTCGATTATTCTGGTCGTTCCGTTATCGTCGTAGGTCCGAACCTTAAAATGTATCAATGTGGGCTTCCAAAAGAGATGGCTCTCGAACTATTCAAGCCTTTCGTTATGAAAGAATTGGTTGGTCGTGGTCTTGCTCATAACATTAAGAGTGCAAAACGCAAAATCGAACGTTCTTCTCCTGAAATTTGGGATGTATTAGAAGAAGTTATTCGTGAGCATCCTGTGCTACTTAACCGTGCCCCTACTTTGCATAGACTAGGTATCCAAGCTTTCGAACCCACACTTGTTGAAGGACGTGCAATTCGTCTGCATCCACTAGTATGTACAGCTTATAACGCCGATTTTGATGGTGACCAAATGGCTGTCCATGTTCCACTATCTGCGGAAGCACAAGCAGAAGCGCGTATTCTAATGCTTGCTGCTCAAAACATTTTGAATCCGAAAGATGGTAAACCAGTTGTAACACCTTCTCAAGATATGGTACTAGGTAACTACTACTTAACGCTTGAACGTGAAGGTACAGTTGGTGAAGGTACAGTATTCACAGATATTAATGAAGCGCAATTAGCATACCAAAACGGTTATGTTCATTTGCACTCACGTATTGCGGTTGTTGCGGGCTCGATTGACAACGAAAGATTTACTGACGAACAGCGTAAGCAATTACTAATCACAACAGTTGGTAAGCTGATTTTTAATACAATTTTGCCGACTACATTCCCATATATTAACGAACCTACAAATTATAATCTAGAAGTTGAAACACCTAAGAAATATTTTGTAGATACAGGCGTTGATGTGAAAAAACATATTCAAGAACAAGAAATTGTCGACCCATTCAAGAAAAAAAATCTTAGGAAACATCATCGCGGAAGTATTCAAAAAGTTCCATATCACAGAAACATCTCGCATGCTTGACCGCATGAAAGATTTAGGTTTCAAAATCTCTACAAAGGCTGGTATGACAGTTGGTATCGCCGACATTTTGACGCTTGAAGAAAAGCATGACATTCTTGATGAAGCGCATGATAAAGTAGAGAAAATAACGAAAACATTCCGTCGTGGTCTGATTACAGATGACGAAAGATATGAACGTGTTATCGGTGTTTGGAATGAAGCGAAAGATGTTATTCAAGGAAAACTAATCTTGAGTTTGGATCGCTTAAATCCAATTTTCATGATGCAAGATTCCGGAGCTCGTGGTAATATTTCCAACTTTACACAGCTTGCGGGAATGCGTGGTCTGATGGCTGATCCATCTGGACGTATCGTAGAACTTCCAATCACATCGAATTTCCGTGAAGGTTTGACAGTCTTGGAATACTTTATCTCGACGCATGGTGCGCGTAAAGGACTTACTGATACAGCCCTTAAAACAGCCGATTCAGGGTATCTTACTCGTCGTCTCGTTGATGTGGCGCAAGATGTTATCATTCGTGAATACGATTGTGGCACTGACCGTGGTCTTGAAATCCAAGCTATCCGTGAAGGTACAGAAATCATCGAAGCATTGGAAGAACGTTTGGAAGGTCGCTATGCTCGTAAATCAATTAGACATCCAGAAACTGGCGAAGTTATCGTTGCTGAAAATGATTTGATAACAGAAGAGAAATCGCGCCGTGTGGTAGAAGCTGGAATTGAGCAAGTAACAATCCGTTCCGCGTTCACATGTAATACAAAACACGGAGTATGTAAAAAATGTTACGGTAAGAACTTGGCAACAGGAACAGAAGTCGAAGTTGGGGAAGCAGTTGGTATTATCGCTGCACAATCTATCGGGGAACCAGGTACACAGCTTACTATGCGTACGTTCCATACAGGTGGGGTAGCCGGAGATGATATCACGCAAGGTCTTCCACGTATCCAAGAGATTTTTGAGGCACGTAATCCTAAAGGTCAAGCGATTATTACCGAAGTTGAAGGTGAAGTTGTTTCTATTGAAGAGGCACGCGATCGTCAACAAGAAATCGTGATACAAGGTAAAGATGAGGACCGTCGCAGCTACAGTATTCCTTATACTGCGCGCCTTCGTGTCAAAGTTGGAGACATTGTTGATCGTGGAGAAGCGTTGACAGAAGGTTCAATCGATCCGAAAGCGTTGATTCGTGTTCGTGACGTTCTCTCCGTACAAGAATACCTACTTGCTGAGGTACAAAAAGTTTACCGGATGCAAGGGGTTGAAATCGGCGATAAACACGTTGAGGTTATGGTTCGTCAAATGCTACGTAAAATCCGCGTGATGGATACTGGTGATACAAACATCTTACCAGGTACATTAATGGATGTGCATACATTTACTGAGTCAAACCGTGACGCATTACTTGCCGGTAAACAACCAGCGACTGGACGCCCAGTATTGCTAGGTATTACAAAAGCATCCCTTGAAACAGACTCCTTCTTGTCTGCTGCATCATTCCAAGAAACGACACGAGTTCTTACAGATGCAGCAATCAAAGGTAAAACCGATGAACTACTCGGCTTAAAAGAAAATGTTATCCTAGGTAAACTGATTCCAGCCGGTACAGGTATTCACCACTACCGCAAACTGAAATCATCCGTACTAGGAAAAGAACAAGAAGTTGCCGAACTAGAAGAATCGAAACACTTATAAACAAGATGCTGAGCGCGCCCGTTCAGACCTGAAAGGGCTTGGAGCCTCCGGAATAAAAATCCTTTTTTGATTTTTGTGTAGTGAGGTGAAAGTACCGAAGGACTGGCGCGAGAAGCTCGATAAAACAAGATGCTGAGCATGCCCGTCAGGCCTGAAAAAGTTTGGAGCCGCCGAAGTAAAAGTCCTCTTTTGACTTTTTCGTAGGGGGCGAAAACTTCGAAGGACTGGCCTGCGAAGCTCGATATAGAATACCAAGAGACACCTGCGATTTATCCATTATTTCGCAGGTGTCTTTTTACTCTATTCTCCCATTTTAAAGTATCAATAAGACTATTGGAAATTTGTCAAGCTCCACTATGTTTGACTTCGCTATACTCAGCTTTTTAATTTCTACTACATAGTGTAAAATAAAAAAACGATAGGAAGAAGAGGTGAAAACGTTGAAAATTGGACTACGCACAGTAAAAACAGCTGTTGGCGCAACGCTTGCGATTCTTATCGCCGAGTGGTGGGGCCTTGAGTATGCAGTTTCAGCAGGCTTAATCACAGTTCTAAGCATTCAAAACACAAAAAAAGGATCGATACAACTCGCGCTACAACGGGTCTACTCAACGATTATCGCCCTAACAATATCTGCGATTTTCTTCATGCTGCTAGGTTTCAACGCGATTGCATTCGGCTTTTACTTACTCGTTTTCATCTCAATAGCAGCACGTCTTAAAGTAACAGATGGCATTGTTGTAAGTTCGGTACTTGTGACGCATATCTTAGTTGAGCAATCGCTCTCGCTATTCTGGTTTACAAATGAGATGCTACTCATGGCGATCGGTGCAGGAATTGGCATATTGTTGAACTTATACATGCCTAAAATGGACAGCGAAATGAAGCAACAACGACAAAAAATTGAGTCCGTAATGCGTCAAATTTTCTTTTGTTTTGCACAGGATTTGAAACGAGAACCACTTTATTTGGATGAAAAAAAGCTGATTAAGCAGTTGGCGCAGTATTTAACAGAAGCTAATGAACAGTCACGTCGCCATTTGGATAATCAGCTATTTGCGGATTCGCGATATTATATTAAATATATCGATATGCGGACAGTACAATTGCGCGTGATGAGGCAGATGAGTCAGTCGGTACGTGAAATTAGTATTTTGACGGAGCATGCAGAAAAAATGGCTAGCTTGGTTGAGAAAACCGCACTATCACTCTCAGAGCAGAATCCAGCGGAGGATCTGGTCGCAGATGTGAATCAGATACTTACTGATTTTCGTGAAAGTGAGTTACCAAAGACGAGAGAAGAGTTTGAAGGGCGAGCACTGTTGTTCCAATTTCTCAATGACTTGCGCTATTTATTAGAGTTGAAACGCGATTTTACGAAACAGTTTAGAGAAGAGAAAGAATTTTTAAAGATTAGTGCCGATTGAGCAATCCTTTGCTATAATAAAGAAGCAGTCAAAACAAGCTACAAATGGAGGGAACAAGGTGCGTAGACAAAAAAAGAGTAATAAGAAAGTAGTCTGGATAAGTCTCATCGTTGTTTTAGTGCTTGCTATTGGAGGGGCCGCGACTTACTATTTCATGAATAGCAGTGCGAAGAATGAGAAAATGGCAAACGAAGCTGCGGAGAATTTTACAACAAATATAAAAAAGCAGAATTTCGCAAAACTCTCGGATGATGTGACGAAGGAATCATTGAAAACGAGTGGTTTTACGGCGCAGGAAATGGAAGCGAAATATAAAACAGTTTACACAGGTATCGACGCGCGCGACATCAAGGTTTCTGACCTGAAAGTGGAGCATGACGATGCAAAAAATAATTATAAATTGACGTATAGTTTGGAAATGACGACGACGCTGGGCGAGATGGCGAAGCAGAAATATAGTGCTACGATTTCAAGTGAGGATGATAATTGGAAAATAGAATGGCAACCGAATTTAATTTTTCCAGGAATGGTGAAATCGGATAAAGTACGCTTGACGACAGATGAGGCTAAGCGTGGTCAGATTCAAGACGTGAATGGTAAAGGGCTCGCGATTAACAAAAATGTCAGCGAGGTCGGAATTGTTCCCAATGATCTTGGCGAAGGTGATGCCAAAGCAAAAAATTTGGAAGCGATTAGTAAAAAATTCGATATTCCTGTTGCTGATTTAGAAAAGAAGCTATCACAAAGCTGGGTACATCCGGATACGTTTGTGCCAATCAAGGTCCTAACAACAGGATCTCCTGTACAAATGACTGGTGTGAGCTACGCCACGATTGAATCGCGTTATTATCCGCTAAGCCAAGCAGCTGCACACTTGATTGGCTATGTTGGTGAAGTGAGCGCCGAAGATATCGAGAAGAATAAATTACTAAACGCTGGCGATATAATCGGAAAAGCTGGCTTGGAGCGTTATTATGACAAGGCTTTGCGTGGCGTTAATGGTGGGCGCATCTTGATTGTAAATGATGAAACAAAAGAGGAGACTGTTCTGCAACAAAATGAGAAAAAAGATGGCGACACGATTAAATTGACAATCGATAGCCAGATTCAGCAAAATGCTTTTAACGCGCTAAAAGGTGAGGTTGGTTCGGCGACAGTAATCAATCCTACAAATGGTAATCTCGCGGCGCTTGTGAGCTCTCCATCCTATGATACGAATCAGATGGTAGCAGGAATTTCAAGTGCAGACTACAAAAAATACACTGACGATAAAAAACTGCCATTCCTAGCTCGTTATGCTACACGCTATGCACCGGGGTCAACTTTTAAAACAATTACAGCAGCGGTAGGGCTTGAAAATGGAACGACAAAACCCGACAAAGTACGCGAAATTTCTGGTTTACAGTGGCAAAAAGACAAATCGTGGGGTAAATATTTCGTGACGCGCGTCCATGATGTCCCAAAAGTGAACATGGTTGATGCACTAGTGAATTCCGATAATATTTATTTTGCACAAGAAGGATTGGCAATGGGCGAAGCTAAATTCCAAGACGGCTTGAAAAAATTCGATTTTGGTGAAGAATTTGATTTACCATTTAACATGGAGCCAGCACAAATTTCCAACGATGGGATTAAATCGGATATTTTGCTTGCTGATACGGCTTATGGTCAAGGCGAATTATTGATGTCACCTATCCAACAAGCAGTAGCGTACACACCATTCGCTAATAATGGGAAGATGGTCTATCCGAAATTGAACACAGCAGAAGAGGCGAAAGCGGCAAAAGAACCGATGAGTGCAGAAACAGCGAACACTGTCAAAGTAGCTCTCGTACAAGCTGTTTCCAAACCAGAAGGAACAGCTCATAAACTCCAAATCGCGGGGCACAATATTGCCGCAAAAACCGGAACTGCCGAATTAAAACAAAAACAAGGCGAAAGTGGTCTTGAAAATGGATTCTTATTAGCATTTGATAGTGATCAGCCAAATTACCTCATGTTAGCTATGATTGAGGATGTGAACGGTCGTGGTGGTAGTGGGCTTGTAATTGATAAGATGAAGCCTGTTATTGAATCGTTTTATAAGTAAATGGGAAAGCTTGAGAGGTCTGTATGACTTTTCAGGCTTTTTTGTGTAATCACTTTACTTTCTGTTTGAAGCAAGGTATAATGGAAAAAATTAATTCCGAGTAAAAAGATGTGAATTTGAAAAGGGGGCAAAGTTGATGACTGCAATCATTGGCATTTCGGCGGCACAGTTAACGGTTCAAGTTTCAAATACGATTTCACGCAATGGTACTTATGTTGGTGGAGATTATGTATCGGTTGTGGCAGATAATGGTGCCGCACCGCTAGTCATTCCCGTCACAGATAAACGTTTTGTGAAGACTTTTGTAGACCAACTGGATGGACTTATTCTGTCTGGTGGACAAGACATCTCCCCCAAATTTTATGGTGCAGAGCCAGAGGCAGAACTTGGTGTTACATGCGAGAAACGAGACTCTTTCGAACTGGCCCTCCTTAAAGAAACTTTAGCGCAAAAGAAACCAATACTCGCGATTTGTCGAGGTGCTCAATTACTAAATGTTGCGCTTGGGGGAACATTGTATCAAGACACAAGCTGTATTGAAAATGCAAATTTACCACATATGCAACAAGAACAAGCTACTCAAGTAACGCATACTGTCAAATTTGAAAAGTTATCCCGACTTCATAGTATTTTCGGAAATTCAACACATGTAAATTCATTCCATCACCAGGCTATAGAAAATCTCGGAACCGGCTTGAAAATAACTGCAATCGCACCGGATGGAGTTGTAGAAGCTATCGAAAAACAAGGAGTTCCATTTGTTGTAGGTGTCCAATGGCATCCAGAACTAATCGCGAATGAGGAGGCATCCATGAACCGGCTTTTTCAGGAATTCGTAAGAAACGCTGAACTTGGCTCGTTAAAACAGTTATACAATCTACCATTTAACTTTAAAAAAAGTGTTCTAGCTCGCTGATGGTATTAAATAAATAATCACGAAAGATGCTTGAAGGCGTTGATGTAATCGACTGTTTCTAAGTATCTTTTTTTGTGGAAGAAATGTGGTCGAAATCCTTGACAATTCCCTACTAAGAATGGTACTATATCCAAGGTGCCTCTTCCTTCGTGACGAGGTATAGAAAATAGAAGCTGTTGTTAGGAATTCCCTATCAGCAATTTTATTTTAAAGAAAAAATGAACCACCTGGATGTGTGGCTCTAGAAATATCGGAAGGAGGAAACCAAAAAATGCCTACAATTAATCAATTAGTTCGCAAACCGCGTCAATCTAAATCTCAGAAATCTGATTCTCCAGCACTTAACAAAGGCCTAAATACTTTCAGAAGATCATTAACAGACGTATCATCTCCACAGAAACGTGGTGTATGTACTCGTGTTGGTACAATGACTCCGAAGAAACCTAACTCGGCTCTTCGTAAGTACGCTCGTGTACGTTTGACTAACGGACTTGAAGTAACTGCTTATATCCCAGGTATCGGACACAACTTACAAGAACATAGTGTTGTACTTATTCGTGGTGGACGTGTTAAAGATTTACCAGGGGTACGTTATCATATCGTACGTGGTGCTCTAGATACAGCTGGTGTTGAAAATAGAGGACAAAGCCGTTCTAAATACGGAACGAAAAAAACCTAAAAAATAAACTAAACTTATATGAAAGGAGGATATCCAATGCCTCGTAAAGGTCCTGTTGCTAAACGTGACGTATTGCCAGATCCGATGTATAATTCGAAATTGGTAACACGTCTAATCAATAAACTTATGATTGATGGTAAGCGTGGAAAAGCGCAAACTATCATTTATTCTGCTTTTGATATCATCGCGCAAGAAAGTGGAAAAGATCCTATGGAAGTATTTGACGAAGCAATCAAAAACATCATGCCAGTTCTTGAAGTAAAAGCTCGCCGTGTTGGTGGTGCTAACTATCAAGTTCCGATTGAAGTTCGTGCTGATCGTCGTACAACACTAGGTCTACGTTGGTTAGTTAACTATTCACGTCTTCGTGGAGAGAAAACTATGGTAGAACGTCTTGCACACGAGATTCTTGATGCATCTAACAATGCTGGAGCTTCCGTTAAGAAACGTGAAGATACACATAAAATGGCAGATGCGAACAGAGCATTCGCTCACTATCGCTGGTAAGATTCGTCTTATTCGCGCGACTAGGTCAACACTTGTTGCCTAACTAAATCGTTAATAATGGAAGGAGAAATACCCATGGCTAGAGAGTTCTCCTTAGAAAAGACGCGTAATATTGGTATTATGGCTCATATTGATGCTGGTAAAACCACTACTACAGAGCGTATCCTTTTCTATACAGGGCGTATTCATAAAATTGGTGAAACACATGAAGGTGCATCCCAAATGGACTGGATGGAACAAGAACAAGAACGTGGTATTACGATCACATCCGCTGCGACAACTGCGCAATGGAAAGGTCACCGCGTAAACATTATCGATACTCCAGGACACGTAGATTTCACGGTTGAAGTTGAACGTTCCCTTCGTGTATTAGATGGTGCTGTTGCCGTTCTAGATGCACAATCAGGTGTTGAGCCACAAACCGAAACAGTTTGGCGCCAAGCAACTACTTACGGGGTTCCTCGTGTAGTATTTGTCAACAAAATGGATAAAATCGGTGCTGACTTCTTGTATTCTGTAGGTACATTACATGACCGTCTGGATGCAAACGCACACCCAATCCAATTACCAATCGGTGCGGAAGATACTTTTGAAGGTATTATTGACTTAGTTGAGATGAACGCTTTGTATTATCTTGATGATGTAGGAAATGATCCTGAAATTCGTGAAATCCCAGCTGACTTAAAAGAGCTTGCTGACGAATACCGCGGCAAACTTATCGAAGCTGTCGCTGATTTAGATGAAGAATTAATGATGAAATATCTTGAAGGTGAAGAGCCTACAAAAGAAGAATTGAAAGCTGCAATCCGTAAAGGAACGTTGTCTGTAGATTTCTATCCTGTTGTATGTGGTACAGCATTCAAAAACAAAGGTGTTCAGCCAATGCTTGATGCAGTACTAGATTACCTTCCAGCGCCAACAGATGTTGCTGCTATTAAAGGTGTTTTACCAGATTCAGAAGAAGAAGCAGAGCGTCACCCAAGTGATGACGAGCCGTTCTCTTCTCTAGCGTTTAAAGTTATGACTGACCCTTATGTTGGTCGTCTTACTTTCTTCCGCGTTTACTCAGGTACTTTGAACTCAGGTTCTTACGTTCAAAACTCATCTAAAGGTAAGCGTGAACGTGTTGGGCGTATCCTTCAAATGCACGCAAATCACCGTGAAGAGATTTCAATCGTATATTGTGGTGATATCGCTGCTGCTGTTGGTTTGAAAGACACGACTACTGGGGATACACTATGTGATGAAAAGAATCAAATTATCTTAGAATCCATGGAATTCCCAGAACCAGTTATCTCGGTTGCTATTGAGCCTAAGTCAAAAGCCGATCAAGATAAAATGGGTCAAGCTCTTGCAAAACTTGCAGAAGAAGATCCAACATTCCGTACAGAGACTGACCAAGAAACTGGTCAAACAATTATCTCTGGTATGGGTGAGCTTCACTTAGATATCCTTGTAGACCGTATGAAGCGTGAATTCAAGGTAGAAGCTAACGTGGGTGATCCACAAGTTTCTTACCGTGAAACATTCCGTACAACTGCCGAAGTCGAAGGTAAATTTGTTCGTCAATCCGGTGGTCGTGGACAATATGGTCACGTTTGGATCGAATTTGGTCCTAACGAAGAAGGAAAAGGCTTTGAGTTCGAGAACGCTATCGTTGGTGGTGTTGTTCCACGTGAATACATCCCGGCAGTACAAGCAGGTCTTGAAGGCGCACTAGGAAATGGTGTACTTGCAGGATACCCGCTAATCGATATTAAAGCGAAATTATATGACGGGTCTTACCATGATGTCGATTCCAATGAAATGGCCTTTAAAGTGGCCGCTTCTATGGCTCTTCGTAACGCGGCTAAGAAATGTAATCCTGTCATCTTGGAACCTATGATGCAAGTTGAAGTAATTGTTCCTGAGGATTACCTTGGAGACATTATGGGTAACATTACATCTCGTCGTGGACGTGTAGATGGTATGGAGGCGCGCGGTAACGCTCAAGTTGTTCGTGCATTCGTTCCACTTGCAAACATGTTTGGTTATGCTACGTACCTACGTTCAAGTACGCAAGGTCGCGGAGTTTATACGATGCAGTTTGATCACTATGAAGAAGTTCCAAAATCTGTTGGTGAAGAAATTATTAAAGCCAATGGCGGAAACAACAAAGAAGACTAATCAGTGTGCCGACGAACGCTCATTTTCGTCGTTAATCCCTGCGTTACGGTGCTCATGTACAGTCGTACATTCCGCTCCGGTACTCGGTATTGCCTAGAATCTAAGCATTCGTCGGCACACTGAGGTTCGGAGATGCAGTCTTGTTAGGCGGGAAGAGAATGGTTCGAAATGCTATTGATTGCAAACTTTTGTTGTATCCTGTATAACTATAGTAACGAGATTCGCGCGGCATAGTCCGCGTGTTATCAATAATTTTTTTAAACATTAAGGAGGAAATTATAAAATGGCTAAAGAAAAATTTGACCGCTCAAAACCCCATGTTAACGTTGGTACTATCGGACACGTCGATCATGGTAAAACTACTTTAACAGCTGCAATCACTACTGTATTATCTAAAAAAGGTTTTGCAGAAGCTTCTGCATATGACCAAATCGATGGTGCTCCAGAAGAAAGAGAACGTGGAATCACAATCTCTACTGCACACGTTGAGTACGAAACTGATACTCGTCACTATGCACACGTAGATTGCCCAGGACATGCCGATTATGTTAAAAACATGATCACTGGTGCTGCGCAAATGGACGGTGGAATCTTAGTAGTATCTGCTGCTGATGGCCCAATGCCACAAACTCGTGAGCACATCTTACTTTCACGTCAAGTAGGTGTTCCTTACCTTGTTGTCTTCATGAACAAATGTGACATGGTTGATGACGAAGAATTGCTAGAATTAGTTGAAATGGAAATCCGTGATTTATTAACTGAATACGAATTCCCAGGCGACGACATTCCTGTAATCAAAGGTTCTGCTCTTAAAGCTCTTCAAGGTGAGCCTGAGTGGGAAGAAAAAGTTAACGAACTTATGGACGCTGTGGATAGCTATATCCCAACTCCAACTCGTGACACTGACAAACCATTCATGATGCCAGTTGAGGATGTATTCTCAATCACAGGTCGTGGAACTGTTGCTACAGGTCGTGTTGAGCGTGGCCAAGTTAAAGTTGGTGACGAAGTTGAAGTTATCGGTTTAGTTGAAGAAACTAAAAAAATCGTTGTAACTGGAGTAGAAATGTTCCGTAAGTTACTTGATTATGCTGAAGCTGGCGACAACATCGGTGCACTTTTACGTGGTGTTGCTCGTGAAGAAATCCAACGTGGCCAAGTATTAGCTAAGCCAGGTTCGATTACTCCTCATACAGTTTTCAAAGCTGAAACTTATGTTTTGTCAAAAGAAGAGGGTGGACGTCACACTCCATTCTTCAATAACTACCGTCCACAATTCTATTTCCGTACTACTGACGTAACAGGTGTTGTTACACTTCCAGAAGGTACTGAAATGGTTATGCCTGGCGATAACGTTGAAATTTCAGTAGAACTAATTGCACCAGTTGCGATTGAAGAAGGTACTAAATTCTCTATCCGTGAGGGTGGACGTACTGTAGGCGCTGGAGTAGTAGCGACTATCTCTAAATAATTTCAAATGAAAATCCGATTCCTCATTTTGGGGAGTCGGATTTTTTTCTTTGTCGATTTATTCTAGAAAAAAAGAAACACATAGTCTGTACGGGACTAAATGTTCCTTTTTAAAATGGAGGATGTTAGGTCATACATTTGATCACGATAAGCACCAACTGGTAGTTTTGTGATTTCACGCAATGCCTTTTTAGTATATTTATCAGCTAGCATGAAAGCCTGTTCCACGCCTTTGTATTTTTCTATGAGGTCAAGAAGGTTTTCAAGGTCAGCATCAGACATATCGAGTTGCTTTTCTAGTAGTGGTTGAAATTCAGGTTGGTGTTTTTGCATGGCATAAATGAGTGGGAGAGTGTAAACGCCTTGTTTGACATCGTTTAGGACTGGCTTTCCAAGACCGTCATTGGAGCTCGTGTAGTCAAGCACATCATCGATGATTTGGAAGGCCATCCCGAGATAGTGCCCAATATTCCAAGCGTTGCGGGTCTGCAAACGAGTTGCCTTACTCTGTGATGCTCCTGAAAAAGTGCTTAAAGCAAAGAGTTGGGCGGTTTTTCCTGATATACGCGACAAATATTGGCGAACAGTCACATTAATATCGTAGCGCATCCGCATTTGATCTAACTCTCCCATTAGGATTTTTTCGATGTTCTTGCTGTTAAATTCGATGTTCTCAACAGAGCTAGCATGACTCGATAAGATTTTGAAGCAGATACAAAACAAATAATCACCGGTGTAAACGGCATAGTTACGACCGTATTTTGAGTGAATCGTTGGAATGCCGCGTCTTGTCGGAGCGTCATCCACGACATCGTCATGAATTAGCGTTGCCATATGTAATACTTCTAGGGCTCCGGCAACAGCGATTGCGCGATCTCGATTCCATTCTGGCCCAATCTGTGCCGCGAGCATAGCATAAGCGGGGCGCAATAATTTACCACCAGCATGAATCAAGTCTTTCACATTCTTCTCGACTTGCTTATCTTTGATTTGAATACTTTTTTCGATAGTCGTGAGTACGTCCTTCAAATCTGTTTGAAGATTTGGATAGGCATCCCACATCGGGTGAAGTTGCATAATTCATCCTCTTTTCGCTTAGTTTTGAATAGGTTCCTTAGTTTTATTAAAGGCGCGTAGCGTTTGTACATTTTTAATTAAATAATTGGCTGCAATTCCAACTGCAATTCCTGATAATATCCCGATAAACGAAAGGACAGGTAGATACAACATAACACTCCAGCTACCAGCAATCCAGCTTGCAATCACGAGTTGACCAACGTTATGAAGAATCCCTCCAGTTGTGCTGACGCCGATAATACTAACACGTTTAGGCCCTAGTTTTTTCACCAACCACATACCGCCAAAGCTTAAAATAGCTCCAGCTGCGCTATACATAAATGTCGAAATCGTTCCTCCGAGCAGTGTTGCGAGCACAAGCCTGATACAGACAATCATAAAAGCATCTTTTGTGGATAGCGTGTACAAGGAAATACACGTAATAATATTTGCTAAACCAAGCTTTGCACCAGGCGCAAAAGCGAATGGAAATGGTATCGCGCGTTCAAGCAAGCTAATGACAACAGCCTGAGCTGCAAGTAAAGCAATATAAACAAGGCGCTTATTTTTAGTCATGTACACACCTCCTTTTTTTCGAAATAATCTTATGAAGGAATAACAATCCCATCATCCGGCTCTGTTTCACCAGTGGATGATTGAACTTCGATCACGACCTTATGCGGCAAACAAACAATTGTCTGGCCAAGCTTTCCAATTGCGCCGACTCGGACGCAAACCTGATCATTACAATTCGCAGCACTAATCCGGATCCGCTCGTCCTTCACTTCAATCTCGTTATAATCTCCATCATCTGCGAGCACTTTAAACGTATCCACACCTTTATGACCAGTCAAATCCACACGCTTATACTCCTTACCATCAACTTTAATCACAGCAACTAGTTTCGACTCCGAACCAGCAGGTGAGGTAGGTTCTTGTGATTTTGCATAAGTAAAAATAGCTAGAGGCAAAAAAGAAAGCAGGGTCAAAAGTACAACAATAATGACATCCCAACGCTTGACCATATGTAAGTATTCCTTCACGTTCTTTTCCCCCTCTAACTAGCTTTATGTTCATTGTAATACACTCTGGCAAAAATATATAGCGAAAGGCAGTTTTTTTTGCTGCCTTTCGCTATGTTTAAATCTTATACAGTTACTTATCGCGATAAATGGAACTTTCCTTACCGTACCACCAACGTCCGAGATGTTTTTGGAACCAAGGCATAGCCCAATAATCTAAACCGAATGTACGTCCAGCACCATTTAGTAAAGCGATTGAAGCCGGTAATGCCCAGAATTTATCCCACCCAAGCATGGCACAAAGTGTGAACATTACTAGGAATCCAGCGCTTCCGATACTAGCTAACCAAGTAAATAGACCAACAACAAGCGCAAGACCAATGGCAAGCTCTATGAACGGAACGACTTTTTGCATGAAGAGAGCAACGTCGAGGTTTGGCATGATAAGTTTCATGATCCATTCAAACCAACCAGGCATATGACTGAAAATCGGTGTTGTTACGTTTGTTGCGGCGGCCCCGGCTGCATCACCGGCTGCCTGAGATGCACCAGATGTGGCGTCTGTTTGTAACCATTCAAATGGCATTTTTGAAGTTGTAGCAGTTAGCCATGAATCAGGTCCAAGTCCTTGGAATAATGGCTTCAGGTTCGTTAGGCTAATTTTATCCCACGTTGTCTCACCGTAAATCTTAGATAATGCCTCATCAACCCAGAACCAACCAAGATAAATACGAAGTGGCAATGTCCAAAGTACGTTACCATAACGAGAAGTCCAACCTCGGAAAATATTCCGATTATCTCTAATATGGAAAAATTCATGTGAAACGTATTGTGCCATATAATAGCCACTGCGGATTCCGAAGAAGTAATAAAGGTTGACCATGTGCTTCATGAAAATCGCGAACCAACCATGTAAGCGCAATCCACCCAGGTTAGCGACACCATATTTGGAGCCAATCGAAACCATGACACCGTGATATTTTCCTTTATAAGCTTCTTTTTCTGTTCCGCTGATTTCCGCGATAATGCTTTTTGCAGCGGTCATACCAGTTTGCTCAGCAGCTTCTACGATTTGAGGCGTTGGCTTGCCTTCTTCCTCTTCGTAATAAGCCAAGTCACCGATAACGTATGTGTTTTCGAATTTCTCAGCTTCCATGTATTCATTCACTTTCAAACGACCAGCACGCGCAGTTTCCATCCCATAATCTTTCGTATCAGAATTTGCACGAACACCAGCAGTCCAAATCAATGTGTGCGTTGGAATTTCATCGCCGGATTTCAATACAATGCTTTCCGCCTTAACTTCAACGATTGCGGCATCTTTCATAATCTTGATGCCTTTTTTCAGCATGAAGTCTTCCGCTTTTTGGGCATCTTTCCGGTCTAGCATGTTCAGAATCGTTGGTGCCGCTTCGACAACAATCAATTCAATTTCAGAAACATCAACCTTGTTATCTTTTGCAAGACGTGTTTTCCAGTCAAGCAATTCCCCGACCATCTCGATTCCAGTAAAACCCGAACCACAAATGGCAAAAGTTAGCATGGCTTTGCGTTTTGCTACGTTTTGCTCTTCGGAAGCATCATGCACGACCGTCTCGATATGTTCGCGCAATTTAACCGCGTTTTCCCAAGACCAAAGCGTGAAGCCATGTTCACTAACACCAGGTGTCCCGAAATCATTAGGTTCGCCCCCCATACCAAGAACAAGGTAATCAAACGGGTAGCTGCCATGTTCTGTCGTCACTGTTTTTGTTTCGTGATCAACGTGCGTTACGTTATCTGTCACTAATTTCACTTTCGTACGGTTAAACAAATGGCGTAAATCGTACTGTATCGCTGTTGGTTCAACACGTCCTCCAGCTACTTCATGTAATTCAGTCATCATCGTGTGATATGAATGTCTATCAATTAACGTGATGGTAACTGATTCGTCTCTCTTGTACTTTTTCGCTAATTTCTTAGCTGCATGTACACCTGCATATCCCGCCCCTATTAATACAATATTCTTTTCAGGCATATGCTTTCTCAACTCCTTGTAAGTATATTCACAAAAATTATAAGTCCTACGTCTAAAACTCTTAACTAGTAATAACATCACTCAGTTTAACAGATAGTAGAAATGCTGTCTAGGGTCTTTACCCTCAAAAATTAGGAAACAAACGCGATATTATAGGTGAAAACCTTCACAGGGCAACAAACACCATTTGAGTGGTAAAAATTTTAAAGAAGTATTACAAATTATGAAAGAGTGGACTTTCTGAAAATTCTTGGTTTTTAAATCATGCATACTGTGTGTAGACAAATTGAGACAATAATGTTATATTTAAGTGGAATTGAGGTGAGCTTGTGTTTTCGTGCACTTTCCATTGTTCATGTCATCACAAGTAATATTTTAAAAGGTGGGAGCAAATTTATGAAGAAGAAAAAGTTGGTAATGGCCCTGACGGCAGTAATGGCTTCAAGCATGTTATTGGTAGCATGTGGTAATGATAATAGCAATGATAATAAGTCTAGTGACAGCAAACAGTCAGATACAACAAAAACAGCAGGTAAAACAGATGGCACAATGACAGACGGTACTTATAAATTGCAAGAGAAGAACTTCGATGATAAAGGTTGGAAAGGATTTATGACAATTACCGTTAAAGATAATGCAATCACAAAATCTGATTATAACTATGAAAATAAAGATGGTAAGCTAAAAACAGATGATGCTGATTACGAGAAAAATATGAAAGCTAAAGTTGGTACAGGTCCACAAGAATACATCCCAGCATTGAACGATTCTTTAGTTGCCAAACAATCAGCGGCAGACGTTGAAGTAGTAACGGGCGCAACTCATTCATCTGATTCTTTCATCAATTACTCTAACCAATTGATTCAAGCAGCGCAACGTGCAGATACAGCGACAATTGAAATCAACAATGGTGCTACACTACAAGACGGTAAATACTCATTAGAAGAACAAAATTACGCGCATAACTACCGTTTGGTGTTCAATATGGAAGTAAAAGATGGTAAGATTACATCATCTGACTACAACTATGTAGACAAAGACGGTAAGAAGAAAACAGATGATGCTGACTATGAGAAAAACATGAAATCAAAAGCTGGTGTAGGTCCACAAGAATATATTCCAGCACTTAACAAGGCTCTTGTTGACAAGCAAAACCCAGCTGATGTTGCAGTAGTTACAGGTGCAACAGAATCTTCTAACTCATTCAGAATCTATGCGGCACAACTTTACAACGCAGCACAATCTGGTAATACAGATATGATTAAAGTGTATAACAAAGTAGAAGCTGAATAAGCAAATAGCAATAAAAATGAAGGGCTTCAGGGCGAAATCTCTGGAGTCTTTTTGTCCGCATAACACACGGTTTTCTTGACAACACTACCAATCACCGATACGCTAAAATAGCGATAAACAGATTATATTTATTCCAAAAACGGAAAGGTGCCATTTATAATGAAGAAATTGTATATGTTAATAGCGCTCGTACTTTTAATGGCTATTGTGACTGCTTGTGGCAATAATGATACGAAGAAAAGCGAAGCATCCAAAGATGAGAGCTCAGAATTAGTTTCTCAGCCATACACAAAAACAGATTTTCTTATGGGAACAATCAACGTAGTAAAGATTTATGATAAGGGAAAAGAGGATGTTCTTCTCAAAGCCTTTGACCGAATTAAAGAGCTTGACAAGCAAATTACAACGAGCGATAGTGCTAAAACATCAGAAGTAGATAAAGTGAATTTGGCTGCTGGGAAAAATCCAGTGAAGGTGAACGATGATGTTTACTATCTTATTAAGGAAGGTTTGAAATACAGTGCAAGCTCAAGTGGTAGCTTTGATATCACGATTGGTCCACTGACTTCTCTGTGGCATATCGGTTTTGATGATGCTAGAAAGCCAAGCCAAGCAGAAATTGACGCGGCTTTACCATTAATTGACTATACAAAAGTAAAGTTAGATGACGCTAAAAAAAACCGTATACTTAGAAGAAAAAGGCATGGAGATAGACTTAGGTGCGATCGCCAAAGGCTATATCGCGGATGAAGTGGCTAAAGTCTTAGATGAGAATAAAGTAACGACAGCTATTATTGATCTTGGAGGAAACATTATTGTCAAAGGGGACAGTCCTAAAGGCGGTGATTGGGTTGTAGGTATTCAAGATCCATTCGAGTCTCGCGGCACAGTCATTGGTACTATTCCGGAAGCAAATAAATCGATTGTTACATCTGGGATTTATGAGCGTTACTTGGAAGTAGACGGCGTAAAATATCATCATTTATTGGATCCGAAAACTGGCTATCCTTTCGATAATGACATTGCAGGCGTATCGATTATTTCTGAAAAATCGATTGACGGTGACGGCTTATCAACAGCAACGTTCTCAAAAGGTGTTCAAGGCGGCCTTGATTTTATCGAAACATACAAGGGTGTTGAAGCAATTTTTGTAAGTAAAGAGAAGAAGGTCTATATCACATCCGGTTTGAAAGGGAAGTTTAAGTTAACGGATAAAAACTTCCAACTGGCTAATTAAAAAGGAGTGTAGGGCGTGTCGATACCAGCTTTTTTGAAATTGGTAGAAATTCAGACGAAAATCGCGAGTGTTTTTCCATTTGTTATAGGAACTTTATTCGCGGTATATCAATATAGCTTATTCAATTGGAAAAATACACTGATTTTCTTTAGTTCAATGCTAATTTTTGATTTAACAACAACGGCGATTAATAATTATATGGACTATCGAAAAGCAACGAATAATCATGATTACGACTATCGCACGATGAGCAATGTTATCGGACAGGAGAGAATATCAGAGAAGACGGTAATTAGCACGATTTTTGCGATGTTTTTCATAGCGAGTGGGCTAGGAGTTTGGCTTGTTATCGAAACTGATTTGCTCGTTTTACTAGTCGGTTTTATCTGTTTTTGTATTGGTATTTTATACACATTTGGTCCAGTTCCGTTGTCACGTATGCCATTAGGTGAAATCTTTTCGGGGGTGACAATGGGGTTTGGCATTGTCTTTCTGGCGATTTATGTGAACGCATATGATGATGGCATTGCGAATTTAATTTGGTCAGGAGAATGGATTACAGTGAAGGTGAATCTGGTTGAAATCATCCGAATTGCTATTGTATCCTTACCATGTATTTTCACGATTGCAAACATCATGCTAGCTAACAATATTTGTGATTTGGACGAAGATATCCGCAATCATCGCTATACGCTACCATACTATATTAGTAAAAAATATGCGGTAATCCTTTTTAACGCCTTATATTACGCTTCGTTTATAGCTATTGTAATTTCCGTAATCATCGGTTACCTAAGTCCGATTATGCTCATAACACTCCTCGCGATTATTCCAGTATTTAAAAACTTAAAGAAATTCAACATCGAGCAAGTCAAAGCGAGAACATTCGTTATTTCCATCAAAAATTTTGTTATCACAAACAGTGCAATTATCTTTTGTCTAGTTGCAAGTTTAATCTTTAAATACAATATATAATGAGAAAAGAGGGATTTCCAATGCTTGATAAATTAATATTTGGGCGCTTCATACCTGGGGAATCCCTTATTCATCATCTAGATGCAAGAACAAAATTAATAGCAGGTTTTTATTTCATTGGTATTCTATTTTTAGCGAATAACTGGCAAACTTATGCTTTGCTAACGCTATTCACATTTTTGGTTATCCTAATGACAGGTATCTCTTATCGCTTCTTCATAAAAGGAGTCAAGCCTTTAATCTGGCTCATTCTATTCACTGTTTTACTACAAATGCTATTTACAAGCGGCGGAACCATTTACTTTAATTGGGGACCATTTGCAATCTCCTCGTTTGGCATAGTTAATGGAATATACGTGTTTATTAGATTTGTACTGATTATCTTCATCTCGACGGTAATCACACTGACGACAACGCCTATGGATTTGACAGGTGCGATTGCCTACATACTACGGCCGTTCAAAATTTTTTAAAATGCCTGTTCAAGATATAGCACTGATGATTTCCGTAGCATTGCGATTTATCCCTACATTAATGGAAGAAACCGATAAAATTATGAAAGCCCAGCGCGCTCGAGGTGTAGATTTTGGCGAGGGAAATTTATTCGAACAAATGAAAGTGGTTGTGCCAATATTTATCCCACTGTTCGTTAGTTCTTTCAACCGGGCTGAGGAACTAGCAAATGCAATGGAAGCAAGAGGCTATCAAGGTGATAAAGAAAGAACTAGATTTCGTATCTTGCAATGGCACTTGGGCGATTTAATAGCCGCTCTCGCATTAGTCGCTCTAACTATGGCATTAATTACATTAAGAATCTCCTGAAAGGTCACGAATCAGCTCGTTGATTTGTGGCTTTTTCGTATCTAAAAGCTTGAAAGTAGCAATAAAAAAAGTTTTTTCACAAAATCGTTGAAATTACTAGGGCAGACGTGTATAATAGATAAAGTGCAAATGAACAGGCATTGTTCTGTCTATTTCGTGCAATACCCCCAGTAGTTGGGGCTGTAGATGTGATGAAGTGAGAGGTTGCTGACACACCCGGCCGCTTTGCCATGGCGAGTGTTCAGGAGATTTTCACGGAGAATGTCTATTTTAAAAGTAGGCGAGAAGGAGGGAAAATAATGGCAAAACAAAAAATTCGTATTCGTTTAAAAGCGTATGATCACCGTATTTTGGATCAATCGGCTGAGAAAATTGTAGAAACTGCGAAACGTTCTGGTGCTTCTGTATCTGGTCCGATTCCATTGCCAACAGAGAAATCTGTCTACACAATCTTACGTGCGGTTCATAAATACAAAGATTCACGTGAGCAATTCGAAATGCGTACACACAAACGTTTAATCGATATCGTTAATCCAACACCACAAACTGTTGATAGCCTTATGCGTTTAGACTTACCAAGCGGTGTGGACATCGAAATCAAACTATAATATTAGAATCTAAAATAACAGGAGGTGTGACTCATGACCAAAGGAATCTTAGGTAGAAAAGTAGGGATGACACAAGTTTTCACTGAAAACGGCGAACTTATTCCAGTAACAGTAATCGAAGCGGGTGCTAACGTAGTACTTCAAAAGAAAACTGTTGATACGGACGGATATGAAGCAATTCAAATCGGTTTCGAGGATAAGCGCGAAAAGTTGTCAAACAAACCCGAAAAAGGTCATGTAGAAAAAGCCAATACTACTCCTAAGCGCTTCATTCGCGAATTACGCGATGTAAACTTAGACGAGTATGAGATTGGTGCAGAAATTAAAGTAGACGTATTCGCAGAAGGTGACATCGTCGACGCGACAGGCGTATCGAAAGGTAAAGGATTCCAAGGTGTTATCAAACGCCACGGACAATCTCGTGGACCAATGGCCCACGGATCGCGTTACCATCGTCGCCCAGGTTCAATGGGTCCTGTAGCACCTAACCGCGTATTCAAAAATAAATTACTTCCAGGTCGTATGGGTGGAGATCAAATCACTATCCAAAACCTAGAAATCGTCAAAGTAGACGTAGAAAAGAATGTTCTTTTAGTTAAAGGAAATGTTCCAGGAGCTAAAAAAGCGCTTATTCAAATCAAATCAGCAATCAAATCAAGATAATTTAATTGGAAAGGAGGACTAACAAAATGCCCAACGTAGCTTTATTGAAACAAGATGGAACAAAAGCTGGCGAAATTACACTTAACGATACTATTTTCGGTATTGAACCAAATGAAAAAGTGGTTGTTGATGTAATTTTGAGTCAACGAGCTTCCTTACGTCAAGGAACTCATAAAGTAAAAGGCCGCTCAGAAGTACGAGGCGGTGGACGTAAACCATGGCGTCAAAAAGGTACTGGTCGTGCCCGTCAAGGTTCGATTCGTTCCCCACAATGGCGTGGAGGCGGTATCGTATTCGGTCCAACACCACGTAGCTATGCTTACAAATTACCTAAGAAAGTTCGTCGTTTAGCGATCAAATCGATCCTTTCTTCTAAAGTAAAAGAAGAAAGCCTAGTAGTATTAGAAGGTTTAACTTTCTCTGCTCCTAAGACTAAAGAGTTCACGGCTTTCCTTAAGAATATCTCTGTAGATACAAAAGCATTGGTAGTAGTAGCCGATGAAAGTGAAAATGTAGAACTATCTGCACGTAACTTACAAGGCATTAAAGTTATTCCAGCTCAAAGTATCTCAGTACTAGATGTTGCTAAACATGATAAGCTAATTATCACGAAAGCAGCTCTTGAACAAGTAGAGGAGGTGCTTGCATAATGGATGCACGCGACATCATTAAGCGCCCAATTATCACTGAGCAATCAACAAGTGTTTTAGACGACAAGAAATACACATTTGAAGTTGATACACGCGCTACTAAAACGCACGTAAAAAAAAGCTATCGAAGAAATTTTCGAAGTTAAAGTTGCGAAAGTAAACGTAATGAACTACAAAGGTAAAATGAAACGCATGGGTCGTTACGCTGGCTATACAAACAAGCGTCGTAAAGCTATTGTGACACTTACTGGCGATAGCAAAGAAATCCAATTTTTCGAAGTTTAATACTTCTATGAATTGAACTAATAAGGAGGGAATACAATGGCGATTAAAAAGTATAAACCTACCACAAACGGCCGTCGTCACATGACGAGTTCAGATTTTGCTGAGATTACTACAAGTACTCCAGAAAAAGCTTTACTACGTCCTCTGAAAAAGAAGGCTGGTCGTAATAACCAAGGTAAGTTAACTGTTCGTCATCACGGTGGAGGACACAAACGTCAATACCGCGTGATCGATTTTAAACGTAATAAAGATGGTATTCCAGGACGCGTTGCTACGATCGAATATGATCCTAACCGTTCTGCTAACATCGCATTAATTCACTACGTTGATGGAGAAAAACGCTACATCATCGCAGCGAAAGGCTTAGAAGTAGGCCAAACAATTTATTCAGGTTCAGAGGCGGATATCAAAGTTGGTAACGCACTAGAACTTAAAGATATTCCAGTGGGTACTGTTATCCACAATATCGAAATGAAGCCTGGTAAAGGTGGACAATTAGTACGTTCAGCTGGAACAAGTGCTCAAGTACTTGGTAAAGAAGGCAAATACGTATTAATCCGTCTTAACTCTGGTGAGGTTCGTATGATTCTTTCTACTTGTCGTGCTACTATCGGCCAAGTTGGTAACGAACAACACGAACTTATCAACATTGGTAAAGCAGGTCGTTCACGTTGGATGGGTAAACGCCCAACAGTTCGTGGATCTGTCATGAACCCGAATGATCACCCTCACGGTGGTGGTGAAGGTAAAGCACCAATCGGACGTAAATCACCAATGTCTCCTTGGGGCAAACCAACACTTGGTTACAAAACTCGTAAGAAAAACAATAACTCCGATAAATTTATCGTACGTCGTCGTAAGAAAAAATAATTGGATTTGTACTTTAAACGATTTTATAGGTAGCAGGAACGGGCAAGCACTAGCTTTCCGATTCCTGACTATGCGAAGGGAGGTTCCAACATGGGCCGTAGCTTGAAAAAAGGACCTTTTGTAGATGATCATTTGATGAAGAAGGTTGAGGCAGCTGATGCAAGCGAAAAGAAACAAGTTATCAAAACTTGGTCTCGTCGTTCAACAATTTTCCCAGTATTCGTTGGTCAAACGATTGCTGTATATGATGGTCGCAAACACGTTCCAGTCTATATCCAAGAAGATATGGTAGGACACAAATTAGGTGAATTCGCACCAACTCGTACGTACCGTGGTCATGCGGGCGACGATAAAAAAACAAGACGTTAATTGAGAGGAGGATATCCTAATGACAACTGCAAAAGCCGTTGCAAAAACTGTTCGTATTGCTCCTCGTAAAGTTAGATTAGTAATTGATCTAATCCGTGGTAAGCAAGTCGGTGAAGCCGTTGCTATTCTAAAACTTACTCCAAAAGCTGCTTCTCCAGTTATCGAGAAAGTTTTAAAATCAGCAGTCGCAAACGCTGAGCACAATTATGATTTAGATGTAAATAACCTAGTAATTTCTGAGGCATTCGTTGACGAAGGCCCAACATTGAAACGTTTCCGTCCACGTGCAATGGGACGCGCAAGCGCAATTAATAAACGTACAAGCCACATTACAGTCGTGGTATCTGAAGTCGAGGAGGGATAATTCGTGGGCCAAAAAATACATCCAATTGGTATGCGTGTCGGTATCATTCGTGATTGGGATTCAAAATGGTATGCTGGTAAAGAATACGCGAACTTCTTACATGAAGATATACGTATCCGTGATTATATCGCGAAAAACTTATCAGATGCTTCTGTATCTCGCATCGAAATCGAACGCGCTGCAAGCCGTGTAAACATCACAATCCACACTGCTAAACCAGGTATGGTTATCGGTAAAGGTGGATCTGAGGTTGAATCTTTACGTAAAAACCTAAATGAACTTACAGGTAAACGAGTTCATATCAATATTGTAGAAATTAAGAGAGCAGATCTTGATGCTAAATTAGTAGCAGAAGGAATCGCTCGTCAATTAGAAAGTCGTGTATCGTTCCGACGTGCACAAAAACAAGCAATCCAACGTACAATGCGTGCGGGTGCTCGTGGAATCAAAACTCAAGTTTCCGGCCGTCTAGGTGGAGCGGATATCGCTCGTGCGGAACATTACAGTGAAGGAACAGTTCCTCTTCATACATTGCGTGCTGATATCGATTACGCATGGGAAGAAGCTGACACAACTTATGGTAAATTAGGCGTTAAAGTCTGGATTTATCGCGGTGAAGTCCTTCCTACGAAGAAAACAAATGTGGAAGGAGGAAAATAATAATGTTAGTTCCAAAACGTGTTAAATACCGTCGTGAGTTCCGTGGTAACATGCGTGGACGCGCAAAAGGCGGAACAGAAGTAGCATTTGGTGAGTATGGTCTTCAAGCAGTTGATGCTTCATGGATCACTAACCGTCAAATCGAAGCTGCCCGTATTGCAATGACTCGTTACATGAAACGTGGCGGTAAAGTTTGGATTAAAATTTTCCCTCATAAATCTTACACATCTAAGCCAATCGGTGTTCGGATGGGTAAAGGTAAAGGTGCTCCGGAAGGTTGGGTAAGCCCAGTTAAACGTGGCAAAATCATGTTCGAAATCGCAGGTGTATCTGAAGAAGTAGCGCGTGAAGCATTACGTCTTGCAGCACATAAACTACCTGTTAAAACAAAAATCGTGAAACGCGAAGAAATTGGTGGTGAAGCAAATGAAAGCAACTGATATCCGTGAATTGTCAACTACTGAAATTCAAGATAAAGAGAAATCTCTAAAAGAAGAGCTTTTCAACCTGCGCTTTCAATTAGCTACTGGCCAATTGGAAAACACTGCACGCATCCGTGAAGTGCGCAAAGCGATTGCTCGCATGAAAACAATCGTTCGTGAAAGAGAACTTGCTTAAAATTAATTCAGGAGGAGGTTTTAATACATGTCTGAACGTAACCAACGTAAAGTATATACAGGACGTGTTGTATCCGACAAAATGGATAAAACAGTTACTGTCGTTGTTGAAACGTATAAGAAACACAAGCTTTATGGTAAGCGAGTGAAGTATTCTAAAAAATTCAAAGCACATGATGAAAACAATGTAGCTAAAACAGGCGATTTAGTGCGTATTGCTGAAACTCGTCCATTATCGGCGACTAAACGTTTCCGCTTGCTAGATGTTGTTGAGAAAGCTGTCATCGTTTAAATCGTGAGCTATAGCAATAAAAGTTTTACTAGGAAAAATAAATTTCCTGATTGTATGTCTGGAAGGAGGGTATCCTAATGATTCAACAAGAAAGTCGTTTGAAAGTCGCTGATAACTCTGGTGCTCGTGAAGTATTAACAATTAAAGTACTAGGCGGATCAGGACGCAAAACTGCCAACATTGGTGACGTTATCGTGTGTACTGTTAAACAAGCAACACCAGGTGGCGTTGTCAAAAAAGGTGAAGTAGTTAGAGCGGTAATCGTTCGTACTAAGAGTGGAGCACGTCGTCAAGATGGTTCTTACATCAAATTTGATGAAAATGCATGTGTTATAATCCGTGACGATAAAAGTCCTCGTGGAACACGTATTTTTGGACCTGTTGCACGCGAACTTCGTGATAGCAACTTTATGAAGATCGTTTCTTTAGCTCCAGAAGTTCTTTAAAATACAGTAGTTTCAATCTCAAGGAGGTGCTAGACCCAATGCATGTCAAAAAAGGTGATAAAGTTCAAGTTATTACTGGTAAAGATAAAGGTAAATCCGGCAAAATCATCGCTGCTTTTCCTAAGAAAGACCGCGTGATTGTTGAAGGACTTAACATGGTTAAAAAACATACAAAACCATCAAACGTTAACCCGCAAGGTGGAATTTTAAATGTTGAAGCACCGATTCACGTATCTAACGTAATGCTTATCGATCCTAAGACTGGTGAACCAACTCGTGTGAACCGTGAAATCAAGGATGGTAAGAAAGTACGCGTAGCTAAAAAATCCGGTGAAATTATAAAAGACGCAACTAAATAAAAGTATTTGAGGAAGGAGGGAATATTACATGAATCGCCTTAAAGATAGATATCTTAAGGAAATTGTTCCTGCTTTAATGAGCAAATTCAATTATGACTCCGTAATGGAGGTACCAAAAATCGATAAAATCGTAATCAACACTGGTGTTGGTGATGCAACAGCAAATGCGAAAGTTTTGGATAGTGCAGTGGAAGAGTTAGCTCTAATCACTGGTCAAAAACCTGTAATCACAAAAGCGAAAAATTCAATCGCTGGTTTCCGTCTTCGTGAAGGAATGCCAATCGGTGCGAAAGTAACGCTACGTGGAGACCGCATGTATGATTTCTTAGACAAATTAATTACTGTTTCCCTACCACGTGTTCGTGACTTCCGTGGGGTTTCTAAAAAAGCCTTCGATGGTCGCGGTAACTACACGCTAGGTGTTAGAGAGCAATTAATTTTCCCTGAAATTGATTACGATAAAGTAAGCAAAGTTCGCGGAATGGACGTAGTAATCGTTACTACTGCAAAATCTGACGAAGAATCCAAAGAATTACTGACACATGTTGGAATGCCGTTTCAAAAGTAATCCAAATAGTAATCAATAAATTAGTAGGGAGGCGCAAACGTGGCTAAAAAATCAATGATCGCGAAGCAAAAACGCACACCGAAACATCCTGTTCAAGCTTACACTCGTTGTGAACGTTGTGGTCGTCCACATTCCGTTATTCGCAAATTTAGACTATGCCGTATCTGCTTCCGTGAACTTGCCTATAAAGGACAAATTCCCGGCGTCAGAAAAGCAAGCTGGTAAAAACCCAATAATGGGAAGGAGGTAAATTTTTCATGGTGATGACAGATCCTATCGCAGATTTTCTAACTCGTATTCGTAATGCCAATATGGTACGTCACGATAAATTAGAAGTTCCTGCTTCAAAAATTAAAAAAGAAGTCGCTGAAATCCTTAAAAGAGAAGGTTTCGTACGTGACGTTGAGTATATTCAAGACGACAAACAAGGTACAATCCGTGTTTTCCTTAAATATGGTGCAGCAAACGAGCGTGTAATTACTGGGCTTAAACGTATCAGTAAACCAGGTCTTCGTGTTTACGCTAAAGCTGATGAGGTGCCAAAAGTACTTAACGGTTTAGGTATTGCAATTGTATCTACTTCTCAAGGTTTGTTAACTGACAAAGAAGCTCGCGCTAAACAAGTGGGCGGAGAAGTATTAGCATACGTTTGGTAAGAATAGAAAATCACAAGGAGGTGCAATAAATGTCCCGTATAGGTAAAAAGACAATTGTTATTCCAGCTGGTGTTACTGTAACATTGGATGGTTCAACAGCAACTGTTAAGGGTCCTAAAGGTGAGCTTGTAAAAACTTTTAACCCTGATATCTCAATCAATATCGAAGGTAGCGAGATTAATGTGACTCGTCCTTCTGACAATAAAACACACCGTGCTCTTCATGGTACAACACGTGCTATCTTAAATAACATGGTTGTCGGCGTATCTGAAGGTTACGAAAAAACTCTTGAGCTTATTGGTGTCGGTTACCGTGCTGCAAAACAAGGTACTACACTTGTTTTAAACGTTGGTTACTCTCATCCAGTAGAATTCGAAGCTCGTCCAGGCGTTGAAGTGGAAGTACCAGCAAACACGAAAGTTATCGTTCGCGGTATTAACAAAGAACACGTTGGCGAATTGGCTGCAAATATCCGTTCCGTACGTCCGCCAGAGCCTTATAAAGGTAAAGGTATCCGTTACGAAGGCGAATTTGTACGTCGTAAAGAAGGTAAGACTGGTAAATAATGCCGCGTAAAGCGAAGAGAAGAGGTGAGTCGTGTGATTACCAAAATCGACAAAAATAAAGTGCGTAAAAAAAGACATGGTCGTGTTCGTTCTAAGATTTCTGGAACTGCAGCTCGTCCACGCTTGAACGTATTCCGTTCAAACAAAAACATTTATGCTCAACTTATCGATGATGTTAACGGTGTAACAATCGCTAGCGCATCTAACGTAGATAAAGATTTCCCTAAAGCGGAGTCCAAAGTTGACGCTGCTACAAAAGTAGGCGAAATCGTTGCAAAACGCGCTGCAGAAAAAGGTGTTAAAGCTGTTGTATTTGATCGCGGAGGTTACTTATACCACGGTCGTGTGCAAGCTTTGGCTGAAGCTGCTCGTGAAAATGGATTGGAATTTTAATAAGAAGGAGGGACAACTTACATGCCTCAACAAATCGATGGAAACAAATTAGAATTAGAAGAACGCGTAGTTACTATCAACCGTGTTGCGAAAGTAGTTAAGGGTGGTCGTCGTTTCCGTTTTTCAGCGCTCGTAGTCGTTGGAGATAAAAACGGTCATGTTGGATTCGGTACTGGTAAAGCGCAAGAAGTTCCAGATGCTATCCGTAAAGCAATTGACGATGCTAAGAAGAATATGATCTTCGTACCAACTGTTGACACTACAATCCCACACACAACAATCGGTCATTTTGGTGGCGGAGAAATTCTCCTAAAACCTGCAAGTGCCGGTTCTGGTGTAACTGCTGGTGGCCCAGTTCGTGCCGTCCTTGAGCTTGCCGGTGTTGCTGATGTGTCTAGTAAATCACTAGGTTCTAACACACCAATCAACATGGTTCGCGCTACATTTGATGGTATTAAACAACTTAAAAAAGCTGAAGATGTTGCGAAATTACGTGGCAAAACAGTTGAAGAATTACTAGGATAAGGAGGGAATAAACGTTATGGCGAAATTAGAAATTACTCTAAAACGTAGCTTAATCGGACGCCCTCAACCACAACGCAAAACAGTTCAAGCTCTTGGCTTGGGAAAAACTAATTCTGTTGTTGTAAAAGAAGATAATCCTGCAATTCGTGGGATGATCACTAAAGTTAGCCATTTAGTGGACGTTAAAGAAGTTTAAGCTATTGCTACAAATTTTAAATAAAATCAGAAATTAGGAGGAGGTGCTTGACATGAAACTTCACGAACTTAAACCTGCAGAAGGTTCTCGTAAAGAGCGTAATCGTGTTGGTCGTGGTATGAGTTCTGGTAACGGTAAAACATCAGGACGCGGTCACAAAGGTCAAAAAGCACGTTCAGGTGGCGGTGTACGCCTAGGTTTCGAAGGTGGACAACTACCATTGTTCCGTCGTATTCCAAAACGTGGTTTTACAAATATTAACCGTAAAGAATACGCTGTTGTGAACATTGATGTTTTAAATCGCTTTGAAGATGGTACAGAAGTAACACCTGAATTATTAATTGAAACAGGTATCGTCCGTAATGCAAAATCTGGAATTAAGATTTTGTCTAACGGCGCAATCGAGAAAAAACTTACGGTGAAAGCTAACAAATTCTCATCAGCTGCTAAAGAGGCTATCGAGGCTGCTGGTGGACAAACTGAGGTGATCTAATGTTTTCGACGTTGATCAATTTTTTCAGAGTGGCAGATATTCGTAAGAAAATCATGTTTACATTAGCTATGCTTGTTATTTTCCGTATCGGAACATTTATTCCGGTACCGGGAGTAGACGCAGCTACAATTCAAAAATCGATGGAAACTGGTATTCTAGGATTCTTAAATACTTTCAACGGTGGTGCGCTGAAGAACTTTTCAATCTTCGCGATGGGTGTTATGCCTTACATTACCGCATCGATTATCGTGCAACTATTACAAATGGATGTTGTACCCAAGCTTACTGAGTGGGCAAAACAAGGCGAGATGGGACGTAAGAAATCTAATCAATTGACACGTTATTTAACGATTGGGCTGGGGCTTGTCGAAGCATTCGGTATGGCTTTTGGTTTCAATAGACTGGCGGGTTCAGGGTTTATTATCGATCCTTCTATTCCTCAGTACTTGGCAATTGCAGTTGTTCTTACTACTGGTACAATGTTCTTGATGTGGTTAGGTGAACAAATTACTGTGAGCGGTGTTGGTAATGGTATTTCCATTATTATCTTTGCAGGTATCGTGGCTCGTATTCCTGATGGTATACGTTCTCTCTATGCATCGCAAATTCAAGATGCTGGTGATCAGTTGTTCGTGCGCGTTTTAATTCTTGTCGCAATTGCAGTTGCAGTTTTAGCGATTATTGTTCTCGTTATATACTTCCAACAAGCGTTGCGTAAGATTCCAATTCAATACTCAAAACGTGTCGCTGGTGCAAAAACTGGTGGGGCGCAAGCAACGCATTTACCGCTTAAACTTAACTCTGCTGGGGTTATACCGGTAATCTTTGCAAGTGCTTTTATCATTACGCCGCAAACTATTTTGAGCTTTGCCTTCGTTGATTCAACCAGCCAAGTTGTGAAAGTCTTAAAACAAATTTTTGACTATACACAACCAATTGGTATGTGTCTATATGTTGCCTTAATTATCGCATTTACTTACTTCTATGCGTTTATCCAAGTGAATCCTGAGAAAGTTGCGGATAACTTGAAAAAGCAAGGCGGCTATATTCCGAGTAAACGTCCTGGTCGTGAAACACAAGCGTATCTTACGAGTGTGCTTTACCGCCTAACTTTTGTTGGTGCAATCTTCCTTTCTGTAGTAGCAATAATGCCTACAATTGGAGCATCTGTATTTGATTTACCGCAATCTGTTGCCATTGGTGGTACTAGCTTGCTAATCGTTATCGGGGTAGCCCTTGATACAACAAAACAATTAGAAGGACAACTTGTGAAACGAAATTACCGAGGATTTATCAAATAAACACGTGGGTCGGCTGGGGGTCAAACCTCATGCCCCGACGTGTTACTAAACAAAAGGGGCGATACAGTTGAAACTAGTGTTAATGGGACTGCCCGGTGCCGGTAAGGGTACGCAAGCTGAAAAAATTGTTGCTAAATACAATATTCCTCACATTTCAACTGGGGATATGTTCCGTGCAGCAATAAAAAATGGCACAGAATTAGGTCTAAAAGCTAAATCCTTCATGGATAGCGGTAATTTAGTACCTGACGATGTGACAAACGGTATCGTTCGTGAGCGCCTAGCTGAAGATGATGCTAAGAATGGTTTTTTGCTTGATGGATTTCCACGTACCGTTGAGCAAGCCGAGGAATTAGAGAGTATTCTTTCAGACCTTGGGACAAAGCTAAATGCTGTTGTTAACATTCAAGTAGATAAAAGCAGTCTGATGAAACGTCTTACTGGTCGGTGGATTTGTTCAACTTGTGGTAAAACGTATCATGAAGTTTTTAATCCTCCGAAACAAGCGGGTATTTGTGACCTTGATGGTGCAACACTTTATCAGCGCGAGGATGACAAAGCAGAAACTGTAGAAAATCGCTTAAATGTTAACATCAAACAAACGCAACCATTGTTAGATTTTTACGGTGAAAAAGGAACTTTGTTTACGGTTAATGGAGAGCAAGATATTGATGTCGTGTTCGAAGACGTAGATAAGATTCTGACTTCATTTTAAGAAATCATCGCTTATTTTACAGTCGGTACCTATGTAGTGCAAAATGTTTTGTTTTGTAGTATAATGGGTAATTGGCAGTGCAGTGAGTTACAGCTATGCGAAACATGATGAACGAGAGATTGTCTGAGGATCATCTGGATAAATAGGAATGCTACTGGAAATAGTGATATGAAGGCGTTCGAACTCGAGCCAGATGCACTTGTACTTCCATTTTTGCGGGACCGTACTTTTACCGATTGTCTGAAGATGTATAAAATTAATTCCTTGTCGTGGGGAACGATTTTGGTATGTCTAGCGTTTTTTCATGTAATAGAATTTTACGCGAAAAGAAATGGCAGACCTGTAAATGGTCCAGTTAAAAAGAGTAAGGAGGTAGCAACTTATGGCAAAAGAAGATGTAATCGAAGTGGAAGGTACAGTGGAAGACACATTGCCTAACGCGATGTTCAAAGTTGTACTAGAAAATGGTCATACTGTTTTAGCTACAGTTTCTGGCAAAATCCGTATGCACTATATTCGTATTTTACCAGGTGATAAAGTAACGGTGGAACTTTCCCCGTATGACTTGACACGTGGCAGAATCACTTACCGTTTTAAATAATAATTTGTCGGAAATGAAATTATATACCGGTCTGGTTCGCCAGCTAGTTTTCAATCGGTTTATAGAGACATTTTCTCTAGTAAACAAGGAGGTATATCTACATGAAAGTAAGACCATCAGTAAAGCCAATCTGTGAGAAATGTAAAGTTATTCGCAGAAAAGGTAAAGTAATGGTAATTTGTGAAAATCCGAAACATAAACAAAAACAAGGATAAGAGGAGGTGCTTTTATAAATGGCACGTATTGCAGGTGTTGATGTTCCGCGCGAAAAGCGTATCGTAATATCTTTGACTTACATCTATGGTATCGGTAACCAAACGGCTAAGGATGTATTAAAAGAAGCAGGTGTTTCTGAAAATACTCGTACTCGTGATTTGACTGAGGATGAACTTGGTAAAATCCGTGAACTAGTTGACAAAATTAAGGTTGAGGGTGATCTTCGTCGTGAAGTGAACTTGAATATCAAGCGTTTGATTGAAATCGGTTCTTATCGTGGCATGCGTCATCGTCGTGGTCTACCAGTTCGTGGACAAAACACGAAGAACAACGCACGTACTCGTAAAGGCCCATTAAAAACGGTCGCAGGTAAGAAGAAATAATTAATTAGTAAGTAAAGGAGGTAGTTTGTGAATGGCTCGTAAAACTAATACTCGTAAACGTCGTGTGAAAAAGAATATCGAAGCTGGTATTGCACACATTCGTTCTACATTCAATAATACAATCGTAACGATTACTGACATGCATGGTAACGCAGTAGCATGGTCAAGTGCAGGAGCTTTAGGATTCAAAGGAGCTCGTAAATCGACACCTTTCGCAGCGCAATTAGCGGCAGAAACGTGTGCAAAAGCTGCACAAGAGCATGGTTTAAAAACTTTGGAAGTAACAGTTAAAGGACCAGGTTCAGGACGTGAAGCAGCAATTCGTGCGCTTCAAGCGGCAGGTCTTGATGTAACTGCTATTAAAGATGTGACTCCAGTTCCTCATAACGGATGTCGTCCTCCAAAACGTCGTCGTGTCTAAGTAGTCGTATTTTGTTTGCAACTTTGAACTATTGTCACGAGATTCTTCATAAGGATCTTAGCCAAAGAGACGTTTTGAAGGAGGGTAAATTTGAATGATCGAAATTGAAAAACCGAAAATCGAGACGATTGAGATCAGCGATGATGCCAAGTATGGAAAGTTTGTTGTAGAGCCACTAGAGCGTGGATATGGTACAACTTTGGGTAACTCCTTACGTCGTATTCTGTTATCTTCTCTTCCTGGTGCTGCAGTGACATCTATCCAAATCGATGGAGCGTTACATGAGTTTTCTGTAATCGAAGGTGTAGTAGAAGATGTAACAAGCATGATTTTAAATATCAAGAAACTTGCACTTAAAGTGTATGCCGAAGATGACAAAACTTTGGAAATTGATATGCAAGGCCCAGGCGTTGTAACTGCCGGCGATATTAACTATGATAGCGATGTTGAAATTCTGAATCCAGATCTTCACATTTGTACGCTTAGTGATAACGCAAAATTCCATGTTCGCCTGAATGCGGCACGTGGTCGTGGTTATACACCTGCGGATCAAAATAAACGTGAAAATATGCCAATCGGTGTGTTACCAGTAGACTCGATTTTTAGCCCGGTTATCCGTGTTAACTATCAAGTGGAAACAACACGTGTTGGACAATCCACGAATTATGATAAGCTTACTTTTGATGTTTTAACTGATGGAAGTATTAGCCCTGAAGAAGCTGTTTCCTTGGGAGCAAAAATTCTTACAGAGCATTTAAATATTTTTGTTGACTTAACAGATGAAGCCCAAAAAGCAGAAATCATGATTGAAAAAGAAGAAAGCCATAAAGAGAAAGTGCTTGAGATGACAATTGAAGAATTGGACTTATCTGTTCGTTCTTACAACTGTTTGAAACGCGCTGGAATCAATACAGTACAGGAATTAGCTGACAAATCTGAGGATGATATGATGAAAGTTCGTAACTTGGGTCGTAAATCTTTAGAAGAAGTAAAAGTGAAACTGTCTGATCTTGGCTTAGGTTTACGAAACGAAAATTAATTTTTACTTTGTGAAGGAGGGAATTCCATGGGTTACAGAAAATTAGGTCGTACTAAATCGCAACGTAAAGCATTGCTACGTGATCTAGCGACTGATTTAATCGTTTTCGAACGTATCGAAACAACAGAAGCGAAAGCAAAAGAGATTCGTTCAATCGTTGAAAAATTGATTACTTCTGGTAAAAAAGGAGACTTGCACTCTCGTCGTCAAGCAGCTGCTTTTGTACGCCACGAAGTTGTTAACGTGGTACAAAAAGAAGTGAAAGATAAAGATGGTAACACTGTGACAAAAAATCGTCCAGTTTACGCTTTGCAAAAATTATTTGATGATGTTGCTCCACGTTACGCGGAACGTCAAGGCGGATATACTCGCATCTTGAAAAAAGGTCCTCGTCGCGGTGATGGCGCACCAATGGTTATCATTGAATTAGTATAATTCATGTGTTAAAGCAAGTGGAGTGTTACGATAAGCGGCTCGCTGTCTTGTCTAGCTCTGTGTGTCTTCTCTCTCACAATTGGTGTAGGGAGAAGCGCAGGCTTTTTTTTTGTTGTGAATGGGGGGCAACCCTTATTCATGATTTTACATATGTCAAAAAAGACTTATCGATTTTTATCGATGAGTCTTTTTTTGTACGCTGTTAACTATCTTGTTTAAAGCTATGTAGTTAGATATAATGATGTATAAGATAAGGAGGTGCGCATTTGAAAAATTCAACAATGAGTCAGAAATTAAATATTCTTCGTGCAGGTGTTTTAGGCGCGAATGATGGAATAGTATCAGTAGCTGGTATTGTTATTGGTGTTGCTGGGGCAACGACGGAAGTTAGGACCATTTTTATTGCAGGGATTGCAGGTCTTGTGGCGGGTGCTTTATCGATGGCGGGCGGAGAATATGTTTCAGTTAGCACGCAAAAAGATACCGAAAAGGCTGTTATTAATAAGGAAAAAGCAGAATTGGCAAATGATTATGATGGTGAACTTGAGGAACTCGCGGATATTTATATTGAAAAAGGGCTATCCAAAGACTTAGCAAAGCAGGTTGCGACTCAATTGATGGAAAAGGATGCTCTGGCTGCGCATTCGGAAGCTGAGCTTGGCCTTCAGTTGAATGACTATGCGAATCCTTGGCAGGCAGCCTTATCATCTTTATTTTCTTTTGCCGTAGGAGCAGTTTTACCATTACTTACGATATTACTTCTACCTACAGATGCTCGAATTGCATGGACTTTTATCGCGGTTTTGATCGCACTTGCACTGACGGGCTACATTAGTGCTTATTTAGGGGAGGCACCAAAGCGAAATGCAGTTTTGCGAAACATGCTAGTTGGGATGTTGACGATGCTTGTGACATACGGAGTTGGTGCCTTTGTTGGGGTGTAAGCGAAAAAAATAGTGGAAAAGGGGACTCCATTTCTGGTATGATTGTGGAGTTGGATGAATTTACTGACTTTGCTGACAAAGGGATATTTGGGTTAGTGATACATAATAAGGAAGGATGTTTTGGAAAATGACAGAGCGAATTTCGGGAAAGACGCAGTTGATTGGATTACTAGGCACGCCGATTTCTCATAGTTTATCTCCTAAAATGCACAATGAAGCGTTTACTAGATTGGGGTTAGATTATGTTTATTTGGCGTTTGATGTTGGAACAGAGCAATTAGAGGATGTTCTAAAGGGGTATCGGGCGATGGGGATTCGCGGTTGTAATGTGACGATGCCAAATAAAGTGTTGGTGCGTGATTACTTAGATGCTCTGTCTCCTGCTGCGAAATTGGCTGGTGCAGTGAACACGATTGTAAATGAGGATGGAATTTTGACTGGGCATATTACGGATGGAACAGGGTATATGCGTGCTCTTATGGAAGAGGGCATTGATATTATTGGCGACAAAATAACGATTGCAGGTGCGGGTGGTGCTGCAACAGCGATTTGTATTCAGGCGGCGCTTGATGGAGTGAAAGAGATTTCGATTTTTAATCGTCAGGATGCGTTTTATGAGCGTGCGAAACAGCTAGTGCTTGATATTAACGCAAAAACGGCTTGTAAGGCACAATTATTTGATTTGGCTGATTTGGAATCGCTGCGAGGTGAAATCGCGAGTAGTGTTATATTTATCAATGCGACTTCGGTTGGTATGGAACCACTTGTTGGTCAAAGTGTTGTACCGGATACATCATATTTTCGACCAGGTTTGATTGTGTCGGATGTGGTTTATGTTCCAGCGAAAACGCAATTGTTAGAAATGGCGGAAGGCGTTGGATGCAAAACGGTGAATGGGCTTGGCATGATGTTATGGCAAGGTGCGAAGGCGTTTGAAATTTGGACTGGAGAAGAGATGCCAGTGGATGATATTAAAGCATTGATATTTTAAAGTGAAGGGTGATCAGGTATGAAGCGTGTTATTGTGAGGGATATTGTCATCGGGGAAGGCATGCCGAGTATTTGTGTGCCAATGGTCAGCAAAACGGCGGCGCAATTATTAGAGGAAGCACAAATGTTAGTAGGAATTGACTTAGACATTGTGGAATGGCGGGTGGATTTTTATGAGGATGTGGAAGATATTGCGAAAGTGAAGGAGACTTTGCGTGATATTCGTAGCATTTTAAATAATATACCGCTTATTTTTACGTTCCGTAGTGCAAAAGAGGGCGGTGAGCGTGCGTTATCGTTGGTGGACTATGTGACATTGAACTTAGAGGTTGCGGAGACTGGCATGGTTGATATGGTGGATGTCGAGTTATTTACGGGTGATGCAGAAGTTGTCGCGCTTGTTAAAGCTGTGCATAATGCAGGGGCGAAGATAATTATGTCAAATCATGATTTTGAGAAGACTCCAAGCGAGGATGAGATTGTGGCGAGACTTGTTAAGATGCAAGAGTTTGATGCAGACCTACCTAAAATTGCTGTGATGCCGCAATCGGAGACGGATGTGTTAACATTACTCAGTGCAACGAACCGGATGCGCGAGCAGTATGCGAACCGTCCGATTGTGACAATGTCAATGGCGGGAGCGGGCGTTATTTCACGTTTAGCTGGAGAAATCTTTGGATCGGCATTGACTTTTGGAGCGGCAAGAAAGGCTTCCGCGCCAGGGCAAGTTCCAGTGGATGAGCTCCGCCAAGTATTGACGTTATTGCATAAGAGCTTATAAATAAGGAGCCTCATAGAAAATTTTTTTCGAAAAGAGGCTTCATATAGTATTTTAAGGCATCGGGGGGAAAAGGATGGAGCAACGGATAGAATTAGGTAAAGTTGTCACAACAAAGAAAAAATTTAGATATTGGATTGGTTTGTTACTCGGATTTGGATGTTTGGTGAATTATTTTGATCGGATTAATTTAACGGTGGCAGGCCAAGTCTTGATGGATGAACTTAGTATTTCACCTGCTATGTTTGGCATTTTGTTGTCGTCATTTTCTTGGACATATGCATTGATGCAGATTCCGATGGGCGTTGTATTAGATAGGGTTGGTGTGAAGTGGTTGAACCGGATTTGTTCGGTTGTGTGGGTTTTCGCGACAGGACTGACGGCTTTTATTAGTGGATTACTGCCATTATTTATTTTGAGGCTATCACTTGGTGTAGCGGAAGCCCCAGCATTTAGTGCAGCTTCGAAGGCAACTGGTTACTGGTTTCCGCTCAAGGAACGCGGGTTTGCGACAGCGATGTTTGATATGTCTTCGAAGCTTTCGAACGTGATTGGTGTGCCGATGGTTGCTTTTATTATTGCAAAATGGGGTTGGCGTGAGGCATTCATTGTAACAGCGCTTATTAGTATTGTTTACTGTGTGTGGTTTTGGATGCTTTATCGCGACCCCGAGGAACATCCGCGTCTTTCAGAGGAGGAGCTGAACTACATTCAATCGGGGGATGTTCAAAAACAAGTGGCACCAGGTGAAGGCAGTGGTTTGTTCTATTTGATGAGACAGCGTAAATTGTGGGCGCTTGCGATTGGTGCTGCGGCATATAATTATTCGTTCTTTTTATTTTTGACTTGGCTGCCCAATTATTTAATGCGGGAGCTTCATTTGGATATTATGAAATCGGGCTTATATACGGCGATTCCATGGGCTTGTGGAGCCTTGTCTAGCGTTTTGGTTGGCGGACTTTTTGTTGATTTTCTGATTAAGAAAGGGTTTGATCCATCAAAGGTTCGGAAATTATTTTTGACGATTGGGATGTTACTCGGGCTCGCGGTTATCGGTGCTGCCACGACGAAGGATACGCAGACGGCAATTATTTTCTTTAGTATTGCTGTGTCAGGGATTTGTATTGCATCTACGATTAATTGGTCGATGCCATCGATTCTAGCGCCTAATGGTTCGGTTGGTACTGTGGGTGGTTTCATGAACTTTGTTGGGAATTTGACGGCAATAGCGGCTCCAATCGTGACAGGATTTATTGTTGGTGCGACAGGCAGTTTTTCAATTGCTTTTGTTGTGGCAGGCGTCGTGATGTTGATCGGGATTCTATCAATCACTCTTTTCCTTGGACGTATTGAAAAAATTCCGGATGAGGATAAATAGCGAATTTCCTAGGAGTGGCCTAAGCTTGCATCATCATTTTTGATGACGGCGAGAATGACGCCGAGCGCAATCATATTGCCAAGTGTTGAACTGCCACCGTAACTGATGAAAGGTAGCGGAATCCCAGTTAGTGGCATAAGGCCAATGGTCATCGCGATATTCTGGAAAATATTGAAGGCGAACATCATGGCGAAACCAGCGATGACGTATGTGGAAAAACTGTTTTTCATATGCAATGCGGCGATGATGAGTTGGTGGATGAAGAGCATGAACAGGATGAGCAGTAAGCTGGCACCTATGAAACCAAATTGATTGCCAATAGTGCTGAAAATCATGTCTGTATGGCTTTCTGGGATGTAAACGGATGATGCGTTGCTACCGGACATGGTACCAGAGCCAATTGCTTTTAAAGAGCGATCCACTTGATAGAAAGAATTAGGATCGCTTGCAGGGTCGAGCCACGTGTTGACGCGCCGGAACTGGTAGCTTTTGAAGCCAATTTTTTCGAGTAGAGAGACGTGATAGACGACGAGATAAAGGCCGCCAGTGACTACTACGACAAGTGATGTTAGGATGGCGATGATGAGTTTAGTCGATTTTAGAGCTATGATACTGATGGTGAAGGCGCTGACGAAATAGACGATGGTGGTACCTAGGTCGGGTTGTTTCATGATTAAAAGGAGGACGATGCCGGCAAGGGACCATGTGATGAGAATTTGTTTCCAGATGATGCGTTCATATTTTGCTGCAAAATGTGCAATGACAACGATAAACATCGATTTGGCAATTTCAGATGGTTGCAAGGAAAATCCAGCTAACTGATACCAACGTGTTGCGCCATTAATTTTTGGCACGAGTGGGTTTGGTATGAGGATGCCAGCGAGCAGGATAAGCATCGCGAGATAGACCCAAAGAATGTTGGCGCGTACGAAGGTCATGTCGAATTTGGAGAGTAGGAACACTACGATAAATCCAACAATAATGAAAATGACTTGCATGCGAAAGAAGTTGGTATTGTATTGGTTCGTTTGTTGAGCCATGAAAATTGCGAGGCAGCTAATCATGGAGAGTAGACAGGCAATGACAACTAGGCTTTCACGGATTCTATTGTTGGTTTGCATAGGTATTCCTTCTTTCTGTGAGGGTTATTTGGCGTTCGGCGCTAATTAGAAATCCAACGCCGCATGATAATGTGATAGTAGATGTACCGCCAAAGCTAATAAATGGTAGCGGAACACCAGTGAGGGGGATGAGACCACTGACGCCACCGAGATTAAGGATGGCTTGGACGGCAATCCATGTCGCAAAGCCGATACAGATGGATGCATCGAATGCAGAATGACTGCGGAGTGCGATGTGAAAGGCTTTTCCGATGAAAAATAGGATGAGGCTTAGGCTGATAAGAATGCCGATGATACCGAGTTCCTCTGCAATGATGGCACTAATAAAATCGGTATGGGATTCTGGCAGGAATCCGAGTTTTTGGATGCTTTGTCCGAACCCTTTGCCAAATATGCCACCGTCTGCAATCGCGTAGTAGCCGTTTCTGAGCTGATAGGAGGCGTCGAGGTTTGCTTCACTGAATGGATTAAGGAAGGCGAAACGACCGAGCCGGGCTTGACTGAAAAAATCGGGATGAAGCAAGTAGACGGTGCCTAGACTTAATATGGTAAATAGGATAATAGTGAATCCGATTTGCCCAAGTCTACGCGCTGTTAGTCCAGATGTTAGTAGTTGCGCAGCAAAAATACATAGAACGATGAAGCTTGTACCTAAATCTGGTTGCAAAATAATGAGTCCAGCGCAAAATAGAACATAGATAACGAGTAAGTAAGTGACGCGATTGGATTGTGTCATTTGCTTGAAGTAGTGCACGATGAAGTTTCCCGTAACAATGATGAGAAGCATTTTAACGAGTTCCGTAGGTTGTAGTGTTGCGCTACCGAACTGAATCCAGCGCTGGGCATTGTTTGTTGTGGTGCCGGTGAGTAGGACAAGAATTAGCAGGAAGACAGTGATGCCACCTGCTAATTTCATCGTTTTTTTCGTGCAAAAAGGTGTTGTTTTTAATTTGGCAAAGAAGAATAGGCATGCAAGCCCAATCGTGTAAAAGATGGCTTGCCGAATGGCGAAATGTTCGCTGGATACGGCATAGCGATTGCCTGCAGATGCATAGCTGGCGCTGTATATCATCAGGCAACTCCAGATTCCTGTGGCGAGATAAGCGATAACGATGATACGGTTTCGTTTTGTAAACATCAACTTAAATCCAATCGTTGAATTTCTTGATGTAGAGTTTTTTTGGCGATTTGAACGGTTATCATGTAGCCAACGAGAATCGCTATGAGCCATGGAAAGTAGCTGAGTGGGAGGTTGACGAGTCCAATGTTATGACCAAACGATGTGAATGGAATGATAATACCTATACCCATCACAATAAGAGTGGAAATCATCACCGGAGCGGCTGCTCGACTCTGGATGAATGGGATTTTTTCTGTACGAATCATGTGAACGACGAGCGTTTGTGTGAGTAGGCCGACAACGAACCAGCCACTTTGGAATAATGCCTGTTCTGCGATAGTATTGGCGCTAAAGACGAACCACATGAGAGCGAACGTAAGAATGTCAAAAATCGAGCTAACTGGACCAATTAAAAGAATGAAGCGTAACATATTTTTTCTATCCCATTTCCGTGGCTTTTTCAAGAAAGATTCGTCCATTTTATCCCATGGGAGTGTCATTTGAGATACGTCATACATGAGATTTTGCAGGAGTAGGTGAATCGATAACATTGGTAAAAACGGCAGAAAAGCGCTGGCTACTAGAACGCTAAACACGTTTCCAAAATTGGAGCTGGCTGTCATTTTCATGTATTTTAGAATATTTCCGAAGACGTTTCGACCTTCCGTTACGGCGTCGTTTAGAATCGTTAAACTCTTTTCGAGTAGAATAACGGAGCTTGCGTCCTTGGTTATATCGGCGGCAGTATCAACGGAGATACCAACATCTGCTTTACGCAATGCTGGGGCGTCATTGATTCCATCGCCCATAAAACCAACTGTGTGCCCATCTTTTCGCAGTAGATGAATGATGCGCGATTTCTGAGTTGGTGTGAGTTTTGCGAAAATGTGATGCGTTCTAGTTGCTTCGGTTAGCTCATCGTCATACATAAAGTCGATATCTGAGCCTAGTAGAAACTTATCGGATGGAATACCAACTTGGTTACAAATGGTCTGCGCTACAATCTCATTGTCGCCTGTAAGAACCTTTACAGTAACTCCATGATTGTGTAATGAGGCAATCGCGGGTTTTGCGGACGGCTTGGCAGGATCTAAGAATCCGAGGAAACCAATCAATGTCATATTTTGTTCATCGATGACGGAGAACGATTCTTTCTCTGTCTTCGTTTTTGTGGCGATGGCAATAACACGCATTCCGCTTCGATTCATTTGTTCGCACTGGATGTGCAGGCGTTTCTTGATTGTATCAGTTAGCGGCATGACGGCACCATTTTCTTCGAGTTGAGAGCAAACATCGAACATCTCGGTAATCGCGCCTTTAGTAATCATTTCGATGCTATTTTTTTTTTCGCAAAATGACGCTAAGGCGACGACGGGCAAAGTCAAACGGAATTTCATCGATTTTTTCTGGTATTGTGAACCGCGCGCTGTCACCGATTTTTTCCATGTGTGAAATGATGGCGTGATCCATAATGTTTTTCCACCCTGTTTGGAAGTGGCTATTTTGGAAGGCGAGTGCTAATACTTTATTGGAAGTTTCGCCAGTTGTATCAATATGTTCAATGAGTTCGACTTTATCTTTGGTCAGCGTTCCGGTTTTGTCGGTACAAAGAACGTCCATCGCACCTAAGTTTTGAATCGCGCTCAGCTCTTTAATGATGACTTTCTTTTTAGCCATCCGAGTGGCGCCTTTTGCGAGGTTAGTGTTGACAATCATAGGCAACATTTCTGGTGTCAGACCTACAGCAACAGCTACGGCGAATAGAAATGCTTCGGTCCAGTTGCCTTTCATAATCCCATTAATTAGAAAAACGATTGGAACCATAACGAGCATGAGGTACATCAGTAGTTTTGAAATCGACTTAACGCCTTTATCAAAACTGGTTTCATCACGTTTGGCGAGCGCCTCTTGAGAGAGGGAGCCAAAAATGGTGTTATCGCCAGTTTTTAGAATAAGCGCCTTACCTTGGCCACTAATAACATCTGTTCCCATAAATGCCAAATTGTCACGTTCAAAAATGCTAAGATTTTTTTCTGTAGCTTCGGCGAATTTTTCCACAGGGATGGATTCCCCTGTGAGCGGAGATTGATTGATAAACAGATCCTTCGCTTCGATTATTCGGGAGTCTGCGGGGATAATATCGCCAGTTGAAAGGACAACGATGTCACCGGGAACGACATCGGCAATCGGAATTTCTTTTTGCATTCCGTTACGAATAATTGCGGTCGTATTTTCAATCATATTTTTTTAAAGAAAGGCTCGCTTTTTGAGCACGCATAGATTGGACAAAGCTCAGAATGACACTGAATAGAATCATCAGAGACATAATAATCGTTGCCTCGATATCCGCGGTCAGATAGGAAACGACCATAAGAAAGGCCAGAATATAAATGAATGGATTGTGGAACGCTTTCGCTAGGTTGATGTACCATGGCGTTGGCTTTTGTTCTGCTGTGATGTTTCTGCCAAACTTCGTGCGCCGTTTGTGTACTTCTGGTTCGTTCAAACCTTGCGTTGTCGTTTTGTATTTGGCCATGCTTGCGTCTTTATTGGATGTGGAATCTTGTAATAGTGCACGGTTTACCTCTTGTTCATTGCGTAATTTGTTTAGTGCTTTATTCATGGTTAAATCCTCCGTTTCGGTTTCGAACCGTCACGGCTTTATTCGTTTTCTGGTGAAGTAAAAGCCGTCCCAGTTCGGTCGTAAGTTCAATGATTCGGGTTCTTCGGGATCATCCTCTAAAAATTGTGGCATTTTACTCCACCTCCGTTCTTTTTAATTTGACAATAATAAACATAACAGCGGAATTTTCATTTCATCCTTGATTACACACAAAAAATCCCTGCCTGTCTAGTGACTTTGGCAGAGATTCAGAATTTTTATGCGCCTCAAAAAACACATGATTCCCCTCGCTAAAGTTTTGGCACTATGCAACGTAAAGAAACTGAATTCTTAGCCACGTTATGGAAAGCCTTAATCCGACAATCCCTGTTCTACCCATTGGCGTCTTTGGACATTTTTGGGCAGTGGCATATGTTCACATAGGAGCCTCACTGTACAGGTCAGCATGCCTACAAACACTCATTTGCGTCGTTAAAAGCTCCGTTCCGGTGCTCATGTACAAGTCGTACATTCCGCTCCGGTACTCGCTTTTGCCTAGCAACTAAGTATTTGTAGGCATGCTGAGGTTTGGAGGAACGGGCTGAATTTGACGCAGATAAAGCAGTTTTGCAAGCTTGCGTGATAATTATTATTGTTCTTGACACTTCCTAGGTTAGCATCGATGTTTTTTTGTGTCAAGGGTGTTTCCCTAAAAATGTTGCGTTTGGGCAAGATAATTGTTTTGTGAGGGGAGGTGCGGGAAGGGTTTGCGGTATCAAAAATTGAAATCTAAATTTTTCTTAAAGATAGGTGACTTGGTGTTGTTTGGAATTTTGGTTTGTGGTACTTTTAGAATAAGTTATGGAAAATTCGTGAAGTTGTGGAGCGATTAGGTGAGAAATAGATATAGTTGGATGTTGTTGGTGCTAGCTTTGAGTGTAAGTGTTTTCTTTGTTGGGAAGCACTATTATACGAAAGCCTATGCACAAAAAGCAATTGATGTGTTTGTGATGAAGCAGGGCGTGCCAAGTAAGGATATTTATGAAGAAAAATTTGTATGGGATTGGCAGAAAAGTGGGAGCTATGTGAAAAGTTTCAAAGTACGCGGGGATTCGGCGGATATTGTATATCAGTATCTTTTTATTGAAAAGGGACAGGATGTACTGTTTACGCCATATTCACCAACAAGTGATGAGCCGAATGTGAAGTATACACCTGAGAAAACGGAAGATGATTTTAATTTGTATCATGGAGAAGCTTATGAAGATGGAGGAACGTCGCTTTATGTGTATCGTTTGAAGTTGTATACAGGCAGGGGACCAGAGCTGAGTATGGGTAAGCTGGTGTTGCATAATAGTAATAATATTTTTGATGCGAATGGGGAGCCGATAGAGGCTACAGAGATTAAAAAAGGCGATAAGCTAAGCATATATTTAGATGAAAAAGTAGCGGTTATAGAAACATATCCCGGGCAGATTGACGATAAGTATATTTTTAAAATTGTGAGGGAATGAGGAACTTGATGAAAGGTAACTATTTGAAAGTCGTGCTTTTTGCGCTTGGTATCTTTATAGTTTGGGTATTATTTTTCGGAATTCGGCTGATGGGATATGTGGATTCTATTCAGCGATTTGGTTTGGAGCGGACGGCGTGTGGGACAGATGGTTGTTCGGTGCCAACCATGTGGTTGGATGTGGTCTGGGTTGCTGTTATGTTTGTAGGACCGTTGCTGGGAGCTTTGGCATGGTTAATAATATGGCATGTTAGGAGGAAGTGATGGGTAAGAAAGTGAAAGGAATTATTGCTATAGCGGCTTGTCTGTTAATTGCAGGTGCAGGATTTGTGATTTATAAAACGGTGAAAGACAATAATGTTACACGTGTACAGGTGGTAAAGGAAAAAGATAGAACGCGGTTTATTGGTGAGGATGGAGTTAGTTTTTACTCGACGGTGGATACACGGGATAAAATTTATACATTGATAGATGCAGAGGGGGATACAGATAGTTACAATATTGCAAAGGCTGTTTATGCGATTGATAAAAAGAGTGGGGAAATAGAGATTGTGCCTGGAACTGAAAAGAGGAAGTTTGGTATGGGTGGGATTTCGGAGACTTTTGGAAATGAGGCTTATCTTGGGTGGGTGGAATCGGACGCGGATTATGAGACGCGCACGATGGTTTATGATATTGAGCAGGAAAAGGTGGTTAAAAAGTGGCATGGAGATGATTGGAATTCTTATTTCGATTTTCATGTGATTGGTCATAGGCTTTATCGGCTGGAGTCTCATGGAAAGGTTGATCGTATTAAGTCTTATGATTTGAAAACTGGTGAAGAGCAGCAGATTGATGAAATTGGGGCGAAAGGAACGGTTCTAGCTTTTTCAGAGCATAAAATGTGGTATCGGGATACTCGGCAAGGAAAAGGACATTTGAAGGGCTATGATTTACGGAATGGGAATTATGAAATACATAATCTGGGCGTAGCGTATAGTAATCTGAAGCCAATCAATGAGCACTTGCTGGCTTACTTTAAAGATGGGACGACGGAAGGGTTATATTTGTACGACACACAGTTGAAAAAATCGGTGTTGCTAAACGAGAAGGATGCTGGGATTAAGGCAAGCTATGATGGGAAGGGACTGCTTATTTCTGATCAATTGTCGTATAAGATTGATAGTTTGGAAAGGATTCAGTATGACAATACAATTGAGTCGGAGTATCCAGATAATCACCGTTTTTCAACAGCAGAGCGGATTCCATCATTGCTTTTTATTACGGATGTGGGAGAGCATGAGGAGATTGTATTGATGAATCAGGATGTTTTACGATGGTCAGAAAAGTGATACATTTTTTGATAATAAAATACCCCAAAAGTTAGATTGTTAGTCTGACTTCTGGGGTGAACATTAGATGGGGAGCATCCTCTGTTTGACTTATTTTTTTGCGTTTTCTTGTGCCATTTGTTTTTTCTTTTCTTCAGTTGCAGCAGCCATTTTTCTGTCAAGGTCTGATTCTGCAGCTTTATTAGCGGCATTTTCCTCAGCCATTTGTTTTTTCTTTTCTTCAGTTGCAGCAGCCATTTTTCTGTCAAGATCTGATTCTGCAGCTTTATTAGCGGCATTTTCCTCAGCCATTTGTCTCTTCTTCTCTTCGTAAGCAGCAGCCATTTGTTTGTCAGCCTCAGTGTCTGTCACGTTATCTGTGGCATTTTGTTTTGCGAGCTCTTCTTTTTTCATTCTATCGGCTATTTCTTGCTTTTGTGCTTCTGTTGTCTCAGCTTTTACGTCTACTAGAGAGAACGCGGATACTCCCAAAATAGCAATGAAACCTACTGCAGTTAGAAGTTTTGACTTTGTATTGAATTTTTTAATCATTAGGATTCTCCTCTTTAATTTAATTTTATTTTTACTGAAATGTGCCAGTGTGGATGGCTGGTAATACGTAGAATATTGTTCTACTAGTGTAATAATGGTATGCCCATAAGCTACTCTTTCTTTTTGATTAATAAACGTTAGAGCTAAACTATCACAGGCCATTTCTTGATCTTCACGCAGAGCACGATTAGCGTACCAAAGAACAGGGTTGAACCAATGGATAACAAGCAGGCAGTTCATCAGTAGATTAATGTTAATGTCTTTTCTTTTATAATGGGATAACTCATGATAAAAAATGTATTTCAGTTGATTGTCGTCTAGATGCTTCACGTGTTTTTCATCAAGTAAAATTCTAGGTTTACCAATCCCGAATAGGGTGGGACTCGAAATTTTTCCAGAATAATGTAATGGAATATCTTTTTTTATGGACATATCTTTCTTACAATTACGATAAATATTTAAAACTCTTTTTTCAGTTATTAATGGTTGCTTACTTATATATTGATATAACCGTCTGTTTATCAATATTATGAATATTCCGGTAATAGCAATTCCTAGTATCCAAATAAATAAGAAGATAGTATATACGTTGTTCTCAGCGGGCAGATCCTCTATTACTCTAGGTATCGCCTCTATGACTTCGGGTGCAGTCGTTGTAATCTCCTGGCTAACAATTGGCGCTTGCTCATGCTTTATCGGTAGTATGGAATAGATGCTAAATGAGCTTTCTGGAAACCAGGGGAGCACAAGTCGCACCACAAGAATTAGCCATAATGCGTACTTCCATTGAGGGGTTAGCCAATTTTTTAATAAGAATTTGATGCATAGAATAAAAACGACTAGCACGCTTGCCAAAATAGAAGTTTCTATGACCCAGTCAAAAATAGACGGAAGATACGTGTGCCATAGCGTATAGAACATAACTATTTATCCTTTCTGTGGCTGGACTCAGTTTTATCATCTAAGAGTTGCTTTAATTCATCAATATCTTCTGCCGACAGTTTTTCCTCTTTTATAAAGTTGACGAGTAACGGTTTAAAGGCTGCGCCGTAAAAGCGGTTCAATAGAGATTTTGTTTCGCTTTGCATATAGTCTTCTTGCGATACTAATGCGGTGTACGTGTGCAGTTTTCCTTTTTCTTGATAAGAGGAAATAGCTTCTTTTTGCACTAGTCTGTTGAGTAGTGTGCGTATTGTTTTAGGACTCCAATCGTGTTCCTTTTCTAGGGCTTGAATTATTTCACCGGCTGTCATTGGTGATTGTTTCCAGATAACTTGTATAACTGCTAATTCAGCTTCCGATATTTTAGGTAAGTGTTCCAACAGTGAGCCTCCTTTCCGTAGACTACATTTGTAATCTATACTGAATATTAACATGGATTGTCGTGGTGAGTCAACCCATAATTTATGTAAATAGAAAAAAATTTAAGTTATGATATAATGAATAGAAAGAATTATTTTCCAATTTTTTTGATTCACGATAAAAATTCACAATCTTATAAGTGGCTCTGGAAAGGCATGAAATAATGATTGAGAACGATTATCAATAGAGCTTTTACTATTCAATTTTCACAATAACTGATATAATAGTGGGTGCATGGAAACGCTTCCTAATGGTTTTCTTAGAAGAGTACGAGTTTTTAGTTTTCAAGGAGGGATTTTTGGATGAGTGCGAAGGTGAAAGTCACGGTGAAGATTAACGGCAAGGCGCATGACGTGGAAGAAGGAACGCGAATTTTAGATTATTTGAATGATGAAGGTGTGCATCATCCGCATATTTGTTATAGTAAGCAAATGGGTGCGATTCAGTCTTGTGATACGTGTATGTGCGAGGTTAATGGTGAATTGATGCGGGCGTGTAGTACGGATTTTAAGGATGCAATGGAGATTAAATTAGATTCGGAAAAGGCGAAAGAGGCTCAACTCGAGGCGATGGACCGGATTTTGGAGAACCATATGTTGTATTGTACGGTTTGCGATAATAATAATGGGAATTGTCGGGTACATAATACGGCGGAACTGCTTGAAGTGGATTCGCAGGAACGACCATTCCGTGAGAAGGGCTATATGAATGACTTCTCGCATCCATTCTACCGCTATGATCCGGATCAGTGTATTCTTTGTGGGCGTTGTGTTGAAGCGTGTCAAAGTGTACAGGTGAACGAGACGCTTTCGATTGATTGGGATCGTCCGCAGCCTCGAGTTATTTGGGATGATGATCGTCCAGCGAATATGTCTTCATGCGTGTCGTGTGGGCTTTGTTCAACGGTCTGTCCTTGTAATGCGATGATGGAGAAATCGATGCTCGGTCAAGCTGGGTTTATGACAGGAATTGGTGAGGAAGTCCTGGAGCCAATGATTGATATGGTTAAAAAAGTGGAGCCACCGTATCAGACGGTTTTCGCGTTGTCTGAAATGGAAAAGTCGATGCGGGATACGCGGACGAAGAAAACGAAAACAGTGTGTACGTTCTGCGGGGTGGGATGTTCGTTTGAAGTTTGGACGAAAGGCCGTCAAATTTTGAAAGTAGAGCCAACTGGTGAAGGTCCTGTGAACAAATTTGCGACGTGTGTAAAAGGTAAATTTGGCTGGGATTTCGTGAATAGTAAGCAACGTTTGACGTCACCGCTCATTCGTCAAGGTGATGAGTTTGTTGAAGCATCGTGGCAGGAAGCTATCTCGTTTATTGCAGAGCGTTTAGGTAGTTTGCGCGATGAGTTTGGCAATGATTCGCTAGGTTTTATTTCTTCTTCTAAGACGACGAATGAAGAGAATTATTTGATGCAAAAACTGTCGCGCCAAGTGTTTGAGACGAATAATGTGGATAATTGTTCGCGGTATTGCCAGGCGCCAGCATCGGATGGTTTAACGAATACGGTCGGAATTGGGGCGGATTCAGGAACTGCAGAGGATATTGAGACGGCTGGGCTTGTTATTTTGGTCGGTTGTTCGCCGGCGGATGGGCATCCTGTTCTTGCTAGTCGCATGAAGCGCGCGCAGAAGTTGAATGGTCAGAAATTGATGGTTTCGGATTTGCGGAAACATGAGATGGCGGAGCGCGCTGACTTGTTTATTCGTCCGAAGCAAGGTACGGATTTCGTATGGTTGACGGCGGTTGCGAAGTATATGATTGATATGGGCTGGCATGATGCGCCGTTTATGGAAGCGCGTATTTCCAATGTGGCGGATTACATGACGTTCTTGGAGCCATTTACGCTTGAGTATGCGGAAAAAGAGACGGGGCTATCGATTGAGACGCTTCGAAATGTGGCACAAATGGTGCATGAGGCTGATGGGACGGCGATTTGTTGGGGTATGGGTGTGACGCAAAATATTGCGGGCTCGCATACGTCGGCGGCGATTTCTAACTTGTTGCTTGTGACGGGAAACTTTGGTCGTCATGGTGCGGGCGCGTATCCGCTTCGTGGGCATAATAACGTCCAAGGAGCTTGTGATATGGGATCCTTGCCAAACGTATTGCCGGGCGTGCAGTCGATTTTGAATCCAGAAGTTCGTGCTCGGTTCTCCGAAGCATATGGTGTAGAAATTTCGGAAGTGCCGGGTCTTAAAAATAATGAAATGCTAGATGCAATTGAGGCGGGGACGCTTAAAGCGATGTATTTGATTGGTGAAGAGATGGCTTGGGTGGATTCGAATACGAATCATGTGCAAGATACACTTGCAAAACTTGATTTCTTTGTTGTTCAGGATGTCTTTTTATCGAAGACAGCGCAATTTGCTGATGTTGTTTTACCAGCATCGCCTTCGCTCGAAAAAGAAGGAACGTTTACGAATACAGAGCGCCGTGTGCAACGTTTGTATGAAGTGTTGGAGCCACTCGGTGATTCGAAACCGGATTGGTGGATTATTCAAGAGGTAGCGAATGCTTGTGGTGGTAATTGGAACTTCGCGCATCCGAGTGAGATTATGGATGAGATTGCGAGTCTTGCACCATTCTTTGCAGGTGTTAGCTATGATCGGATGGAAGGGTTTGATAGCCTTGTTTGGCCGGTTTCAGCGGATGGTGTGGATATGCCACTACTTTATGAGGAGCGTTTTAATTTCCCAGATGGTAAAGCGAAATTTTCTGTGTTGCCCTACATTGCCCCAATTGAGTTCCCAAAAGAATTCGATTTAACGTTGAATAATGGTCGTTTGTTGGAGCAGTTTCATGAAGGGAATTTGACGCATAAAACGAAGGGCTTGGATTATAAATTACCGGAAGTTTTTGTTGAGGTATCAAAGGAATTGGCCCAAAAACGTGGTGTGGAAGATGGTTCGCTTGTACGTTTGACATCGCCATATGGTCATATTAAAGTGCACGCGGTTGTAACAGATCGAGTTCGCGAAAATGAAGTTTATTTGCCGATGCACTCGGTCAGCCATGAAACCGCGGTTAACTTGCTGACGTCAAGTGCTGGAGATGTGCGGACGAAGACGCCGGCCTACAAACAAACGAAGGTAAACTTAGAAGTATTACAAAAATGTGGCGAAAATCCGCTACCAAAACATAATCCACGAAATGCGGCGAGGTTCCCACAAAATGGTGTGGAGATTGAACGCAAGTGGGCACGTGATGATTACAAACCGATCTCGAAGCATAACTGTGCTTGTGGTGGAAATTGTGCGTGTAAGAAAGGGAGTGAAGTGTGATGGCAGAACCGATTTCTAAGATTCGCCGTGTGGAAAAGACGGAAGAACAGATAAATCAGGATAAAATGACGGCGATAAAAGACCAGATTGCAACGGACGATGTGGCATTCATGGAAATTTTAGAGTTAGTGAAGTCGCTGCATCAGGCTGGGGCGCTGGAGATGTTGAACAGTGCTTTGAAAGCGAAAGAAGATATTGCGACAACATTTTTGAATGAAGCTCGTAAGGAACCAGCGACGAATGCGATTAATAATTTGATGATATCAAGTAAATTATTGACGGAGACGAAGCCAGAGCAGACGGAGCAATTGTTGGCTGGACTTGCAAACGCGCAGGCAAAGGCGAATGAGAGTTTGAAAGATGATACGACGCTGGGACTTTTTGGTTTGGCAAGAGCGATGAAGGATCCTGATGTGAACCGGGCATTGCGTTATGGTCTGGCATTTCTAAAAGGCGTTGGACAGGAATTGAAATAAAAGCAGGCGTGTTCTCAGGCCATTAGAGAGCATGCATGCGATATATGCTTCTCGCTCGTTTTTTTTCAAGCAGAATGGACGTCTTCCCTGAAAAGATAGGATAGATGTCCATTTTGTTTATATGTAAAATTTAATTTTGTTAGGTGGGAAAATGATGGAAACGACTGCTGGGATTGGGATTCGTCGATTTAAGGATGGGCATATGTTCGAGGATGTCGCGACGGTTGCTGTGGAATACCCGCTGACGATTTATGTGAACGAGGCAGAATTAGTGACGATTGTTTGCACCCCAGAATACGCAGAGGATCTTGTTGTTGGTTTTCTGACCTCAGAGGGTATTGTGCGAGGTGTGGCAGATATTGACCGAGTGGAGATTATTGAGACGACAGGCCATGCGAAGGTGACAGCAAATTTTGTGAATAAATTTAACGCCAAGTACCGCGCGAAGCGTTACATTACATCTTGCTGTGGTAAATCACGGGAAAATTTCTATTTTCAATCGGATGCTTCTCTTGTAGAGACACGAAATGAAACGGATTTAGTCTTGCGCCCAGTGGAAATTTTTGATTTGATGTCACGATTTGAAGCAGACTCAGACACCTTTCGAAAAACGGGAGGCGTGCATAATGCGGCGCTTTGTAGTCGAGATGAGCTAATTTGTGCCAGAATGGATATTGGTCGGCACAATGCGTTAGATAAAATTTATGGTCATTGCTTGAAAGCTGACATTGGGATGACAGATAAGGCTATTATTTTTAGTGGCAGGATTTCATCAGAGATTTTAGTGAAAACAGCAAAAATAGGCTGTGGCATTATTTTATCACGCTCAGCACCTACAGAACTTGCGATAGAAATGGCGCGTGAGCTTAATATCACAGCTGTTGGGTTTATCCGAGGGGATGAGTTCAGTGTTTACAGCGGACAAGAGAGAATTTTGGGAAGTTAGCAGGGTAGCTAAATTAAAATAAGCAGGATTCACGTCCCACTCTAAAAAGAGTCGTGATACCTGCTTATTTACATTACTGCTAAACCGTGTGTTAGCGCTCCGATGCTCGATATCCAGCAGCCTCTGCTTCTGCTGGTGTTTTGAACCAAGCTACAACCTTCTTGGTGCGATTGTAATACGCTCCACCGGGAAGGTGATAGATACCGTTGACGCTTCCTTTAATAGTGCCTTGGCCACTAGAATCGACATATTGATTTCCTCCGCTGTTACTACTGTCACCATTATTTGCTGGAGGAGAGGCTTGCTTCGACTCAGCTTCTTTTTTTTTCGCGCTCTTGTTGCTGTTGCATTTTTTTCCTTTTCTTTTTGTGCCTCTTCAGTTTCTTTTTCTTTCTCTGCAATTAAGGCTGCTCGCTTTTCTTCGGCTAATTTTGCCTGTTGCTTTTGCTGAATTTTCAAATCTTTAGCTTTTTGTTCGGCAACGGCTTTTTTCTTTTTGTTAACTGTTCCTGCTCTTTTTTCTGCTCCTCCGCTTGAGCTTTTTGTTGTTGTTCAGCTTGCTTTTCAGCTAACTCTGCCTGCTCTTTTTTGAGTTTTTCTTGCTCCTTTTTGACTTTCGCCTGTTCTTTTTTTTAATTTTTTTCTGGGCTGCTTGTTGTTTTTCTACCTCTTTCTTTTTTTGTATTTCTTCGCTTTTTACCTCAGACTGTTGCTTTGCGATAGTTTGCACTGTGGGTAGCATACTTCCTCCAGCTATAAACAGTATAAATGTACCCGCTAAAATAAGTAGATTAAGCTTTGGGCGAAAGATTTTTTTTCCGCGGATAAAAAATCCTAAAATAAGCATAATAAGTGCATAGAAAAAACCGAAAAATCCAATTAAAAGCAGAAATGTCCCCATAAATAACGTACTCCCTTTTATAATATTTTTGGTTCTTAGAGTATAGATAGTTGTCAGAAAAATATTTTGTCGTGAATATAGGATTTTCGTTCGTGAACGCAGAAATAATGTGTTTTTTTAAGTTATGATTGTATCTTTTTTGTGGTTTTAGCTAATAGTTGCATAAAAAAAGAGACACAAAATTTAATTTGCGTCTCTCTCCGAAGTTTAACGTTTTCTTAAATATAATAGTGCTGTTGCAGAAATTAGTAGACCGAAAGCAACAAATCCGTTTGTATTAGAGTCTCCTGTTTTTGGTAACTCATCTACTCTGGCAGGAACAATTTCAGTTCCAGCGGCCACTTGTGTCTGCTCTGTTTGTTCATTTGCTGGTGTTTTAGAGATAGTAGCCGATTTCACTTCTTGAACTTGTTTTGTTCCGTAAGTGTAATGCGTCACGTCACTGACACCACCATTATCATCAACTGCAATTAGATAAGCAGTTTCACCTGGTTGTAGCGGACGATCAAGAACTGCATGATAGCTACCAGAATAGTCTACGCGTGTTTCAGCAAGAACCTCTTCACTTTCCTCCGTAATTACGAAAAGTGTTGTATCAGGCTCTGTCCCACCATAAATATCTGTATCTGTACTCATATCGAAGTTAACAGAAGGGGCAGAATAAAGCATGATGCCCATAACCGAAATAACTTCATATTGGAAATTAAGTGTAGAAACGTTACCGCTAGAATCTTCAGCTACGATAACTGTGCTATTGGCACCAACATTCGCTGTGTCTAAGTATTTAGCTCCATTTTGGAAATATACTTTGACATAGCCAGAGTTGTCCGTTGCATTTACAAGTTCTTCCGCTGACCATTCCTCACCTGGCCACACATAGAAAACATCATCGTCTTGGCTGATAAAAGGTTTCGTTGTGTCGACAACTGTGTAAGCAACAGTTATTGTCTGTGTCGTTGAACCATTTGATGCTAAAATTTGTACGGATTGAGCACCAAGTTTATCTGTTACGGGCTGTGTTTTGAATGAAAGTCTCACACTGTCAGCAGATGTAACAAAAGCACTCGGTGTTGCTGATGAATCATTTAGTTCGAGAGTAACATTGTTTTTTGCTGTAGCAAGAACTGTTGTTTCTGGTTTTGGATCGATCTTTTCTGGATCCGGTTTTTCAGGCCCTGGAGTTACTGGTTTTTCTGGATTAGGCTTCACGGGTTTCTCTGGATCCGGTTTTGCCGGGGTTTCTGGGTCAGGTTTCACTGGCTCTACAGGATCAGGAGTGACTGGCGTTTCAGGTTCTGGATTAGGTGTTACTGGTGCTTCAGGTTCTGGTTGAACAGGATCTGGATCAGGTGTCACACTCGGATCTGCAATAACAGTATAACTAACCGTGATGTCCTTTGTCGTCCCATCTCTGTAAGTAACAGTAATTGTTGTTTCAAAAGTACCGATTTCGTCATTCTTCGCGGCTACGCCATCTTTGTAAGTTAGAACAGGACCACGCGCTTGGTTGTAGATTTGTACAAAGTCAGCTGGAATTATATGGTACCCTTGTGTTACTTGAACATTTTGTTTTGCCGCCACATCATTAAATTCCCAACCAGCTTTTTGTTGTGAACCTTGATCGGATACCGCTTCATCAGCGAATACAGGACTTATAGTTGAAAATGTTAGTCCAAATACTAGCGCAGCGCTAACCGTTTTTTGTTTTAAGTACATGAGTGTCTCCCCTTTTTAATATGCTTAGTTTCTATTATACAAGCTATCAATTTCTTTTACTAGCAAAAAATTGTACATTTTGGCGCCAAATTTATCGTGTTCACAGTTTGTTCACGTTTCATTTGTAATGGTTATTTAATTTTGCATGAAACTCACACTAGATGACTAAGATTAATAAATAAACGTGCTTTATGAATTTTATTTGGAGGAGAATGAAATGTGGTGTAGATAATCAAAAAATTGAGGCGCCCCAAAGGTTTCTAGCAAATGCTGAAACAACGGCTAATAAGTAATGAAGCGTATTAGGGATGGCGCATTTTGATGTCGGTTCCTTCTTATTGACTCTCGCTAAAAAATAAGATAGCGTATTACTTAATAAGGAGGGATTTGAAATTATGTTAACTAATAATCGAATTTTTATTATTGAAGATAATTTCATGCATAGGGAAGAAGTTTTAGATGCTGTGACGCAATTTTCAACCCGTTTGGATACTTCTTTTGACATTGAAATTATTGAAGATTTTACGAAATTTGCAAATAACTTATCGCCTAAATTAGTGAAAGATACAGATATTTATTTACTTGACATTGATTTAAAAAGCTTTTTTCTGGGATTGATATTTCCGAAATGATACGCAAGCAAAATTCTAATTGCTTCCTTATTTTTATAACAAGTTTGAAGGATAAAGGGTTAGAAGCTATAAATCGCGGAATTCTGCCCTTCGCATATATATTGAAAGATGGTCACTCTTTTTCTGAGCAGGTGAATACGGTGTTAATGAATATTAATGAATTTAGCCAGTCACAGCCAGAGCAGTACCTCACTGTAAAAGATGGTGCTAATATTGCGAGATACGAATTCTCAAAGATTTTATACTTTGAAACATTACCTCAAAATCGATACAATACATTATTAGTTATGACAGATGGCCAATATTTATTGAGAGGCAATATAGCTAAATTTAAGCAAATGCTCAAAGAAAGAGAGGGTTTTTACTCAGAATTAAGGTCCTATATTATCCATACTCAAATGATTAGAAATATCCACTACGATACTTTTACTATTCAATTTGTAGATAAATCGGAGCTTTTTTTGACCTATAAAACCATTCAAAAAGTCAAAAAATATTTGTCGAGAAATGGGAGGCAGGAGTAATGGCATTGTTATTGATTCTGATGTATGCATTTAACAAGGTGGTCTGGTTAAGTGTCATTTCTCAGAATACGTATATAACTAGGAAACAATATCGTATCGTGTTGCTCTTTTTTATTTTTTAGCGACGGTGATTTCATTAGCCAATATTACGTCCTATTTCACGGTGTTTTTATGCCATTTGAGTATCAATGTGCTATTAGCTATTTTCATTTTTTATAATAGTCGTAACTATTATATTGCTATTTTGCTGTCATTTACTCAGTATATTCTTATCATGTCTATCCGAATTCCCATCTCCTATTTATTTTATTTCACTTTAGATAGCCCACTTTTTCTTCTGTTGGTGCTGCTACTAGAAAATGTGATTTATTATTGGTTCTGTGTCTATTTGAAAAAAAGAAAGTACCAGACCATTCTTCAGAATATACTTAGCTATCCTATAAAAAATAAGAGAAGTGCTGCGGTATTTTTATCTCTATTTACAATTGCTTTTATTGGAATCCAATTTTTTTACCTCGATATTTTCACGCTTGCTTATATTGTGTCCTACGTATTTTTTCTTCTTAGTACAAGTATTTGGCTATTAATCACATACATCTATACGCAGAAAAATATGCAGAAGAAAATTCTAGAATTAAAAGAGAGCAGAAATAGAGCAGCAGAGGATAGTTTAGACAACGCACTTAATCTGCAACATGATTTAAAAAACATGCTTTTTCCATTGGAAAGTTATCTTAAAAAAAAATAAAAATCAAGAAGCAATATCTTATTTAAAGAGCATATCAGAATATACAGCCGATGAGTTAAGCGGTAGTTTTATTAAATATATTGAAAACATCGAGATAACATCAATTAGAGAATTGTTTATGGTTAAATTACTTGCTATTCAATCAGAGCAAATTCCTTTTCACTTATTTGTATCGGAACATATTTCTGAGGTTAGGATGAATCATTTGGACTTCCTCAGGTGTGTAGGAATACTTATAGATAATGCGATAGAATACTCTAAGGGGATTGATACAGCTGAAATTAATATCTTTTTTATCAAAAAAATGGATATGCTAGAATTTCGTGTTGAGAATTTACTAGAAAAAGGTATTCAGCTAGATATTAAGACAATGTTAACGCGAGGTTATACAACCAAAACAAATCACAAGGGTAGAGGCTTATCTATCATACAAAATATTCAAAAAAGATATCCCTTCGTATCCTTTACAGTACTAATAGATCAGAGTTATTTTAAAGCGAATTTGCACATTAGGCAAGAGGATAACGTGCGTATCAAGTGAACCTAAGTCAAGATTTGTTTCTAGAAGTGGAATCAATTTTGCATATGGCTTTTTCACATGTGAATAAAGATTTTTAGTAAGGCGTTTTCCTGAGGGGAAGTGCCTTTTTTTTTGGCTTTTTGCTAATTTATCTGGGTTATGTCCTAAACTCCCAATGAATCTATGATAAAGAAGTGTCGAAATAAAAAAGGAATCATCAAATTGATTATTTTGTTATGATGCAGTTCACAATTACGTTTGCTAAACTAAAAAAGTCATATTAAATGGATTTATTATAGTTTTTCTAATGGATTATGATGTAAGGTTCAATAAAATCTTAACCATATTGATGTTAGAAAATTCAGTATTATATTTTATGCTTATGTAATGGATGGAAGGTGTTTTGCTGAATTTTTTACAGAACACAGCGCTATACTGTCCTAATTGAGAAAATATTTAAAAACATACATATGGACTTGTAGCGATTTGTGCGTAGTTAAACTACTAAATGACATAAAAGGTATAAAATGCAGCACTAAAGGCAAATAATGTTCTGGTTTTCACCTAAAATAGGGTATGTGAAGCGCATTAGAGCAGTTGTCGCTAAGAATGATAGGGCTGGGTCGGAGGGCACACAGCGTAGATTTTTTAGAATTTCATGAATTAGCAGTGCAAGACGATTTGTTTCAAACCTATCTGATACGTCACCTTGATGCGGATATAAGCTCTATACGGAAGAAAGAGCGTTACTTCACACGAGAACAAAAAGTCGTATATATGAAATCTGGTATCTTTGTTTGCGAAGAGAGCTCTCAAATTGGGAAACCAAGAGAATATATTTACGATATGAACAAAACCATTTTTTCATGTGAAGGAGGTGAGGTTGCTGAGTTTGACCGCAAAGACATTATCTGTCTGTTAGACCAGGCAAACCTACTGTCCAATTTTTATTTACTAATTGAAACAAATGAGTGCGCATCTTAACTTTGCCACATTGTGTTCCTCCCATCAAAGAATCCAGCGCTTTTTAAACGAGTTAAATCAATATAGTGACCCCGTTACATGTGGATGATGTCGGCGTGTATCGATTAAGCGACTGGAGTTGCTGTTCTATGAATACTGTACGAGCCAGACGAAATCAATGATAGCTTCGGGGATTAGTTAAAGAAGAGAGGAAGAAAAAAAGGGAAAAAAATTTATTAAAGGATGGAAAATAAACAATGAGAAAAAAAAGTATTAGCAACAATCACAGCGGCATCTATTGCCACATCAACAGTTATGTCACCAGTCAGTGTATTCGCACAGTCAGTGAAGCAAGCAGAAGGCACGGTGGATGTAGCGGAAGCCGAGGCGTATGATTACAGTAATGTATTAAAAAACACGGAATTTAAGATTAACCCGGATAAGACAATCGATCATTGGGACATGGATTGGCTGCATAGAAATTATGGGACACTAACCTTAAATGATCCCAATGAGCTGTTTTTTACTAGTACAAGCAGTGACGGCACAACTGTGTTTAAAAATACGTTTCGTACCATAGAGTCAAGTACTGGTGAACGGGGGTTTACGTATACTGGAGAAATAAATAGAACAGGCACAGCTTATGCGACTAATGTATCTATGAAGCAAAAATTAGATAATCTCGACCCGATGCATGAGTATGAGTTGCGTTTGAAGGCGAAGGCGACTAAAGTTAGCGGAGAAACGCTAAAGAATAAAAAAAGGTGCGCGTCTTATTGTGAATTCTACTACTACTACTTATATACCTGATCCAGAGTTCCAAGAATACAAGATTCCCATGACTAAGTTATCCAATGAGATATCAATTAAGGCGGAATCAGCACTTATTAGTGACAATGTGAGGATGGAAGTAAGAGATGTGCGTCTCGTCGATGTAACAGAAGAAAATCGGGTTATAGATGAAGGTACCACAGATGTAAACGCGTTATTTAAAGATGATAATCCAGCGAACACGATAAAAGAAACGGTGACCCAAGCAGACATCGATGCAGCGCAAGCGAAAGTAGATGCGATCAAAGGAAATCCAGACAAAACAGCGGAGCTCCAAGCACACGTGGATAAAGCCCAAGCAGAATTGGATGCTAAAACCCAAGTGGAAAAAGAAACCGTGGCTGAAAAAGCAGTGAATGAGTTATTTGAAGGCAATAATCCAGCGAACAAGATGAAAGAAACGGTGACCCAAGCGGATATCGATGCAGCACAAGCGAAAGTAGATGCTGTCACAGACCCAGCGAAGAAAGCGGAACTCCAAGCCCATATCGATAAAGCGCAAGCAGAATTCGATGCGAAAAAGGAAGCCGAAGCAGCGGATAAGGAACAACAAGCTATGGCTGGTTTCTTAGTGAATCAGTTGTATCAAGATAATAATCCAGCAACCGATGCGATTAAAGCGACAACCAATCAAGCAACCATTGGTGAAGCGCAAGCGCAGATTGATAAGCTGTTACCAAGCGCCGTGAAGACAGATTTACAAAACAAACTGAACCGCGCGCAAGAGTTGTTAAATGCGAAAAATACAGCGGAAGCAGACGCGCAAAAAGTAGTAAATGAGTTATTTGAAGGTAATAATCCAGCGAACAAGATGAAAGAAACGGTGACCCAAGCGGACATCGATGCAGCACAAGCGAAAGTAGACGATGTTACAGACCCAGCGAAGAAAGCAGAACTGCAAGCGCATGTGGATAAAGCGCAAGCGGAATTCGATGCGAAAAAAAGAAGCTGAGGTAGCGGCGGAAAAAACAGTGAATGAGTTATTTGAAGGAAGTAATCCAGCGAACAAGGTGAAAGAAACGGTGACCCAAGCGGACATCGATGCAGCACAAGCGAAAGTGGATGCTGTGACAGACCTCGCGAAGAAAGAGGAGCTCCAAGCACATGTGGATAAAGCGCAAGCAGAATTCGACGCTAAAAAAGAAGCCGAAGTAGTAGCGGAAAAAGCAGTGAATGAGCTGTTTGAAGGAAGTAATCCAGCGAACAAGGTGAAAGAAACGGTGACCCAAGCGGACATCGATGCAGCACAAGCGAAAGTGGATGCTGTGACAGACCTCGCGAAGAAAGAGGAGCTCCAAGCACATGTGGATAAAGCACAAGCGGAATTTGATGCGGAAAAAAGAAGCCGAAGTCGCAGCGGAAAAAACAGTGAATGAGCTGTTTGAAGGAAATAATCCAGCGAACAAGGTGAAAGAAACCGTGAAGCAAACGGATATCGATGCAGCGCAAGCGAAAGTGGACGCTGTGACAAACCCGGCGAAAAAAGCAGAGCTACAGGCGCATGTGGATAAAGCGCAAGCAGAATTCGATGCGACACATGCCGTTATTGTAGCACCAAAGGTGCAGACTGTATCGAATAAAGATACTGTCGTGACAGGGACAGGAACACCAGGCTATACAGCGGTTGTGACGATTGGTGGCACGACATATACAGGAATGATCGGAGCTAACGGCTCATTTTCTGTTACAATTCCAGCCCAAAAAGCGGATACTATCTTCACAGTAGTCCAAAATAACGGACTAAAAACAGGCCCAGCTACGACAGTAAAAGTAGTCAACTACATTCCAGATGTAGCCCCAATCGTTGATAACGTAGCCGTATTCCAACAAGCAATCACCGGGAAAGTACCGGCAGGTACTTTATCGGTACGCTTAATCGTCAATGGTATCCCACAAAGACTAGTAGCGCCAGACGCGCAAGGGAACTTCTCGTTCTATAGCCGTTTCATTTCCGATGGCACGGTTTCTAACTTACGTCTGAAAGAAGGCGATGTGGTCACTGTCGATTATGGGAATCGAACACCTGCACATTTGGCGACAACCACCACAGTGAGTACTGCAACGAAGCCAATTTTGGATACAGTGTATGAAGCAACGGATTACGTAAGTGGTTTAGTGCCAACCGGCACACAAGTGCTCCGTCTATCGATTAACGGTGTGCCACAACGGACCGTGACGCCACAAGAAAATATCGACGCTGTGACAGCGGGCGGTATTGCTTCCAATGGTCGCTTCAAAATTTACAGTCGTTTCTTCAAAGATGAAACAGGGGTGTCACGTAAATTGAAAGCGGGAGATACTGTTACGGTGGATCTAGGTGTTCAAATTCCTGGAGACACAGGAACAACAGTCACGGTGGTCGCTAAATAAGGCGACGCTTGCACTCTTAACTGGCCTCGGCCAGTTAAGAGTTACTTTTCAGAAATACTAAACATGGAGGTACAAAACGAATGAGAAAAACAATGTTTCTTGCAATACTTGTTGCAATATCTTTGACAATAGGTGCTTGTGGAAAGCCAATAGATGATGCTAAAACAGATACACCAAAATCTGAAACAGTAGTTGATGATTCCGGTGTGACGAAAAAAGTGGACGGTATGGCTATTGAAATTGTAGAAGTCATGACATTGGATAAGGCAAAGAAAACAGATGACACCATCATCAAAGTCCATCTCAAAGGCAAAAACAACAGTCCAGATCCACAAGCTTTGGATTCCATGTTGCTAACAGTTGAAAATAGTGAGGGTAAGCCATTGGAAATTTATCCATCAACAAGTATAGGTACAACGTTAGCACCAGGTACAGAAGCTGAAGGAGATGCTTTTTTTATCCTAAAAGGAGATGCACCATTAACGATTACTTATGAAAACCCCGAAACAAAATCAAAAGCAGTATGGTCGATAAAGACAATCAAGGATGCGAGTTAAATGGAAAAAACACTTGATATCAAACATATCAGCCACTTCTTAAAAAAATATTGGTATATTGTTGTCGCTACCTGCATCACAGGTATGATAGCAATGACCGTATATACCTCCTACTTTATTACACCGACTTACCAAGTGTCTGCGGACGTTCTTGTCAATCAACAACAAGAAGAGCATGTGACAGCTTCCGATGTGCAATCGAATCAGCAGTTCGTCAACACGTATTCTGTTATTTTAACGAGTAATCGTATTTTAGATCAAGTGAAAGATAACTTAGATTTATCACAATCAGTAAAGCAATTAAAGCAACAAATTGTCGTGGAAAATATTAATAACTCGCAGGTTATTACTGTTAAAGTAACGGATGATGATCCTGAAGATGCTGCACGTATCGCGAATGAAGTGACAGCTGTATTCAAAGATGATATTAAGAATATCGTAGATCAACAAAATGTAACCATTCTTTCTGATGCGAACGCTGAGGACAACCAGGTTCCGATAGCCCCCAATAAGAAGTCAGCGCTTGCTCTGGGTGCATTTGTAGGATTAGTTTTAGGTGTCTTAGTATCTTTTCTACTTCAACTTTTCAATACAACAATCAAATCTGAAAAAGATATCGAAGCGATAACAGATATTCCAATTATGGGATCCATACAAAATGAACGGAAGAAGAAGGTGAAGCATCGTGCAAAAAGAACGCTCAAAGCTACTGATTAAACATCAAAAAGGTTCTAAAATCGCGGAGCAATTCCGAATGATTCGAACAAATATTGAATTTATCAGTAAAAAAAGAACGCTCAAAACAATCATGGTTACATCGACGAGACCGCAAGAAGGCAAGTCTACGATTATTGCTAATTTAGCGGATGTCATGGGTCGACAAGAATTGAAAGTATTAATTATTGATGCAGATTTGCGGTTACCTTCCCAACACTATATTTTAGGTGTAGATAATTCCGTGGGGTTAACCGATATTTTAGAAGAAAGGGTTGTTCCAGAGGCAGTTATTCAAAACACGACGGTATTTAATGTAGATATCATTCCCGCAGGTCAAAGTCCACATAACCCTTCCGAACTACTTTCTAAGCGAGATTTAGCAGTGTTACTTGAGAGCGTCAAAAAAGAGTATGATTATATTCTAGTAGATGTGCCACCTGTGATCGTGGCAGATACAACAATCATTGCTCAAGAAATGGACGGTATTATTATGATTGCTGAGGAAAATAAGACACCAAAACAAAAATTTCACAAAGCATTGACCGCGTTAAAAAGTACGCATATACCAATTTTAGGTATCATTCTAAATAAAACGAAGCAAGATAAAAGTAGCAAATATTATTATTATAATAAGTAAATTGGCAAAGGAGACCTTGAGATGAAGAAGCAAATGAACGCACCAAATAGCGATGTTTTTGCTGAATTTTTATTACAACGCAAAATCAGAACGACCCTTTGCGAAGATGCGCAACCTAAAATTTATAAGAAAAAAAGTGCTTATCACAGGAGCTGGAGGTTCTATTGGCTCAGAAATATGTCGTCAGGTTTATGCATTAAATCCAGCAGAAATAATTTTAGTCGGTCACGGCGAAAATAGCATTTATTTGATTCAAAATGAGTTGCGGAACATGGCTAATAAAACTATCCAAATTACAGCAGAAATCCAAGAGATTCAAGATAAAAATGGAGTACGCCGATTGCTGGAGAAAATCAAACCCGATTTTGTATTCCATGCGGCAGCACACAAACACGTACCACTCATGCAAAACAATCCACATTCGGCAGTAGCGAACAACATTATCGGCACAAAAAAATGTTGCTAAAGCTGCTGGTGAAGTGGGTGTAGAAACATTCGTCCTTGTTTCAACCGATAAAGCGGTGGAACCACAAAATGTCATGGGGGCAAGCAAACGAATTGCAGAAATGATTGTCGCTCATTTAAACAATAAATATACAACAAACTATACAACGGTACGATTCGGTAATGTACTAGCAAGTCGAGGTAGCGTTATCCCGCTGTTCTTGGAACAAATTGAAAAAGGAGGTCCACTCACGTTAACGGATGCTGAGATGACGCGTTATTTCATGACAATTGAAGAAGCGGCAAGTCTTGTCGTAAAGGCTGGAACGATGACAAGCGGTGGCGATATTTTTATTCTCAATATGGGAGATGCAGTGAAAATTAAAGACATTGCGCAACGATTGATTAGGATGTCAGAAAAGCCCAATATAAGGATTCAATACACAGGTATTCGTGAAGGAGAAAAGATTCATGAAGAGTTGCTGGAGGTAGATGAGCTTCTTCACATGGAAGAAACAGAAGAGATGTTTGTCGGTAAAGCGATTATGACACCAGAGTATCTAATAGATCGTCTACTCATGAATTATGAAAAGTTTTCCAACGAAGCGCTAACGGTAGAGCTTTTAAAAATAGCCAATCGCAATGAAGTCAACATTCCAATGGAGGTATAGTTATGTATTATAAAACAATACAAGAAAAAATAAATACGAAAAACTACACGGTAGGTATTATTGGACTTGGTTACGTCGGATTACCTTTGGCGATTGAATTTGCTGAATCTGGGTATAACGTTATCGGTTTTGACCTTCACGCAGGCAAGGTTAAGCAACTTGCGCAAGGGGAATCCTATATTATCGATATTACGAATCAAAAACTAGCAACTGTCATGCAAAAAGAGCATTTCACACCAACGACTGATTTTTCCAAGCTAAGTGAAGTGGACGCGGTATGTATTTGTGTGCCGACACCACTTACGAAATCGCAAGAACCCGATATGTCTTATATCATTGCGGCAGTCACGGAGATTAAACGATATATGAAACCAGGCATGCTTATCACATTGGAAAGTACAACCTATCCGGGAACGACAGAAGAGCTTATTCAAACGGAGATAGAAGCATTGGGTTACCAGGTTGGAGAAGACTTTTTTCTCTGCTTCTCACCAGAACGTGTCGATCCAGGTAATAGAACATTTCAAACAAAAAATACACCGAAAGTACTGGGTGGTACGACACCAAATTGCTGTCAGTTAGGCGAGTCGTTGTATTCCAAAGTGATTGATCAAGTCTACGTTGTGAGTTCTACCAAAGTCGCTGAAATGAGCAAGCTACTCGAAAATACATTTCGCAGTATTAACATTGCATTTATTAATGAAATGGCAATGTTATGTGAAGCGTTGGACATGGATATTTGGGAAGTTGTGGATGCCGCTGCAACGAAACCATTTGGCTTTATGAAGTTTACACCTGGTCCTGGGATTGGAGGACATTGTATCCCACTAGATCCGATGTATCTGTCATGGAAAGCAAAAGGAGCTAATTTCTTCAGCCGGTTTATTGAATTGGCACAAGAGACAAATAAAAAAATGCCAGAGCAAGTTATTCACAAAGTAAGTCAAGCATTAAATACGGCGTACAAATCGATTCGTGGTTCGAAAGTGTTAGTACTAGGTATGGCTTACAAACCGGATATTGATGATGTACGAGAATCACCAGCGTTGGAAGTATACGATTTGTTGCAGAAGAATGGTGCGGATGTCTCGTATTATGATCCACACGTGCGTTTTTTCTACAATGAAGATGGGGCACCAGTGTATAGCGAGAAAGAAGCACGTTATAACGAGTATGATGCGGTTGTCATTTTGACGAATCACCGTATTTTCAATAAAACAGAGATTGTTACAAATGCGAACCTTATTATTGATACGCGAAACATGTTTAAAGGGGAAGATAGCGAGAAGGTTTATCGTATCGGTGCTGGCTTACCAGAACGCGTTACGATGATGCAATAGGAAATGAAGAAAGTTTTTCAATCTCTCTTTTTAAAAAAATTTAACGAAAGTATTTACCGGGAATGCCGTTGCTCAGCTTATTTTAGTAGGATTATCACCCATTCTGACACGCATTTTTACGCCAGAAGATTTTGGTATATTTGGAACGTACGCGAGTTTACTGGGCATTTTCTTAGTCATTTCTGCTTTTGCATATGAAAAGGCCATTCCAGTGGAGGACGATCGAGCCAATACACGCCATATCGTGTTGCTATGTATGGGTATTTCGCTTGTGTGGTTTTTAAGTGGTTTGGTGCTATACGTGTCAACAGGATGGTCTGTATTTCAGTGGATGGGTGTATCTGTTTCCTATGTAGTACCAATTTTATTTGGAGTTGGTGTGTTTGCAGCTAGTATACAACAAATCTTGAGTTATTGGTCAATTCGGAATAATCAGTATGGTGCTATTTCTTTTGCAAAAATAGCACAGAGTAGCGTGAATGGCGTAGCGCAAATTGGGTTAGCGAGTACGCTAACGAAGACTGGGGTTGGACTTGTTACCGGTGATGTATTAGGACGTATAGCAGGTGCTACCAACTTATTTGTTCGATTTATGAAACAAGAAGGGTTTTCATGGCAACGTGGCAAGTTGCGATTATTGATGAAGAAGTATCGACGGTTTCCGCTGTTAGGAATGCCTTCTCTTGTATTAAATAATTTGGCGTTGCAGTTACCGACATTATTATTTGTTGTTTTTTTTCGGAGTTACTGAGAGTGGTCAATTCTCCTTGACGCAACGAATGGTTGGTATCCCAATTGCGATGATTACAACAGCAGTAGGGCAAGTATTTTATGGCAAGGCGAGCGAATTACAACGAGAAAATCCGCAGGCTCTGAAAAAAGTGTACTGGAAATTGACGAGTCGATTGTTTCTTATTTTTCTACTACCAATGGGGCTATTTGCCATTCTGTCCCCGATGCTATTTACTTGGGTGTTTGGGTCTAATTGGGTGATGGCAGGTGTGTATGCACAAATGCTTACACCGATGTTTTTTATTCAACTGGTTGTGCTTCCTGTGTCACAGATTCTATATATTACTGGAAATCAGAGCTTGCAATTATTATGGGATAGTTCGCGTTTTGTATTGCTACTTGTAGGTTTTTTCTTCATCTATCACTTTCAAGTAGGTATGACAGCGGCGATTCTATTTTTTAGCATGACGATGACAGTAAGTTATGTTTTACTGTTTTTACTCGGTAACTGGGGGATTAGACGAAAGGATACGATATATGCAAATCAAATGGAATAAAATTTTATTGATTACAGGTATAGCTTTTTATGTATATGGATTGAAATTAGCGTATACCGATTTTATCTCCCCAGCTTTTTCCTATTTTGGATTTATAAACCTTCATCCAAGTGCAATGGAACAATTTGTGTCGATTGTATTCGTTTTTATCCCACTGTTATGGTCCAATATGCATGCTTATCGGCCATCACGAATTGTCTATTGGATTTTATATATGATGGTTTATGTTCCAGCGATGATTGTTCCGGACTATGTTCGAATCGATAATTTTGATGAGATTGTCATTCTAAAAGTGGTTTTGTTATTTTGTATGGCATTAATTTATATGACAGGAAGCTTCAGATTAATACCTGTTTACTACGTGAAGATGAAGACGAATGTGATGCTATTTTTAACGGCCTTATTTTCGCTCTCGTTATGGGGAATTATCATTCAGACATTTGGGATCCATTTTAACTTTTCACAAGTGGATGATGTGTATGATTTACGTGAAACATATCGTAGTCAGGTGAACAGAGTGTCAGGATATGCGATGAATTGGCAATCGAAAATTATCAATGCGCTACTCTTAGCGCTCGGTTTGGTGAATAAGAACAAGTTACTTATTTGTATCGGTGTATTGGGACAACTCTTTATCTTTTCTATCACTGGGCAAAAAAGTGTCGCTCTATCTAGTGTTTTTATTCTTATGATTATCTTTTGTTTGCGAAAAAATGGTCGTAATTTTGTCTTGTATTTTGTGTACGGGATTACAGCATTAGTCTTTCTGACAATGGCGTTGGATCTTATGATGAACAGTTCGGAGTTCACTTCGCTATTTATTCGGCGGATGTTAATTACACCAGGCCTCTTACTTAGCTATTACTTTGACTTCTTTTCGGTCAATCCACAGGTACATCTTTCGCACAGTATTTTAGAACCGTTTCTAACGTATCCGTATGATAAGTTGCCACCGTTTTTGATTGGCGAGCATTATTTTGGGCGTGTGGATTTGGCTGCTAATGCCAATATTTGGGCAGATGGTTTTGCCAATTTTGGATATGCGGGAATTATTGGTTTCACCGTATTACTTGTTGGAATCTTGCATCTATACGATAGTATTTCAGCGAATCGGAATTTTATCGTGAGTGTCGCATTAATTGCGATGCCAGCCTGGAGTTTGGTTGATACGTCATTAATTACGAGCTTGTTGACCCATGGGATATTCATTGCTTTCATTATTAATTACTTTTTAAAAACAGAAAGGAAGGTCGATTCGCTCTATGAAACAGATCATCGTTTTAAGCTCCGTTCATCCTTGGAATGATTCGCGCATTTATCATAAAGAAGTGCAGACGTTACTTGATACGGGCTATCAGGTGGATTACTATGCGATTGAGGGCGTGCATGATGTAACACTGCAGCATCCTCATTTAACGGTAACGTTACTTCCGAGAAGGAATTTGGCAGCACGATTTTTAACATGGTGCTACTTCTTGCGGGAAATAAAGAGGAAACAGCCAGACGCCGTACATCTACATGACCCAGAGTTATTATGCTTAGTACCACGTATAAAAAAAAATGACACGAGCCAAGATTGTGTTTGATATGCATGAGGATTTTCCTTCTGCGCTTAAAAGTAAACGAATAAAAGGAATTTCAATGCCGGATTGGTGCATTAAAAATATAGCCAGATATGAAAAAAAGAGGCTGACTCAGGTCGATGCCATTTTGTTTGCGGAAGAATATTACAAAGAGCATTATTTGGATATTGCAACAAAAAAGGAAGATGTACTGAATTATCCATTTTTGAAAGAAGAGTTAGATGTTAGTAGCAAATTTGAGCTGACGACATTGGTTTACGCCGGGGCAATACATGAGATTCGCGGTTTTAAGGAGATGTTGGAAGTTGCGAGGATATTGAAACAGCGCGGACATATTTTCCAACTTTTGATTATCGGTCAAGTTCCGGAGCATTTATGGGAATGGAGTGCTGATTTTTTAGAAAAAAATAATATGGTTCATTATGTGAAACTAACAGGGCGAATGGATTTAGAAACACTGAATCAATACTATGAAAAGTCGGATATTGGGCTGGCGCTATTACATCCAGAACCAAATTACTTGAAATCATTGCCAACGAAGCTTTTTGAGTATATGTCATTTGGCTTGCCCTATGTGGCATCTGACTTTCCTCTTTGGCGGAAACTAATGGAGGATAGTGGAAGTGGAGTTCCTGTTGACGTGAGAGACGTCTCCAAGGTTGCGGATGCGATTGAGATTCTTTTGAATGAGCAAGAAACGTACGTGAAGTGTATGGAAAATGGCAGGGAGGCGCATGTTTCTCAATTCAATTGGCAGTATGAGGCGAAAAAATTATTGCAAGCTTATGAACTACTTTTTGAAAGGATATGACATGAAATTACTTTATATTCATCAACATTATGAAGAAAATAAAGGTGCGACAAGATCATATGAGCTATCCAAGCGTTTTTTAGAGCACGGGGCTGAGGTAGTAATGATTAGTGGTCAAGGTGATTCGCATATTACCAAAGAAGGGCTTGTTGTCAAGTCAACGCATACACCATACCATCAAAAAATGTCGACAATCAGACGAATATGGGCGTTTATACACTTTTTCTTATGGAGTATTCTCCTTGGTATGCGAGAAAAGAAGATTGACAAAATATATGTGACATCAACACCGCTAACAGTTGGATTAGTTGGTCTCATTTTAAGCAAATGGAAGCGAAGACCATTTATTTTTGAAGTTCGAGATGTGTGGCCGGACGTTCCAATTCACCTTGGATTCATTCAAAATAGATGGCTGATTCAACTAGTGAAATGGTTAGAAATGCTTATTTATAAAGGCGCGACGCATATTGTTGTTTTATCAGAAGGCATGCGTCAAAACCTGCTTCAAAAAAAAAAATCCCAGCAAGTAAAGTGACGGTGGCGGAGAACTTTGCGAATCCGCTACTGGTACAAGAAAGTAACGAAGCATGTGTAGAAGATGAGTCGTTAATGCATTGGATGAGGGATAAGTTTGTTGTTGTGCATCCCGGTACGATGGGACTTGTGAATGGAGTAGACTATCTTGTCGCCTGTGCGGAGAAGTTAAAAGATAATGATTTGATTCATTTTCTGCTCATTGGTGAAGGTTCTGAGAAAGAAAACATGCAAGCGCAGATTAAGGAGAAACAGCTCATCAATATTCGAATTTTAGACGCAAAATCAAAAACAGAAACGCTTCAAATCGCTTCTCAATGTCAAATGGGAACGATGCTTGTTAAGAATGAACGAATTTTATGGGATAATAGCGCGAATAAATTTTTTGATTTTCTAGCATGTGGTTTGCCTATTGTGCTGAATTATCAAGGTTGGCAAAAGCAAGTACTGGAAGAGAGCGGTGCTGGAAAAGGCTTTGCACATGAAGATGTGGACGCCTATTGTACGTATATAGAACATTTAGCCACGGATCAGCACAGTTGGGAGCGGGCAAGCCAAGCATCGAAGCAATTAGCGAAAAAATATGATGTAGGGCGTATTGCCAACCGTATTTGGCGAGTGATTACAAATAGGAGGAATAGTTATGTTGAAACGTTGGATTGATTTTTGTTTTGCAGCCTTGTTACTCATTTGTGTGAGTCCGATTATGTTAGCATGTGGATGTATTTTTTACGCCTTATATCGTGAAAACCCACTTTATATAAGTAGACGTGCTGGGAAAGATGGGCTTCCTTTTATGATTTATAAATTGAAATCAATGCGTACGCAATATGATACAAATGGACAGTTGCTTTCAGATGCCGATCGTTTAACGAAGTATGGCCGCTTGATTCGTAAATTAAGTATTGATGAATTGCCACAACTTCTTAACATTTTAAAAGGTGACATGAGTTTCATCGGACCACGTCCATTACTTCTGGAATACAATGATCTATATACGAAAAAACAAAGAATCCGTTTAACGGTGCTACCAGGTATTACAGGATTGGCACAAGTGAAGGGAAGAAATAGTCTTAGTTGGGAAAAGAAATTCGCCTATGATTGTCATTATGTCCAGCATCAATCGCTCTTACTCGATTTGAAAATAGCCTTGTTAACGGTTTACAAAATAGTACAACGAGACGGTATTTCACAAGACAATCAAGCAACGATGTCTAAATTCACAGGGTTGACGCCTTAAAACGAAAGGAAATTGAAATGAACCAAATTCCATTAGCAGTGCCTCACATGAGTGGAAAGGAACAAAAATATATCCAGCAAGCTTTCGAGACGAATTGGATTGCGCCACTTGGACCAAATGTAGACCAGTTTGAAGCTAATTTAGCAACGTATACTGGTGCGAAAGATGTTGCGGTGACAAATTCAGGAACGAGTGCGATTCACTTGGCACTCACACTTTTAAATGTACAAAAAGGTGACACCGTTTTTTGTTCCACATTTACGTTCATCGCGAGTATTAATCCTGCTTTATACCTCGGTGCAACCCCGGTTTTTATTGACTCTGAAATAGACACGTGGGGAATGAGCCCGATAGCTTTAGCCAATGCATTAGAGGATGCTGCATCGAAAAATAAACTTCCAAAAGCAATCATCGTTGTACATCTCTATGGTCAAAGTTGCAAAATGGATGAGATTATGGCATTGGCTAATCGTTATGACATCCCAGTAATTGAAGATGCCGCGGAATCATTAGGTTCCACATATAAAGGACGCCAACTAGGAACAATCGGTACATTTGGCATTTATTCTTTCAATGGCAATAAAATTATCACAACATCTGGCGGTGGTGCTCTTGTTTCAAATGATACGAAACAAATTGAAAAAGCACGTCATCTTGCTTCACAGGCAAAAGAAGATGCACCGTACTATTCCCATCGTGAAGTAGGATTCAATTACCGTCTCAGCAATGTATTAGCTGGAATTGGTATAGCACAACTAGACGTTTTAGAAGAAAGAATTACGAAGAAACGAGCCATATTTCAGGCGTATGAAGCCGCATTTGCCGATAATTCCGCACTCACTTTTCTACCAGAGTGGCAGGAAACATTCAATAATCGCTGGCTAACAACCGTCCTACTAGAAGGTGTCTCACCAGAAACTGTGATAGAACTATTAGCGAAAAAAGGTATTGAAAGTAGACGTCTATGGAAACCAATGCACACACAACCATTATTCCAAGATGTTGCTTATTACAGTGAACATACAGACGTAAGTCATGCTGATTTGCTTTTTCAGAAAGGACTGTGCTTACCTTCAGGAACGCAGCTTACAGATAATCAAATGGACTATATTTGTCAGACACTACGGGAAGTCTGCAAATAATCTTTTCTTTGAAAGGTCACACTAGTATGAAGACGAGCTTTTTAAATTTGTCATAGCGAGCCATCAAATTGCTTATTTTATGACGATGTAGTTCACAATTATATTTGTTACACTAAAAAAAAGTCATATAAATATATTTTGTATAGATACTTTGTTTTGCTTTAT
>NZ_AODK01000023.1 GCF_000525975.1 Listeria rocourtiae FSL F6-920
TAGAGCCTCAATATGCATGAGAACGAAGTGAGCATGTAATCCATGTACTGTATCACGTGAAGCGCCTCCGGATCCAGCTTCAACGGCCAACTCCTCGAAAACTTCACGCCCTCCATAAAAAGCAAGAGCGGCTTTTTCTTGCGGCCGCTCCAGTTTTTGTCGGAGCTGAACGGGCCGTTTCAGCTTTTCATGTGATCCAGCTTTGTTGTGGTTCTAAAAAAGCGTAGTGTGCTTTTTTAGAACCTCAATATGCAGTTGAATGCAATGAAACTGCCTTCTTCTTAGCCAACTCCTCGAAAACTTCACGCCCTCCATAAAAAGCAAGAACGGCTTTTTACTGCGGCCGCTCCAGTTTTTGTCGGAGCTGAGCGGGCCGTTTCAGCTTTTCATTATTGGACCATCTATTTATCATCCAATTGGCTGTTTTTTTAAATTTGGTTTTAGCTTACCATATAGATGTACAAGTTTCCAAGGCAAAAGTTTTACATATATAAAGGAGGAATCGATCGAATGGAAAAGCAAACTGGTAGTGAGTTAGTAAAAAGGGGTATGGCACAAATGCAAAAAGGTGGCGTTATCATGGATGTCATTAACGCAGAGCAGGCAAAAATCGCGGAGGATGCTGGTGCCGTGGCAGTTATGGCATTAGAACGGGTGCCTTCGGATATTCGTGCTGCGGGTGGTGTTGCTCGTATGGCTGATCCACGCATTATCGAGGAAGTTATGAGTGCAGTTTCGATTCCAGTCATGGCAAAAGCTCGTATCGGTCATATTTCTGAAGCTCGTGTGCTTGAAGCGATGGGCGTTGATTATATCGATGAAAGTGAAGTATTAACCCCTGCTGATGATGAATTTCACCTTCTAAAAAGCGATTTTACCGTGCCATTTGTATGTGGCTGTCGTGATCTTGGTGAAGCGCTCCGCCGTATCGGTGAAGGTGCTTCAATGCTTCGCACAAAGGGAGAACCAGGAACTGGAAATATAGTAGAGGCCGTTCGCCACATGCGAAAAGTTAACAGCCAAATTCGCAAAGTCAGTGTGATGAGCGATGACGAACTGATGACGGAAGCTAAAATTTTAGGTGCTCCGTATGAACTTCTAAAAGAAATTAAAACGCTTGGCAAATTACCGGTCGTAAATTTCGCAGCTGGAGGCGTCGCTACACCTGCGGATGCAGCCTTGATGATGGAACTTGGCGCGGACGGTGTCTTCGTTGGATCAGGTATTTTCAAATCGGATAATCCAGCTAAATTTGCAAACGCAATCGTACAGGCGACGACTTATTATACAGACTACGAGTTGATAGGCAAACTATCCAAAGAACTTGGTACGGCGATGAAGGGAATCGAGATTTCTCGTTTAAACCCAGAAGATCGTATGCAAGATAGAGGCTGGTAATATGAAAAAAATTGGTGTTTTGGCTTTACAAGGAGCGGTTTCTGAACATCTCAACGCAATTTCTTTAGCCGGAGCCCTTGCTGTTCCTGTAAAGCATCCTAATCAATTGCGCGATCTTGACGGCCTTATCTTACCTGGTGGCGAAAGTACGACAATGCGCCGTCTTATGAAAAAATACGATTTATTTGAGACAATCCAAGTTTTTGCTAAATCAGGGAAAGGTATTTTTGGAACATGCGCAGGACTTGTTTTAACGGCACGAAAAATAGATGGGAACGACGATGAAACGCTTGACTTAATCGATACTGTTGTAGTTCGAAATGGATTTGGTCGCCAAAAAGATAGTTTTGAAGCGGCGATTGAGATAGAAGGAATCGAGAGTGGACCGTTCCCAGCAGTTTTCATCCGAGCACCTTACATCGCTTCTGTCGGTGAAAACGTCGAGATTCTAGCATCGATTGATAATAAATATGTTGCAGCGAGACAAGGAAAAATTCTAGTTACCGCGTTTCATCCAGAATTAACTGGTGATAATCGCTTACTAGAACTTTTCATCGCCTCTTTATAAACGAAAAAACGGATTGCCATTACCGCATTCCGTTTTTTCATGCAAAATTATTCTGCCACAGCTTGAGCCGCAGTAATGAGTGTTAAATTATAAACATCCTTCGTATTACAACCGCGAGAAAGGTCGTTCACTGGTGCATTCAAACCTTGTAAAATCGGTCCAACTGCTTCAAAATTACCTAAACGTTGCGCAATTTTGTAACCAATATTTCCTGCTTCTAAGCTAGGGAAAATAAATACATTTGCGTCACCTTTTAACACAGAATCCGGTGCTTTGCTCGCTGCTACAGAAGGAACAAACGCTGCGTCAAATTGGAACTCACCATCCAATACTAAATCTGGTGCTTTTTCTTTCGCAATTGCTGTTGCCTCTGCTACTTTTACGGTTTCATCTGACTTAGCAGAGCCCTTTGTTGAAAAGCTCAGCATCGCTACACGTGGGTTGATTCCGAATACAGAAGCCGTTTCTGCGCTGACAATCGCGTTCTCCGCCAAGTCTTGCGCAACCGGTGCAATATTAATCGCTACATCGCTGAAAACATATTTTTCATCACCACGAACCATAATCATCGCACCCGCCACTTTTGAAATGCCAGGTTTTGTTTTAATAATTTGTAACGCTGGACGAACGGTATCTGCTGTAGAATGCGCTGCGCCACTCACAAGCCCGTCCGCTTTTCCAGTGTAAACCAACATCGTACCAAAATAGTTCGGATCGACGAGAATTTTGCGCGCCTCCTCTTCTGTCGCCTTACCTTTACGACGTTCCACAAATGCCGTAACCAACTCATCAAAAAGCGGATCTGTTGCTGGTTCGTGAATCGCAATACCATCAAGTGACACGTTCAATTCTTTCGCAGTCGCCGCAATCGCCGCTTTATCTCCTAGCAAAATAGGTGTTACAATACCATCTTTCAAAAGCTCCGTCGCCGCGCCAACAATACGCGCATCTTCCCCTTCTGGTAATACAATGCGTAAACCTTTTCCTGCTACTTGCGCTTTTAACGTTGTAAATAAATCACTCATAATTTCCTTTTCCTCCAATTAAAATAATAATATGATACTTCCATTCTACTACGAAAACGAGCACTTTGATAGTAATTCCAATCGGATATAACAGTTTCATTCTAACGTTTTTTGTATTAATACAGCATTAACTAAACACTAGGAATACTTCTTTTAACTGTAATGGTCTAATCAAGATTCCGACCAACACAGTTCATTCACTTTTCGCGATTAAGCTTGCCAATTCCTTCTCTGTCAACGGACGATATTCTCCTAGCGCTAGCCCTGCATCTAATTCCAGTGTCCCCATGCGCAACCGTTTCAAATATGTCACTTGTTTGTCCACCGCTTCAAACATCCGCTTCACTTGATGGAATTTTCCCTCTTGAATTGTAATTTCCACTGTCGAAATACCATTTTCAGTTGCTAAAATAACTAGTTCTGCAGGCTTGCACGTATAATTATCAGAAATCGTAACACCTTCTTTAAAAATCGCAATATCAGCTTCTGTCACAACCCCATCAATTTTTGCAAAATACGTCTTATCGACATGTTTTTTCGGAGACAATAGATTGTGCGCCAAAACACCATTATTCGAAATCAGCAACAAGCCCTCTGTATCTTTATCCAATCGCCCAACCGGAAATAATTTTTTTTAATTGATCGCGTTCATCTAATAAGTCAATCACCGTCTCATCCCAATTGTCCTCGGTCGCACTAACGACTCCTTGGGGTTTATTCATCATTAAGTATGTAAATTCTTCATATACGACCAATTCGCCATGTACTTCCACCTTGTCTTGTGTTGCATTCACTTGGTATTTTGCCTCTTTTTGACGCGTATCATTGACGGTTACCGCGCCCGCCTTTAGCAAACTTTTCACTTCCGTTCGACTTCCAAAACCACTATTTGCGAGCAATTTATCCAATCTCATTCTCTTAAACCTCCACACGTCTCTTTCTTCTATCCATTCTAACGGTTATTTCGAGTCTTGACAATTGGACACTATTCTCGTCATACTCATTCTTTCTGTCACGCTGCTAAACAATAATAAAGAAGGGAACCTAGCAAAATCAAGGGAAAGATTATGTATATGGTCGGTATTTTTTGCGTAAAATTGCTTGCTCCTGCTTTCGCCTCTCTAAATCCGCTTTAAAAAACAGACTCATTTGCCCTTTCTCGACGCGTTCTAGCTTACCTCGCTTAACAAGAGATGATAGTGCTTGTTTGGAAATTCCTAAAAATGTGGCGGCTTCTTCGGCTGTTAAAAAGTACTTTTCTAATAGCTGGATAGCTTTCGTTTTATCCATCACACGCTCACCTGCTTTCTATCGCTATTCTACTGGATTATGGGCTCTTTTTTCAACTGTTAGCCTTAACACTTTCATCTAATTCTAAAAAAGGCTATACTTAGTCTGTTAGTAATATCGAAATGGAGGTATTTCTTATGAATCCAATCATAGATCACCTGCGAAATCATCGTTCTTTTCGCAAATATCAACCTGATAAAACGATTCCAAAAGCGCAATTAGATAGTATTGTTCGTGCCGCTCAAAGCGCTCCATCGTGGATTAATGGACAACAATATTCGATAATCGCAATCCAAAACCCTGAACGTAAAGTAAAGATGGCCGATCTTTGTGGCAATCAACCTTACATAGCAGAAAGTTCCGCTTTTCTAGTTTTTGTAGCTGATTTTTATCGTACCCACTTAGCGAGCAAACAACATCAGGGCTCTCTTTCGGCCATTCAAAATGTAGATGCTTTACTCGTTGGCGCAACAGATGTAGGGCTTGCTTGCGAAAATGCAATTATTGCTGCGGAATCTTTTGACTTAGGTGTTGTATGCATTGGTGGCATTCGTCGCAACATGGCAGACGTCATCGAATTTTTGAAGTTGCCAAAGCACGTTTTTCCTGTTGTCGGACTTTGTATTGGCTATCCTGATGTGGAAATGCCGATTAAACCGCGTTTTCCGAAAGAAGCTGTCTACTTCCAAGAAACGTACCAAACCGATGTAGCAGATTTGATGGCAGCTTACGATGAAACAATTATTCCTTTTTCAGCACGTGAAGGTAGTGTTTCGTGGACAGCCCGGGTTTCAAAATTTTACGATAAAGATTACTATCCTTCGATTGCTGAGACGTTGAAGCAACAAGGTTTTTTGATGAAAGATGTATAAAAATTGGGAGGCAAACACAATGACAAAAGCTTTATTTTTAGATTCGGTTTTTCAAGACCGCATATGGGGCGGTACAAAATTACGTGACTTCTTTGGCTATGATATTCCAACAGAGACTACCGGTGAATATTGGGCGATTTCGGCGCATCCAAACGGCCCTTCAACAATCAAAAATGGCGAATTTTCTGGGAAAACGTTGATTGAATTATGGTCGGAACAGCCTGCTTTATTCGGTAATCCAAAAGAGGCCGTATTTCCGTTGTTGACTAAAATTTTGGATGCGAACACGGACTTATCGGTGCAAGTTCATCCGAATGATACCTATGCCAAAGAACATGAAAACGGTGAACTTGGCAAAACCGAATGCTGGTATATAATCGATTGTGAGCCAGATGCAGAACTTGTGTACGGTCATAATGCGACATCGAAACAACAATTAATTGACTGGACCCGCGATGGGAAATGGCATGAGTTGCTTCGTAAAGTGGCCATTAAACCAGGCGATTTTTTCTATGTGCCAAGTGGTACGATTCATGCGCTTTGTACAGGGACGCTCGTTCTAGAAACACAACAAAGCTCGGATACCACTTATCGTGTGTATGATTATGATCGTGTCGATGCACAAGGCAATAAGCGAGAACTTCACTTGGAAAAGTCGATTGATGTGACGACTGTTCCGCATCATGACGCCGTTTTAAATATCACAACAAAAACAACTGGCGCACTGACTAAAACTGCTTTTGTTGAAAGTGAATTTTTTGCCGTTTACAAATGGGACATTGACGGAAAAGCTGATTTCACCGCGACCGCGCCCTACACGTTGGTCAGTATCTTGTCTGGTGAAGCCACGCTAATCATCGACGGCGAAGCGACATCTATCAAAAAAGCAGACCATTTTATTTTACCGGCAACATGCAAAAACTGGACGATCGATGGTCATGTTAGCTGCATCGTTTCAACACCTGCAAAATAAGCTTTAACCAGCCTCCATATCTTTTTATGGAGGTTTTTTTCACAAACAGAGCACCAGACAAATTTCCCATTTCTATGTTACAATTCAATTAATACATAGGAAGGAAGTGCTTGAATAATGAACGAAGCTGTTAAAACATTAGATGGTTGGTTTTCTCTGCATGATTTCAGAACGATTGACTGGCCTGCGTTAAGAGAAGTCTCTCCCATTGACCGCGATGCTATGCTCAATGAATTACAAAA
>NZ_AODK01000024.1 GCF_000525975.1 Listeria rocourtiae FSL F6-920
TTTTTTAGGAGACATGGAAATTACGAAAAAAATGGGGGAAGGAGAGCATATCGTTTATTCGATTATTGGTCAAAAAGCAGATTTGCTATTTTTCACGCTTCGACCGACGCTTGAGGGTTTAAATGAGGTTGAGAACCAACTGAATAAGCTACGTATTGCGGATTATTTATTACCAGCTTATTCTTACGTTTCCGTTGTCGAACTAAGCAATTACTTGGCAAATCATCTGGCGAAAGATGGAAATCCTTATGAGAATAAACATGTGCGTGAGCGTTTGTATCCAGAATTGCCAGCCCGCAAACATATTTGTTTTTATCCGATGACAAAAAAGCGTAGTCTAACAGATAACTGGTACATGTTGCCGATGGAAGAGCGTCAAACTATGATTCGAGACCACGGTGCAATTGGCCGTACGTATGCTGGAAAAATAAAGCAAATTATTGGCGGATCGATTGGTCTTGATGATTTTGAATGGGGCGTAACGCTTTTTGCAGATGATGCGCTTGATTTTAAACGAATTGTTACCGAGATGCGCTTCGATGAGTCTAGCGCTCGTTTTGCAGAATTTGGTTCGTTTTTAATTGGAAATTATATAACAGCAGATGCATTGCCGAACCTTTTTAGAATGTAGTGTTAGAGCCTAGCTTCCCTTATAGTGAGAGCTAGGCTTTTCTGTGTTCTTAGCTGCGCAACCATACTTTAGGAAATGCAGAGTTTGTCCAAGCCCAGCCCAAGCTTCAGCCTCAACAACCGTTTTAACCTCCATAGTTACAAAATTGTAAGCCACCTCCTTCAAAATGTCATCTTACTCAATGGAACGCATTCCTTTTTCCCGTTACACTAAGCCTATACGTTATTTATTTAGGAGGAGTTTACATGGAAATAGTATTACAAGCAAAGAATGTTCGTAAAGTGTATGGAATAAAAGGAAATGTGTATACAGCTTTGGATAATATTAGTTTGGAAATCGCAAAAGGAGATTTTGTTGGTATCATGGGGCCTAGTGGTGCCGGTAAATCAACACTACTCAATGTTTTTTCAACCATCGACAAACCGACGTCTGGTGAGATTCAAATTTCAGGGCAGGAGCTTGAGTCGATGAACGAACAGCAAATGTCCACATTTCGTCGTGATCAGCTCGGTTTCATTTTTCAAGATTATAACTTATTGGATACGCTTAGTGTTCGGGAAAATATTATCTTACCGCTTGCACTCGCGAAACGTCCTGTGAAGGAGATGGAAGCAAGTCTTGATAAAGTTGCAGATACATTCGGCATTCGTGACATTCTAGATAAGTATCCAAATGAGATTTCTGGTGGGCAAAAACAACGGACAGCTGCAAGTCGTGCGATTATTGCTAATCCTAGTTTGATTTTTGCAGATGAACCGACAGGAGCGCTTGATTCTAAATCAGCAACGGATTTGCTCGAAAGTTTGAAAGGCCTAAATGAGCAGGAGCATTCAACGATCATGATGGTTACACATGATGCTTATGCCGCAAGCTTCTGTAAGCGAATTTTATTCATAAAAGATGGTGCTATTTTTACTGAAATTTATCGCGGAACGAAGACGCGTAAGGAGTTCTTCCAAAAAATTCTTGATGTGTTAGCGCAATTAGGGGGCGACATGAATGACGTTATTTGATTTAGCAAAAAAGAATATTAAACATAATTTTATTCACTACTTCCTCTATTTTGCATCAATGAGTTTCTCGATTATGATTTACTACACATTCGTATCGCTAGCGAAAGACCCAGCCGTTGTTGAACGTATCGACAGAAGCGCCAAGCTTTCTGCGATTTTCAACGCCTCATCGATTGTCTTAATTATTTTTGTTGCCATCTTCATTTTGTATTCGAATCATTTTTTCACACGGAAACGCAAAAAGGAAATCGGCCTTTATTCCCTACTCGGCCTTCGTAAGAAAGAAATTGGCCGTATGCTTTTTTATGAGAATTTCTTGATGGGTGTTGTCGCACTTGCTGTCGGGATTGGTCTTGGGACGCTGCTATCCAAGCTTTTCGTCACGATTCTACTCAAGGTCATGGATTTTGGTGGTGTAAGTAATTTTGTCTTTTCAATGGATGCCGTGATTAATACAGTTATTATTTTCATCGTTATTACACTCATTACATCGCTCAGCGGATATCGCATTATTTATAGTACGACGCTTCTCGATCTGTTTCATTCGGAAAGTAAGCGTGAAAAAACACCGAAAAACAATCCAGTTCTAGCGATTATAGCTATTTTATTCATTGCGGGAGGCTACTTCCTTGCCCTCCAACCACTTAGTGAGGAATCACTTCTAGCAAAAATGGGACCCGGAGTTGGCATGTTGACCATCCTATTCTCTGTTATCATCGGAACGGCGCTACTTCTAAGCAACTTCTTACCGTTCCTACTCAACCAGATTCGCAAAAATAAACGAATTTTCTATAACGGGACGAATATTATTAGTAATTCTCAGCTTGCTTTCCGAATTGCTTCAAATGCGAGAACTCTAGCTGTTATCGCTATTCTAAGTGCTACAACACTTACCGCAATCGGTGCTATTGGAAGTCTTTACTACAATGTAAACAAAGAATCTAATCTGATGTATCCTTCCACTTTTGAATACACAATTGTTGATAAAAAAAGTAATGAAGAAGCATTGAAACTTGCCGAAACGAATACAAAAACACCAATGACGGGTCATCAAGAAACAGCTTTGCGCAACATTAAAGCTACCAGTGATCGTGAAATGCCGTATGAATACAATCCTGATTCTGGTTTCACATTCATTAGTCAAACAGATTACAACAAACTTCTAACTCTTCAAAACAACTCTGATGTCAAAAAAGCGGATCTTCAGGATGACGAAGTGATTCTTATTGCACCGGCTTCCCTCCGCGACGAAAAAGCAGCGAAAACACTTGAAAATCAAACTTTCACCTTAAAGAACAGCACCAATCAAAAAGTAACCTTAACAGAAACCTTAGATAGACCGCCTCTTGCCAGTACTTACTACCTTCTAATTGTTTCTGATAACGTAGCTAAAACAATTTCAACTCAAAAAACACAAACAATACAATCTATCATGGTTGAAAATCCAAAAGACGCAGTTCCGCTCAGCGATAAAATGGATAAAGTACTTCCTGAAGATGCTATTTTCCTGAGCTACCCAACCAGTTACGAAGTATCAATGAGCACGATTGGCGTACTCCTTTTCATCGGTATGTTTATCGGTCTCGTTTTCCTTGCAGCAACCGGTAGTATTATTTACTTCAAGCAACTAACAGAAGCATATAACGATGTTGCAACCTACGATATTCTGAAGAAAATCGGCTTGGATCGCAAAGAAATTCGTAAAACAATAGCCAAGCAAGTGCTCGTGATTTTCCTCATACCGCTCGTACTTGGTATTGCTCATAGTTCCGTCGCGCTAATCATGCTTTCCAACATGCTGCAGATGGATCTCACATTACCAGTCGTTATCAGTACCGGAATCTATACAGCGATGTTTACGATTTACTACTTCTTGACCGTCAACACTTACACAAATATCGTGATAGGCAAAAAGAAATAAAAAAACATAAGAAGGATGATGTACCGGTCTTTCCTGCGGGTACACCATCCTTCTTTCTTGTATTTCCATCCATTTACGCTAAAATAGACTTATACCGTTCAAAATCGACTGGAGGAATAACGATGGAAAATTTATCAGAATACTTAGCAAAAATCGATAATCCTGAACACAAGGCACAGATGCAAGAAGTTTTCAGTTGGGTGAATAAAGAATTCCCCGACTTAAAATCAAAAATCGCATGGAATCAACCAATGTTCACTGACCACGACACGTTCATTATCGGATTCAGTATCGCCAAAAATAACTTTGCAGCATCACCTGAAGCAGTAGTAGTCACGCGCTTCTCAGACGCCATCAAAGCAGCTGGCTACACACATACAGCAAATCTAGTCCGGTTCCCGTGGGATAAACCCGTAAATTATGACTTATTGCGAGATATGATTGCCTTTAATATTACAGATAAAGCAGACTGTGAAACATTTTGGCGGAAATAATAAAATATATAGTCAAACGTCCTCTCATTAAATAGCGGGCGTTTTTTAATGGCAAAAAAAATATCGCTAATCCAGCAATATCAGCAGGTTTAGCGATTAAAAGGGAGTTTAAGGTAAGAAAGACTCTCAATTACTAAAAAGGGAGAAAAAGTAATTAAGATGTCGTTGCTTACATGTATAATACCCCGCTATTTGGAATCCAATCCTTTTTTTTAACCTTTTTTTGTTAAAGTTAGGTAACAAAAATTACCATCATTCATTTAGCATTACGAAATCCCTTCTTACGCAACGTTTTTTATATTACAATACTGGTTTATATTTTGCTACAGCGATAATAAAACAAATCCATCCGGTGATGAATGCTACACCACCAAGTGGAGTTACTGCTCCAAGGATGGTGATTTTGGTGATGCTGAGTACATATAAACTGCCTGAAAACAAAATAATTCCGGTCCCGAACAAATATCCTGCTGTTCGCAATAGCCCACTATTTATTTTGCCAAGTAGTAAACCTACAATTAGAATCGCTGTAGCATGAAACATTTGATATTGAACGCCTGTTTCGAAAGTTGTGTGATAGCTTCCTAGTATTTCTTTCAATGCATGTGCCCCGAAAGCGCCTATTCCTACGGCTAAACCTGCAAATATGGCACCTATTATTAACATTTTTCTCATTTCGTATCCCCCTCTAAAAATCTAGCAGTGAATCACCATTGGATCCATCTCCTGTCTCTATTTTGCCACCATCAATCGTCGCTGGTTTAGCTACAGGTAATTCGCCTGTCATCGCTTGATATTCCCTGCTTGAACTGAATGTTGCTGACGATAAGGGGGGCGAATTTTGATCACGCATTACTTCTATTAATACGGCTAATCCATGCAGATGCAACTGTTTTTCTTGTTCTGATTTGGCCGCTTTCGCGAGGTTCAATTCCTGCTCCATCTTCGTAAAAAGGGTTCGATCCGATATTGTCATTGTAGGCTTTCCTCCTGCTGGTCTAATTGGCGAATTACACGTGCTGGATTTCCGGCAACGACCGTGTTTGCTGGCACATCTTTTGTCACAACAGAACCGGATCCAATAACCACATTATCGCCAATCGTAATCCCTGGATTAATTACACTACGACCGCCAACCCAAACATTATGGCCAATCGTGACACTTTTTGCAAATTCTCGTCCACTATTTCGCTCTGTCGCGTCAAGCGGATGGTACGCTGTATAAACATGGACACCCGGTGCAAACATACAATTGTTACCAATTTTAATCGGAGCACAATCTAAAAATACACAATCAAAATTCGCGTAAAAATCATCGCCAACCGCCATGTTATAGCCGTAATCAAGACGTACATTTGGCTCCATGTAGACATTTTTTCCTGCTGATCCTAATAATTCACGGATATGTACTTCACGCGCAACAGCATCACTCACAACACCGTTAATCTTCGCACAGAGTTCACGAGCTCTTTCTCGTCCTGCTACAAGCTCTGGGTCTCCCGGTCGATATAATTCACCGCTAATCATCTTTTCACGTTCTGTCATCATTTTATAGCCACCCTTCCCTATTTTTATCAACTCCTTCCATTATACCGTTTTTCTAACAAAAAGCCCAATTCAAAAATGGTTTCTGAACTGGACGGATATCACATTATTTTTCGTTTGTTGGTAGGAACTGAAATACTTTTTTTAAATGAGCCGGTTATCAAAGTTACGATGGCTAGTACAAGCAAAGTAAAATCGAACTCATACCCACCGATAAATCCTTTTGAGAAGGTTACGGTCACAATAGCTACTGATAGAATACCAATAATTAGCGCAGATGCGTATGGTACTAGCACGCCAAAAATAAGTGCCAAACCACCAATTATTTCAAGAGGGGCAACAATATACGCCATAAACCCAGGAATTCCTAAACTATCAAAAAAACTGAACCGTCCCCCCAATACCACCTGTGAACTTCTGTAACCCATGTAAAAAGACAATCCCACCAAGCAAAATTCGCACAATCAAAATACCATATTTATTCATCTTATAATCTCCTTTATTTGTATAGTCAGATTCATTATGCTGAAAAAATATATCCTACTACTTAACTAAGTATTAATTTTTTCTTAAATTCTACTTTTATAACCTCTGATTCATCAATTTTTACTTACTGCAATTTTGCTAAAAAAAATGATATCCTAGTGGTGTAGGTACGAAAATGGGAGGATTCTATTATTATGATAAAAGTAATTGCTTCAGATATGGATGGCACACTGCTTAACTCAAAAATCCAAGTAGACGAGGAAGGCGTAAAAGCTATCGAACAGGCTCGAGCAAAAGGTATTCATTTTGTCTTGTGTACAGGGCGAATGTACGATGATGCGATGCAACTCATCAACCACGCAAACCTCTATGGACCAGCAATTTGTATGAATGGAGCTGAGATTCGTGATGAACACGGCAAGATTTTGAAACAAATTCCAATCGACAAAGTCTCAGCACGATATACGTATCAAGTGTTGACAGACCTCGGAATGTATTGCGAGTTCTTCACTGATATCGGCCCGATTTCACCGAATAAAGATAAAGGCATCGAGCTCATGAAGGAAATTCAAGGAAAAGTGCACCCAGATTTCAGTGCCGAAGAGATTCATCGCTATGTTGAGGAACGTTTTGAAAGTAAGGATGTTCATGTGATTGATGATACGGAGCGCCTGTTCAACAATGAGGATATCACGATTTTGAAATTCATCGCCTTTTCTTCTGATCAAGCGGTACTCAAAAAAAGCAAAAAAAACAACTCGAGGCACAGGGAAGCCTGGCGATTAGCTCTTCTTTTTCCGACAATATCGAAATTACACATATCGATGCTCAAAAAGGACTTTCTTTACAATATTATGTTGAAAAAATGGGCGTCACAATGGACGAAACTTTTGCGATTGGTGATAATTTCAATGATGTTTCTATGTTGAAAATGGCGGGTTACAGCGTCGCAATGGGCAATGCTGAACCCGAAGTCAAAAAACTAGCCAAGCACATTACTGATTCAAACGACGAACATGGCGTAGCAACTGCAATTCACAAAATGCTTGAAACAAATAATTAAGTTAACTGGAGGGAATTTATCATGACAATCAAAAAAACATTAACTATAGCGGGCTCGGATTCTAGTGGTGGCGCTGGACTCCAAGCAGATTTAAAAACATTTGAGGAATATGGTACGTTTGGCTTTTCAGCGATTACAACAATCGTAACAATGGATCCTGACAATAATTGGAGCCATGGCGTGACGCCGCTTGATGCTAATTTATTACGCGCCCAATTGAAAACAATCCTTTCAGGTGGTCCTGTTGACGCGATGAAAACGGGAATGCTCGGTTCAGTTGAAATCATCGAAGCCACGCGCGATGCCATCGATGAACACAACTTGCAAAATGTCGTGATTGATCCCGTGATGGTTTGTAAAGGCGAAGATGAGCTTATTCAGCCGGAAAATGCCGAAGCAATTCGCGATTTATTGTTGCCTCGCGCGTTGATCACAACACCGAATCTTTTTGAAGCCGGGCAACTTTCTGGACTTGGCAAACTAACAACGCTTGACGATATGAAAGCTGCTGCCAAAAAAAATTGTAGCATTAGGTGTAAAGTACGTTGTCATCAAAGGTGGAAAATCATTGCAAAGCGACAATGCAATTGACCTATTATATGATGGGACAACATTCACTGTTCTTGAAACACCAAAAATCGATACAAACTTCAATCACGGTGCTGGTTGTACATTTGCAGCAGCAATCACAGCTGGACTTGCGAAGGGCTTAACTGTGGAAGAAGCTGTGCATAAAGCAAAAGACTTCGTAACCGCAGCTATAAAAAGTGGATTTGCTTTCAATAAATTTATCGGCCCAGTATGGCACGGTGCTTATAATAACGCTGAAAACAGATAAATAGTTAATCTTGCTTGGTTTTCCAAGCAAGATTTTTAATTGTGAATTACTTTTCATACCAATTCATCTCCCAGGCATGTTATAATAATAGCGAAACTTATTTATAGGGGGATTTAAATTCATGACAGAAAAAAAAGATATGATAAATAAAGCGTCGTCTGACAAAAACTATTTTTGGCCCATTATGATTCTATCCTTTGTCGCGGTCGTTGTTATTTTACTGCTATTTTTCTCACCAATCGGTTATCAAGGGAAAGTTGACTATGACTTATCTATTTTTCCACGACTCAATGCGATTTTTAACAGCTTTACGTTTGTATTTTTGTTAATTGCATTATGGGCAATTATTGCGAAGAAAAACGTGAAGATGCACCGCGGTTTTATTTTAGCAGCCTTCACATCAACATTATTTTTCCTAGTCAGTTACTTGACATTTCACTACATGTCTGCGGAAACATCGACATTCGGTGGAGAAGGAATTGTTCGTTCTATTTACTTTTTCATCCTGATTACGCACAGCTTCTTGGCTGCTATCGTTGTGCCTTTAGCGCTATTCGCACTCGTTTGGGGATGGACAAACCAAATCCAAAAACATAAAAAAAATCGTTCGATGGACCATGCCAATTTGGCTTTATGTCAGCCTAACCGGTGTACTTGTGTATCTGTTTATGGCGCCTTATTATTAATTTTGGCATATTCGTGTAACATTCATCAGCTATAATTAATTAGGGAGAATTGTTTTGCTGTTAGCTTCAATTTTATGAACGAGGTGAAAGATATGGCCACTCGCCAAAATCGCAATCAACCAACAAAGAAGAAACTACGTAAAGGCAGGACTATTTTTACAATTATTATAGTCATTATACTGGCCATCGCTGGACTTGGTTTTTACCAATATAAATCGAGTTTAAATGCAGCAGAGGCTGATAATAGCATGAAAGAATTTGAATTTAACGGACAAAAAGCCGAAGATGTGAATGATCTCAATGTCTTATTAATAGGAAGCGACTCGCGCGGAAAAGATCAAGGTCGTTCGGATTCCTTGCTTATCGCTCACTATGATACGAAATCAAAATCACCGAAATTAGTCTCGATTATGCGTGATACATATGTCGATATCCCTGGTTACGGCTTAAACAAGATTAATGCGGCTTATTCATTTGGTGGCCCAGAGTTAGTTCGCCAAACAATTAAAGAGAATTTTGGTGTCAATATTGAATATTATGTGGTTGCCAATTTTGAAGGTTTCCCAAAAATTGTCGATACCCTTGCGCCAAATGGAATTGAAATTGATGCAGAGAAAGATATGTCTAAAAATATCGAAGCAAACATCAAAGCTGGTAAACAAAAAATGGATGGTGAAACTTTGCTACAATACGCTCGCTTCCGTCATGATGCGGAAAGTGATTTCGGCCGGGTTCGTCGTCAGCAACAAGTTCTTAATGCCCTAAAAGACCAAGCACAAAGTATTGGTACTATTACGAAGCTACCTAGTTTAATTGGCACGATGCAAGGCTATACAAATACGAATGTAACAACAGGTATGATGATTTCTATCGGAAAAGATTTCGTATTAGGTAACGCAAAAGATATGGCAGATTTCCGCCTACCGGTCGATGGTACGTACAAAAATGTACGCAATTCACACGGTTCTGTGCTAGATATTGATGTGGCAGCCAATGCAAAAGCGCTACAAGACTTCTTAAAGGACTAACATTCATCGAAATCACTCGTTATTCATGGCGAGCGGTTTCTTTTTTTTGACTATCGCCCAGAAGAGGCATATACTAATAGTCAAAGAAGGGCAGTGATTTTTATGACCGATAATAAATTGGAGCAAATTCCCTTATCAATTCTTGATTTAGCCAGCATCCGTGAAGGTTTCAATGAAACCGATGCTTTCCATAATAGTAAATCGCTCATTCAGTTCGCTGAAAAAACGGGATTTCATCGTTACTGGGTGGCTGAGCATCATGGGATTCCTGGAGTGGCTAGTTCTGCGACAGCTGTTTTAATAGGTTTTCTTGCAAGCCATACAGAAAAAATTCGCGTTGGCTCTGGCGGTATCATGCTTCCGAACCATTCACCACTTGTTATCGCAGAGCAGTTCGGCACGCTAACAACGATGTATCCGGGACGAATTGATCTTGGCCTCGGTCGCGCGCCAGGCACTGATTTTAAAACAGCTCGTGCACTTCGACGTGATTTGCATGAAACCGTAGAAGCATTTCCCAATTCAGTCATTGAGCTTGGGAACTATTTTTCTGATGAAGGTAATAATGGTATTTTTGCCATTCCTGGTCGCGGCCTTCACGTTCCGCTTTATTTACTCGGCTCTAGTACCTACAGTGCAAAATTAGCCGCAAAATTTGGCTTACCATTTGCCTTTGCAGCTCATTTTGCACCGAATGAGTTAGGGAACGCACTAGAACTTTATCGCACTCGCTTTGAGCCTTCAAATATTTTGGACGAACCTTACGCGATGGTTACTGTGAGTTCAGTTCTTAGCGATACGGTCGAGGAAGCTAATTTCCTAGCTACGTCTGGTCATCTTTCATTCTTAAACCTGACACGTGGCAAACCGACTCCACTTCCCAGACCGGTGGCAAATATCGATCAAATCTGGTCTGAATACGAAAAAAATGCGCTTTTGCACCAGCTTAGATATTCCTTCATCGGTGATAAGAAAAAAGTAGCGACAGAACTGGAACAATTCATGCAGGCATATCAACCAGACGAACTCATTGTCTCGTCCAATATATACGACCCATCACTCAAACAAAAAAAACTACCAGCTACTTCACGAAATTTGGGAAGAAACAAGAGGCCAGGACAAAACTCATTTTTATACAAAATAAGCAAGATAACACAAATCCTTTTTTCGAGTAGGACGTGAATCTTGCTAGACACAAATCGAGCGAAAGCGTTTGTATTCAGGGGTTTTGGTGGAAGCCGGAGAGCTGCGCATACGACTGTATGTGATGACTGAAAGCAGGGAGAGGGTAGTTTTCTCAGGCCATGCAAGAAGTTAAGCGTAGCAAGTATTGCGTAGCAGAACCGTAGAAAGGGTCGCCTATTCGCGATGCTCATAGGCATATTGGGACTGTAACTCATTCCATGTCGAACAGTCGGGAAGGATTACATGCTCGCTTTACTCGCATGTATATTGGGACTGTAACTCATTTCATGTCGAACAGTCCCAACAATGCGAGCGCTTGTCGTCGATTTATTTGGGTTATACCCCAGCCTCTTTTTCATTAGTAACCGTATATATTTTCTCTACCTTTTCTTGTGAGAATAAAACGCCATGTAGTGCTCCACCAAATACCGCACCGCCATCAATATCGATAATCGAGCGATCCGCTGAGTACCAAATAGCTGTGGAATGATCAGTATTCAAACTTTCCGTTGGTGTGTGTCCGACTACAAAGATTTTTCCAGTACGATTCGCTCCTTGCTGAAATGACTCACGAACCCAAACCATATCACGCTTGGGTGTTTGTTTCCAATCCGCAAGTTCAAAATCAACACCTGCATGAACAAATACAAAATCACCCCATTCAAAATAATATGGTCGATTTCTAATGAAGGAAAGTTCGGGAGCTGCCTCATCTTCAACTCGTCGTGCTAATTCTTCTGGTGTCATTTTTGCTGATGTTTTGTAGGTTAGTAGGCTTTCAATCGTTTCCATTCCTCCCTGGCTTATGTAATACATCATTTTCTTGCAAGGGTCAGCAAGCCAGTCGAGTAACATATTTTCATGATTTCCACGCAGAAAAATAGCACCATACTTTGCTTCAAGAAGTATGGCTTTACGGATAACCGCCCCTGGGTTCTTTCCCCGATCAATTAAATCGCCAACAGATAACAACCGCTCTTTGTCAGGTGTCCAATGCGTCAAAAGTTTCTCGAAAGCCACTATCTCACCATGAATATCTCCTACTGCAAATATATAATCCATCCTCATCACCTCTTATGTAAATACCCCTGAAGCACTGGGGTCAGTTAAAACCAGACTTCGAAAGGCAGTTTCACTATCATTCTAGATTGTTTTATAATTTGTTTATTTTCTTTTCTACAGATTTAATTTCTTTTTCAAGCGCATTCATTCTTAATTCTGTAGCAGAAATTGTTCCATTTACTAGATTGGTATCGTTGAATTGATCTGTTTCGCCAAGCAATTCTTGATGTTGACGGCGCAACTCTATTAAACGATTCTCTAAATCTTGTTTTTCGTAAGCCATATATTTCACCTCCAAATAATATTATCTGTATCTATTTTACCTATAGCCTATTCCCCTTTACTTGAAAAGTCAATCATTTTGATGAAATGTAGATTATGACTATCATTGTGATGAATTGTATGGTACTTTTAAGTATATGGATTTTTTCACAAAAGAAAGGGGATAAAATTTTATGATGAGCATTTCAGAAATTCGGAAAATGACAAAGCAATCTTTAAAGGGAAATTGGGGACTTGCGATTGGTGGCATGGTGCTTGCTTATGTGATTTTAGGCGCTGTTTCTATGATTAACTTCATCCCATTCCTTGGAACCATTGGGTATTATATTTTTGCTGGTCCTTTTATGATTGGTGTGACTTGGTTTTTCCTTGCTATTACTCGTCAAGAAAAACCTGATATCGGTTACTTATTTAGTGGATTTAAAACGTTTGGCCGTAATTTACTGGCGGCGGTACTTGTATTCATTTTTACATTCTTATGGAGTTTGTTATTCTTGATTCCAGGTATTATTAAATCCTTCTCGTACTCACAAACATTCATGATTTTACGTGATGATCCCAATATATCACCACTAGATGCCATTACAGAGAGCCGACACCGCATGAATGGTCATAAAGGACGTTTATTTGGCCTCATATTATCTTATATCTGGGTGTTCTTTATTCCAGCTATTGTAATGATGGTTCTTGCTATCATTGCAGCTGCTACAACGGCTATATTTGAATATGGCTATGATGCATCATATTCATATGATTACTATGCGAGCTCGACTGATATGAGCCCAGTATTTCTACTAGTTTTTATTCTTGGTTATTTCTTGATGCTAGCTATCATGTTTGGTTTAGCTATTTGGATTTATCCACAAGTTCTCGTGTCTTGTGCTGTGTTTTATGATGATTTGTATGCAAGCACTGGCACATTTAGCGACGATATGGATACGACTGATTACACAACAACAATTCCTGAAGATGATACGTCGTTTGGTGCGATTCCCCCAGTTGATTCGACACCACCAGAAGAACCAGAAGCACCACACTTCGAGAATAAAACATGGGGTGCTGACTCAATGGTTAATCCTGAGTCGCCCGTAACATCGCCTGAGTCTGAAGCGGAACCAGAGCAACCAACACAACAGAACGATACAATCAGTGAAGCTGTCCGTCCATCAGAGCCAGCAGATTCTGAGGAAACAACGGAACAAAAGAATGAAAACGAACCAAAATAAGCATCTATCAGGTTTTACTGTACAAGAGGCCTCTGTTTCTGATGAGGAAGCTTTACAGCAACTGATGATAGATACAGCATCTTGGCTAAAGAGTCGCGGCTCTACACAATGGAGTGATATTCTGGCAGGAAAAGATGTCCACGAACTAAAGACACGTATTCGGGATGGCGAAGTCTTTTTAATCCGCAAAAACCATCACATTGCAGCGGCTTTTATTTTACGGAAAACAGCAAGCGATTGGGATGAACGTTTATGGCGTGATCATGGCTACCAAACTCCTGCACGATATTTGCATCGATTAATGATTGCTAGAGATTTCGCCGGGCAAAATTTAAGCCAAGATATCCTAGATTGGGCAAATGTGGAGTCTTTACAAACTGGATATCCTTATCTGCGCCTTGATTGCATCGCTGACAACAAAAAACTTAACACACTCTATCAAAATGCTGGCTTCATCAAAAAGGCGATTGTCGATGGCTTCTGTATATACGAAAAACGAACGTAGGATTAAGTCCTACGTTCGTTTTTTTTATTATGCGCGGAAGGCATTGAGCGCAAAATCATCAAACAAAGTCCGAATACGTTCATTCGCTAAATCATAATCATCAGCCTCAAAAGCATCCGCAATAGCTGTGAATTTCTTAATCGTCAAGTCCCGTTTATCCTCGGATCCTTGCTTCAAAACTGTTTCCATCGAAAAATTATTAATTGTAAAAAAGACACGTTTCACATTCTCATAATAATATGGGTTAGAATCATGTTTTAAAATACGGAAGAAAAATTGATGTTGATTGAAAATATAATCCTCCATATCTTGCAAATAAGAAGAGCGATCCATCGAAGCAATATAATTCCTCAATGCTGCTATATCCACCAATGTATTTTGCTCCTTCATTTTTTGAATCGTAGCATCCATAAATACCTTGATAACTTCCAAAAGATGGCCATATTTAGCTGGGTCAATCATCGAATCACGGACAACAACTCCACTATATGTACGGTAATCTAGAATTCCCTCCGATACCAGTGCTGTAATCGCCTTACGAATTGGCGATCGACTCACTTCTAGCTCCTTCGCCAAACGTTCCTCCGTCAAATGCTCATTCGGCTTCAGTTCTCCTTTTTTTTATTTTCTCGATAATGCTAAAATACACCATTCTGTCTAGCGTCTTATATTCTCGTTTACTTTTCAATAGCTTCGACACCCCTATCTTAATTACCAACATTGTAGCATAACCTTCCAAAAATTTCACCTATCGGAACGTTTTTATAATAAAATAATTGACCAGTTCCCGAACAATTATCTCCGCCTTATCAAAATTCTTCGTTATTAAGAGTTCATTCATGCGCATATAATGCTCAATTAAATAGGCTCCATTATGAAACGGGATTAATATAATTTCCTTCGGGGCTTTCGTCAAAAAATCGATACCCATCTTTCTAACCGTACTGTCAGCATAAGAATTACCCATATAAGCAATAAAATCAAAAATAATCTGCCAAACTTCCTCTGCAAAACCGCTCCTATTATCAGCTTTTAGGTAGCCTTCCATAATCGATAAGCGTTTATACAAATGCTCTGGTTCAAATAAGATTCCCTTATTTTCTATTTTTCTCATTGTTTTAATCGTCAAAACCTCTAGCATTTCCAACATCTCGATGAACTTGCCAACCGTCACTTTCGTCTCACTAACAAAGGCTCCTCGATTACTTTCAATTGTTAAAAAACCTTCCGTTTCAAGCATAACCAAAGCACGGCGCACCGGCGTTCTACTAATGCCAAGCTCTTTTGCAATCGTATTCTCAGGCACGCGATCCCCAGTTCGCAACTGCCCATTCAAAATTTTCTCCTTCATTATCTCATAAGCTTTTTTCTCATAGTTCTGTTTTTCCATAAAGATCAGTTCCTCTCGAAGTCTCATTTTAAAAGTACTTTTTGCGCCAAAATACAATGGTCGTAATAATCGTCACTATAATTGTTCCCATCATAATCAATCCAAATGCATATTCATTATCTGAAAATGGTAGCTTTACATTCATCCCGTAAATGCTCGCCACAATTGTCGGTAATGACAAAATAATCGTAAACGATGTCAAAAACTTCATCACTCGATTCAAATTATTCGCAATTACAGATGAAAAAGTATCCGACATTCCACCTACAATTTGCGTGTATGTATCCGTCATCGCAATAGCCTGCTTATTTTCGATAATGACATCCTGCAATAGCTCCTTGTCCTCGTCTTTATCTGTATAATGTGCCGCGACAACCATCTTCTCTAATATCGCTTTATTCGACTGTAGCGCCGTTGCAAAAAAGACTAGACTGCGCTGAATCGCCATAAATGCGTACAATTCCTCATTTTTCATCGATTCTCTAATATTTTTCTCAAGTGTATGCATGTGCTCAATTAAGTTGTTCAAATATTTCAAGAAATAGTAAGCAACCGCATATAAAATCTGTAAGACAAATGCAATATGATTTGCCGTATCATATTGTTCCATTCGCCTATCCATAATGTCCCCTAAAATAGGTATTTGTTCCAGCACGACTGTCACGACAACTTCTTTTGTTGTAATAATACCAATTGGAATCGTCTTAAACTCCAAGAAACCCATCTCATCTTTCGCCTCAATCGGGCAATCTATAATAACGAGCGAATGCTTGAAGTTTTCTTCCACGTGCTTTAGTTCAACTCGAGAGCGTTCCTCCCTATCCAACGGGTCTAAAATATGATCCTTGGGTATTTCGAACTTCTTCGAGAGTTGGTCAACCTCATCCGGAGTCGGTGCCACAACATGAACCCAGCTACCTTGTTGATAACTATCAATCCTCCGTATTTCAGCATTTTCCTGTGTTTTATAATACGTAATCATTCCCGTACCTCCCATCAAGTCATAATAGGAATATGCAATCTTTACAATACATTTCATTTATGTTACAATTATTATTAGTAAAACATATTTTGTAACAATGCGAGGTGAGCGTCATGGAGTCGATACAAATGATTTTGATTGGTTTTTGTTTCGCAATCTTTTTCTTTGCGCTATCTTTTGTTATTAGTAAGCTTGGTAAAATCTCGGTTTATTGGGTCTCACTTGGAGCAAATGCAGGGTTCTTTTTAGCCTTTCTACTTGTGCAACGAGCATTTCCAACAGAAGCTCGGAATGCCCTGTTCTATTTGAATCTAGGCATCCTAACTTTTGTACTCATTCAAGCCGCACTTGGACTTGCCCATTGGCTGCTAAAGAAAACAACAGTTCGTCAAAAGAATTGGAAACATTCCTAAATTAATTATAGCAAAATTTTGCCTATAAAGAAAAGCTAAGCATTGTGTCCAATGCTTAGCTTTTACTATTAGATATCATTTTAATTACTATCCCGCTAGGGTCTTCTACTAAGATACTATAATCAGATGCTTCTTGAAAGGTTATTCCACTCTTTGCGAAACGTTCTGCTATTACATTAACTTCCTCCTCTGTCTGAATAGTGTAGAAAGCTAGCCCCGTCTCTAATTCCCCTAGGCTAGGCAAATCTCTACCTGCCCAAATATTTGTACCAATATGATGATGATAGTCACCCGCTGCAAAAAATAAGGCTGACGGAATTTCTGTGGTTAGATTAAGTCCTAAGGCAATTTGATAAAACTTCCGAGTTGCCTCTAAGTCACGAACTTGTAAATGAATGTGTCCTATTTTTGTATCATATGGTGCGCCACTCCATTCCAATTCTGCTCCTGCCATCAATATCCCATCACCATCGACTTCATTTGTCGCCATGGGAAGATTACCAAATTCATCACGTTGCCACTCACTCATAGGTCGATCCGCGTAAACTTCAATACCATTGCCATCTGGATCACGGAAATATAGCGCCTCACTATAAATATGGTCTCCCGCGCCATCTATTGGGTAGTTACTTTCCAACAAGTGATGTAAAAAGCTACCCAACTCCGCCCTATTAGGTAGTAAGAATGCAGTATGATACAAGCCTGTTTTCGCCTGTTTCGGCGTGTTGCCATGCTTTATTTCTATCATTTCCACAAGCACTCGGCCATCTATGCCTAATGTTATTTGATTCGCCTCATTTGTTATCACTTTCAACCCGATAATTTCTTGATAAAAAGCTGCCAAAGTCTGTTTATTTCTCGTTCTTAAAACTACTTTTCCAATCTCCATACAGGTCATCCTTTCGTTGTAACTAATAAAATTACAACACAATCGCTCTCAAAAGTCCATTTTTTTGCTTACAATTAGTAAGCTCTCATTTTCGTTTTTCATACCCATTTAACTTTCGATACAATATCGAACGATGCAACCCCAGTTGAGATGCAGCCTTTGATATATTTCCATTATTACGCTCAATCATTTTTTTGATACAGTGAGCCTCCACCTCAGACAAATACGTTTTTAGGTCAACAAAACTATCTATGCGTTCTTCATAATACATATCGAGTATAGATGTGGATTTTTGGTTTATTGGTATCTCTTCCAAATTTATTCTCCTCCTCGAAATTGCTCATTAATGAACATATTGTAACATAAAAACAACTAAGAAAAAATAAGTAGATTCCCTCTTTTATAAAGAAGATGCACTGAATAAGTTCGGCACACCTCCTTACTGCTAAGCCGTAATTTCGATTTGATTTCCTTCACTATCTAAAATAACACTCTCATAATAGCCATCCCCAGTCGTTCTTGGACCACTTTCCAGCGTATAGCCGTCATCTTGAAGTTGCTTCGTTAATATATCCACACGCTCTTTACTACCAACCGAAAAAGCAATATGTGCCCAACCTAACATTGGACTTTCTTTTGTGTCTACAACATCTGTTCGTTGCATAACTTCAAGCCTTGCACCCGTGGGATAACTAATAAAATAAGACGAAAAACCTTTCATGGCATTTGTATATTTGTCATTGGAAATCCCATTAAAATAGGTCGTATAAAAGGTTTTAGCTCGCTCAATATCCGCCACCCAAATTGCCACATGTTCTATCTTCATTTTACCACTCCTGCTTTCATTGTTTTCTTTGTAAACTCAAAATTTTTCATCCATGGTCGTCCTTTTTTCAGCGACCAATAGCCGATAAGAACGAAAACTAGCGAACCGAGAACATCAACTATAATATCTCCCATCGTATCTGCCAGTGCTACGCGCCCGACAAGCGGTGTACCATTTGACATAGCATAGCGTTGCATATTTAGGTTCATCAAGCCATCGAATGTGTATTCGTAGATTTCCCAAAAAGCGCCTAAAGTAACAGCAAAGCAGAATGCAAATACAGAAATGAAACCAGGCTTCATTTGCATGACGACGTGCTTGTCATTATTTAGTAAGTTGACAAACGAAAAGCCTATAGCTCCAAGCATCGCACCACTAAATGTATGCAAAATTTTATCCCAATGCGGAACTGTGGAATAGAATTTTTGGACAGTTCCTAAGTAAATAGATGCGTATAAAAAAGACAAGGAATAAAATATACACAAGACCTGGTATCTCAAATTTAAAACGGTGAGATAAAATTGTTGGTAAAAGTAAAATAATAACTCCTAAAACACACTCAAACAACAGAAAAATATAATCGCTACGAAGCGTCACTTTTGGCTCACCCGGCGTTTGCTCTATCGGCGCCAAGAAAATTTGAATCGTGATAAAAACCATCGAAATCCCCATTGAGACGAAAATAAAGATTGCAATCCATTGCGCGATACTAACTCCTTTTAATTTTTTGAACATCGTTTTCATCTCCAATCTCCTTATCTAATACAATAATTATAGCAGAGTTTAGCAATATTCTCCTATTTCACCAACTAAAACAGCCGTTCCAGTGACTTCAATTGCATAACCTGCATCTAGCCGTTCCACATGAACCACTACTTTGCCATCACGACCAACTTCCATTCCTTGTTCCACAATAATTTCAAAAGATTTATCGATATTATCCGTCATATACTCCGCGTAATAAGCTCCCATAACTCCTGATGCCGTTCCAGTCACTGGGTCTTCAATAGTTCCCGAATAAGGGGATGAGAAATGCCTGGCATGCATCGTTGCGCTATAATCAAATGTTTCCACACAAAAAGGATGAACAGAAGCATGTGGCATCTCTTGAAGGATAGCAGGAAATCTATCATTATTTGGATTCATTTTCGCAAAACTCGCTAATTTTTTTATAGGTACGAGCAATGTCCATGTTCCGGTACTACCATACATAATCGGCCACTCTTCCGCCAAATCAGCTTCTACTAAGCCAATGGATTTTGCTAAATCAGCCCGCGAACCCAAGAAAGCCTCAAAAACTGGCATTGCCTGTTGCATCGTCATCCAAACCCTTCCGTGTTCAGAACGGCCCAGTTTCACATTCAAAATACCCACTTTAGTCTCTACCCGAATTTCACCTTTTTCATTCAAAAAATCGTGATCTATCAAAGCATGAATTGCCGCCATTGTTCCATGACCGCAAAGATTCATCTCATGTCCTGGCGTAAAATAGCGCAACTGAATATCTGCCACTTCTGATTTCATTGCAAATGCTGTCTCATTAAATCCTATCTTTTCCGCTATTCCCTGCATTTTTTTCTGTCGTTAAAGCATCTGCCTCTATCACAACCCCTGCTGGATTCCCTTTTCCCGGAATATTACTAAATGCATCATAGTGATATATTCTCACCTTCCTCAACTCCCTTATTCAAATTATATCATTTATTTCCCAGGAAATAATCTTAAATCGTCAAACTAGCGTCACATAAGCATGCTATAGTTAGCTTCGAACAAACCTAAGGAGGAGAAAATATGAAAAAAATGATAATAGCGGGCTTGGCATTGTTTCTCATAATTAGTACAGCATGCTCACACAATTCAAATGCCGAAACATCTTCACAAATCGATAAGGAGAACAATAAGCGCATCGAATACGCTCAAGGTGATTTCACATATGAAGCAATTCCTGAAACATTCGCACTAAAAGTAACGAAGGATGGCACAACCGAAACCATTGCGGAACCCCAAAAAAAGCGTACCGTAACTAACCTTAAAAAAACAGCTACTGAAACTAGTTGGGACTATCCTGATGATCAACTTCATATCACTATCAAAAAAGAAGCTAAATCATTAGCTGTATCCATTCATTCAACTAATCCAAAAACCTCCCACTTCGAATGGCCACGGGTGGATGCTCCAAATTATACGCTACCAATCTCAGAAGGAAAACAGATTCCCAAAAATGATTCCGCATGGAAAAAGTATTTTTCCACAGACGGCGAACAAACCATGAATGAGTATTTTTCCATGAAATTCTTCACTTTAAATAAAGAAAAATTCGCTGTATCTTATGTTATGCCAGACACATATAATAACGATATTCTATTTCAAACAGATCCTGGTATTCAGTTTAGCATCAATCATACATTTTCATCTGTCAACAAAGAAAAAGATTACAAGTATCAGATTTTCATCACAGACAATAACCCAGTTGCAATCGCTAAAAACTATCAAAATTATATCAAAGACCATCATCAATTCACCACATTAGCTGAAAAAGAAAAAACAAAATCCCGAGATAAAAAAACTATATGGTGCACCTCATGCCTATCTTTGGAACAGTCGGGTTTTAACTGAGGCAGATGTGCATTGGAATAAGCTTCAAACATCAATCAACAACCCTATGTTCGATTGGATGGGAACGTTACTTGATAAATACGGAGAGGACGGTTCAGCTGAGTACCGAACAGTCTTGGATAACATTAAAAATGGTGAAATGTATCAATACGAGAAAAATATGATACTCAATGCTTTTCAATACACCTTACAAATGCCTCAACTTTATAATCCTGACATATTCAAAAATCCAGACGTTACTGCAAAAAAATATATCGACAAAGGTATTAAAAACCTGAATGAGCAGGAACTGTATGATTTGAACAAACATCTAATTGGTAGCCATATTCAGGGCTTGACTACACCTATCAATGATTGGGGGCAATCCAACTCTACAGCGATTATCAAGGAGATGGAACAAGCTGGTATTAAAAATGCTTGGATTGGTCTTCCTAATTGGGTGAATGGTCTAATGAACCCCCTTTCTGTAGATGCGGCAGCTGCGGCTGGTTATCTAGTAGGACCGTATGATTCCTATCAATCGATTCAGCAGGATGCCAGTATTGATTGGAATACCGCTTCTTTTCCGGATCCAACACTTTATGAAGAAGCAACTGTCGAAAATGAACAAGGCGATAAGCTCACAGGTTTTCTGGGCAAAGGACGCAAATTAAACCCAACGCTCGTTTTCAATGCCGTTAAAACACGTGTAGATGGTATTTTGGCAGAAGGAATTGGTTTTAATTCTTGGTTTATGGACGTTGATGCGGCCGGTGAGCTCCATGATGACTTCGCAAAAGCACATCCTACAACACAAAAAGAAGATGCGGCAGCTCGGATGAAACGCCTTGATTACTTGAATAAAAAAGGACTCGTTATCGGCTCTGAGGGTGGAAATGATTACGCTGCCTCACACATTGCTTTTGCCCATGGATTGGAAACACCCGTTATTAAATGGGATGACCCTGATATGCGTGAGAACGAGGATAGCCCATACTTTGTCGGAAAATATGGTTCGATGGATGGCAAAGCACCAACGCGATATAGCAAAATTGTTCCTATCAAAGATGAATATAAGCCAATTTATACAAGTCCTGTATACTCCATCCCTCTTTTCAAGTTAGTTTATAATCGTTCAGTCATCACAACACACCATTGGGAATGGGATAGTTATAAGATTAAAAATCAGTCTGGTGAGCGCCGTCTAAAGGAATATTTATACAATACGCCGCCACTGTTCCACCTTGACGAAGATACTTGGAAACTACATCAAGATGATATTAGCGCTAATATGAAAAACTGGACCCCTTTCCAGCAGGAAGCTCTGAAACACGAGATGACTAACTTCCAAACACTTGATTCCGATCGCCTTGTTCAAAAAACAGAGTTCGGATCTAAATTGCAAGTTATCGCTAATTTTTCAAATAAGAATTTTTCACTAGAGAAAAATAGCGTCCCAGCTCATACTGCCTTGATTATCAATGATGGTAAGATAACAAAGATTAGCACTGATAATCTAAACTAAAACGCTATAGCCCACATCTATCAAGTTACTCTTTCTTTGATAGATGTGGGCTATTTTAAAGTTCAAATTTCATTTGAATCTTTTTTAATTTTTCATACTTACCTTTCACTTTAGAAATTTCTTCCGAGCTCACAAAAATCGCTAATTCAGCCATTACTTCCTCAACCTTCTCTGGGTTAGATACTAAACAGATAATTTGTAACACCTCTTTTAAATAGTAATTGTATAAATACTTTTTTCTAGAAATATAGCAACATATAGCTTTGTAAAAATAAATATCACACACCAAATCAGGGCGTTTCTTACTAGCACAAAGTTCCTTACCAAATTGGAGAACTTTCATCGCTTTTTCTATATCCTCATTTCTAATTAAAAGATAGCTGTAATTTACCAGCACTGATACTTGTAATTCTGCAGTTTCATACAAAGCTTCATACATCTCCAATTCTTTAATACTCCTCTTAACCATCTCTTCTGTAATGTCTAAATCAAATAGAAATAAAATGTTTTTTAAGAGTATAATTTCCAAATAATAAAGATGATCCTGTTTGGATAAGCGCTCCCAAATCTGCTTCACATGCTGTTTGGCTTTTTGTACTTGCTGATTTTTCAGAAAAACTAATCCTTCACAAATAGTATGAATATCCCTTATCAATACATCATTTTCAGTCATTAGATATTTCGTACATCTTCTTTCAATTCCTCTAATCACAAATAAACTAGTATTATATGATACTTTTTTAAAATCTTTAATTATCAATTCTCTATCTTTCAGACTATAGGAATCGTGCAAAAAAAAAAACTCATCATAACCTAAATTCAAACGTTGCAGTATCGATTGAAATTTAATAAAGCTAGGCATTACCTCACCCCTTTCAACCTTTACGTATAGCGACCTTGATAATTCATCCCCGGCTACATACTTCTGTGTTAAGCACTTGTTCTCTCTAATCATCTTGAATGTACCTCCATAATGTCTCATTCCATCCTCCTTAAAAAGAAATAAAAATTACTTACTCTAAATATTCTCGTAAAAAATAGCACTATATTCGATTAGAAACCTAAATATCTCATGAACACGTATCTATTTTATTATAGTTCATCACCATGCTTATAACAAAGAAAGTTCATATATTATACATTTTGATAAAGATAAATTTTAAGATGTTAAACTAAAGGGAATCAGATAGAGTAAATAAAGGAGGCATTATGAGATGTACACAAATACAGTCAAAGAAAAGTTATGCGCTTTATCACTATTAAAACACTTAGAAATAAGAAGTTTATCTTTACAAGAGGCCAAAGCGTGTCGTTATCATCACCTCGATATTTATACCATTAATCTTATCACCTACGTCTTAGATATACTTGTGATGTATGGCATGATATTCTCGCAAATTGATCATACAGATGTACTTTACTATATAACACCCCAAGGAAGCCGACTGCTCTCAAAACTAGATAACGAATAGATTATTTACGAGGAGGAATAAATATGTGTACTAGTTTTATTGTAAAGACAACTAATTCAAATTCTTTCTTATCCAGAACGATGGACTTTGGTTTTGATCTTAGCGTGATGCCCAGCCTTTGCCCTAGAAAATATATTTGGTACTCAGATGTTGATAGCAGTGTTTATATTGGAAATTACTCATTTGTTGGAGCTGGAAAAAAACTAGATAAATATCTGTATGTTGACGGCGTTAACGAGCACGGCTTAGGTTGTACAGCTTTATACTCTCAAGTGAAGAGCAGCTATTCTACAGAAGAACTTGAAAATCATGTAAATATTGCTCCCCATGAGTTAGTCTTATGGATTCTCTCTACTTGTAAAGATATCCCAATGTTTGAAGAATTATCACCTTATTTGAACATCTTAGGTACAGATATTGGTCTGCTCGACATTTCTGCCCCACTGCAATGGATGCTTGCTGATACTAATGGAAAATGCGTTGCGGTGACTGTTGAGGATGGTTACTTGAACATTAAAGAAAATCCAGCCAAAATTCTAACAGAAACAGCCGCTTTAGATCAGCACATTGGAAAGTTAAAAAAAAAGAGCCGTAGAAGCTCCCATGCTTCTTCCACTTTAAATAAATTTTGGGGATTTTTTGTTGAGCTTTTTTCAAAGAAAAATATATTTCCCATTGGCCATCATTGCGCAGATCGATTTATGAAGATTGGTCATTTGAAACAGTCATTACCATCTATGATGAATGAGACAGACGCTATCCAATCTATACGTCACCTCCTCAGCCATGTTAATATCTCAAAAGAAGCCGCAAACGATGACTGTTACACCCAGTATAGCGCTATTATGTGTTTAGATACGATGTGTTACTACTTCACACCAATCCACAGCCACTCCGTTTACAAGCTAAGGCTAAAGTCCGCTGATTTAGGAAATAAAAGAGCTATAACAAGCTACCAGGTTGCGAAAACCTTAAGAATTCATCCACTAAATTAGCTAAATAAAAAGCTAGGAACAATAGCTCCTAGCTTTTTATCAATCTGATTTATTTATCCATCTCTTCTTGTAACTCTCTTTGTCTTTCTTTAAACATGTCAATTGTTTTCTGTAGTTTCTGTTGCTGTTCCTCTGTTTGTGCTCGCATATTATCGATAATCACTTGAAACGCTTCAGAACATTCTGCCCATACATCTTTCTCGCCATCTTTTAATGCATCCCGTGATTGCATATAAATAGCACCATCCTTTGTTTTCATTTTTCTATATCTACCTTGCCTTACAATTATAGCAAAAATAGCGTGTATTAGCCAAGAAAAAATTGTGAATAACATAAATATTTCCATCATGAATGGTATGCATTTATATCAGACTACAAAATTGGAGTGAACAATATGAAAGCATTGATTCAAACATTATTAGTCTTAGTTTTTGGCACCTCTCTTCCTTATCAATTATTAATTCGAAAGGTGTGATTTGTATAACACATATGATTCGGAATCTTATGAACAGCCTTATTATTGATGAAGTAAGTACGCAGAAACTTCCCTCTAAGTGCCCATTGATAATAAAAATAGATACCCTATTAACAGGCGATGACACCACAATAATCCTCTCAACTTTAAGTAAACCACAGATGTACCGCATTCATTTTTTGGTTTATATCCCTCAAGTCTATCATTCTATCTACACTAATAGTTAATAAATTTTTTAGCTATACAGCTTAAAAAGAGCCTGTTCCTAGCACTATTGATGGCACTAATGAACAAGCTCTTTTAATTGCTATCTATTGTTTTTTATTCTTAGTAAGTAAGACTCATACAAAACATATGCGACAAGAGCGAAAACAACAGGGCCTGCAATCATCCAAATCGTACTATTATAGTCGCCATTCAATGATGGGTTAATAATCGTAAAGATGTTAGCGAATCCGACCACAATAAGCACGATTGCAGTGCTAATATAGGTTTGCCATTTCTTTTTATAAATAACAAATTCTCTATTCAGTCCAGTTTTTGCTTTAAAGAATGGGAAGGCAAATGCTAAGAATAGATATGGTAATGTCATCGATACGTTCGCCATCAATGTAAGTTTATTGTAAAATGCGGATGGGTCATCCCCACCAAATGAAGCTAGTAAAATAATAATAATGACTACCAAACATTGTGTCCACATCGCAAATTCTGGCATATTTGCTTTGTTCAACCTCGTCATTTTTTTCGGCCAAACTTTTGCCGGTGTTCCTTGAATCAAGGTTTTAAGTGGTGAATAAATCAAAGTAAAGAACGCCCCTGTATAGGCTAAGAACATGGATAAACCGGTAATTCGAGCAAACCATGTTCCGATTGAAGTAGCAGTTGTTGCTCCCAGATGAAACGCATTTCCAAGTTCAAATCCTAAGTTATACATTAAAACATAGGTGATATTACCAAGGTTTGTCGTTTTACCAGAAAGTACCTGTAGCCAATTCGCGCTAATACCCCAAAGAAAAATTCCAAGTGCATAGCCCACTGAGATAACAATCGCCGAAATAATAACCCCTTTTGGAAAATTCTTTTCTGGGTTCTTGGTCTGATCTACCAAACCGCCAACCGCCTCAATACCGCCATAGGCAAAAATAGCAAAAACAACAAAGGATAGCGTTGCAAGCGGAGTTAAGTAGGATGGATTTGGTGACTCTATAAAAGATGACCACCCTGTGATTGGTTGGGCAAATTCTCCACCATTTCCTATAATAATTAGTACACTTACAACTAGTAGTACCAAATTTAGTCCTGTAACAGCAATTCCTCCAACCGCAGTTACTTTTGAAATTTGTTTTAACCCACGGGAAGCGAAAAAAGTGATGACAATCATCCAAATAATGGCTAGTAGACCGATTGTTTGCGTTGATGTCAGTGAAAATAAACGCCATTCCTGTGTTTTATCTCCCCCAAAAATAAAAGTGGAGAATGGAATCCAAACTTTGGATGATGTGCTCACCATCCAGATAACATAAGAAGCAAACCACATGAAAGTTCCAATAAAAGCAAAACGTGGACCAACGCTGTCATTCATCCATGAAAAAATGCCCCCCTGTTCGTTCTTGTAGGTCGAACCAAATTCCGCCATCATTAAAGCGTACGGTATAAAGAAACAAATTGCCGATAAAATATACCAAGGAATAGCACCGTATCCCATGAGATAGAATGCTGAGGGACTATTTGCAAACCCGAATACTGATGTAAAAATCATCAGTATTAGCCCTATTAATGTTAATTTTTTCACTTGTTTTGTCATATGTATCCTCCGATTTTCATACTATTCTGTTTTACTAAAATGATAATAAAGACCTTATTTATCTGATATTATACTTTAAAAAAACTGTTTTTTATTCAGACAATACAATAAATAAGTTATAACAAATGGATTATACCATATTTCAGCTCCATTGGTCATCTGTTTATTCACCTGTTTTATTGGTTATATTTTACAATTTTAATCATTTTTATTTTTGTATAGGGCTGAGCGCATAACTAAAAAAGTTGTCAACCTGCGTAGCTTTCGACCAGGAAGACAACTCTTACTTATAATAATGGTGACAGCAAACTTGCTAACGTTTCTTTCATTCGTTGTGTTCTTGACTTAGCTTTCATCTCAGCTTCCGTAAATAGATGGCTTTCAAGAAAGTCAGCATTGAAATCGCGTTCTAGTTGCACAATGGCATCACAGCGATCGTAGAGAAAAACCATTAATTCATGATTTAAGCGGAAACTACGAATATCAAAATTCGCGGTCCCTACTGCCGCACGTTCTCCATCGACAAGCATCACTTTGGCATGGATGAATGAATCGCCACGGTACGAATACATTTTTGCACCGGCGTCAATCATCGTTTGAATATAAGCATTACTTCCATGGAAGGAAACGCCACGATCGCCTTTACCTGGAATAATAACACGAACATCGATGCCACTCATCGAGATACGGCGGATAACAGCTAATGATTCTTCATCAGGTACAAAATAGGGACTGGCAATCCAGACCGATCTCTTTGCGGAATCCATGAGATCAAGCATCGAATCGCGCACCCATTTTTCTTTGTCATACGGGCCACCATATACGATTTGGACCCAATCATCTGCTACATCAGCCGGCTTAGCATTGAGATAGCGCGCGATACCAGATTCACTAATAAACTCGTCGGCAGCACCAGCACGATTCTCCATGTAAACCCAGTCAAATAGGAAGGATTCTTGTAGTTCAATGACACCTGTGCCGTCAATTTGCATATGTGTATCTCGCCAAACCTCAAAGTCTGGCGTATTGCTACGATATTCTTCGCCTACATTGAGACCCCCTGTAAAACCAATTTCGCTATCTACAATAATCATTTTACGGTGATTTCTTAAATTTGCGGTACGCGCAATCCAGATGGAGCGTACCGGATCATAGGCATGAACCTTGGCACCGGCCTGTTTTAATGGCTCTAAAAATTCGTCTTTCAAATGAGCCGATCCCATGCCATCGTACATAAAACGCACTGTAACTCCGGCCTTTGCTTTTTCAATCAAAATATCACGGATTTCAGTAGAAATCTCATCTTGGCGGTAAATGTAGTATTGGATATGAATATGATCTGTTGCTTTGCGTAATGCTGTTAATATAGCTGGAAATGTTTCCGAACCGTTGGTTAGAATAGTTACCTTATTACCATTGATTGGTCGAATATCAGTTAATGAAAAAAGGCTTTGTGACAACTCGGGTACCTTTTTCTCGGATTGTTGAATGGGCAAATTATGTATTGCCTCGATTAGTTTTTCTTTTTCTCGAACTTGGTTAGCTGTGAAAATCCGACCTTGTGGGTTTCTACCGAAGAATAGATAGAGAATTACTCCAAATACTGGTAGAAAAAATACAGCAGCTAACCACGCGATTTTTGAGCTGGTATTTCGCTGATCCCAAAGAAGTAGGCGCACCGCAATGATGACAGCTCCAATTTCTCCAGCGATTGTTGCAAAAGCTAAGATGGCCCCTGACCATGTGTACAGGAAATAACCGACTAGAGAAAATAAAACTAACATAACGATAACCTGAATTAATTTTTGCATTTGATAGCTCCCTTTTATTGTTTATCTCCTAATTATACATGGAAATGGGGAATTTGTCCTGTTCTGTACAAGGTATCAGTATTTCCAAATTTTGAACTTACCAGCGTCGTGTAAGTCTTTTACGATAACCGTGATTATTGGTGCTAGTATAAGACCAATGATACCAAAGAGTTGTAAGCCGATGTAAAGCGTGAACAGTGCTACTACCGGATTTAGACCAAGTTTAGTCCCAAGAATTTTAGGCTCGATAATATTTCTGATAACGGTAATAACGATGTATAAGATAAGAAGTTCGATGGCAAATGCTACATCACCATTAATGAACGCGAGTAGTACCCACGGAATCATGATGCCACCCGTTCCGAATACCGGAATCATGTCAAAAACAGAAATTCCTAGAGCAATCCAAATCGCGTTTGGAACGCCTAGAATTGTGAGCCCGATGAAAAGCTCAACACAAGTGATACCAGCGATAATAAGGTATGCTTTAATATAATCTACGGTTGTTGTTTTGAAATGTTTATGCACATTTTGTACAGTTTCATTCACGCGATCTGGCAGTTGTTTTCGCATAAATGCACCGACTTTATCGAAATCCCAAACGATGAAAAAAGAGAATAACATGCTGAATGAAAAAAAAGATAAAGATACTTGGTAATGAGAGCGTCACAGAAGCAACCCAGCTCGCAATACTGCCTGATAATGAGAGTGCGAAACTCCCAACCTTAGCGATAACAGCATTGAAAACGTGATAGTACTGTTGGACGAGATCCGGTGCAATATTTTCAATCCAATCCGCGCCCCAGTCCTCAATTTTTTTTCAACGCTGGCAAAATATCATTCTGATAATAACTAGGAATATGACCGATAGAACTGCCGAGGAACTTGAACAATTCTAGCATGCCAAGGATGAGTAAACCGCTAAGAATCGCATAAAATAGTAACATAACGATAAGCCCCCAAGCACTGCGATTATTCCATTTCGTCTTACGTGCGAGCAAACGAGTCAGTGGCATACACATCCAAGCTAGCCCAAATCCGATTAAAAACGGGTATGTCAATGGCAATACATATTTAATAAAAAGTAAAATAATTACGACAATACTAGCAAAATACAAAAACCGAATCAAAAAATGCTTCTGCCTCTCTAAACCTGATTTTTCACGATGCTCTTCTTGTTTCTGCTCCATTCCAATTCCCAACCTTCTATATATAATCATGTTTTCGCGAAAAAATCCGTATGTATCACCAAAACCCAGCAGGTAGAGAAGGTTGTAGTTCCTAGGCAAAAGCGAGCACCGAAGCGGAGCATACGACTTATGCATGAATCGGAACACAGCTTTTAGCAAACGAAAATGCAGTTTTCTCGACCTGCTGGGTGAATTTTAGAAGAAGTCGTGCATCATAGACTTAATCTCGTTTACTGATTTATCCATGTCTGATTGCTCTTTTTCGTTTAGCGGCATTTCAATGATGAATTTAATTCCTTCACGATTAATAACCGCCGTCGAACCAATATAAATGTCGTGATGCCCATATTGACCTTCTAGATAAACAGAAAGTGGCAAAATAGCATTTTCATCGTTAAAAATAGCTTTTGTAATCCGCGCAAGTGAAATTGCGATACCATAGTAGGTAGACCCTTTATGCTCGATAATTTCGTATGCAGCATCGCGAACTTTATGAAATAGCTCATCCAAAACACCGTCAGTAATTTCTGGGTGATCTCGCATCCATTCTTTGATTTGCAGACCTCCAATATTAGCATGAGACCAGACTGGGAATTGACTGTCACCGTGCTCGCCAAGCGTGTAGGCCTGTACATCACGCGCATCGACACCAACAAGTTCAGCTAGTGCTTGTTGGAATCGTGCACTATCAAGAGATGTCCCTGAACCGATGACACGGTGTTTTGGTAACCCGGAATACTTCCACACGGCATACGTTAAGACATCTACAGGATTCGACGCTACTAAAAATAGTCCATCAAAGCCACTTGCCATGACACTATCCACAATTGCTTTGGTGATTTTTAAATTTTTACCAATCAAATCCAATCTTGTCTCACCTGGAGCTTGTGCTGCGCCTGCCGTAATAACGACAAGATCTGCATCTGCACAATCATCATAGCTCGCAACATAGATTTGTTTTGGTGAAGTATATGCCAGACCATGCGATAAGTCTAACGCGTCACCAGTTTTCTTACCTACGTTTAAATCAATAATCCCAATTTCGCGTGCAATGCTTTGCGACGTCAATGCAAAGGCATAGCTTGCTCCAACATCTCCCGCACCCACTAAAATTACTTTTTGTTTGTCTTTACGCATATTTCTCGTCTCCTTTTTGTTTGCGATTTTTGACCGCTTTTTGAATTTCTACAAATACTAATGGGAAAACAGATAATCCAAATGCCAGCAACCAATGCGTCAAGCTTATTGGTACAAGATAGAACATATTTGCAACAGGTGGAATCAAAACCATTAGTAGAATAATCACCATCGATAGCATCGCGCTAAAGAATAGTGGCTTATTAGATAAAAAACCGATTTTGAAGATAGAGTCATCGCTACGAACATTGAAAATATGGGAAACAGAAGACCATGCTAAAATGACGAATGCCATTGTCATCCCAACCTCTGCACTCGCGCCGATTTCCGCATTGATATCGACGAATCTTCCAATATAAAACCCAATCAGCGTCACGACGGTAAACACAACGGCTTGCGTCGCGACTTTTGCACCCAAACCATTCGCAAAAATACCGCTGTTTTTCTTCATCGGTGCGCGATCCATTACGTTAGCATCTGCCTTTTCACGGCTTAAGCAGAAACCAGGAATACCATCGGCGACCACGTTAATAAGTAGCAATTGAACTGCAACAACCGGCGCACCCCATCCAAGTGTAATCGCAATAAACATAATGAAAATCTGTGAAAAGTTCGTGCTGAGCAAGAAATAAATTGTTTTGCGAATATTTTCATAGGCCGTCCGCCCTTCCGAAACTGCATCCACAATCGTCGCAAAATTATCATCTGTAATGACCATATCTGCTGCATTTTTAGATACGTCAGTACCCGTAATCCCCATTGCAGCACCAACATCAGCAGCTTTTAAGGCCGGTGCATCATTCACACCATCTCCAGTCATCGTCACGACTTCTCCATTTTTCTGCCATGCTTGTACAATTCTAATTTTATCCTCAGGACTCACACGTGCATAAACCGCATAATTACGTACCGTACGCTCTAATTCTTCCTGTGACATCTCCGCAAGCTCAGCACCAGTAATCGATTTATCCCCATCCTCTAAAATGCCAATTTCCCGAGCAATCGCTGAAGCCGTCACGATATGATCTCCTGTAATCATGACAGTTTTTATTCCCGCACGCTTCGCCTCTGAAACTGCGCGTTTACTCTCAGGTCGCGGTGGATCAATCATACCAACCATGCCTGCAAAAGTTAAATCATGTTCAAGCGCTTCCGCCGTCAAATCCTCCGGCATTTCTGCATAACGCTTATACCCCACAGATATGACACGCAGTGCCTTCTCTGCAAACCGATCATGAATATCGCGCGCCTGCTCTAGTAATTCATCCGAAAAAGCAACCGGAATTCGGTCAAAAGCCCCCTTTGTAATCGAAAGAAACCCGCCATCCACTTCATGAATCGTCGTCATCAACTTACGTTCCGAATCAAACGGCAGTTCAAATACCCGTGGCGACTTCTGCTCCAAATCTGCCTTTACTAATCCCTTCTCATTCAATAAACGAATGATAGAAGATTCCGTCGGATCGCCAATAATCGTTTCCACATCGTCCGTAAATTCAATTGTCGCGTTATTTGATAAACTCAACATTTCCAGTAATTCATTTTCCTGCGCATCAAATGTTTCATCTGCTGATTTTGGTGTCACACCCACCGACCAAATTTGCTGAATTCGCATTTTATTTTGCGTCAACGTACCTGTTTTATCCGAACAGATTACCGATGTATTACCGATTGTTTCTACAGCAGGAATTCGTCTAATAATCGTATTTTTTTTCACCATGTTCTGAACGCCATAAGCAAGTGTAATCGTTACAATAACTGGAAGCGTCTCAGGAACTGCTGCAACCGCAAGCGATACCGCAATCATAAGCATTTCGATTATTGTTTCACCGTGCCATAATCCAATCCCAAACACGAGTACACCGGCAATCAGTGCCACAACACTTAAGCGCTTCGCAAGCTCTTTCAAACGTTTTTGTAACGGCGTCTCCGTTTTCTTCGTCGCATTAATCAGGCTTGCAATTTTACCCATTTCCGTACGCATCCCGGTTTCCACAATAACCGCACGAGCGCGGCCACCTGTCACCAAGCATCCCGAAAATAACATATTAAAGCGATCCCCAAGTGGAGCCTTATCCGTCACAATCGCGTTCGCATCCTTCTCCACTGGCAAACTTTCTCCTGTTAGTGCCGACTCCTCGACTTGCAAACTGCTGCTCTCAATAATCCGTGCATCTGCCGGAATCATATCTCCCGCACTGAGCTCAATTACATCACCAGGTAGTAGCTCTGTCGCATCAATTTCTCGTTTCACACCATCGCGAATTACTAATGTCATGTGTGCATTCATGTTTTGCAGTGCCTCAAGCGCCCTTTCTGCATTGTTCTCCTGATAAATCCCGAGCACCATATTCAGCACCACAATCGCCAAAATAACAATGACTTTCGGGTACCCATAACCCGTCGTAATCGCCAAATAAAGCGAAATGGCTGCAGCTACAAGTAGAATAATCGTCGTGATTTCAAGCAAATGGTGCCCAATTTTAGCAAGTAATGTCTCCTTTTGTCCTTCCTCAAACTTATTGGGTCCGAACTCTGCCTTTTTCTTAGACACAGTCGCACTCGTTAACCCTTTTTCAGCACTCGTATGCAACGCTGTATAAATGGCTTGTATTTCTTTTTCCATCCATTTCATCCTGATTACCTCCACACTCTGTTTTCCAACTTGTGATACGATCTCTAAAATGATTGCACTATTAAAGTAATCTTACAATTCGTGTTTTGATGGTGTATGTAATGGCTCTCGCTATTCTATCTATTCCCGAAAAAAAAAGACTAAAACCCTTTCTATAAAAATTTTCTCATCAGCAGCCTTTAAAAGTGAAACCAACGACTAATTGTAAATAGTATGAAAAATGCAATTGCAAAAAAGGTTTAGTACAATCCCCTTCGCACTTAAGTCTCACTTTCATCTCTAATAATACCATAAAAAGGTCGCAAACCGAACCACATTGATTTCTTTTTTTCGTCAAAAAAGTAGTGTCCATCAAGAACAGGCTATGATATAACTCTAAGTAAAGTACAAAAATCGCCTTACCCAACATAATGGATAAGGCGAAAATGATGCTTTACACAAATCATACAGAGATGTTTATATTCAGGAGATTTGGCATCCATTTATTTATAAAGCAAAAAAGTCACTAAGTACTTTTGCTGTGTCTGCAATCAGTTGATCATCATATTTATCATCTTTTCCTGCTTTTTTGGAAAAAATAACCCAAACGAGTGGCTTTGTGTTTTTACCCTTAGGATAGATAACCGCAATATCATTACGTGTGCCATATGAACCTGCACCCGTTTTATCACCAACTGCATAGCCATCTGGAACACCTGCGCGAATTAATTTATCACCAGTTGTATTATCAATTAATGTTTGTTTGAAGTAATCCAAACGATTAGCCGCCATATTTCCTTCTGTCGCTAAAAATGAGAGCCCTTTTGCCATTGCTTCTGGTGTCGTTGTATCACGCTTATCCCCAGGCTTTGCTTCATTTAATTCCGGTTCAATACGGTCTGCTTGCGTTGTTTTATCACCAATTTTCGCCAGTTCCTTTTGATAGCCTTTAGGTCCGCCCAATTGATCAAATAAAACATTTCCAGCCGTATTATCACTGTACATCATTGCCGCGTTAATAAGTTCCTTGACAGTCATCCCATCTTCCACATGTTTTTCCGTTACCGGTGAGTAGTCAACTAAGTCTTCTTTTGAAAATTTAATACGCTTATTCAGTTGATCTTCCGTCAAATTCTTAAGTAATAATCCACCAGCAATCGCTTTATATGTGGACGCGTAGGCAAACCGTTCTTGCTCATTATAGCTAACTTGCTTGTTATCAGCTAAATTGATGCCTTGAACCCCCAGCGTCACATCATATTTTTCTTCCAGTTTTTTCAACTCCTTGTCCACACTACTTAGACCTTCCTTCTGTGTAGGTATCTTTTTCAGTTTCTCAGCTGTAGCCTCTTTATCAGCACTACCACACGCGGCTAAAGCTGTTACAGCGAAAAGAAACATCAATCCTAGAAAACATTTTTTGAAAAACATCTTTCCAACTCCTCTCTACCTATTTCGTACAAGTTTTACTTTATCCTATAAAAGTAAATAAAAAGTATAGAAAACAGAAAGAAAAGATTAATTTTTTCAGATAATCGTTCAATAGTTTACAAAAAACCACTAAGGAATCGCTTTGATTCTTAGTGGTCTTTACTGCTATTATAACTCAGCTTTAATACTCGAAACGCGTCCCGAGATAACTGGTAAATTCCCATTTTTAGTACGAATAGCATCGATTAGCTCTTTCTCCTGCTCGATATTTTTCATTTTGATGTAGTATCTCAACTCCATCAAACTCCCCATATTCGTTGTTCTTACTTGTTCTAATGAAATTTCATACGCATAATCTTGCAATAAGTCGTCAAAAAGGTTCGCGTAGTCAATATCCTCCGGAATCGAGATACGCAGGCTTCGCTCAGCCACTTTACTTTTCGATCCGAATTTTGTGCGTGTCAAGACAAGCAAGACAATCGCTACAAACACCGAGAAAATCAGTGCATACATTAAATAACCCATTCCAGTCGCAAGCCCAATACCCATCGACCAAAAAATACTACTAATTTCACGCGCACCACCCGCTACGGAACGGAAGCGAATCAAACTAAATGCTCCCAAAACAGCAATACCTGTCCCAACATTCCCGTTGACAAGCATGATAACGGACTGCACTAAGATTGGCAGAATCGTTAACGTTATGATAAAACTTTGTGAATATGTGTTGCGATACATATGAACACTAGCAACCAAAACTCCTAATAGAACCGAAGTCCCGCTATACATAATAATTTGCCACATATCCAAGTCTACCGCCGTACTTTTCACTATATTTTCGAACATTTTCAAACTCCTACTTTCTGATTCATTAAATATCTTCTATATACCTGTTCATACTTTGAAAATTTGGATGGATATAAATCTAAGTCGGAAAGAATATTCGCGAACCATAGCGGATATGCATGCAATGATTTTACTTCCATCAAAATATCAATTTCCGGTGCTACAAGTTCCCCATCATGACCATTTAACAATAATAGATCGTTGTTACGCCACCTTATTTTCGCATCGAATGTTACCCTAAAACCATCCTCTTCGTATGCGCTAAAGGCTCTCCTATCATAAGCAATAATAACTTTAGGGGTAATCGTCTCTTTCTGTTTGAGCCAAAAAATTTCGTTACTAATTTGCTGATCTAGCCTATTGTCAAACTTGCGCTCTTTTTCACTCTGCATGTATGTGTCTACTTGAGCAAGGCGCATCGAGATTCTCCTTTTATATACAATTCCCATTAGCTTTTTCTTAATTTCCAAATAAACCATTTGCTCGTCACTCGGCACCCCATAAGTACGGACTCTAAACTTCTCTTTATACGTTGGCTTCTCACTCGATCGCTTAATTAAATCGTAATTTTTTGTATCATAGTAAAGCGAACAAATTGTGTGCAAACCGTACTTATCCTCCTTCATATGCGCCGAAATCCGTTCCAGAAATTCTCCGTACTTCTCTTGGCTGAGGATATATTTCTTTTCCTTCCGCTCAAAAATCTGCATTGCCATTACCGTTCTCCTCTTTCTAAAATTTCGAATAAAAATAGTTATTGACATATCTATATAAAATGACCTAAAAATAGACCATAAAGAATAAGAGAAGCGTACCGCCACGAAACACTACGCTTCTTGTACTGTGGTAATTGACTATTTTATTTATTAATGCAAAGACCCTGATATTTCAAAGCCAACCATTTCTTTTAATTTCTGGTGATCTAAGATTGTAATTGGTTTTGGCGTTAGTTTAACGAGTCCCTCTTCTTCAAATTTTGACAGAATTGTTGTTGCGTATTCACGCGTAATTTGACAGTAGCTTGCTAAGTGATGTTGACAGATTTCTTTTGGTAAATGACCTTCTGATTTGCCTAATTTTTTAGAATCTAAATGTAACATTGATGCTGCCACTTTCGCTTTTGCTGGTAAAAGATTAAATTCGCCATAATAGTTCACGGATTGTGTTAGATTTTCGATAATTTTGAGTAGAATCGAGGTCCCCCAACCTGATTCGTCAATAACATTTAAAACAAAATACGGATCGATGAAATAAGCTGTTGTTTCAGATATCGTCTCTAACTCGAATTGGTTGCCCCCTCTTGATAGCAAAGATGCAAAACCAATGAATTCTCCATCTCCAGAAAATGACATGGTTGTTTCCTTCGTATTATGGCTTGCCACAATTTTGGTTAAACCTTTTTCTATATAAATGAAAGAACGATTATCTGTTACCGTGGAATCAATAACGGTTTTCGCTGGTAATACTTTTTTCGTGGAATATTTATCAAATGATTTATTGGAAAACAGCAGTATTTCCAGAAAATTCTCGTCGATTTCAACACCAAATGTTTGTAGCATAATAAATGCCTCCTTTTAATTTTCACATGACTGTTGTCTTGCTTAGACTTGCTGTTGCAATAAGGAATCTTTTAAGGCTATCAAACCTTCTTTCAAACTCACTTTATTTGTCCATCCCGTTAATTTTTGGGCACGATCGCTAGCAAGAACAGAGCGCTTTACATCTCCTAGGCGCGGTCCTTCTATCGTAATCGCTACATCTTTTTCAAATACGTCTAAAATCGTGTTGTAAATATCTAAAATTGCAATTTCATCTCCTGTTCCAATGTTAAGAACGGTGTTGACTGCTTTTTCAGATACGAGTCGGTTTGCTTCCACTACATCCCCGACGTAAACATAATCTCGTGTACAACCTTTTGGCATATCTGGATATGTCATCAAAACAGATGGCTTATTTGCCAAAATATTATTCACAAAAATTGGAACAACCCCGCATTCACCATCTGGAATTTGACGTGGACCATAGATATTGGCATAGCGTAAAACTGTGTATTCAAAACCGTATGTGTTTGCATAAATATCTAAATATTTTTCGCCGGCATATTTGGTGATGGCGTATGGGGATAGAAGTTGAGGGGTATCGCTCTCTTTGGATTTCTCAGTGCCTTCAATAACTTTACTTAAGGCACCTCCAGAAGAGACGTAGATAAATTTCTCGATTGGGAAGTGTTGTGTGCACTGTAGTAGAACTAGTAGCCCGCCAAGGTTAATGTCTAAATCGTATACTGGGTCTTCCATAGAACTAACAACGGATTTTTGAGCTGCATGATGATTGATAATCTGTGGACGGAATGACTGGAAAATAGCCCTCATTTTAGCATTGTCTTTAATATCTGCTTCGACAAAAGTGAATTTTTCATCAGCAAGTAGGTGACAGATATTGTCTACTTTACCAGAAGATAGGTTATCTACGCAAAGCACCTCATACCCTTCTCTTACATACATTTCACAAATATGAGATCCGATGAAGCCTGCGCCGCCTGTTACTAAAACTCGATTTTTCATTTTTTATTGCCTCCTTCATTTGCTTATATCGCGTGTTCCTCTTGTTAATTGCCAATTTGTAATAGGCTCGCCACTAGTTCTTGCAATTTGGTGAAGAATGTCGGGGATTCCATAGCAATTGCGCTAAAAATCGTGAATGCCCAGAGAATGCTGAGATAGGCTACCGTTGTTTTTTTTGAAATCAGGTTGTGATTTTTTCGGTAGGCTTCTCTGTAATTCGTTCGTGTTCGTCTGCCGTTGTTTGAGATTTTGTTGGTATTCTGTTTTTTCTTCCTTGGATAATTTATTAAAACGATGAACGAACTTGCTGTACTCTAAGCCTACTTCTTCTGCGGGACCGTCTAGTCGTACTTCACCGTAATGAAGCCAAATGATGCGATTACACATCGTCCGCACTTGGCTGAGCGCGTGGCTAACGAAGAAAATCGTTTTGCCTTCTTCTTGGAATTGCTCAATTTTATCGGTGCATTTTTTTGTAAAACGTGGTGTCACCGACAGATAGGGCTTCATCGATAATAAGAATGTCTGGATTGATTTGAACCGCTATAGCAAAGCCAAGGCGCGCCTTCATACCACTAGAGTAGCGCTTGATGGGTTGATCGATGAAATCATGTAGATCCGCAAAGTCAGTAATAGCTGGAATCATTTTAGCAATTTGTGCATTGGAATAGCCGAGCATGAGGCATTTCAAACGAATGTTTTCCATACCGGAAAGCGTCGGTTTAAGCCCCGCTCCGATGGCAAGTAAGGATACTTCACCACCTGTTTGAACTTTACCATGACTTGGTTGAATAATCCCGGCCAAGATGTTTGATAACGTTGATTTTCCAGAACCATTGAGACCTATTAAGCCCACTGTCTCGCCACGCTTAACCTCAAAAGAAACGTTGCGCAATGCCATAAAGGCAGGCTTTTTTTCACTCGGACGAAAAAGGGATCGTAGCTGTTTGGCCGGGCTTGTAATCATGCTATATTGCTTCGATACATGCGTGACAGACACCATGCTTTCTATCATTTTTCTTTCTCCTCTCTATAAATAATCCATAAAACGGTCTTTAAATCGTAGATGAAGTAGGGAACCAACACCGAGTACGAGTAGTGTTATTCCCCAAAAATAGGCGGTCCACCATGGCTCTGCAAAAAACCATTGCCTGGAGAAAAAACTATCACGAAACCCTTCGATAATATAGACAAATGGATTAAGTTTTAACATTTTAGTCATAAGGGAGTCTGGGTTGGCCGTGACATCGATAACTGCACCTGAGATGAAAAATAGAAGGCGCATCGCCGAGCCAATGATCAATTGGTAGTCGCGAAATAGGATCGTAATCGTCGCATTTAGAAGAGAAATGGCGTATAGGAATAAGCACATACACACGAAGTAGTAAAAAAAAATTGTGTCCAGTAAATCGTTGGGAATAGGTGATTGATAAACAGGAAGCCAAGTAAGATAACGAGCATCGTCGCATAGCTGTATAGAGACTTAAAAATCGTAATCGACGGCAAAATGCTCATTGGAAATTTCACGCGAGAGACGACACTCAAATTACTATAAATCGAGTTGGCGCCAGAGATGATAATCGCGCTGATGAAAAACCAAGGAATCATCCCTGCAAGCATCCAGACAATATACGGGACCCCTGCATCCATCGAACTGGCTCCATTCATCCGAATTCCAAAAACAAAGTAATAAATCAATACTTGCAAGGTCGGACTGAGTACTTCCCACAACATGCCTAGATAATGGCTTTGATAGGTAGCTCGCTGATCATATCTCGCAATCCGCGTAATCTTATTGAAATGTTGCACCTGCTCTTTTAGAATTTGGACCGTTTCTTTCACTGCTTGTTCACTTCTTCCTATTTTTGGATCATTTTAGAGATGGTTTCAAATAAAAATGGGGCGTAATACTGACCTGTTTGGTTGTGGTCACTGTAGTCTTGCAGATCTAACTGGTACGGAACGCCTTTTTGGTCTAATTTTTTCAGTAACGGTTGTAAGTGCTGTGGATAGTGGTAGTCCCCTTTTCCAATGTGGAAAATGAAATCTGGGAACGTTGTATTCGTGTCGACAAGGTTCATGATGAGCTCATCGTAATATTTCTCACCTGCTGCTTTATCTTCACCCAGCATATTGTTTAAGCCTTTGCGGACAACCGGCGCATTCGTAGCACGTTGTTTCAAAAACTTGGCTAAGAAAACTTGTGGTGCCCCAACAATTGCTGTTCCAAAATGATATTTCATGGAGTAATATAGAGACGCTGCGCCACCTTTGCTGGACCCTGATGCGATAATGTTACGAGAAGAAATACCTAGTTCGTTCGCTTTTGTCATAATAAGCGCAATCACAGAGCGTTCGTAATCAGAACGACGATTATGCCCCATATAGTAACAAAACTGGCCTTTGTACTCATCTAAAATGAAGAGCTTGTTGACATCGCATGGCCACAATGTGCGGAAATGATTATACACCGGTGGACCTCCGCGAAACTCATTCGAATGTAAGCCAGAGAAAGAAATCACTAGTTTATCAGATGGTGTTTTCGCAGGTTGGAATAAATATTTAACAGGATGATCATTGTAATAGATTTCTTCTTTTTCCAATGTCGTCGTAACCGTTTGCTGATTCGCTACGTCTACGTTTAACATATTGGTCATTTTATTGATAATAAGTGTATCGTCTTTTTTCAAGAATAAGCGGATTTTATAAGCACCGCTACGAATCGGCTGGTATGTTACAGTCACTTGCTGTTTATCAATGGGTTGATACCACTGACGCTCCACAATTTGGTCATTATAATAGATGTAGTAGGCATACGTGTAAGTGGCTTCTAGCATGTATAACGCTTTAAAGTTCACCACAAGTTTGCCTGCTGTATAGGCTAGGCGGGATGTGTCCAGTTTTTCAATAATGATATCGCTTGTCATAATTTCTCTCCTCATGTCCGGAACTTACCCCACAAAAGTTGCGGTTAGTAAGTCCTCGATTTCGTGACAAATTTTAGCTTTGTTAAAATATTTATAAGCGTAGTCTTTATAGCTTTGTTGATCGGCTTCATTTAATTCATTATTTGCAATAAAGTCTGCAATGGCTGTTGGCGTTTTAAAAATAGCGTCGGCTGGATAAACGGTTTCCACTCCTGGCCAGTTGAGTAAGCATGGTGTCGAACCCGCTGCCATACCTTCCATCAATACGGTATGAAAACTCTCAGATTCACTCGTCGATAACAAGTAACCTATTTTTTGGAGCCATTCGTGCACATCATTACCATGCTTGTCAAATACAACATTATCCGCCCAAGTAGCGTTGTTAATACGTTCAAATACAGCGTCATAATATTCCCGTTCTGCGGTGCGTCCCATTAACCAAGCCACATCTTTTGGTAACTGTCCTTTGATGAACAGTTTGTAACGTTTATCTTGTTGCCATAGTTGTTCAAAAATATCGAGCGCTTTGTCTAGCCCTTTAATTTTTGGAATCACACCGCAAATACCGAGGTTAAAGTCAATGTTAGATTTTTTTGGACGATCTAGTTTTTCCGTGTCAATTGTGTTGGCAATCAGAACCATTTTGTGGCGGGGAATCCGACAAATTCGATTCATCTCTTCCATAATGAAAGGACAAACGGCGATAATATGGTCGATTGCATCGAGGTTATAGTGGAAGGGATGAGCGGTACGTTTTTCTTGTGCATGGACACGAACAATCAGTTTTTGATCTGGCTTTTTGTTTTGGGAGTACCAAACTGCGTTGCCAAGACCCCACTCACAATAAATCATGTCTGCCCATTCAAGTAGTTCCTTGCTGTTCGCTAAATCGTGTTCTGTATGATTCGTCCAGTGATCGATTTTGACGTTAATGTTTGGTTGCTTTTCGAGGTAGTCCATGATGTCTGTCATAAACTTCAAGTCATGACTCGCAAACAAAAGATTCATTGGCTCTTTATTGTAGCTCCATAAGATATTTTTCAATCGGTCATACGATGCTTCTAGCGTGAAGTTCTGACTGGCCTGGTACATCGCTTTTGCTGCTCGTTTGTACACTGCGGAATCATTTAAAACGAGTTGCGTCTTCTCTAAAAATTCGGCTTCCGTATCTACGAATAATTCATAGTCTACGCCCAATAGTTGCTCGTGCATTTTGGTACGTCTTAATAAGACTGGTTTACCAAGTCTTGCGTATTCCAATAATTTTGTTGATAGCTCCACGGAAGCATCATTATCAATCAATTCACTGCGCCAGCTAATACCCACATCAGAAGCTGCAATATATTCCTGCGATTCTGCGCGTGATACGGCGCCAACCCAATCGATGTTTTCCGTCTGTTGAAACGCTTGCTTGATTTTACCGTTACGTGCACGTAGCTCACCTTGGAACTTATCGCCAACGATACAAAATGTAATGTCCGTATCTGCTAATTTTCGCGCGGCACGGATAATTTCTTCCGTATACCATTCCGCTGCGAACTTTCCACTGTATACCAGTTGGTTATTTCGATTGCGATAATCCGGTGTGTTCGGTTGTGCTGGAATCATCGGTGACAGAATTGCCACTTTTTCACCGCTCACGTCCATCAACTCACTGAAAATAGCACGTGTTGCTTCTGTCTGTAGAAACATATTTGGGAAACAATCGTAAACTTGTCGTAAATCGGAACGCTCCGTCTCTGAAATTGTCGCTGGATCATGATTGAAATCCGTAATGTACGGCATTGTTTTTTTCATCAACTTTGGATGCTTCATCATCTCTTTTACAAGTGCGAACCCACGAATAATAATCAAGTGGTAGTTATTTTGCTTATTCAGTTTTTCCATACGTTCTAATGCTTCTGTAACCTGAATTCGATTCCCATTTTCAAATGACATCTCTGGAAACGTCTCAAACGGATCGAGTAATTGCACGTTGTCAAAATTCGAAATACCACCCGTCAAGCGCGTATTCTGTTCCTTCGCTTTCAGTAATATATCAGTTTTCACACTCGGGTTAATTGCTAGCATGGAAGCCATTGATGTTAACCAAACTGCCGAACCGTCCATGATATTCAAATCCATGTCACCATAGACTAAGATTTTTAACTGTCTCAAAACTCATCGCTCCTATATTTCTACTTTAGTTAAAACGTTCATCGGGGCCTCTGCACCATAAGCAACAAAGTTAAACTTATCGCTACTAAACAGTGATACCCCTTGGCGGAAATAATGCGCCATAGATCCATCATTTTCCATGTTTCCAAGTAATACAGGTACCGTTCCCATCATCGGAATTGTCGTTTTCAACAAGGAACGGTGGTATGTCAGCCCGCTTACAAATTCATAATCCTCTTGTGCACCGTCTTCTTGTAACGCGCCATTTTCCCATTCAAAAAAGTTCTTCTTCCCAATCACATCAGCTTTTGTATATTCCGTAGCTAAAAATAGATCTGCAAGATATTGTTCCCCATAAAAATGCTCGCCTGCCATATAACTCATATATTCCGTCTGGATGATATCTTGTAATTTCTGATAGTGGTTCACATAGGTTATAGCGTACATGCTCATATCTTCTGTGTTGTATTTATTCATTAAATCTGTCACCCCATCAAACATCGAAGCAAACAAAACCAATTTTTTATTAGGATACGTTTGACGATCAAAATTCGCTTTCACAGCTTCAATATCTGCCTCTGAATGAACGACTGATAATACTGTCACTGCTTTTGGTGTCGCATCAAGTGTAATTCCCATGTTGGCAAGCATCATCCGTAAACGATGTTTGTATGTGTGATGGTGATACACTTCCCGTATCCCTTCCAATGCTGTCTGCTGATACAATGCATCATCCGTCGTTATCGCATCGATTTTCTCTTTTAGTGTCTCCTCATCTTCTGCAATCAATACTAGGTCACCAAACATCCGCTTAATTCCTTTTGAATAGCTACTAATAATTGGTGTTCCACATGCTAAACCTTCGAACACACGGCGTGAAAACATGGTCGGCGATTCTTTGATACTATTAATATTCAACATATATTTGTAGCCCTTATAGGCAATGTCCATGTCGTTATACGCTAAGCTTCCTAGTACACTTGGCAAGAAACGCTCAGGAAATTGAAAATCCGGTGATTGACGCTCAAAATTCCGATCATAAATCGCTAACCCATACTGTTGCGTCACATCTAAAATTTGATCCATATCGCGTCTGCGATCCTCATGTCGATTCGCATAGTACGAACCCGCAAAACACATTTTGTCAATCCGCTTCTTGTATAACTTAATTGGATTGTGCATCTCCGGCTGAACCGCGAAACTTTGTGCAAAAACATTTTCATGCCCTGCAGCCTTTTTATATTTTGGAATCATGTCCGCATCTGTCGTATAAATGTAGTTAAACAATTTGGCCGTATCGATAAACTTATCGTAATGAATCGGATCCTCTTTATTCCAAAAGATAGTCGGTACATCATTTTGCTTACACCATTCAAGAAGTCCTAACAATGCGCTTCGATCTTGATTTGCATAGCGCCCAATCTTATACTCCCACGCCTTATGATTCCCGTGCCATGCCGACTCTACCATCAACATGTGTGGTTGTTCGCGCTCTAGCACCTCTTGCCAATTATCAGGAGTAAACGTAATCAGATTCACTTCTTTTTCATAACACGTTCGCGTAAATTCATCAAAAATACATGCGACACGCAAATCTGTTGTTTTCGTAATACTCTTCAAGCCCGCCCGTGTTTCTACCACGGTTTCCCCTGATTTTTTCGTAGCTTTTGCCGCATCGAATGTCCGAATAAATTCGCATCCCATAATCTCAATTGCTGTTTTGCTAGGAACTCGTAATGCGATACGCAAACGTGTCGTCTCCTGCCCAACTTTTAAGTGGTTTTGCTTGTTTGGATCAAACAATGTTGACTTCATCTGCTTCTTGTTTCCATATTCAATTATCGCTATTTTACATTCTTGCTTTCCATTCATATGAATGTCTATCTGAAAGTCAAACTTTTCTCCTGGAACCGTTTCGATAATATGCATCGGATAACGACTGAATAACAAGTTCGTCTCCAAGTAAGAAAAGTAAATATATTTATCACTGTTATTGGTAGCCATGACTGTATCACCGTGTTGCTCGAATGTAAGATCATCGTTGGAACTGTGCCAATTAGCTGCGTTTGTGAAATCCTTCGAAGCAATCACTTCAGGCTGAATATTGCTTAAAATTTTCTTTTGTAAATACTCGATTTCATGATATAAATTCTCAATCTTTTTCACGTTTCATTCCTCAATCTTTGGCTTTATTTTTTATCTTCCAGTACTTTCTCATCATTCGAATCACTTTCGTACTGTTCAAGCGGTTGTACTTTTCTGTCATTTGGCTTAATTTTCTAGTTAATGTTGCATTTTCTTTCTTCAAATTGTTAATTTCTTTGACCTGTTGCGCATCTCGCTTTTTCATAGTTATCAGTACCGGCTTTTCATCTTCCAGTAAACTGAAAATATGTTTATTAAGGTCGTTATTTACTGCTCTTTCAGCATTCAAGGCATCTGATATTTGTTGTACTAGCTGTTTCGCCTCATTTACATCTCGTTGGTGTTGTCTCACCGTTTCGGTTTGTTTCTTCCCTTGCTCCACCCATGTTTCTTCGATGGTGCGATATTTCTCTTCTACTGCTTGTATTTCTTTTTCTTTTTGTGTTTGGATGCGCGCCACCTGTGCTTCGTAGTCTGCTTTCATCCGATCAATCTGACGTTTATAGGTCTCTAGCCGCTCTAAGATTTTTTCTTCTAACGCGTGGTCTTCTTCTATGCTCTCTTGGAACGTATAAAGCGCATAATTCCCGACTTGCTTTCTTACTTGATAGTTCATTTTTTCCAAAAGAGACGCAATATCTGCAAAATTCGCACCATCTGTTTCCAGCCAAAGCATCGGTTTAACTTGTTCCAATTGCTTCATCAGCCATGCTAGAGAATGAGACTCTAGCACGCGAGCTGTCGCATGAATCATGTGTGGGGCTATCATATCGGCTGGCATTACTTTCCCTTTTTCTGAAACGGTAAAGCGCTGTTTCGCCCAATCCGGGCGCACACAGACCATCTGTGGTAACTTGTTTCGCACGATATCGTTCCGTATTTCTTTCCATCGCTCTTTATTCGCCTCAAAAAGATACACCTTGCTTGCATCGCGATACTTCGCAAAGTAAATCGCATGACTCACCAATCGGCTGTCTAAGACATAGATGACGGCTTTCTCTGGAATAAATGCCGCAAATGCCTCTAAGACGTCTTTTTGATAGTAGTCTTTTGTCTGTACCATCTCCGCTGTGACTGCATTGTTCATCATATTTAGTTTCACATTGTCGCTTAGTTTCAACAGGGCTTTATTCTTTGTCATGTCCATCCTCTAATTCCTTATAAATTTCTAGAAAAATCACTTTTTCTTTGTCCCAATTATATTTTTCACGTGCCAGAAAGCAGTTCTGGCGCATTTTTTCATGAAGTTCTGCATCGGCCAGTAACGTATTCACACCTGCTGCAACGGATACTGGATCATGCGAATCCACAACAATCCCCACTTGCTCCCCTTGCACAATTTTCCGTATTTCCGGAAAATTACTACCAATCACCGGCACACCGCTCATTACATATTCAAACAACTTATTCGATGATGCCGAGTAATGATTAAAACACACATTATTTAAAATTTGAAAACCTAGATAAGCATTCTTCGTGTACGCCAATAAATCTTGCAATGGTACTTTTGGTAAAAACTTGATTCTCTCTTCCAAATTCGCGTCCATGACACGTTGCTGTAAGTCAGCTTTAATCCTGCCATCGCCGATAATGACGACAATACCGCGATCAAAAAGTGCTGTTGCTTCAATGAGTTTATCCAATCCGCGTCCCGTTTGAACACCGCCTTGATAGAGTAGAATCGGTTCTAGTGGGGGAATATCCAGCAATTGATGTATATCGATACCTGTTGCTTCTTCCGGATATACTTTATTTGGATAATTATGGACTACTTTTGGATAGAAATGATATCTATCTTCTATATAAGCTGCCCGCGTATCATTTTCATGGATACAAATATCTGTGAAGCGAAGCAGGAATTTCTCGCTGATACCGTACATCGGATTGTTGTAACCTGTTCTACTCGTCTGTACTTCGTGAGAGTCATAGACAAGCTTTTTTTTTGCGAAAAACCTTGGCGCAAATAGTGGCTTGCGGCAACGTATTCAAGTCATTAGCATGATAAATGTCGTAGCGTTTAGCAAGTCCTTGGCGCACCATTCTTGTAAAAATCAGGCTACGTCGGACAAGTGTCTGCACCTTTCTGTGGAAGAAAATAGCTACTATCAGACTACCGATGAGTGTTGGGAGGGGGGAAAACAGAAGTAATAATAGAAAGATACAGCCTAGTATTGCTAGGCTTAGTTTGCTTCTTTTAATGAAGCGCATCGTGTTTATAAGTGGTGTTAGAAAATCCGGATAACTATTCTGCACACGATATATTGTGAAATTTTCAATAGGGGATTCTTGTAGAGGAAGCTCTGGCTGTTTGGCATCATGGATTGCAATTAAGTCAACGTGATACCCCGCTTCTTGTAAAGCGGTGCATTCGCGCAGCACCCGAGCATCATTTGTGAAATAGTTCCAGACGAATACAGCGATTTTTTTTTTGACATACTTTCTACCTCATTCAAACTCGGATATCAGTTTTTCAATCCGTTTAAAATTTTCTTGCCAGTTGTAATTTGCTTTTGCGTATTGTAAACCGTTTTGTCGCAGCTTACCGCGAAGTTCATGATTTTTAATCAAGTGAGCTAAACCGCAGTACATTTCTTGTTCTGCATCATGCTCATAAATAAATCCTGTATTAGAGGCATGGATAATCTCTCTAGAATAACCGGAAACCATACCAATAATCGGCAACCCAATACCCATATAATCTACAATCTTGCCTGGAATCACCGTCTCAAAGACAGGGTGTGGTACAAGACTCACAAATGCAACATCTGCCGCTGCAAGTTTTCTCAATACATTACTTCGTGTATCTGGTGGGTTCACAATGATGTTTGCTAACTCTTGCTCTTTTACCGAGTCAATCAGTTTTTGATAATTGGCGCCATAACCAATCATTTTGAACTGAACTGCTGAGTCCTTTTCAAAATGGGCCGCCATACGGATAAAACTTGCTAACTCTTGTGCTAGACCGATGTTTCCAGTATAGATAACCGTAATAGGCTCATTAATAATCGGTCTTTTCAAGCTTCCTAACTCCAATTCTTCCGGTGTCAGGGCGTTCGGTACAAAGGTAATCTTCTTTGGATCAATGCCTTTACTGGCGATATAGTCTACAAATCGTTCACTATTTACGATAATCTGATCGGCCTGCTTATAAATTCGTTTTTCAAATCTATAAGCAATCCAGAGAACAATTGGTGAATTGAATTTCCCTACTCCTTTAAGCGATTCTGGCCATAAGTCGCGAATATCGACAATCAGTTTGGCTTTAAATTTTCGTTTCGCTATTAACCCTGCGAGCGCAATTGAAATAGGTGGACTCGATACATAAACAACATCAAAAGATTCTTTAGCTCTTAAAATTTTCAAAATAAAGCGGCATAGTGTTTCCAGATAGAGGAAGAAGCGAAAGATCATCTTCGTTTCGTATTTGCTCGTCCGTGTTTTCACGCGAGCAATCTTTTCTTCGTTCAGCTCTGCGTCCCAAAATTTTTCCTGCTCGTAAATGTCGCGATTCGGATATTGTGGTTCCGTTGTGTACAACGTTGTGTCATATTTCCTGCCAAGCAACCGAAATAGTTGCTTCATCCGATTCGCGGCACTTCCGATTTCAGGATAGAAATTTTGCGATATTAAAAGTATCTTTTTCATTCATCATCCACATTTCTAATTTTGATCACATGCTTTTAGCGAATTGTTGTTTATACAGTAACACTAACTTCTTTTAATTCACCAATTTTCGAAAGGGTTCCAAGATTGAAATATTTCTCCATACCGGCACATTGTGTCGCGATATTTTTCGTATCTAGAACAGCTACTTCGCGCATGTTTGTCAAGCTTTGAGGTGTAATATCGCGAAACTCAGAATGGTCAACGAGTACCAATACTAAATCTGCGTCTGCTGTTGCAACGGCCATGTCACTTTCTACAAAACCTGCCTGGACATGAGGATCGTATGCAACAACATCATATTGTCCCATCGCTTCTAATTCGTGATAAATTTCTAAGGCTGGGCTTTCGCGGATGTCATCGATGTCACCTTTATACGTGAGCCCAAAAACTGCAATTTTCTTACCTTGTATTTTGTTCATTAATGCTATGGTGTTTTCGACAATGAAGTTTGGCATCGTTGAGTTGATGTGTCTTGAACGTTGAATTAAGTGTGATTCAGCCGGTGCTGCTGCTGCGATGAAGTAAGGATCAACTGCCAAACAATGTCCGCCAACACCAGGACCTGGTTGGTGTAAGTTGACACGTGGGTGTTTGTTCGCCATGCTGATAACATCCAATGCGTTGATACCAAGCTTAGCTGAGATGTGTACGAGTTCATTTGCTAGTGCGATATTGACGTCACGGTATGTGTTTTCCATTAGTTTAGACATTTCAGCTGTCGATGCTGCGGATTCAATCAATTCGCCTTTCACAAAGACACTGTAGATTTTCTTTCCAGCTTCGGTACATGCCGGTGTTACACCACCAATGATGCGGTTGTTGTAGATTAATTCGTGAATGATTTGGCCTGGTAGCACGCGCTCGGGGCAATGAACTAGGAAGACGTCCTTCCCTACGATGAGGCCTGTACTTTCAACGAGTGGTAAAATGTGATCTTCGGTCGAGCGGGGAGCGATAGTAGATTCAATAATGATGGTATTTCCTTTTTGGAGAACCGGTAAAATATTGGTTACTGCGGATAAAACGTAGCTTAGATCACATGATTTCAAGGCGTCATTTTTGTTTGGTGTAGGAACAGATACGATAAATGCATCTGCCGGCTCTACAACCAAACCTGCCTTAAATTTATTATTTTGGATGGCTCTATCAAGTTCCGCTTGCAATCCTGGTTCTTCGATGTGGATTTTACCTGTATTCAATTCTTTAATCACTTTCTCGTTCACATCAATTCCTAGTACATCTTGATTGTGATTGGCGAACATGATTGCGGTTGGAAGTCCAATATAACCTAATCCCATAACAACTAATTTCAATTTATGACAACCCTTTCTGGTTTGGTTTTTAATTTTTTACTTCGCTTCTGGAATCGTGATAGACCAGCTTGCTTTTTCTTTATCCATTGGTGCATAGACGAGTGTGCCTTTTTTGACACTTGTCGGTAGTTCGAAGTATGCTTTTCCTGCTAGTTTTTCATTTGGTTTGAACTCATCACCAAAGTTATTACCTTGTGGGAAAACGTCATATGTTTTGTCACCGGATTTAATTTTGAAATCCCCAGCGCCAACGCCTACTGGTGCGCTATCATTATTTAAGAAGGACATCGCGATGCTGACCATATTTTTGCCTTTTTTCGTGCTTTCTGTGGTTTTGATGTCACCGATTTTCATATCGATATTGTTGACTGTTTTTGTTTTGAATGTTTGTTTTGCTGTTTCTTCTGTTTTTGTTTCTTTGTCTTGATTGTCTGCTGTATTCCCACATGCGCCTACAAATACGAGTGTTAGGGCTGTGACTCCTGCGATTAGAACTTTTTTCATTTGTTTTAGTACACCTCATTCATTTAATAACTAAAGGGGAATAATTCTATTCCCCTTATGCTTTGTTACACTTTTTAGTGCTTCTGTTATCTTATTGTGTGATTGTTACTGTGTTTGTATTGATTTGTCCGCCGCGACTATCTTGTCCGATTACTTCTACAACGTCTGTTGGTTGTAAGTTAAGGTCTCTGATGAAGTATTTATATGTTCCGTCCGCTGCGTTCACAAATGCTGGGCTAGTCTTTAATACGCCGTTTACACTCAATACCACTTTGTACACATCTCCTGTAGCTGTACCGTACAGATAGCTATCCCCAACTTTTACTGGGCTAGCATTAACTGTACCTGTTGCTACGTTGATTGTTACTGGTTTGCTGTCTAGTAGTTTACCTGTTGTATCATATACATTTACTTTTACGTCATCTGTTCCATCTGTGATTAAACCTGCTGCGTAATAATGGATAACATTTCCGTTAGCTGGGATTTGGCCGTATTTAGTTCCATTTACTTCTAGCTCTACTTTGGCTACATCACCAGTGTACGTTCCGTCAACATAAGAGTTTGTACCGATTTTGAAAGCTTGTGGTGTTACAGTTCCTTTTGTTACAGGAGCAGTTTGTTGTGTTAAGCTGACAGTTGTTGTGTTAAGAACTGCACCAGTGGCATCATATGCGATAACTTCTACTACATCTGTTACAGAAGAAATTTTATCTTTAGCGTAATATTCATAGTCTCCTGCTGTTTTTGGAACAGCTGATTTTAATACACCATTCACTCTAAGAGCAATTTTAGTTACATCGCCAGTTAGTTTACCTGTTACATAACCGTCTTTTCCAACTACAAAAGTATTAGCAGTTACAGTACCAGTTGATGTGCTTATTGACACTACTTTTGTATTTACTAAAACGCCTGCTGAATTGTAAGCATTCATTGTAACTACATCTGTAGAATTTAGTATTTTACCTTTTGCATAGTATTGATATGTTCCAGCAGGTTGAGCAGTTACATCAATACGTTGCTGTACAACACCGTTAACTACTAGTTCTACTTTCTGAACATCACCAGTTCTTGTTCCTGTTACATAGCTGTCTTTACCTAGCTTGAAGCTGTTTGCTGTGATTGTTCCTGGTTGACCGTTGTTTGCTGTGATTGTTACTGGTTTTGTATCTAGTACTTTACCTGTTGAATCATATGCAGTTACTGTTACAATGTCTGTAAGATTCAAGATTTTGTCTTTCGCATAGTATTGGAACGGTGAAGTTGGTGTGTTGATTGTTTGTTTAACTACTCCATTCACTGTGATGCTCACTTTCGCTACATCACCTGTGAATGTTCCTTTTACATACGTATCTGTCCCAAGTACATAGTTAGCTGGTGTAATTGTGCCTTTTGTAACTACAGATGACTTTACATTTACTTTCGTACGTTGTAATACTTTACCTGATGCATCATAGCCAATGATGTAAACAGCATCTGTAGCGTTTAAAACTTTGTCTTTTGCATAGTATTGGTATGGGTTAGATACATCAATAGCTTGTTTTACAACGCCATTAACTTCTAGAGCTGCTTTTACTACATCTCCTGTTAAAGTACCTTTAACATAGTTAGTTCCAACAGTGTAATCTTCAGCTGTGATTGTTCCTGCTGTTACTTTTGCATTTACTTTCACTGATGTTTTTTGTAATTCTTTACCATTCGCATCAAGTGCTACAATAAATACTTGATCCGTTGCTTTAGTAATACTACCGTTAGCATAGTATTGGTAAGGGCTACCAGTTGCCGAAATGGTTGTTAACTTAACTCCATTAACTTCCAAGTACATTTTGGCAACATCGCCTGTGTAAATACCTTTAACATAGTTGTCTGTACCAATTGTGAAGTCACCTGCTGTGATTGTTCCTGCTGTTGCTGCGATAACTTTAATTGTAATAGTTTTTTTCTGTTGTATTACCATCTTTATCTGTTACTGTATAAACGACTGTGTAGTTACCTACTTTAGTCATATCTACATTGCTGCTCTTAACTGTTACGTCTGCTGTTAAGTTGCCATCTTCTTTATCTGTTGCTGTTACACCTGCTAATGGGCTAAATGTATCTCCCACGCGGAATGTTTGATCATCAGCTGTGATAACTGGTTTTTGATTTGATGCTACGATAACTTCTACTGCTGGGCTATCCAGACCGTTATCACCTTTTTGTGTTACTTGAAGCACAGCATCTTCTTTTTGTGCTGGGATATTGATAGCGAAATCGCCATTAGCGTCTGTATTACCAGTTACTTTTGAACCATCTGGGAGTGTTACTGTAATTTCTTTGTTTGGTTCACCTTTACCTTTAAGAACCGTGTCGCCTTCTTTGACACCATCAACATCTGGAGTTCCTGGTACTGATAAATCTTGTTGTACTTTCGTTGTTACGTTTGCACTGTCGTTTACACCATTTGTTTGGTAGCTGACAACAGATTGATTTTTAGCAAGGTTAACGCCTGCTGGTACGTCTACTGTCCATTTTCCATCTTGGCCAACTGTTGCTTTTGCTGTTGTTCCATTAGGGAATGTAACAATAACATCATTTCCTGAAGTACCTGTGCCTGTTACTGTTTTTGCACCAACATAGATTGGGTTAACGACTGGACGATCGATTGCACTTGAACCTTCCGTTGAAAGACGCGTGTAGTCGAATAAGCTGAATCCGTCAAGTCCTGTACCTGATACTAGTCCACCATAATAACTTGTTGTAGCTGCACCGTTTTTGTTTGATAGTGTAACACGGCCAGAATCAACATTAGTCCATGCGCTGTTTGAAGCTTTAGACCAGTCAGTTCCGTGGTTCCACGCCATTAGGTTTGTTACATTGTTGATTTCTACGCGTGATTGGTTTGCAACTGTTGCCGTACCGTAACCTTTAACGATATGACCAGTTTTAGTTGTTGCATTATTGTTGTTTTGGCGGAAATCAATAAATTTAGGGCTATTTAACACTAACTTAGAGTTTGCTGCGCCACTTAAGTCAAATACAGATGTTGTTGTTGATGGATAAAGTGATTCTACATAAGCCATAGTGTCTTTTTGGAATGTTACAACACCATTTGCTTTTACTGCTGGTTTTGCTGATTTGGAAGCAGCACGGATATTAGCTTTTGATCCTGTAGCAAATGTTACTGAACCAGAAGTGTAAATACCATAGTCTGCTGCTGCAATTTTAAGTGTTGAGTTTGTTCCTACGTTAAGCGCTGATGCTGCAGTAGCTTCTTGTCTGACACCGTCTGTTCCAGATAAATCAAAGCTTGAGTTAGCACCGATATTAATTGCTGATCCATATAATGAGTGGATGGCATGGCTGTTCAATGCTTTAATAACAACTGTGTTGTTTTCTCCGAAAGTTGTATTTTTGTATGTGTAGATACCGTCGTGGTTGTTAGCTGTGATGTTCATGCTTACGTTTTTACCTGTAGATAAACCTTCACCGCTTGTATCTGTTGTATTAATGCCATCAGTATAAGCATTGATACTAACCGTTGAATCATCACCGAATACTACTCCGCCAGCGTTAACACCTGTACCAGCTGATGATGAAATTGTAGTTTTAGTGTTTGAACCAAAGTTGACGCGTGAGTTTCCGCCTGCATAAATGGAACCAGCTTTTGCTTTTACATTAACTTCTGTGTCATCACCAAAAATAACTGGACCACCGGCAGAGTAAATACCGTAGTCAATACCGGAATCGATATCGATTTTTACACGATCAGCTGCTGCTTTTGGTTGGTTAGATACTGTACCGAAGCGGATTGGTGCTGCTCCAGCTGAATAGATACCTTTATATTGTGTTCTTAGTTTTAGAGATGAACCATCACCGAATGTGATAGACGCATTTCCGTAAAAACCATGTCCATTGTCACTAACAATATCAACATTAGCATTTTTACCTACGACGATTGATGCTCCTGTATTGTATGCGTAAACAGCTGTACCTGTACCTGTTGCTTTAAGTTTTACATCATCGCCAATTGTGATATTTCCAGTTACGTAGATACCGTAACCAACATCACCAGATGCAAGTGTTAAGTCAGCGCCATTTTTAACGACTAATGTTGCGGCTCTTACAGTTCCGTATTTTGATGCGGATTTTAATACAGTGTTTTCACCAATAACAAGAGCACTAGTTGACACGTCAAATGCATAACCTTTGCTTGAGTTCATGTTGATATAAGCATTATCACCGATACTTACTGCACCTGCTGAACGAACTTTAACCGCTGTATTCAATGCTGATAGTTCTTCGATACGTGTATTGTCTTCAATAATTAGATCATCTACGTCCATACCATATTGGTCTGGGCTGACGATTTTATTGTTTGTTCCCCCAATAGAAAGAGAGAGCTTACCAGTTCCACCCATAATCATACCGAATACTTGTACATTGTTTGTTAAGTTAACTGTAGGGGCAGCTGTTGAATTATAACCAGTGAACACACCTTTAGTTCCAACGTTAGTAATGCTTAAGTCTTGTACATCAACGATTGATGTAGAACGCATAATCATTTGGTAGCTACCAGCAGTTACTGCATAGCCGTTACCTTCAATGCGGATGTTGCTGTTGATTGATACGTTGCTTGTGAATTGGAAGTTACCAGTAATTTCGATAACATTGATTGTTGTGGATTCTGCTGCTGCTTTAAACTCAGCAAAAGTAGAAACTTGTGCACGTTTCTCTGTTACACCGTTGTCTAGAGCTAATGACATTGGCTCGATTGCAATTCTGCTTGCTGCTTGATCAGCAGTTGGCAATGTTGGTGTTGTTGACTCTTGACCAGTTGCTTCTGCTGCAAATGATCCTGTTGGTAATACTGTAAATACTTGGCTTGCAATAACTGTAGCTACTAAAAGTGATTTGGCAGCTTTTTTGACCGACGTCTTAGATAAAACGTTAATTGGTCCCTTTTCTTCAAATTTCATGTTTATTTTTCTCCTTCTTCCTTAAACTGTCTATTTGTCTATTTGCTATCCTGCGTGAAACGTGTTGCCCTCACATAATAAACACCCCCTAAGTTGTGACAGAAACTGTATCCTCATTCATATTTATTAAAAATATGAAATCCTCTGATTAGTGTTCGGTTTATGCTTTGGAATACACCCCTGCAGTCTTTGCTCGAAGTAAAACGAATTACTTCACTCTTGCTGTATGAATTATATCATAAGATTTTAGAGCAACTGGGCGATGTTTTTTCTGTAAATCGCCAATTTCTTCTAAAAAGAAATGTAGTTGGACGATATATCCATTTCAATTTGTAAATAATTTTACTTTTGTTATACTTGGGTGAAATCTTTGTTAAATCTAGCGAAATTAGAGTTAGATTATTTTGATTATTTTGGTTTTTAATTAATGAAATCGTGGAAATAACTTATTTTTTGGGGTTTTGCGTCATATTCTTTTACTGTAGTGCGGTTTTCAATTCCTAATAGTCTAGTGTAAAATAATTATTTTCAAACGTTTATTTCGTATATTTCTCTTCTTTTATCTTAATTCGCTTTGTTTTAACTACTTTGTAAGACTAATAAAATTGTTTTTTTTGGTAACAAATTTTCACTTATTTTAGGCGATTTTTGCTTACTATACTCTAAATTTGCAGATTTATCACACTTTTGATGTAACTTATCTTGCTTGTTGTTTGAATTGCCATACATCACTGACATTTCATTCTGGATGCTGTGCAACCTTGGCTGGCCTCACCTCCTTTAAATATGTGTATTCCATTCTTTTAATCTAAAAATACCTCTTATTACAGTTAATATTAGATTATTAATTCATTATAGAAATTGATTGATTGATTGTATGAAGATTTTTTTGAGGGTTTTTGAAGTGTTTCTTTCATACTGCACGATGCAGTGGATTGGTCGGGGGATGACCAGAAGAAGAATTTCTGCTAAGTACCTGTCGCTTGAACCGCTCTGTTTCTTGATGCGTTTCGTTCTCGGTACCTCTTACAGTTATAAGAATACTACAAAAAAAAAGCGAAACTGGGATTATTATCAAAAACTTCTTAAATCAAGAAATTTTTGACGCACTTGATTAAATAAAATGACAAATATAAATTATGGTGCTATATTGAGCATATTAGAAAGTCGTGCTTTAGGAGCGTGTTTAGTTATGAAAAACCTCGTCATCGCGTCAGAATACCGGAAACTAAGATTATTGCATATTTTGTTTACGGCGGAGCAGGATTATACGAAAAAGGAGCTCGCTGGTTTGCTCCATTGTTCCATTAAAACCCTTGAGACCGATATTAAGGGCTTGCAGGAAATTTTTGATCCAGCTATTGCTTATGTCCATGAAGATGAGTATCATGTTTTATTAGACGTTGGAGAGCAAGTTAATTTCTCCTATTTATATGCTATGGCTGTAAGCAATTCGTATATGTATTTGATTTCTAAAGATATTTTTTCAGGAAAGCGTCAAAATTTATCAGATTGGGCAGAGGATAATTTCAGTAGCTTACCAACGATGTATCGCCGTATGCGTCAAATTGATACGTACCTTGCAGAAAGTCGTCTTGTTCTAGAGACTACGCCTCTTGATATTAAGGGATCGGAAATTCGACTACGTTTTTATTATTTCCAGATCTATAGTCGCTCTTATCCTTATACGAAATGGCCATTTCCAGAAATTCCATATTTGCAGGTAAACGAATTTATCAAGACTGTTGAGCGTTGTTTTGGTATTTATTTTTCTCTACCAGCGCGGATTAATTATGCGATTGCAATTGCTGTTTGTTTGGAACGTTTGAAGCAAGGTTATCACTATAAGATGTCTGTAGAAGATCTAAATTCCTGGAAAAGTATTGCCGAGGCACAACGCGAATTCCATCCAGTCGATTACTCCATTTTAGATAATATCATCGGTTTTCCGTTGCCAAAACATGAGTGCTATATCAATGTATTGATGTGCTTTTGGACGAAATTTTCCTATGTAGATGAGGGACAAGCTAGCATACGTGTGAAACATAGTCAGATAGTTAACCCGCATAAATATGAACTAGCAAATGATTTGGTCAAGATTTTAGAAGATTATCAGATTCATAATAGTACGCATATTGCGGCTGAAACTATTGATTTTCTAACACGGTTCCTCTTTATTGATAAGATGAATATCTTGCCGGAAGTCCCATATGCCCATGTAGCACCAGATAAACACGAACTTAGTAAAAAAATAAGATCAGTGTTAAACACCTACGAAACCAACCCAAATCATCATTATATACGTTCTAATAAGGCGATGATGATTCATTACTTGACTGATTTCTACAATACTGTGATTCAACAAGAACAGCAGTATCGGATACTCCATGTCAAAATCGTATCTGAGAACGGCTATTTTTGGGAGGAATATTTGCGTACCGAGTTACGTAAGCGTTATTCAGACGAACAAATTATTATTTGTGATGAGCTACATTCACACGAGCACATGCAACACATCGATTTGATTATTAGCGACTTCCCTTTTTATGAAGAAACAGGCATTACTTCCGATATACTTGTTTGGAATATGCCACCTGCAAAAAAAGATTATGAACAACTTAATATATTTTTGAAAAGAAAAAATGATGCTTTTCCTAACTAGACTAACCAAGTCATCATCAACTCCCAGCACGAAAAAATGGGGCTGGTCCATAAACCAAATAAATCGGCGATAAGCGCTCGATTTGTGCCAAGCAAGATTTACGTCTTACCCGAAAAAGGGAGTCGTGATATCTTGCTTATTTTTGGTTAGAACTATTTTTTGTCCCCCCTTCCAGACTATAGAAAAATCACTTTACGTGATTTCCTATCAAACTTCAGCGTGTCGACAAATACTTAGTTTTTAACGATGAAAATGAGCTTTTGTCGACATGCTGAGTCTGAGGCAAAAGGTTCTTTGACCTAGAAAAATACGTATCAAAAATCTAAATTCAGATTTTTGATACGTATTTTTTCTTTTTTCTATATACAAAAAAGGATGGAACATCCGTTGATACTAATCAACTTTTGTCCCATCCTCAAAACTACGCTTTATATAAATCGGCGTATTATTTATTCAATTATGCAGGTGTATCTGTTAATTCCCATGTTAGCGTTGCTTCATACTTACCTGGAATTTTCGAAGTTTTACCTGGTACACTAAGCTTAATGCTATCTGCGGCTTCTGTTGCATCTGCTCCAAACATGTCAACCCATGTTCCCATACCTTGGTCTTCTTCTGCGCTCATAACATCTGATGACGTTCCTGCTGGATCAAGAGTAAATCCTGACGCTGTTGGCGCGTCACTTTCAGATGCAGAATTTAATGTTGGGTTCTCAAAGCTTAATACCGCACCTACTAATTCAGACGTACCATTTACAAATTGACCATCTTGTTTTACTGTTAAATGCCAACCTGCATTGGAACCACGGTTATCTGTAATTTGAATATAGTTTGGAATATCTTTAACTGTTTCAGCTGCACCAACTTTAATTTGGTCCAGTTTAGCTGAGTAGACTTCATTATTACCAGAAATTTTTTGCTCACCAAAATGAATGTTCGAGATGTAATCAATACTTAAAGGACCCGCTGTACCTGCTGGATGATCTGGATCAACTGGCACGACTACTTCAGGATTTCCTGGATCAGTTGGGTCAACCGGATTAGTAATTGTATCATTAGGTATAAAGCTGACGTCTGCTTTAGAGCCTAATGTCCCGCCATCTGCTGCGGAAGCGATTGTTCCTGTACCCGTTCCGACGAACGTTGCAACAGTTACCATACCTACGACTACGAATTTCGTTAATTTCATATTATCAATTCCTTCTCTCGTTTTTATTTGTGTCCCTTACAGACCTAAGAATACTATACAAAACGCAGAAAAAAGGAATAATGTCAAAAAATATCGAAACGCAGAAAAAAATGAGAATCTCTTAAGCTTTTGTCACGCCAATCAGCACCCCACCAATAACAACAAAAACCACACCACTAACAACAAAGATAATTTCTTTGCGCGTTTTGCGTTCATCTAATAGTAAAATTGCGCCAAGCGTGGAAATAACAACACCAAGCTGCGATAAAGAGAACCCAGTCGCAACCCCGACAATACTGTTCGCGTAAAGCATCGCCACATTTCCCAGTGCCCAAATCATACCAGGAATCACGAGCCACGCTGTTTTTTTTAATGAAGCGACTTTCCTTATCATCCTTGCTTTGCGCCGTCATAATGAACGCCGCAACCACCATACCAATCGCTTGTGGCAAAATCGCATCCCATCCATTAATTGCAAAACCTTGAATAATCACAACATAGCTAATGTAACCAGCTGACGAAATGGTCAGTGCAAGCAATCCTCGATTCAGCATCGCCTGCCCGGCTTCTTCTTTTTCCGCATAAGATGTCATAAAAATACCTACAATAATTAGTGCTAACGCAATAAACCCGAATACGATTCGAAACAGTGTATCCCATTCATGAAATAGTAAAACCCCACACAGTGTTGTCCCAACAAGCTGCATTCCAGTAGAGATTGGCATCGCCTTTGAAACACCGATTAGCTTAAACGACTTCAATTGAAACATCTGTCCAACGCTCCACAAACACCCTGTGGCAAAGCTAATCAACACCGTTTTCAGAGTATAAACCGGATCTGTGAATAAAAATGCAATACAGGCAAATACAAGCGCACCAAAAGTAATCCCCATTGTTTGTTGTCTTGTAGTTCCACCAATTTTTGTAATAACTAACGGCATAAACCCCCATAACAAAGCTGGTATAAGCGCTATCAAAATATTCATCTATCCCATTTCCTCCCTCAATAATCAAAACCGAATATGTATTTTATATCTTAAAAAAGATTATCCCATATTCTATTTCATATGTCGATATTCCTATTTTTTAGTATATATAATGAAAGCCATTTCATAGCAAGCTATTTTATCCACTAGTTGATCTTTTTTGTATCCAAATTCTCCAAACCCTTATGCTCCAACCTTTAGAGCCACTTATATTTTCTTACAATTTGTGAATATTTCATGAATAGTCATATTTACTAATAGAAAGTTTCATTTTCTCCTTGCATATTAAGGTAAATTAGTTTAGAATATATGTTCGTGCTGGTATTTAACACATATACAAGGAGGTATATAATGAAAGTTTTATTTCAACATTTGAAGAAATACAAGCTTCAAACCACGCTCTCCACTCTGTTTATCGTCGTCATGGTTATCTCACAATTATGGCAGCCGAAATTATTACAACAAGTACTGGAAGCAATTATTAACGATAAGATGGACGAAATCACGCGAATTGGTATTTTACTTATTGTTATTGCGCTCGTCGGACTTATTGCAGGTATCCTAAACACTATTCTCTCCGCAAAAGTGGCACAGGGTGTAGGAGCTGATATTCGTGAAACTAGTTTCCGCAAAATTCAAACATTCTCATTCAGCAATATCGAGAGACTTTCTACAGGAAACCTAGTTGTTCGCCAAACGAATGATATTACGCAAGTTCAAAACTTAGTGATGATGTCCCTACAATCCATTACTCGAATTCCGATTATGTTTATTGGGAGCTTTATTTTAGCGATGTATACCTTACCAGAACTTTGGTGGATTATTATTGTACTCGTTGTGCTCGTTTTCCTAATTGTATTTTTGATTTTTGGACGTATGGGGAAACATTTTGGCAAAATTCAAGCTTTTATTGACCGTGTTAATGCGATTGCAAAGGAAAATTTAGCTGGAATGCGCGTTGTTAAATCCTTCGTGCAAGAAGATAACGAATTGGAACGCTTTACAAAGACGAGTGATAAGTTAACACATCACACCATCGTAGTTGGACAACTTTTCTCCATTATGATTCCCGCGTTTATGCTTGTTTCAAATATGGCCGTTGTAGCAGCGATTTTCTTTGCTGGTGATTTGGTGAAAGACAATCCCGAAGTTATCGGAGCTATTGCTTCTTTCATGAACTACTTAATGCAAATTATGATGGCGATTATTATCGGTGGTATGATGATGATGATGGCCTCACGTGCGATGATTTCACTAAAACGTATCGGCGAAGTTTTAGAAACAGAGCCTGACATTACGTATGATGAAAATGCTCCAAAACAAGATTTAGTCGGTAGTGTTGAGTTCCGCGATGTAAGTTTCCAATATGAAGGGGACGAAACAAAAGCCCTAAAAAACATCTCATTCGAAGCGAAGCCTGGGGAAATGGTCGGAATCGTTGGTGCAACAGGATCTGGTAAATCGACTTTAGCTCAACTGATTCCACGATTGTACGACCCAACCGAGGGTGAAATTTTGATTGGTGGAACGGACTTGAAGAAAGTGAATAAGCAGACGTTACGTGATACGGTTTCGCTAGTATTGCAACGCGCGATTCTTTTCTCTGGCTCCATCGCTGAGAACTTACGTCATGGTAAAAAAGATGCAACATCAGAGGACATGGATAAAGCAACACGTATTGCACAGGCGAAGGAATTTATCGAACGTCAAGCTGATGTTTATGAGGCACCAATCGTAGAACGTGGCAATAACTTCTCTGGTGGTCAAAAACAACGCCTTTCCATCTCACGTGGTATTATCGGCGAGCCAAAAATTCTGATTCTAGATGACTCTACAAGTGCTTTAGATGCACGCAGTGAAAAGCTTGTCAAAGAGGCGCTGAGCAATGAATTAGGCGACACAACAACATTCATTATTGCCCAAAAAATCTCATCTGTTATTCATGCAGACAAAATTCTCGTTCTTGATGCTGGGGAACTTGTTGGCGTTGGAACACATAAAGAATTAGTCGAGACAAGTGACGTTTACAGAGAAATCTATGACACACAAAAGGGAAAGGAGGTTGACGCGTAATGACTGAATTTAAACGTATCTGCCGCTTTTTCTGGCACTATTTAAAAGCTTATAAATGGCAACTGAGCGTTATTATTATCGCGATTATCGGTGCTACTTATTTACAAGTAAAAGCTCCTGAGTACATTGGAAAAGCTATTCAAGAACTGGCTATCTACGCGCAACGTCTCTTTACAACTGGGGTAGATGATAAAACAGATTTCGTTCATATTATCTGGATGCTGATTTTATTTTATCTGTTGCTTGCCGCAGCTACATTTATCCAAACAATCTTGATGGCCGGTGTTTCTGGTAACGCAACGAACCGGATGCGTATCGGATTATTCCGCAAGATGGAAAAATTATCAATTCGTTTCTTCGACGGACATAAAGATGGAGAAATGCTGAGTCGTTTTACAAGTGACTTGGATAACATCTCAAACACACTAAACCAAGCGCTCGTACAAGTTTTGTCCAATGTAGCGCTCATGATTGGTGTTATTATCATGATGTATCAACAAAACGCGAAGCTTGCTACAGTGACGCTTCTAATGGCACCAATTGCGATTTTCATTGCTGCATTAATTATCCGCAAAGCTCGTAAATATGTGGATATGCAACAAGATCGTCTCGGTGAACTAAATGGTTACATTGATGAGAAAATCTCTGGTCAAAAGATCGTTATTACAAATGGTTTAGAAGAAGAAACAATTGAAGGTTTTGTAAAACATAACAATATTGTTAAAGATGCTACATTCAAAGGTCAAGTTTACTCCGGTTTACTTTTCCCTATGATGCAAGGTATTTCTTTAATCAACACAGCTGTCGTGATTTTCTTTGGTGGTTACCTCGCGCTTGATGGTAGCATCGAACGTGCCGCAGCACTTGGTTTAATCGTTATGTTTGTACAGTATTCACAACAATTCTACATGCCATTAACACAGATTTCATCTCAGTACAGCATGCTTCAATTAGCAATTACTGGCGCTCGCCGTGTCAGTGAAATTTTTGACGAAGAAGAAGAAGTTGAACGTAAAGATTTGAAAACAATCGATGGCGTTCATGAAAGCGTGAAATTGCAAAACGTGGACTTCGCCTATACTCCTGAAAAACCAGTCCTTAAAAATGTCTCGATTGACGTTGCAAAAGGTAAAATGGTCGCACTTGTTGGTCCAACTGGATCTGGTAAAACGACTGTTATGAACTTGCTGAACCGTTTCTATAATGTTGATAATGGTGCGATTCTTTTTGATGATATCGATATTCGTGATATCAAACTTGCTTCGCTTCGTAAACAAGTTGGTATTGTGCTTCAAGATTCTGTTCTTTTCTCTGGCACTATCCGTGACAATATTGTCTTCGGTAAACCTGAGGCAACGGATGCGGAAGTTACAGATGCAGCAAAACAAGCCAATATTCACGACTTCATCATGACACTTGAAAAAGGTTATGAAACGGAAATCACTGACGAGAATAACATTTTCAGTGTCGGTCAAAAACAATTGATTAGTATCGCGCGTACAATTATTACGAACCCATCTTTACTTATTCTAGATGAGGCGACAAGTAATGTTGATACCGTAACAGAGAGTCGCATCCAAAAAGCAATGGAAAATGTAATATCTGGTCGTACTAGTTTTGTCATTGCCCATCGCTTAAAAACAATTCTTGATGCCGATCACATTGTTGTACTACATCAGGGAGAAGTGATTGAACAAGGAACACATGAATCCTTACTCAAAGAAGAAGGCTTTTATTCCGAGTTATATCACAATCAATTCGTTATTGAATAATAGAATCATTAAAGAATCGAAAAAACAACAAAATCGTCCGCCCCACTTACTTTGGGGTGGACGATTTTGTTTTATACAAATAGAGCGAGGGCGTTTTATGGAAGTCAGAAAAGATAACATCTAAACGCTGTTGCTGATTTATCTAGGTGTTATTCCCAACACCTTTTGCTCTAGTGTTATATTAAAAGAACAGCTTGCTTACCGTAATGGATAAACCAAGTAATGCAACCGAACCAATCGTAGCTGCCAAGAAGACACGACCTCCGCGGCGAATGATAACTTGAAAGTTGACACTCATACCAAGTCCCGCCATGGCCATTCCCAGACAAATATACGCAAGTGATACAAATCCATTCAACAGACTAACAGGCATAGCAACATACGTACCAATCGCGCTAGTTATTAGAAATCCAGCCATAAACCATGGAATTGGTAATTTTGCTTTTTCTTCAGTCGATGACTTTGCTTTTCGCTGTGCCATGATACCTACAATTAAAGCAACCGGAGCTAACAGCAATACACGAGATAATTTCATAATTATGGACGCATCGAGTGCTTCTACCCCACCTGCTCCCCCAGCCGCAACCGAATGAGCAATCTCATGAAGAGAAGAACCCGTCATCACACCGAATTGTACAGGCGTCATACCTAATACTGGCATAAGAGCAACCTCAATCAATGTAAATACCGTTCCTAAAATACAAACAACCGCTACAGCAAGCACTGCATCATCATTCTTTGCTTTTAGCTGTGGTGAGACACCCATGACTGCAGCTGCCCCACAAATACCACAGCCACAAGCTGTTAGCAATCCCAGTGTACTATCTACTTTCAGCCATTTACAAAGAAAATAAACCGTCACGATGGTAAAAGCAACCACAACACATGCGAAAATAATCGTTTTCACACCTGAATCAGCCAAAGCTTTTAGATTTAAACGAAAGCCTAACAAAATAATCCCTAATCTCAAAAATTTATTGGATATAAAGCTCGTCCCAGGTTGCGCACTGACAACGATTGCTCTGCTGGCTTGGACAAGCATACCTAATATCAAGGCAATAACGAGCGCCCCGATGAGCTGTAAACCAGGAAGTTGAGCTAAATATTTTCCTGCTAACGAGCAAGCAAGCGTCACAATGACACCAATCCAAAATCCTTTTTCTTGCCATTTGATTCTCATTTTTTATCCATCTCCTACATCCATGTTATAATAAAAAGAAATATTGTATAAAAGGGGCCAGCGCTTATGTTTCAATGGTTACAAACATTTATGTCAGTATACGAAGAGCGTAATTTTACACATGCTGCCGAAAAAAATTTTATTTCACAACCAACTGTCTCGCTACATATTCAAAAATTAGAGGAAACAACCGGAAGTAAACTATTTATACGCAATGGCCGCAACCATATCATTCCAACCGAAAGTGCTGACTTGCTCTATATTCGCGCCAAACAACTTGATTCACTATGGGAAACAAGTTTAAACGATATACAACAATTACAAGGAAACACTCAAGTAACATATAAAATTGGCGCCTCACAAACAATTGCTGTGTATATACTGCCACTTATTCTCCCCAAACTCCAAGAACAATTTCCAAACTATCATTTTATCGTTGCCGTAGCAAATTCAACGGCTATTTTTAATCGTGTAGAAACGCATGAATACCAAGTTGGGCTGGTTGAATCTCCTATGGTAGCACCGATGATTACACGCACGATTTTTGCCTACGACTCACTTGTTTTAGCTGGAAATATGACAAGTGACCTTTGGCTGTTACGTGAAGCAGGTTCTGGTATTCGTGCCTACAACGATCAATTTTTTCAGCAAGAAAACATCGTTCCATCACAAAAAATGGAGATAGCTAGCAACGAAACTATTTTAAGTATATTAAAGCAAGGCACCGGAAAAACACTGCTATCCAATTTAAGCACCCACGGTTTACCCTATCAAAATCCACCAACACCGATTGTACGACCGCTTTTTCAAATTCAGAACAATGCATTTCCCGAAGATGCACTACAAATAGCGCTGCGTGAATTACTGCTCACGACCTTTAGTTGACTATACTTGTAGTATACAGATATTTTTCAAATAAGGGAAATAGATATTTCCGATACTTTCCATCAGCAATATTAATAATAATAAAATCCTCTTAAATGCTCCTCTCATGGAATCTTAGCTGCAAGATGAAAATTTACCATTAAATACAGAAGGTTTTCTCCCTACCAGGTGGAAAATCTTCTATTTTATTTGTTTTAGGAATTCCCGCCGTGTAACAAATGAATGCCATTCCTTCATAATTAAAAATTCCCCTTACAATCACTAGGCTGTCCAATCATATGAGAAAAAAGTGTCTCAAAAATTGACACAACCAAATAATTTACTGGAAAATGCTAGTTTTCCTAGAAAATTTGATAACATAGAGCTAAGACGTAGGGCAAATAAATCCTTAAAAATAAGTATGTAGCTCATAGCCCTTCTAAATTATCCCCGCCGTGATTATACCAACTGACAGGTAATGCCATATCCTTATGCCCTCAAATACGGAATACCCAGCCATTTTTTAGCTTTCCCCGCTACAGAAACTTTCCCATATGAGTCCCCCTCATAGCACTAAAGCAACACGGTATATTCCACATACTACTAATAAGCTACGTTTCTTAACAAAAAATATGAAAGAGGTTATTTATTTGAACATCAAAAAAAATATTTACTACATTCGCATTAACATCTATTGTAGGAACAACCTTCGTTACACCTTTTCAGACATTATCACCAGAAGCTGCTGAAGCGAATACAAACACAATAGCCGTTGAGCCAACAGCAAGCTTCGTTGATACGCCAATCGGAGCAAATCTTATAAGCCAAAATCTCACATCAGTTGATAACAAATTCAAAGATTATCAGATTAGTGAATCAGGTGTAATCACAGAGCCCGATCCCGGAAAAACACCGGCATTAACGAATGACAGCGGTTGGCTACGCACAAATATCAACTCAAATACAGCTATTTCAGCATCAAACCCGTTTAGTTTCTCAACACGTGACTTAGGAAAGAGTGCGCAAAATTATACGTATATTGCAACAACAGTTCAAACGGAGCCTGGCAAGTTGTATCAGTTTAAATATGACACGAAGTTGTATAATTTAGGCGCCTTTGCTACAAGCCCACAAGACAGTCTTATTGGAATGAATGCAAGAGTGGCGACATATGGTAGTAATGTGACATACAAGAGTAATTCATATAGCCTAGCTGGAACCTCTGCTGAAACCTTGACAAGTAAGGATGAAATTATTGAATTTAGAGCAACTTCCGATAAAACAGTTATTTCTGCGGAAATGTCCTACATGAACCTCAGCACGAATGGAGGCTATCATTTTGCTGGATTGAGTAATTATTCTGTAAAAGAAATAGATGAAGCCGCTAACCAAGAGGCGCGTGAAGCTGTTACAAACTTGTTTATGGATAATGAAGTTCTTGGTGCTATAAACAGCAATACAAATCAATCCGCGATAGATGTTGCAAAAGATTTAGTGGATGCTGTCATATCTGATAGCGTAAGAGCCGAGTTACAACAACAATTAGATGAAGCTCAAAAACAACTGGATGCTCGCCACGCAGAAAACGCGGTAAAAGATTTGATGGATGATCAAGGTATAATCCTTCCGGAAACAAGCCAAGCATCTATCGATAACGCTAAATCTCTAATAGATAGCTTGCCTGACTCCACGCAAAAAAACGAACTTCAAGATAAACTAAATGACATACAAGCACAATTAGATACTATTAACGCCGAACAACAAGCCGAAAATAATCGCCAAACTGCGGCTACTGACGCTGTCAAAGAACTATTTACCAATAATGACACCACTAGTGATTCTATTAAAGATACGACGGATCAAGAAGCCATCGATGCTGCTAAAAATTTAGTAGACGCTGTCACAGACCCAGCAGTTAAAGCTGAATTAGAGCTATACATCGCTGCCGCTCAAACTCTTCTTGATGCCAAAAATGAAGCTATACAAGCTGAAAACGAACGCCAAACTGTGGCTACTGACGCTGTCAAAGAACTATTCACCAATAATGACACCGCTAGTGATTCCATTAAAGATACGACGGATCAAGAAGCCATTGATGCCGCACAAAAACTTATCGATGCTGTGACAGATACAGCCGGTAAAAACAACCTACAAAAAGACCTAGATCGTGCCCAAGTCTTATTGAATGAGCGCTTAAGCACAGTCGGAACCATCACACCAGCCGACTTCCTTATCGGTGGCGACAAATATGTCACGGGTACCTTCACAGGTAGCGTTGCGAAAATCTCTCTTCTTGTGAACGACAAAGAATATACAGGTGGCGCAGTCAAGACAGATGGTACTTTCACCTTCTATACGAACGATAAAAACATCAAGAAAACAGATACCGTCTTCGCCGTTGCTTACGATAAGTACGGCAAAGAACTTGAAAGAACAAAAGTGGCATTTGTCTTGGTCACAGCCGGTAAAATTACCCCAGCAACGTACAACTTGGCATCCGATAAAAACATCACAGGAACGTATACCGAAGATGTAGCGAGAATTACCGTAACAGTTGGCGATAAAGTGTACAAAGGCGGAACCGTTGCTGACGGTACCTTCACCTTCTACGCGTTTGATAAAATCAAGAATGCAACAGACGCGGTAACAATTCATGCTTACGATTCCGTTGGCAGACTACTCGATACGAAGACTCTCAACGTTATCACAAGCGTACCAGTCATCACAAAAGGTAGCATTACAGTGAACGACATGTTGGTACCAGGCGATAAAAACATCACAGGAACGTATACAGATAACGTACACTATGTCATTGTCACAGTGGATGGTGTAAACTACAAAGGTGGTACTTTTGTAGATGGTGAATTTAAGTTCTATGCGTTCGATAAAATCACGAGTGCCAACAGTACAGTCACCATGCAAGCCTTCGATAAAGCAGGTAAAGTACTTGATACGAAAACAGTGAAACTCATAGAACCCGTAAAAGCAAGCGAAGGTAAAATACAAATAAACACATTCACATTGGGCACAGATAAAAACATCACAGGAACATACACAGGCGATGTAAAATCCGTACAAGTAACCATAGGAGAAACCACATATAAAGGTGGCACATTCACCGACGGCGAATTCAAATTCTATGCTTTTGACAAAATCAAATCTATCAATGACAATGTAAACATCCAAGCATTAGACGCAAAAGGAAACGTATTAGATACAAAAGTGATCGAAGTAATAGGTAAGTAATCGTAAAAAAACAGTAACCAGTTTCATGAGGTTGCTGTTTTTTTAGACGCTGAATCCTGTCTTATACTTCAATTTTTAATAAAATTTTTACCATTACTAATTATGGAATCCCACTTATAATTTACCGCTAGCACATAGATATTTTTGAATTTTCAATCTCCCCTTCTGTTTGTGGCTTCATTCCAATCCTCATTTATTAGCTTCCTCTTGATCTCATCATATTTGAGATGAAAAAGACCATGTCCAAAAACTGGGATGGTCTTAGAATCTTATCAAACTTCCTTTACACCATACCTAACGACCGTTACAGTGCCTTCTCTCTTTCCTTCATTTCCTAAAAACGGAGAAACGGGGATTCGAACCCCGGCGCGGCCGGAACCGCCTAACAGATTTCGAGTCTGTCCCCTTCAGCCGGACTTGGGTATTTCCCCAGTATGCAGATGCTTGTCCCAATACTTGTCAAACGCTTTATCCTGAACAATCACAAGTTACATTCTAATGCATTTTTTTTTTAAAAAATCCAGTTTTTTCTCTCCATTGCTTAGAAAGCGTCATAAAAATCACTCCGGACATGTGGAATCGCTTTTTCCCAAGCTTCAACCGTAATGTCACTACCTTGCGCTTTTTCATAATGAACAAGGTCGCGTGGTCGCGCAAAGCCCATCAACATCTGCCCCAGCGCTTGAATCGTAATCGCCAGCACAGGCTCCTTTGTGCTCTCCACTCGCTTCACAAAACTGCCTCGAATCTCAAAAACGCCTTCATTCCAGGGTGCAATCTCGTCTTCCACTTGTAGATATAGCGCGTTGTCTGTCCATTCAAATCTGTATTTGCTTAAAAATGCCTCAACATCCACAATTCGCATCATAAAATCCAAAATCTCACGTTTCTGAAAATCCGGTGACGGAAAAGCAAGTGAAACATCACGCAGCGAACCTACATTTTTGGCGACAACACGATCTACCATCATGCCATGCGTCCCTATAAAACGCCACAATCCTTTTTCGGCTTCATAATTTAGCGTAACCATCTCGTGCACTTTGAATACCTCAGCATCCAGCGTGAACAACATGTAACCCATTGTGACACCGTTCATATCACAGTAAACCGCAATTTCCTTCGTATATCCACGGCGCGCCAGTCGCAACCACCACGCATCGTCACGCATCATCATACCGCTTTTTTTTCGTTAAAGCCAAGCGATTGTAGAGCTCCCGCACGACCGAAATCCCTGTACCATCTTTGCTAGTAAGTCTCATCACACGCCCAGGAACAGTTCCCATATCCGGCAGAGCATGGCTAGGAATTTCCAACTCCACTTTTTCTGTGAAAACTTCGTATCCAAATCTTCTATAGAATGGAATCGAAAATGGACTTAAATAAGACACTAATTGCCCAGCATCACGCATTCTCACCAATGATTCTGTCATCAAGCGGGTAATCAATCCGCCATTTCGAAATTCCGGGAAACTTGCCACATAAGCAATCCCCCCCATCGAAAAACGTTCTCCTAAAATCGAAACGCTGAGTGGATATGTTAAAACTTGCGCTAGTAAATGCTCGCCATAGAACAAACCAAGACGCCTCGCATTTTGTACCCAGTAATTAAAATCATCCTCACCACCAGATGCAGGGACGCGAAACGCATAATCACGCAATTCCTTCACTTTCCCAATTTCTGACTCTTTAATTTCCCTTAATTCCACTGCAATCACCCCCACTTCCCCTTTATTTTAGCATAAACTGCGCCAAAATGTTCAGGTAAACGTTTTAGCTTACTTTTTACAACAAACTAATTTTTTGTAAGCATATTACTTGAAGTATAGATTGCAATATTATACACTGTAAAAGTAATCAAAACATATTGGAGGAATTTATAACATGGCAAATGTATTATTTATTAAAGCAAACGGTTTACCAGCGGAGCGTTCCGTGAGTGTGAAGTTATACGAAGAATTCTTAAAAAATTACACAGCAAGCAATCCTAGCGATACAATCACAGAACTTGACTTATTCCAAGCAGATTTACCTTACTACGACGCAACAATGATGAGTGGGCTTTACAAAGAGTCTATCGGAGAAACGCTAACAGAAGACGAAGCACGTTTAGCAAAAGTTGCAAATGGTTACCTAGAACAATTTTTAGCAGCAGACAAAGTTGTGATGGCCTTTCCATTGTGGAACTTCAGCATCCCAGCGCAATTCCTAACTTACCTATTCTACCTAAATCAAGCTGGTAAAACTTTCAAATACACTGCAGAAGGTCCAGTTGGTCTAGTAACTAATAAAGAGGTTGTACTGTTGAACGCACGCGGTGGCATATACTCCGATGGTCCAATGGCAAACTGGGAAATGTCTCTTAACTACGTGAAAAATATCTTGACTCACTTCGGTATCACAAATCCACAGACCGTTGTCGTTGAAGGTCACCATGCAGTGGCGGATCAAGCACAAGATTTAATTGCAGCAGGTGTAGAAAAAGCAGCAAATCTGGCTAACACATTCTAATATACTGTAAAAAGTCTCGCTACCCTGATGGGCACCCATCAAAAAGTAGCGAGATTCTTTATTTTGTATCTTTCAAAGCTTCAGACTCTACACGTTTCATAAAATCCTCTACAACCTTATCATTATTCTTCGATCCACTGAGTTTCATCAACACTTTTCCAAGAAAATTAACACCTTGATTCGAGCCATAATAAATAAAACGCGTCGAGTTCTCATCTATTTTTTCAAGTGTAATCGATGTTTCAATCTTAAACGCCTTTGCTAGCAAAAATCCGCTCGTATTATGCTTACGTTCTGGCGTATCCTCATGTTCTAAATCTTCCACAATATACGTCTCAACACGCTTTCCTTCCTGATATTTCTGCTGGTATGTCGAGCCGACAACGCCCTCTTTCATCTCAATCGCTTTATGCTCAACCACCTGAGGCATCACTCGCTGAAGATTCTCAGGTTCAAATAAATTCCAAATCACCTCAATATTCGCCTTAATCACCATTTCTTCATGCCACGTCACCGTACTCATTACTCATTCCTCCATTTCCAAAAATGTATCAATTTCCATAATAATCGCTTCCGTATCCGCAATCCGCTGACGTAAAGCCACCTTTTTCTCCTTCAAAATTTCTTCGAGCTCATCCAATGATCGATCATGCACCACCATCAACATCTCCTGAATCGAAAAATCGAATCGGCGTAAATAAACGAGCAATCTCGCCACTAAAAACGAGTTGTTATCATAATAACTATATTTATTACGAGGCTCCACAAAAACAGGTTGTAACAACTCTATCTGCGCATAGTATCGCAAAGTCTCCTTCGTAAGCCCTGTCATCTCTGAAAACTCTCCAATTCGGTACATATTCCCCCCTCCTCATCATCCAGTATAAACCACGGAGCGCACCACAGTGTCAATAACGAACTTTCGTAAAAAAAAATTCATACTATTTCCACATTCTCTACCACACCTAATGAAAAATAGGTTATACTAGAAGAGTACACAATAAAACCATGGAGGACGGTGAGCATAATGTCGCGAGAATATACAGAAGATGATCTTGTATACGGTGAATCTTGGGGACTTGTACATCGTGGTTTTTTAGCGGATAGTGAAATCGAGCGAATGAAAGCGCTACGAGACAAGGTTATGGGCAAACAGGGCACAGCTGGTACAACTTTGAAACCGATTGGTAGAGTAATCATTGATGGTGAATGGTATGATGCCAGGCTCAAAGATGGCTATTTAGATATAGGAACCCCTATCGTCGTTGTCGGTATTGATATTGGCTATGTATTAGTAAACGAAGACCTAAAAAGAGAGGAAGATAATTCATGATTGGAACAATTATTATTGCAGTTTTAGTACTCGTATTTTTGATTATATTTTTCACATTGGTACCGGTGGGCTTATGGATTAGCGCCATTTCCGCACAAGTTCGTGTTGGACTTGGGACACTTGTTGGGATGCGCTTACGCCGTGTTACTCCTTCCCGCGTTGTCAAGCCACTGATTAAAGCCGTAAAAGCAGGACTTGAGCTAGAAGTTAACCAACTGGAAAGTCATTACCTAGCCGGTGGTGACGTCGACCAAACCGTTGACGCACTTATCGCTGCACACCGCGCCAATATCGCACTTGATTTTAGTCGCGCCGCTGCGATTGATCTTGCTGGACGTGATGTTTTAGAAGCCGTTCAAACCTCTGTTACACCCAAAGTCATTCGTACACCTGAATTTACCGGTGTTGCTCAAAATGGTGTCGAAGTAAAAGTTATCACACAAATTACCGTACAATCCAATATCGATCGCATTGTCGGTGGTGCAGGTGAAGATACCGTCATTGCGCGTGTCGGTGAGGCCGTAGTCTCTACGGTCGGTGAAACTCGTGAACATACCGATGTTCTTGAAAACCCAAATAGTATCTCGAAAAAAGTCCAAGAACAAGGTCTGGGAGATGGTACAGCTTATACGATTCTATCTATTGATATCGCAGAAATGCGTATTGGTGACAATATCAAGGCCAAACTAGATATCGAAAAAGCCAATGCAGATATGGAAGTAGCACAAGCCGCAGCTTCTAAACGTAAAGCAGAAGCGATTGCCCTAGAACAAGAAAATCGCGCTGTCGTAGTTGCAGCAGAAGCCGAAGTTCCAAGAGCACTTGCAAAAGCGCTCGAAAAAGGAAATCTAGGTGCGATGGATATTTACAGAATGGATAATGTTCAGGCGGATACGACGATGCGGGAAGCGATTGCGAAGGAGGATAAATAAGTTCGGTGGCATCGTCGGTTCAGATGATGGGATTCTCACTTCGTTCCTATCCATATTGAGTCTGTAACTCCTTTTAGCCGAACAGTCGTGAAGGATTACATGCTCGTTACACTCACATGTATATTGGGACTGTAACTCTTTTTAGTCGAACAGTCCCAACAATGCGGAAAGCGATTGCCAGAGAAGATAAATAAGTTTGGTGGCATCGTCGGTTCAGATGATGGGATTCTCACTTCGTTCTTATCCATATTGAGTCTGTAACTCCTTTTAGTCGAACAGTCACTGGTGGATTACATGCTCGCTTTGCTCTCATGTATATTGAGTCTGTACCTCTTTTATTCTTGCTTATATCGTTTCAGAAAGAAGGTGTAACGAAAATGGATAGTATTTTTGCTAATATTGGTGATTGGTTCGGTACTGCAATCGTTATCATTGGTATTCTTTTTGGGCTCATCAGCTACTTTAAAAAAGCGGAGACAGAAAAAGAGAAGGACGAGAAATCTAACCTTCCAAATGTGCCAAAACAACGATCTACATCTAAAAAATCACCTGCTAAAAAGCCTCAAACATCGGGCTACAAAGATACACTGATTAAAGATGCAATCTCAAATGCTGATCCTAATGTGACGCGTATGCATCATCGCCATATGGCTACAAAAAAACGTGTCCGTGGAAAAATGCAGGAAGCAATCATTATGAAAGAAATTCTAGATAAGCCGGTTTCTATGAGGCCGCCAAAATAAAAAGAAACCAGTAAAGCGGTATGTATCTCACGCATTTACTGGTTTTTCTTTGCCTAAAAAGGCTTATCTATAATCTTCATGTCCAAAATAATCTACATTGCGCATGGCACCAAAATCTGGGTGTCTACCGTGGGAAAATCTTGGATCGCAATGGTGACCTCTGTGTCCTGGACCGTGGCCCCTACCGCTTGGTCTACCTCCGCCAAAGCCAGGGAATCTGCCACGTCCTTGCAAGCGGGTATCTTCAAAGCCTTCGTCCTCACTCATATCACCTAACGCCTTTCCAAGCTCGTCTGTAATCCTGTGTAGATAATCGTGCAGATTCGCCTTTTCTTCATCATCTAGCACATCGAAAATTTTATTGTAATCGGTCTGATTATCCTTGCTCTGCTCTACTGCTTTCGCACCGGCCTCTGTCAATTTAACATTCATCACACGACGATCTTCCTCAGATGGTTCACGCGTAATGTATTTATTTTTTTCCAGCTTTGCCAACAGCTCACCTAAAGACTGGTTTCGCATATCGAGCAAGTATGCCAATTCTTTTTGTGTGATTTCAGGTTTCATTTTTAAAAGGGCTAATACTCGTCCTTGACCGCGATAAGGATTTCCCAAAGGTCCAGCACCATGTAATTTAAGGCTTTGATACTGATGCAACATCCGATTAAATTGGATAAATTGTTTCATCAAATTGTTTTCTGTTTCGCTCATGTGTAATTCCTCCATTAGTTCGTTTTTGTCATTAGACATATTTGAAAGGTACCTTCATTTATCATTATAAAGGTACCTTTCAAATATGTCAAGTTGATTTAATTCGTTACCTTAATGAGCACGGTATCTTTTTTTAGAACCGTCTAATGACCGCGCTGTGATAATCGCTGTCCCAACTACTTTACCAGTTATTTTTCCCTTAGTATCCACTGTCGCAATTTTAGTATTCGAGCTTGTCCAAGCAATTCCTTTATTCGAAGCATTAGTCGGTGCTATAGTGACCCGCATTTGGAAAGCCGTGTTCTTTTTGATGTAGACACCACTTCGATTTAGCGTGATTGCTGTTACTGGGTAGGCTGGACCAATTCTGACAGACATTACGTTACCCGGCTTAGAGTTTACTTTGAAAGAAAAATTCGGATAGGCTCCATTACTAAGACGATTCGATGGATTTGTGCGATTATTCAAATAGATTTGTTGTGCTTTGCCTCTAGATCCCGTGCCGACGTAGTAAAGCGCATCAGACATGGCAGTGCTACCGCTATTCAACTGGGAGTAACCAATAATGCCTTGATTCGCCTCCTTCAATGTCACCATTTGTTTGCCTACAGTTTGATTGCCACCATAATTTGTATTCACATGATAAATAGCTATACCGCCTTTGTACACTTTGCCGATTAGCGCACGGTCAAAGCCTATAAATTGCCGATTCTCTATTAAAAAGTACTCTCTCGGAGAACTTGTATTAATTCGCAAAATTGTCGTTCCTGCGTAAACCGTTTGGGTGGAAGATGTCGTTGTACTAACGACACGCGGTGTCACAGCACCAATTCTCACCTTAGAATAGGCGTCTAGAAGAATTGGTGTTTGACCTGGATAACTGTCACCAGATTGCTTTCCCCAAGCACCTTTTGCCATTAAGCTGTAAGTTCCAAGGCCACTCCCTGAACCGTTTGTATTGTATAAATCCATCAAACCAAGGTCATGTCCAAGTTCGTGTGCAATCACACCAATTGTTGCCATATGTGTACCGTGCATTTCACCAAATTGAGTATATGTGAAAAACGTTTTACCATCTAGTTTTGGTGTGATATTCGCGTTCATTCCCCACATATGCCCCCAAACTGAGACCGCTGTGTTTGTGTATGCTCGTTCCTGACCTGCTACAATCGTCATCACATGAAGCTCACTCGCATCTATACGGCCATTTTTATTCGTATCATACTGTGCAAAATTAACAAAACCGTTCGCTGCAATTAGTGCATCCCGAACTATATACTGATTACGTGTATCAATCGCCGTGCCAGTCCGTGGGTGATTACGATTCAATTTAACCCGTACTATACCATTATTTGCGATTCCTGACGTTTCATTGGCCGGAACGAGGTTAATTTTGGCATTCGTCGCCTGTGTATAATAAAGCCGTACTGATTTACTCGTCGTACTAAAAACTTTCTGATTCCAGCTCGCTTCGCTCTGTTTAATTGCCACGTCTTTGAAACTCACTAGAATAACTAGCACGCGGTTTACAGCAGGCATAGCGCTCACTTTTGGAATCACCGTCGTTGGTGTTTGCGCTGGTAGAGATGATGCACTCGGATATTTACTTACCGTAACGGGAGTTGTTTGTGCATTTGCTTCTCGTAAGGAGTCTGTGGAACTTGTCTGTGCTATCGTTACGACACATATCGATAGAACCATCATGACTATCAGCACCATCCATTTCAGAATAGGCCGCATGATTTGTTCCTCCTTTAATTCGGCTACATTCGCCGTTTCATGATTGGTAATTAATACCCGAATTTAAAAAAGATTAAACGATGCGCATAGATGAGCAATAAAAAAGCCCTCCGAATTCGAAGGACTTGGTCTTGCTGCACTTAATATCTACTCAATTCCGTTCTTGGCGATTGAATAATCACTGGTTTTTTCTTAGGATCTAGCCATTTTAAAATTTTAACTACATTTGCTTGACTAGTTCCCGTGCATCCCATCGTGTAGCTACTAGATACATGGAAAAAGATTGCTGAGCCCCAACCAGGTTTTCTAAGTGGATTATAATTAATGACGAACGCATAATTGTAAGCCGGTTGATATAATTTTTCCGCAGACTTCCAGCGATTGTTGGCCGGGAGCACTTGCCATGAATTGTAAAGTTTAGACTTGCTATCATCCACCCAAACATCACGTGTTGTCGTTTTGCGATAGGGCATCTTTGTTCCAGGATTAGCATAACGACCAAAAGCCGTTCCAAGCGTGAACTTCCCGCGTGGACTTTGAACCACTGTCTCCCGCATCGTTGTTGCAAAACCATCTCTACCAATAAAGCCGTACATCAATGCTTTACGTTGCCAAATGCCTTTACTATCCCGCTCAAACGTCTGAATCGTTGCCTTGTTAGATTTATAGCCCGGTGTTGTCACTAAAATAAGTTGCTTATTCGCCCCCACTGTTTTAAAACGTTGCGCATCATTCGTCGCTGCATCTGCCTTACTTCCAACTGCAAAAATAACCCCAAGCACTAGAAAAATAACAACCATACTACAAAACATTTTTTTTTTCACAACAAAATCCCCCCTACTATCTTTATAGGGTTCCACTGTTTTTTCATATCTAAACATGATAAAGGGTGAAAACTTATTTGGATTTTAATACTGTCAAAATCTGTGTAACTTCCTCATCAACCGTCATATCACCAGTAACTCGCAACACTGGGCAATTTAATTTTTGAATCCAAGCTTCATGTAGCTTCTTACTCCGCACATCGAGGCCACCACCTTCATACCTCGAAGCCCACGCAACAAATTCCAAATGCGCCTCGTGCCTACTTCCTCCCGGCAAAATCGCATCACCATAACGCGCCCGTTCCCGATTCACCAATCTCTCTAACCTCACATCACGTGGTACCTCCAAAAAAACCACCACATCAAAAAGCCGTTCCAGTGACATCCCCCAGTTAGAAAGCGCACCCGACAGAATCCAATCTTGATGTCCCGCAAAATCCTGCTCCATCATCTCCAATCGCTTCTCTATTACCCTTTTAATATTGTATTTCTCTTCCCAATAATAATTATCCGTATCAAAAAAAGGCACGCCAAGCCTATTTGCAAGCGCTCTACCGAGCGTTGAAGTGCCAGCACCCGATGCCCCCATCACATGAATTCTCACCATCCACCTATCCCCCTCATAAAAGAAACTTCCCCACCATCCTACCACAAAAAAGCACCACCAGCCAAAGCCAGTAGTACTTAAATGTTTTATAAACCTTGCACATTCAGCAGTAATGAAGTCACCATCACGCCTCAGTAGGACAACAAATGCTTAGATGCTACAGGCTTACTTTATTCATCTGAATGTTGAATCTCTGTAACGCCTTACTTCGCACAACCCCAGCATTTAGCGCTTGTCGTCAAGCTGAGCGACTAAACAGCTTGGTCATTTGCGAACTGACTATTATAAAGATCCGCATAGAAACCATTCTCATCAAGCAATTCCTTATGCGTTCCTTGTTCAATCACATTCCCATGGTTCATAACAAGAATCAAGTCCGCATCACGAATCGTCGACAATCGATGCGCAATAACAAAACTTGTCCGCCCTTCCATCAAGTTCCCCATTGCCAATTGGATGTTCAGTTCTGTTCGCGTATCAACGCTTGATGTTGCCTCATCCAAAATCAAGATGCTAGGATCAGAAAGAATCGCACGCGCAATCGTTAACAATTGTTTTTGTCCTTGCGAAATATTCGAGCCCTCTTCGTTAAGAATAGTATCATAACCGTCCGGCAAACGTCTAATGAATTCATCTGCATACGCCGCTTCAGCAGCAGCAACAACTTCTTCTGTCGTTACATTATCTCGTCCATACGCAATATTCTCCGCAATCGTCCCGTTAAATAACCACGTATCCTGCAATACCATGCCGAATTTCGCGCGCACATCGTTTTTCGTCATATCACGCGTATCAATACCACCAAGACGAATTCCTCCAGCCTCAACATCGTAAAAGCGCATCAACAAATTGATAATCGTCGTTTTACCCGCACCAGTCGGGCCAACAATCGCTACCATTTGTCCTTCCTTCACATCAATATTCAAGTCATGCATCAGCGTTTTATCTGGCGTATAACCAAATTTCACATGATCGAAAACAATTCGATCCGATTCTCCCGCACGATGCTCCACATTTTCCGGAATAGTATCTGTTTCCTCTTCCTCATCCAACACTTCAAAAATACGCTCAGCCGAAGCCATCGTAGATTGAATGATATTTGAGATGTTCGCCACACTAGAAATAGGTTGCGAGAACAACTGCACGTATTGTGTAAATGCTTGGATATTACCAACTGTTAGCATTCCATTCGTTACAAAAATACCACCACCGATGCAGACTGCTACGTAACCAATATTACCTACAAACTGCATGAGGGGCATCATGATACCTGAGATAAATTGCGCCTTTTTTGCAGCAACATAATAATCATTATTTACCACATCAAACTTCGCCAGCGTCTTCTTCTCTTGCCCAAATGCTTTGATAACCGTATGCCCACCAAACGTTTCCTCTACATGATCGTTTAGCACACCTAGATTTTTTTGTTGTGCTCCAAAATATTTTTGCGAACGGCTAGCTACAATTGCCACGAGCAAAATACTAAGTGGAACCGTCGCGACAACAATCAACGTCATCTGCCAACTAATCGTCAACATCATAATCAGAACACCGACAATTTGCACAATCGCCGTAATCGCCTGTGTTAAAGCCTGTTGCAACGTGTTTGCAATATTGTCCATGTCATTCACAGATCGGCTCAAGATATCACCATTAGAGCGTGTATCAAAGTAACGAAGTGGTAAACGGCTCAGTTTGGCCTTTAATTCTTTACGCATATCATACACCGTACGTTGTGCCACACTCGACATTACATATTGTTGTAAAAAACTAAATAACGAACTACCTAGATAAAGCAATAATACAATAAACAGTACATCAAAAATCTTATCGTAATTAATCCCAGCTGGCGACATAACACCTGCAAATATTTCCGTCGTCGCTTTTCCAAGTTCTTTTGGACTAATAACATTAAAAATCGTTGACAATATAGCGAGTAAAAGCACTGTAATAAGCGAGATAGTCCGTGGTCTCATATATCCTAATAAGCGGAACAAAGACTTTTTAAAATCTTTAGGCTTGGCTGTTGGCATCACGGTTCTTCCGCCACCATGTCCACCTGATCCTGGTCCTGGACTCATGCTATCTCCTCCTCTGACAGTTGTGATCTCATAATTTCTTGGTAAATCGTATTCGACTCTTTTAATTCTTCATGCGTTCCAATTCCAGCAACTTTACCTTCATTGACCACAATAATCTGATCCGAATCAATAACTGATGTAATCCTTTGCGCCACAATAATTGTTATCGACTCGCGCGTTTCCGGTTTTAAAGCCGCACGCAATAACGAGTCCGTTTTAAAATCAAGTGCTGAAAAGCTATCATCAAAAATATAAATCTGTGGTTTCCGAATCAACGCACGTGCAATCGCCAAACGCTGTTTCTGACCACCCGAAAAATTATTTCCGCCCTGTTCAACACGGCTATTTAAGCCCTCCGATAGTTTCGAAACAAAGTCCTCCGCTTGTGCCGTCCGTAAACCCGACCAAATTTCGTCATCAGTCGCCGTTTCATTCCCATAGCGCATATTTTGCTCAATGTCACCAGTAAACAACATCGCTTTTTGAGGAACTAAGCCAATTTTCATCCGTAAATCTTCCTGCGCCATCTCCCTGACGTCCAGACCATTCACGCGTACTGCACCTTCTGCCACGTCATAAAAACGCGGAATCATATTAATAATCGTCGACTTCCCAGCACCCGTACTACCAATAATCGCAATCGTCTCCCCAGCATTCGCCTTAAAAGAAATGCCTTCAATCACCGGCTTTTCAGCACCGGTGTAGCGGAATGACACATTATCAAATTCTAATGAGACCGGAGACATCGCATTTTTTGCATCCTTCGTGTCATGAATTTCCGTATCCATTTCCAACACTTCGTTAATGCGTTCTGCAGAGGCCGCCGCACGTGGAATCATGATAAATACAGCTGAGACCATCATGAAAGCAATCATAATTTGCGTTGCATATTGAATAAACGCCATTAAATCACCGACTTGCATGCTACCATCACCGACAAATTTCGCCCCAATCCAAATAATTGCAATGGTCGTTAAGTTCATAATTAACATCATCAAAGGACTCATCAGAGAAAGCAGTCTATTAACACCAACCGCCGTTTTTGCGTAATCTTCATTAGACACATCGAATTTCTTCAACTCATCATCACCACGATTAAACGCACGAATCACTCGAATTCCTGTCAGGCCTTCCCGGATGACTTGATTCAGTTTATCCATTTTCTTTTGTAATGATTTAAACATCGGCATCGCCTTCCCGCCGATGAATACGACCATTACGAGTAAAATAGGCAATACAATCACAAAAATAAGCGACAGTTTGGCGTCTTTACCAACTGCCATAATCACACCACCAATTAACATAATCGGTGCCATCACCATCATTCGTAGCATCATATACAACACATTTTGAATTTGTACCACATCATTTGTTGAACGCGTAATCAAAGATGCTGTACCAACTTTATCAAATTCCTGCAACGAAAAATTCTCTACCCGACCAAAAATGTTGTCCCTTAAATCGCGCCCAAATCCCATCGATATCTTGGATGCATAGTATACAATAATGACAGAAAGACCTCCTGACAAAGCAGAAATACCCAACATCTGCAATCCTACTTTCCATATGTAGGTCGTGTCACCTTTTGCAACACCATTGTCAATAATATCTGCCATCAGAGTAGGCAAGTACAACTGTCCTAGAACTTGCAGGAATGTTAACACTAAAACTAGTACAATGCCCCATTTGTAGGCACCCATTCGCTTTACTAATTTCATCATAACGTCGTTTATACCCCCTTGTTTTCAGCTTTTTTGTTGAGATACTCTGTTAGTCTATCCAGTAGCGAAATTAACTTCTCCATTTCATCTTTACCCAAAAATAAAGTCATGTCCTCAAAATTTTTGTGAAAAGTTGAGATTATTTCTGCTACTACTTCCTTTCCCTGTCCCGTAAGTTGAATATACGCGGCTCTCTTATCCACCGGATCTTGGCTTCGGATGATTAGCTTCTTCTCTTCTAACGCATTAATTTGCTGCGTAACACTTGGTTTTGATACCCTGAGAATCGCTGTTGCATCCGATACTTTCATGCCCTGCTCATGATTCGAGTGCTGTAAGCCTTGGTGTAACATAAACAAGAACCGGGTTTCGGATCGTTTTAAGCCGGCAACTTTAAAATTTTGCAACTCTGCCTGCTTAAAATTCATAAAAGCTTTCACAACTGCTTGGCCCAAATCTTGCTCCGAATTATGCACTAATCTGCATCCCCTTTTTATTTAGTTTACTTAACTAAGTATATTCTTCTTATGTAGAAAGTCAAGTGAGAACTATTACAAAAAAGCTCCCAGCAATAAAGCTAGGAACCGTTCTTACTTCTCTATTTTAATATGCCGTCCAACCAGCATCAGCTGTCACAACCGTACCGTTTACAAAACTTGCATCCTCTGATGCCAAGAATAATGCTACTTTCGCAATTTCCGAAGCTTGGCCAACACGCGGGTTTGTTCCCATACCAATCATAGCACGAGCTTGACCAAATTCATCTGGGGCATAAAGCGTCGTTCCAATATTGGTTTCTACTGCGCCTGGTGCAATCGCGTTACAGCGAATATTCTTTGTCGCATATTGGAAACCGACATTTTTCGTAAAACCAACGACTGCATGTTTTGAAGCCGTGTAAGCCGCACCCGCACGCGATCCAAACAATCCGCCCGCAGACGCAATATTTACAATAACACCACTCTCTTGTTTTTCAAAAATCGGTAGCGCTTTTCTCGTCGTCCGCATTACACCTGTTGTATTAATCGCGAAAACACGATCCCAAAGCTCATCTGTTATTTCACCAGCAGGAACAAAATTATCCATAATTCCCGCATTATTTATGAGTATATCAAGCGTTCCGTAAGCCTCAACCGCCTTATCAATCATTGCCTGCACATCGTCTTCCTTCATTACATTAGCGACTACCGCCAAAGCTTCCCCTTCGCTAGCCTTGATTTCCGTTACTGTATCTTCCGCCGCCTCAAGTTGAATATCTGCAACGACTACTTTTGCACCCTCTTTTGCAAAAAGTAAAGCAATTTGGCGTCCCATTCCCGATGCTGCACCAGTCACAACAGCGACTTTTCCAACTAATTTACCCATGATTATTCCTCCTAAAATTATAATTGCGCTAGAGCTTTTGAAGTCACTCTATCTATTTAGTATAGTCCTCTTTCAATCCTAACTTCAATAGGTAATGAAAGCGGTTTTTGTTGATTTGGCGACACTTTTAAGGTATATGTATACTAAACGAGAAAAAGGACGTGAAAACATGACCACCAAACCTGATCGCCGCATTCGAAAAACAAAATCCGCCTTTGCAAAAGCCCTTCTGACACTCCTAACTGAAAAAACATTCAAAAAAATCACCGTCACCGATATTGTTACACGCGCTGATGTCAATCGTGGAACTTTCTACAAACACTATCAGGAAAAAGAAGATTTGCTAGATGAAGTAATTTCTGACATACTTGCCGATCTCGAAGTCGCCTATCGCGATCCTTATGAAAAAATGCCCCATTTTTCAGTGGAACGGATGACACCCTCGATGGTCAAGATTTTCGATCATGTCTATACCCACCAATTATTTTATAAACATGCCATCGATGATAAATTACGCCCAGGTTTTCAAAATCAATTGTGTGATGCTATAAAACGTATCGCTCTTCGCGATTTTGCAACGGTTCTAAACCATTCCGGTGTCAATCCAGAACTCCATGCTAGCTATCAAGCACACGCGATTTTCGGCTTAATCGTTTACTGGGCACAATCAAATTTTGAATTTACACCTACATATATGTCTGAACAACTACTCCAAATCGTCCATTCTAATACTTCCTTTACCACTTAGTTATTATTACAGTTCCTTTTCATTTACCGATTAGTCTATACTTTAATCCTGCCCTGCCTTATAATAAGGGAATATTATATGGAGCGGAATTACATTCGCTTAACGCCTAGGTTTATCGAAAGGAGCAAGCCACCACATGGATAAAAGTCAAACCGCCTCAAAACTAAGCTTATTCTCACTCGCATGGCCAATCTTTATTGAGCAATTTCTGCGAGTTATGATTAGCTATGTCACTGTCTTCATGTTAGGGCATTATTCCGATGATGCCGTTGCAGCAACCGGCGTCGCGAATCAGATACTCGTGATTTCCGTTATTATGTTCGCCTTTATTAGCGTCGGTGTTCAAATTCTAGTCGCCCAAATGATTGGAGCAAAAAAACACCGCCTCATTGAACAAGTCATCACAAATGGAATTGTGTTTTCTGTCGTAATTGGAGCAATTGTCAGTCTTGTTTTCCTTCTATTATCATCCTATTTCTTAACATGGATGGGACTTGATCCTCACTTGGTAGAAATCGGCACACCGTTTCTAGAAATTATCGGTGGTGTTTCCATTCTGACAGCCATTCCATATGCAATCATGCCAATTTTGCGAACACACGGATACGTTCGCCAAGCCATGTATATACCGGTCGTTGCTGGAATCATCACAGTTATTGGGAACTATCTCGTTTTATACGGCCCACTTGCCTATTTAGATTTGGGTGTCACTGGTGTAGCATTAGCAACCGTTTTCGGTAACTTTATCGCCGTTTTTCAATCTATTTGGTTGTTGCATCGCCATGTCGAATATCGCTTCAAATGGCATAAATTCAAAGAACTATCACGGCGAACAATGTATTCCATTTTGCGCCTTGGTCTGCCATCCGCAGGTGAAAATATGTCCTATGCAGGCTCACAACTCGTTGTTACAGCCATTATCGCCCTCATGGGTACTGATGCCCTGACGACAAAAGTATACGCCTCAACGGTAAGTCAATTTGTTGCTTTGTTCGCCATCTCGATTGGCCAAGCCTCTCAAATCATCATTGGGCGCGCAGTTGGAGCAAAAGAAGTTGAACGCGCTTATAAACAAGGCTTACGAAGCTGGAAAATAGGGCTCGCCATCGCAGTCTGCATCAGCATTCTTATCTACTTTTTCGCAGAGCCGATTATGCATCTCTTCACATCTAATGAAGAAATCATCGCGATGACAAAACAATTATTTTTCTTATCCATCTTCCTAGAAATCGCGCGTTCCACCAATATCATCATTATCAGTAGCCTCAACTCAACTGGCGATGTCCGTTTCCCATTTATTGTTGGTATTATCGTCATGTGGATTGTAAGCCTCCCATTCTCTTATGTTCTTGGAATCACCGCAGGAATGGGACTCATCGGTGTCTGGCTAGCCTATATCATCGACGAAGGAATTCGTGGCGGTCTTATGGTCTATCGCTGGCGCTCCAAAGTTTGGTCTTTAAAATCAGTTCTATGATTACTACTTACAAAAATGTAACCTTCTGCCCCACAAATTGTCACCTAATTCAATGGTTCTCATATACCTATCCATCGTATAATAAACACATCAAGTTACGAAAGGACGTTATGAACCATGAATGATCAAAAACTATTAAATGCACTTAGCTATTTCAGCCTATTTTTCGCACCATTTATTGTACCAATTGCCATTTGGATTTTTAGTGGTACAGAAAATACGAAACACCATGCAAAAGTAGCTTTATTTACACATATCCTACCAACAATTGGAGGTATTTTTACAGCCCTCAGTGTTGGAATTGTCGGATTTAGTACGAACAGTGCAAATGTCACAGGTTTCATCGGGCTTGGTCTAGTCGTAGTAGTTGGTCTTATGACAATTATCCTCGCCATTTTCAACATTATCCGCGGTATCCAAGCTTTGGTAGCAAAAGAAGATAACCCACATTTTAACTCTATCGATTAATTGTTGAAAAAAGCTAGCTGGCGAACAAGATTCCAGCTAGCTTTTATGATATAATTATGAGATGAAATGGGGGAATGCATCGTGCGTTTTATCTTTGCTTACTTGACTGTGTTTATATTGGGCATCTTTTCCGTTATTGGAATGGAGGCTATTATGTACGGTGAAATAACGTATCAGCTCGTATTTGCCGCGATTCTTTTTGCTGCACCACTCATACTCGTTGGAACGACAGTCGCCGAAATGTTTTATGGCTTTAGCAAAAATGCGACAGCTAAGCGCTTCATACTCTGGGGCTTCCTATTTGGCGTTGTTGCAACTGTAGTAATCACTAGTATTCTGCAACTCATCAGTCTCATAATGATTATCTTGACTTCGCTTATCGGCGGATTGATGGGCGCCGTACTAGCTTGGATTTTCTTCGTAATTCGCGGTGGTCAAAAAGCAAGTGGGAAAGCCGCAACAACCAACAACTAGCTTACAAAATAGCGATGGAACTCGGCTTTTCATCGCTATTTTTGTACAATAAATACAGATAAAACTACTTGATATGATTTTCTGTAAAACCTCAGCGTGCCATCAAATGCTTAGCTTCTAGGCAAAAATAGATACCAGCGCGGAGCTTACTAAGGTACGTTGACTGAAAGCAATGAGCCTTGACAATAGACTGGATTAACTTTCCACATGTTCGGGTATATAAAAGTGTTACCTATAATTATGTCAGGAGAGGAAAAATTCCTATGCCTATAAATAATGACACATTACATATTCTCGTATTACTAAAAAAAGACCCAAACTTTCATACCTATTGCATACAAAAAAAGTAACAATAGGTAGTAGAATTCCCATAACCAGCCTTAACCACAACCTATATCTAATTGAAAGTGGCTTTATACAGTGCTTACGAGATATTGGAACAGACGAACCATTACATAGAATCATGTAGCCAGGCGATTTTCCCTACCTACCGTTCAATTCCGAAGATTATCCTGAAATCATAGCATGCGAGGCACTAACCGATATCACTTTTTGAAAAATAGACATTGCTTTTTTCAAAAAGGTGATGCACTTAGAAGATCCAGACGAAACTATTTTTTTCTGTTCATTCTGACAAGTCTAGTAAAAATATAGTGGAACATTTTCTTATAGACCGGATACATCCTAAAGAACGAATTTACTTTAGTTTGCTTATTATGATGCACCTTGGCCATCTAAAAGCGACCAATACCGCCCAGCTTCCTGCCTTTGTCATCTATGAAAAAATCGCGGAATATTATTCTATGAAATCTTGAATAACCTACAAAAAAACAGCCTGATTTCATTAGATAATAACTGGGTAATAACAAATGTTATTGCATTCAACACTATGTTGGCGTCCAAGAATATATTAACTCTTGAAAACAGTCTAAATTAAAAAGCACCACTGAAATTAGATTTGAAGTCTAATTTTAGTGATGCTTTTCATTTAATTTTAAGCCTCTTCTTCCACGTGTTGAATCAGTTGAAAGCGAACCGTCTCCAACTTATGCCCATAAAAGTCTTCCTCAAATTGGTCCCATTCTACAAAGCCACGTGCCTCATAAAACGCAATCGCATTCTTATTTTCCTTCTCAACATTCACAAATAACGGCAACGGTAACGCGAATAACTTAATCCCTTCATCAAGTAACATCGTTCCATACCCTTTATTCTGCACCCCTGGCAACAAATAAAAAGCCGCTAGTTCACTCTTACGCTTCTCAAGCTCGATGAAATTAGCGAAACCAATCACGCTATCTTCCTGCTCTAATACTGCAAATGGAGTCGCACCAACACGTGTTTTCAACGTCTCCAAATTATAAAACATGTCCAAAAACCGATCCTGCACTTCACGTGGGATAATATCCGCATACGTGTCGTGCCAAGATTTCACCGCAATATCTTGAATAGCTTCAATGTCTTCTAATGTTCCTTTTCTAATTTGAACTGTCATCTGTGATTCCCCTTTCATCCATAGAGATGTAGCGTTATCACTTAGTATACCCTCTCATTAGCATTTTAGTCACGCCAAAAGTCGTGATGTCAATTCTCGGCTCTTCGTTTCAAACTGTTCCAAATACAGTGACATAGCTCCACAAAACTCGATTTCCATCGCGCCCTCATACAAAAAATCACATGGCTGCAAAAAAATGCTGTGCACGATTCCCAACGACCGATATCTCGCTTAGTTCTAATATATGCCCCACAAACTGCGAACAGAAAAACTCATTTTTTCCCGATAAATTCAAGCGCAATACTACACCAAGAATCCCCCAAAAATTATAACGATAATTATCCGCCGTGAGTGAAAACCAGTTCAATTCCTTTTGAATACGAGCCTTTTGTTCCACCGTAATCTCGTAACTAAGAATTGCAGTTGCCGCATTTTTTAATACACCACTGCGCATATCTTCTTCAATAAAACCACCATTCAGCGGATTTCGCTTTCCAATCCGGCCAAAACTATAAACTTCCGTCAAATCTTCCGTCAAACTAATCGACACATGATTAAACGGCTTCCTCGTATACTTTTGAATGACCCGCCCTGGAATCGTCTCTGTTTTCGTTAAAATAACGTACACTTTCACCCTAATACCCCCATCTATGTAAAGAAGTGAGCACGAAGCCCACTCCCGTTTACTGTTCTACCCTAATATTCCCCGAACCAGTCCGGACTTTAAGTATTAAATCTGAACTTGTCTTGATTTCCGGTGATTTAATATCACCAGAATTGCTTCGTAAATCTAAAAATCCATTAAAAGAGCTTGGGACCTCTATCTTCACATCACCAGAATCTGCATCAACCATCACGTTTTTCGTCACATCGCTAAATGTCAAATCTACTTCCCCAGAACCACTTACAATGCTTGTCGCATTATCCAATCCAGAAAGTTCGATATCACCAGAATTATTATCTACTTTGAGCTCGCCACTCAGTTTTTCCCCATCAATACTACCCGAACCATTTTTCAGCGTTGTTGTTTTCGCCGTCACTTGATTTGCTTCAATATCGCCAGAACTAGACGTGATGCTAAGTGTATCACCAGTCATACCTTCCACCGAATTCTCACCGGAACCATTAACAAGCTCCAAATTCGACATCACATTTTTCAAATCAATATCACCTGAACTATTTTTAATGGAAGTCACATCCGCTGTCAGATTCGACGCTTGAATTTCACCAGAACCACCGCTTAGCGCAATCTTTTTCGCCGTCACATCGTTTATCGTCAAGTCACCTGATCTCATATCACTCGCCAATTCACTAAGTTTAGCGTCCTTCGCTATATGAATTGTCACAGTCTGATCTCCATAAATCGGAAACTCTAGAAACTCGAACCATTTCTGATTATGCGCTACATCAATCGTCAAATTATCCAGATCTGGCTTCACACTCTTATCCAAGCGATTAATTGCCTCTTGTGACAAATGACCACTCATTGTCACGTAATTTTTACCAGTATTACTCTCTGCCATATTCACTCGTATATCCTGATCACCCATTAGCTTAATCCGCGAAATATCACCATCTGACAATTGCCACTCTCGATGATACGCCTCGCCACGATCTATATTATTGTTGTTAAATGTCAGCCCAAATCCAATACCACCAACGACTAGAAGAGCCGCACCGATAATGAGTAATTTCAATTTATTCTTAAACATGTCTGCTCTCTCCTTTCATCAAATGAAAATTAAATTTAGTATAACTAACCGTTGCCATAATCATCACTTTCGCCAACCAGATCGTCGCTACAAGGAAAACGAAGCCCAATCCCACGATGCCAATCGTTCCAAAGAATTTATACCATTCAAAAGCTTGATTCAGCACTGCATCCAAAACGAAAGCAAGCGGCGTTAAGAAAAAACCAACCGTTGAACCGATGAATCCCGCAACAACACCCCAAAATGATAAAAGTAAGGAGTAAATAATCAAATTTGGAATTAACATTGCTAAAAATATCCCCACCTTAAAACCAGCGCCACGTTTTTTTTTTGCTGGTTTGGCATATAGTAAGATTCTTCCGATAGCTGTCCACCTCGTTCTGCTAAAATATCGCGTGCAATTTCATTTGGGCTCCCAAGGTCAAAAACAATCTCTTGCTCTGTTTTCCCACTTGACTCCCCCACTGCAAAATGTTCCATATAATCGGCTAATACCTCTTGTTTTTCCTCAGAATCGAGCCCTGCCAGTTTTGCCTCCAACTCATTTAGAAATTGTGTTTTATCCAATATTCTCTCCCCCTTCTACAAATAATCGATTAACATTCTCTACAAAATCTTTCCACTCAACCATTAATTCCGTCCTATACATCTCACCCATAACCGTTAGTTGATAATATTTTCGCGATGGCCCTTCCGATGACTCCTTCAAATACGTATCGCAATAGCCTTCTTTCACCAAGCGTCGCAATACCGGATAAATAGCTCCTTCCGCCACCTCCACATACTGTGAAACGTGTTGTGCCAGCTCATAACCATATTGATCCTTTTTATGAATCAGGAAAAGGCAACATAACTCCAGAACACCTTTTTTAAACTGAACATTCACTTCCATGCCAAACCCTCCATTTCTTATTATCAAAATTCCAGTACTGAACATTAATCACTACTTGTTATAAATAACTATATCATGCACTACTAATTAATGCAAGATAGTGAAATAAAAAAATAGTATTGCCAATTCCAAATTTTAATGTTAACCTAAAATCATATTAAGTTAACAAAGGAGAGTTATATGAGAGATAAAAAATTGAAACAACTCATTATTAATGCCCTATTTGCAGTCATCATTGCTATTCTAGCCCAAGTCACTATTCCAATTGGTCCAATCCCCCTAACTGGGCAAACCTTTGCAGTGGGTCTTGCCGCAACGATTCTCGGTGCACGCAATGCAACGATTGCTGTCGCTGTCTACGTATTTTTAGGAGCGATTGGTATTCCCGTTTTTGCAGGCATGACAGCAGGACTCGGTATCATTTTTGGCCCAACAGGTGGCTTCCTGATTGGCTTCCTTTTCAATGCTTACATTACCGGATATCTCATTGAAAAAACAAATTTCAGTATACTTCCTGCCATTTTTGCTAATATTATCGGGACTTTTGTCACGCTTCTATTCGGTGTTATCTGGTTAAAATTTAGCGGTGACCTCTCATGGACTACAGCATTTACAGCAGGAGCTATTCCTTTTATTCTTCCAGGTATTCTAAAAGCAGTGTTTGCAGCATTAGCTGGAATCAGCATTCGTAAGCGTCTTGTCGTTGGTAAACTGATCTAAATTTTCCGAATTCAAGGGAAATTGTTATACAAACCCCCTTTCCTTCGATATAATAAAGTAGGTAGTCTGAATGAAATAGGCTTGATCAAACTCGATACGTGGTCAGATCACCTACCTTTTTATATCAATTTGAGTAGGATTAAGATTTTGCATGGCACAAGTCGAGCGCTAGCCGCTGATTTATTTGTTTCTATTCCAGACTCAATCTGTAAGAAAAGGGGACATAATATGACGCTATACGATTACAACAATCTAAAAGAGAGCTTCGATACGGACAAAATGCTTGCCACCTTAATGAAATCACATGGAGAATCACCACCTTATACGGAACTTACATACCGTCGCAATGAGGTTATTATGGAAGAAGGTACACCTAATAGGCATTTCTACGTTGTCAAAAAAGGCATGGTAGCAATGTCAAAAGGTACTGCCAGAGATGATTCTATTCTGACATTTTGCGGACCCGATGATATTTTAGGATTTTTAAGCGTTCTAGAAAACGCGGTCTCACCTATTTCCTACACAGCTATTAGTGAAGTCACATTATTTAGATTCGAGCGCCAATATGTTATCGACAAAATCACCTTTGGCCAAGAAAGCTTTTGGTATGCCTATTTCTTCTACTTAAATTTTACGCATCCAATTCTAGTTCGCGAATCACTTTCTAATCTACCGTCCGACAAAAAAATTCTAGCCGGTCTCGTTATCGTAGCCGAGCGCTTCGGTCGCGCTGAACCTGACGGCTCTTATCTTATTCCGTATTATTTTACACAAAAAGTAATTGGAAAATATTTGAACCTAGCACGCGCCTATGTGGCAACTAATCTACGTAAATTAGAACAAGACGGCCTCATTTCACTTTCACCGAAGCCATGGAAAATCCATGATATGGCGGCAGTCAAAGAAATACTAGATATGAAATATACCGACCTTTACTCGCTCACAAAAAAAATGAAAAATGAACCAGTATCTTTTTACGTTACTGGTTTTTTATTACAAAAATGTGACGATTTTTTGACGGAATACGCTTTTTTCTGGAAATGGATACAAATTTATAGTGACAATAAACCTACGTTTTAGTATAATAGTTGTATTACATAAAAAGGGAGAGAATTGAATGTCAAAAACAACAAAACTGGCTTGCGGATTGCTCGCTTGCGGACTAACTTTTTCACTTGCAGCACCAGTATTCGCGGAGGAGGAAACACAAGCACCCGTTACCGAAACAGTGGCACCAGAAACTAATGAAACGACAGAAACAACGACTACTACTGATCAAGCAACCACTGCAGAAGAGAGCACATCGAAAGCACAATTAAAAGCGGTTACAGCTGTTCAAAAAGAAAACGTATCATTCGTTAAAGATGCTACACCAGCAATTACTGATTTTGTAACGGTTTCAGATGCAAGCACGACACTTGCTTACAAAGCTGGAACAGAACCAAAAACAGCGGTTGCAGGAACATTCTCAACTACTATTGTTGCAACATTAGCTGATACAACAACACAAGAATTTATTGTTAGCTACGAAGTAACAGAACCTACGAAAACAACTGTAAAAGCTGTGGCTCTTGCAACGGAAAAAACAAATGTAACGACTGAAATCAATGAAGCAGTGAAAGACCCAAGTAAATTTGTTACCGCTACAGCTGGGGTAACATTATCATTCGTGAAAGCACCAGTTGTGAATCGCCTAGGCGTACAAACTGTTACGGTTGCTGCTACAGATGGTACAGCAACCGAAAATATTACGGCTAGCTATACCGTTATTGATACAACGAAACCTGAAATTGAAGTTTATGAAGATGATTTTTACGTTGGCCTTGATGAAGATTGGTATGTTGAAGAACTAGTTGATGCAACCGATAACTCTGGCTTCGTGAAAACCTATTTTGCTAATGGTAGAGAAACATTGGATACATCTAAAGAAGGTACATTTACGGTGGAGGTTATCGCAGAAGACGCTAGTGGTAATACTTCTAGCGTGACGCTGACTTATACTGTTGTGGGAGAAGATTTCTACTTCTTTGACGCACCAGTTGTCAACGTAGCAAAAACAACAGCTACAGATATTTATGGAACGGCTGAACCACTTACAACTGTTTTTGTTTTCACTGAAGACGGTGATTTGTTAGGCATGGCTGATGCAGATGAAAATGGTAATTTCCACATTGAACTAGAAGAAGCTCTAGTTAACGGCCAAACAGTATTACTAGGTAGCATGGATATGGACACTGGCGAGTTCAGCGATGTAGCTGAGTTCACATTCCAAGGTGGTACACTTAAAGTAGATCCGGTCGATACAACTAAGAAACCGTCTATTACGCAAGTAGTGAAAAAAGCACCTGTACCTGTAAAAATGACTCCTGTTGCCGCGCCAGCAAAAGCAACTACACTTAAAGAACTTCCAAAAACAGGAGATAATAGTTCTGCTGGATTGATATTTGCAGGATTCTTAGTTTCTGGGCTAGCTGTTGCACTTCTTAGAAAACGTGGATAATCGCATAAAAGTAGGCAGGAAATCCAATTATTCGGATTCCTGCCTTTTTAATAGTTACATTAATGTCATTTCAATTTACCAATGAAGAAGAATAGCGCAAAGCAATTGATTCCTTGGACGATGAAAAATGTTCCGACAAGAATAACGATACCGATTGCTCCAACGATTGGGTTAAACAGGGAGATGAATCCAAGAATAATCCCTAAAATACCTAGTGTGAGCAACCAGCCCCAACCTTCTACTCCTTCATTTTTAGCATCAAATGCACCAATTGTACGCATGATTCCTGCGAATAGAACCCACATACCAAAAACGATAACTAGTGTGACAGTTCCTTCTAATTGGTCCGCTAATAATGTAATCCCCAGTAAAACAGATAAAATCCCCTCTGCTAAAATCCAGCCCGATACTTTTTGTCCGCTACGGTTAGAAAAATACTGGATAATTTGGAATATACCAAGCATTAACATCAACGTTCCGATAAATAATGTAAATGATAGTAGAGAAATTCCTGGGTGAGCAACAAACCAGATTCCTAAACAAACCATTGCGATACCAGCAAGTAGTACCAGTATACGTGTGAATGTTTTCATAAAATATAACACTTCCTTTTCTAAGATTAGATTTTTTATGTTTCACTGCTTATTTTAACATATTATTATTGATTAAAAAAATAATTGTATTATATAATATTTTATTATTTTCATTTTTAGTCTCAATTAAACTGTAAAGATGAAACCTAAGCGCTTTGTTAACTGTTAATGTAGTAATAAAAACAATAATTGTTTCAAAAGTTCATAATTTCACTATGTCTATATTCTTTTGAAAAATCTGTCTACTTATCTTGACAAATGTAGCTAAATAATTGTATGATAGAAGAAATTTAATATGCTTCTTATCAAGAAAGGTGGAGGGACTGGCCCTGTGAAACCTTAGCAACCGGACGTTTTGATCACGGTGCTAATTCCAGCAATTTTTGCGAAGATAAGCTGTTGATTGTAGAATCGTTGTTTGTTCAACCTCTCCATCTTGACGCTTACTTAGCGCTTGATAGAGAGGTTTTTGTTTGGACTATTACAAAGAGAGAACAGGTGATTGCATGGGAACACTTAGGCAAATGGAACTTTTTAAGGAAATACCATTGACGCTTGAAAATGGTGAGACGATTGGACCAATTGTGGTTGGCTTTGAGACATATGGAGAACTTTCTTTAGCGAAGGATAATTGCATTTTGTTAGAGCATGCTTTGACTGGGACAGCTCATGCAGCGAAACATTTTGACGATGATGTTGCCGGTTGGTGGGATGATTTTATTGGTGTTGGGAAAACGATTGACCCAGCTGACTATTTTATTGTTTGTACGAATGTTTTTGGGGGCTGTAGTGGGACAACAGGGCCGTCTTCTATAAATCCGAAAACTGGCGCAGAATATCGATTGCATTTTCCAGGATTTACGATTAAGGATATTATTAAGGTGCAAAAGGCGTTACTGGATGCGCTCGGGGTTATGCATGTCGTTTCGGTAATCGGTGGCTCGATGGGCGGGATGCAGGCAACGCAATGGGCGATTGATTACCCAACAATAACGGGCAGTGTAATAAATTTAGCATCTCCATTGGCAGCGAGCCCAGAGGCGATTGGATATAACTTGATTATGCGGATGGCGATTTTGAATGACCCTGATTTTAATGGTGGAGATTATGTTGGGCAACCTGAGGGTGGGCTCGCAACGGCACGGATGGTCGGGATGATGACATATCGCACAAGTGAATTGTTTTCGAAGCGATTTGAGCGATTTACAGTGGCTGATTCTTCTCCGGGCGCTTTTTCGAAAGAGCATTTCCAAGTGGAGTCTTATTTGCAATATCAGGGCGATTCTTTTGTAGAGCGTTTTGATGCGAATAGTTATTTGTATTTGACAAAAGCGATTGATTTATTTGATGTGACGGTGAACGGCGTGGATGAAAAACCTCTTTTTGCAGGGATTGAGATTCCGTATTTGCTTGTAGGTGTAACGAGCGATCAGTTGTTTCGAATTCATGATTTGCGCCGAGATTATGAAATAATGAAGGAATGGGACGTACCAGTGACGTATTATGAAGTGGATTCAGATTATGGACACGATGCTTTTTTGGTCGAGGTAGAGAAATTTCATCCGCTAATTAGTACTTTTTTGACGCAACATTCAATGGTAGAATTGAAAAAGTGAAACTGGAATAAAAAACTCATTATCATATAAAATAAACAAAGATAAAAATCGTCCTACTCCAAATAATGAGTAAGACGATTTTTATCTTTGCTTATCGTTTTGTCCTAGGCTGTTTTTAATCTTTATAAATTGATTTCGTTTTATTGAGCCATGCATAGCCCAAACCAATTACTAGGCCACCACCAACGTAGTTTCCAAGTAAGGCTAAGGAAAGGTTCGTTGATACGCTGCTCCAAGTCATAGCGTCTAAATGAGCACCTGAGGCAAAGAATGCTAGCGAAAATGACGAGAAGTTAGCGATAACATGCTCGAAACCTAGGAAAGCAAAGATGAAAATGATAAATACCATTGCGAAAATTTTTCCTGCATCATCTTTCATCCGCATCGTACAAATAACCGCTGTATTCACGACAATATTTGCAAAAATTGCTTCAATAAAAATCTGTAAAGGTTCTTTTTCGAGCTTACCAGTGACGGCTGTAAATAAGAAATGATCAGCTGGTAACGCGTGGAATGCTGATGTAAGTGACATCAAGTAACCGGCAAGAATACCACCAATTAAATTGCAAAATATACAAAGAAATAAAATACCTAAAGCTTTGCCAGGTTTGATAATTTTTTGATAAACACCTGTTGTCATATACATCATATTACTTGTACCGAGCTCGGCATTCATATAAATAATCATGACTAGTGACCAGCTGAACATAAATGCATAAACAATTTTTCCAAGCCCGTGTGCAAAGTGATCGACCTTATCACCAATCATCACCGCAACGGCCGTTCCGAGCGTTAAAAATAAACAGGCCAATATGGCGCGAAAAATATACCGAATGACACTATTTTGCACAAGATCGATTTTTTTACGCGTACTATAGTCGACTTTCTGCATCAATGTACTATTTTCTGAATCCAAATTCTTCATCTCCATTAATCAGTTTTCATAACTCCACAACCTTACCATTGTAGCACGAAATAGACACTTTGGAAATAACCATTTTGACGATAATGAAATGATTTCATAGTTTTTCTGAAAAGTTACTGAAATCGACATTTTTTTTTTATGCATTTAGTCTATAATTCCCATTGTATTTACTACCTAAACATAACAATGGGTCGCTACGACCAGCTTAGTCAACCTAGTCTCATTTATCTTATGCAAATATTATAGAACCTTTATAAATTTCTTTAGACATTATTGATAACATAAAACCACGCTATCACTTCAATAAATCCGAATTAAGATGGAGGTAAACAAATGAAAAAAAAAGATTATCATTATATCATCAATTCTATTACTCATCCCCTGTGTAGTTGTTGGAATTTCTCTATTTCTAAAAAGCCCTGATGTTGCAAAAGTAGAAACAAAATCGAGTAAACAAGAAACATTGCCACATCAAGATCAAGCACCAAAGAAAGTACCAACAAAAAGTAAACAAAAAATCGCGTATTTGACCATTGATGATGGGCCAACAAAGTATTTGACAGAAATTGTAGCAGCGCTAAAAAAAAGAAAACGTAAAAGCCACTTTTTTTCTCGTTGGTAATAATATTACTGGTGACCACAAAAAAGAAGTCAAAGAAGCCGCAGAGGCAGGTCATAGTATAGGTATGCACAGTATGACACACGATTCGAAAAAGCTATACAAAAAAGGACAATTTATCCCAGAAATGAAACAAGAATCTACACTAATTAATGGCCTTTTAGGTAAGCAGATTAAGTTAATTCGAGCACCTTACGGAAGTACATATTTAAATTCGGCACAAATAAAAAAAGTAAAGGAGGAAAAGTATCGCTTACTTGATTGGAATATCGATAGTGAAGATTGGCGACATAAGGGACAACCACAAAAAATAGTAGCTTCTGTGAAGGAACAACTCGATAAATTCCATAAAATATCCCCTGTTATTCTAGTACATGAAACGGAGGATACCTTAAAGGCAATCCCCGGTTTAATAAAAGCTATTCGCGAAAAAGGCTTTGAGCCAATGCCTTATTTTGAAGATAATGACTTTCATATGAATTTTATCAAGGACGCAGGTCTGTAAGTAAACTGGACAAATCCCATTGCTGTTACTAGGAGAGTCCTTCTTTATTAAGCATTAAACAACACAATAAAAAACCACTGCGGAAAAGGGAGTAACCGCAGTGGCCAAAAAAGGGAGTTTGGGATTTTCATTCTTCAGGGGAAAGTATGAAAATTTATTTGCTTACAACTATATATTAAACTTGGAAGAAAAAAATGGGCTGTGAGTTAAGTTAGAAATTGATGAGATTAATTTTTAACTTACTGATATGATATATCAATAATAGAAGCCCAATCTATACATAATAGACATGTTTTGCGTACTATGATTCTAACTACCTTGCTTTTTATCTTATCGATATTTCTCTAAAATAGCAAGATAGTCTATTAATGAGAATAAAATCATGTATGAAAACAGAAAATAAAAATGATAAAATACAGTTAAGTAAGCGCTAACTTTAAATAGACTGTAAAAAACCATTAAAACAAACGCAACATTGTAGTTTTAGCTACCACTAAATTTGAGGCTTAAATAATTGATTGATTTTCTCTAGACTTTGCGTTTTCGAGAAAATATATTGGTTGTTCGTCACATCTTGTTTTAGTGTGTTCACTTGGTTCGGACAATCTTGATTCTGCTTTCGAAACATTTTGGGACTTATCCCGTAAAAGCGTTGAAAGGAGCTATTTAGATAGCGCAGATCAGAGAACCCACACAGGCCGCAAATGGTTAAAAGTGTGCTTTCTGTATGAATTAATAAATATTTCGCTTTCTCACATCGGAGAAGATTGAGATACTCTTGGAACGTCACACCAAAATTTTCATGAAAAAAGTGAGATAAATACGTAAATGAGAGCGCTTCTATTTTTGCAATATCAGAAAGTAATAGCTTTTCTTGATAATGTTTAGAGATATAGTCACTTATTCTTTTGATTCTTTCAAGCTTTAATAGTAGTTGATCTTTTTTTTCTTCCTTCATTTGTTTATATGGAACAAGGTTCATCAAATCAAACATAATAATGGAGGAAAAACCATGACACAGCAATGAAAAATTTTCTTCCTCTTTAAAATAGGCTTGACTGGCTGCTATTATATTTTCTAACAAATGTCTCCCAGTTTCAGAGGTTTCTAAAGCAATAGGCGTTGTATCGAAATACACTTCATTGATTTGAGGAAAAAAAGCTTCGAAAATCTTAGGAGAAAATTGAAAAATTAACAGCAATGCGGAGTTTTTTGAATGCAGTTCGTGTAATTGACAAGAGTTTAGAACAATAAAGTCACCTTTTTTCAATAAAATTTTCTTGTTATTTGTCACAATGTTTAAAGAACCGCTCAACAAGTACACTATTTCGATATCCATATGTAAATGAGTGCTGCGATAATGCATCTCGATTAAAAAAACATGAATGTTTTGCACTTTACTATGTTCAATCAGTTCGAATTCATTTGGCATGTTCCTTCCCTCCTCAATATTCTTACTATAAGCGAAATTGAAAGCGGAAGCAATATATAATTTTATCATCAAAGGAGGAAAGGAATAGCGCAATCATTATTTATACTACTTAAAATGGGGGATATTTTATGAGACTATCAAAAAACTTGATTTATTTCTTCGGTGCTTTAGGAGGGTTACTATTTGGTTATGATACAGGCGTTATTGCAGGGGCACAAATTTTTATTCAAGACGAGCTCCAATTAAGCAATGGCGAAATAGGATTTGTTGTTAGTTGTATTTTGATTGGTGCGGTTGTAGGTGCGGTATTAATTTCACCATTATCTGATAGGTATGGACGTAAGAAAATGGTTATTTTGACAGCTTTTATCTTTTTTGTGGGGGCACTAGGTAGTGCCTTGTCACCAGATGTTTTGACTCTGATTATTTCTCGGATGTTCTTAGGGGTAGCTGTTGGTGGTGCTAGTGCGCTTGTTCCAATGTATTTGGCTGAATTGGCACCTGCTAATCAGCGAGGAAGCTTATCATCTTTGAATCAATTGATGATTATGATTGGGATGTTGCTCGCTTATATCGCGAATTACGTTTGGCGTGATTCACCGATTGGATGGGAATTGATGTTAGGTTTTGCAGCAGTGCCAGCGCTCATTCTTTTTATCGGTGGGATTTTATTACCCGAATCGCCGCGTTACTTAGTAAAAGTAGGCAAACAGAAAGAAGCAGAAGAAATCTTACTAAACATTCGAAGTAAGTCAGAGGCAGAGGCAGAAATCCGTGAGATTGAAGAACAAAGCCATATCGAGAAGGGTCGTTTAAAGGATGTCTTTTCAAAATGGGTACGTCCATCGGTCATTGCAGCTTTTGGCTTAGCTATCTTGCAACAATGGATGGGTTGTAATACGGTCTTTTATTATGCTCCGCGCATTTTAATGAGTGGCGGTACAGATGCCACTTCGGCGATTCGGACGCAAATTTTTCTAGGTATTTTTTTATGTCATTGTAACCGTTGTAGCAGTGTCCTTAATGGATCGATTTGACCGGAGAAAAGTTTTGATGTTCGGTGCTTTGGCGATGGGGCTCTCCTTCTTTGCCTTGTCTGCAGCGTTTCATTTAGAGGCAGATAAACCAGGATTCCATCTATTCACCTTTATTTTCCTTGCTACTTATATTTCAAGTTTTTGTGCAACTTGGGGACCGGTAATGTGGGTTATGATTGGCGAAATCTTCCCGCTACAAATTCGCGGTCTAGCAGTCGGTATCGCTTCTTTAGTAAACTGGGTAGCCAACTGGACTGTTTCCGTTAGTTTTCCGGTCCTAGAGGCACAAATAGGAAATGTGACCTTATTTATTATATTCGGATTGGTTTGCTTAGCAGCGGTATTCTTTGTTAAAGGCTTTGTGTTTGAGACGAGAGGTTATACACTTGAAGAAATCGAGGAAGCCTTAGTGAAAAATGAGACGAAAGCGTTGAATGATAGAAGCAAGACTAGCGTAGCTAAAGCCATTTAGAGCGTTAAAAAGATCAACTAGAGCCTAGGAGCTAGTTGATCTTTTTAATTATATTTAAGCGTTTACTGTACTTTTTTCAGGCATAATCCTAGTTCCTGCACGGCCTGCTAATGCTTCCACTGCTGCGTCTAACGAGCAAATGATGGCTTCTTTTCCAGATTCAGCAAATGCGATTGCCGCTTCCATTTTTGGCCCCATGCTACCGTCTGCGAAATGGCCTTCTGTCATGTATTCTTTTGCTTCTTTAACTGGCACACCTTCTAGTTTTTGTTGATTCGGTTCACCAAAATGTAAGTAAACATTGGACACATCAGTTAGTATCATGAAAACATCTGCTTCGACTTGTTCGGAGAGTCGTAGCGCGGAACGATCTTTGTCGATAACTGCTTCGACGCCTTTTAGGTCTCCTTCTTCGTTTTGAACAACAGGGATGCCGCCCCCGCCTGTTGAAATGACGACAGTATCCGTGGCTACGAGTTGTTTAATAGCCTCAACACCATGAATTTTTTGTGGCTGTGGGGATGGGACAACACGGCGATATCCTCGACCAGCATCTTCAGCCATTTCCCAGCCTTTTTCAGCCGAAAGTTCTACCGCTTCTTCGCGTGTATAGAAAACACCGATTGGTTTTGATGGGCTTTGGAAAGCTGGATCACTAGCGCTAACTTCGGTTTGTGTTAAAAGCGTGATAACGTTTGTCGGTATTTTTTTGCGTGCTAGCTCGTTTTTTAGTGATTGTTCCATCATATATCCAATGAAACCTTGTGATTCTGCACTACACGCATCGATTGGAAGTGCTGGAACATATTCCTTGGCTTCTTCGTTTTGACGCAAAATATTGCCAACTTGTGGTCCGTTTCCATGTGTGACAATGACTTTATGCCCGGCTTCGGTGATTTCTGCAATTTTGGCACAGCTATCTTCCACATTTTTTTAATTGATTTTCAAATGTTGCCTCTTGATTCGGTTGCAAGATTGCATTGCCCCCAAGTGCGATAACTACGCGTTTTCCCATTGAAATTTCCTCCTCTATTGCGAGTGCGACACCAGCTATCGTGTCTATCCCCGACGTATGACCACTTTGGTAAATTTGTTCGATGATTTTCTTCGTCTCAGCGCCAGTTTGGAACGCTTTGTAAAGGGCTATTAATAGCTCACTAAATTCGTCTTGTAGTGCATATTTTAGATAGGTCAAGCTAATGTCAGTAGTCAATATTTCTGTCTCGATTAGTTTTGTAAGTACCGCTTTAAAAGGCACGCTCACTTTTCCAATGAGCAAAATACCGACTAGCATATCATCTCCTGATGGTGTCAAACCGTTGCCACGACCTATAAAGTAACGCAGCGTTTGCTCGATAAATACCGCGTCTGTACTTTTTATTGCTTTAGCTAGGTCGTGCGTTTTCGGTTGCATTAGCCATTCGCTAATTGAAATATCGAGCCCAGTTTTTTTCTCGGTCGTTAAAGATAAAGGGCTCGGATGAATGTCCGCTTTCTCGCGTTTACAGATATATTGTTCTATGCCCACGAGTTTTATTTGAAAATTTGGATGAAAAAGTATGCCCGCATCAAATTGAAAAACCTCATTGATTTGGATTTGTGCGATGAGTGCAGAAACGTCGTTATGTGTGAGCTGAATCGCGAATGGTAATCGGCCATTTTTTGCCGTTCCTATAAAGATACGTTCTTCTTCGCATTCCAAGTTAAAGCCATTTGTGAAAATGCTATGAACGCGCCATACCTTGCGATTAGCTAGTAAATTAGCAACATTTTGTGCCATACTCAGCGCTTTGATTATCGGCATCCTTCTTCACCTCCTTGTTATACAGTTAAGCCTAATTTTTTGGCATAAGCTGTAATTGCTTTTTCAAAACAGGCAACTGGTGGGTTTACAGTTCCGGCACCGATTTGACCGATTCCAGCTTTTTTATGAGCGATACCAGTATTGATGACTGGTGTAATACCAGTTTCAACTACTTTACGAGCATCGATTCCGAGACAAATTCCTTGAAAATCCCATGTTGGGACGGTAAAATTCGGATTTTGATCGATGACGATTTCCAGCATTTCGTTACTCGTTTTTAAGGCATCGCCAAATCCGCCAGTACCGACAAAGCGAGTCACAGCAGGTGCTGCAATCATTGCCATGCCGCCAACTCCAAATGTTTCTGTGATGGCACTGTCTCCAATATCAGGATTCGCGTCTTCACCAGAATAGCCGGTGAAATAAAGACCTTGTGGCGTGTTGACGGGTGCTGTGAACCACTCGTCTCCCATGCCACTGATGCGAATTCCAAAATTCTCGCCGTTACGACACATCGCTGTTACAATCGTGCCCTCTTGAATCATCCGCGCGCCGTCCATCACTGCTTTTGCAGATGCCATCATAATATTTAAGAAAAATTGATCAGTATCTGCAAGGAATTTGATAACCTCTTGGCGTTCTTTTTCATCGATATCTAGGCCCACAATGATTGGGCTTACTTCTTTCAAAAATACTAGAGAGGCCGCGATATTGCGCTGATGGAATTCGTCTCCCATTGCGATTGCTTTTGCCACGATAACGTTTAGATTCATTCCTTCTTCCAGTGTTTGGAGCGCCTTGCTAAGCACTGGGCCAAGCACATCACGCATCCAGCGCAAGCGATTCACAACTTCTTCTGAATAAGCACCAAAACGTAGCACCGCACCAATACCTTCGTTCATCGTACAATAAGCGCGGTTGCCGTCTGTGCGGTTTTCCACGACAACAACAGGCATATTTGCTGATGTAATGCCTCCCATTGGTCCAACTGCATCCACGTGATGGCACGGCATAAACGTTACATCCCCGCGATCAAGCATCGCACGCGCATCATTTTCATTATCTGCCCATTCTTCAAATAAAGCAGCACCGACACAAGAACCTTGCATGGGGCTCGTCATATTTTCCCATTTAATCGGAGGGCCCGCGTGAAGTAATACCTTTCCTTCATTTAACTCAGCAATTACAGATTTAGCAGGGACAACGTCGAGTAAAAATGGTGCTGAAGCAACGATTTTATCCGCCACTGCGCGGTTTGCTTCATCGATAGTCTGGTAATTTGTCATTGTTTTTTCCTCCTTCAAAAATTTATTTCATATCCGCTGTTTCAGCACGATAACTATTCAAAAATTGCAATACTTTTTGTAGTTCAAGGTTGCCACCAGCTACTGGGCGCCAGTCAAATTGCACTGCACGTCCACCTGTTTCGGTAATCGCTTCGGCAAAACTTTTCAGTCCGATATTGATGACACGTGGCTGTTTCGCAAGCAAGTTTAACATCGCCTCTGATGCTTCTAAAACTGGTACTTCCGCTCCCTCTTCCACATCTTTCATCGCTTTATCGGCTTCTGCCACAGTATGACCAACAATTGCAAGTCCCGTTCTAACCGCTTCATTGTTACTATCTTTCACGATAACACCTGCATTAATTAACGTTTGACGCTGCTCATTGTAATCTTGCGGGTCTTGAAGCGTACCACAGACCGTTCCAATGACAGCTAATTCACGCCCAGCTGCTTTCGCTTTTGCAATAACATCTTTAATCGCTGGCGCCAATTGTCCCGCCATGTCTTCGTGTGAGCCATAGCCAAGCACTACATCGAGCAAAATAACTGCTGTTTCCGGATCATTGGCCGCGTCCTCAATGAATGCAATCCGTTTTTCAGGATCAATCATTGGATGCGGTTTACCTTGCGTATAAATATCGTCCCCGAGATCGATAACTTCATGCCCTTCTGTTTTCAAAATGTAGCCATCTTGCTTGATTAAGCCTTCTTTTAACTGTAACGCATCTGCAACAAGCATCGCCGCTTCCGACGCTAACGTTCCGCCAGAATAGTAACCTTTGATATGTTTTTGTTCTGGAGTTAAATGAATGTCAGGCGTTACAATTTCTGTTTTCACAGCAGTTACCGTCTCACCTTTTGCTAAGGCAACAGCAATACGAGCTGTTTCTTCAAGCGTATAGGCATGATATAAATTCGCCTCATGATACGTCGGTTTTTCACCTAAAAAGATTGTCACAGCTGGCTTCGTAATTGTACGTAATAATGCCAAAACTTTATCGCGAATCGCTTTTGCAGGTGGCTTAGAAATGACGACAATCACATCTGTATCAGCTTGTTTTTCAAGCGCTAATATTGCGTCCAACATCGTAATCCCACCAACTGTTTCTGATAAATCACGACCGCCAGTTCCAATCGCATTCGTCACGCCACCACCAAGACGATCAATAATTGTAGAAACTTCTTGAATTCCCGTACCTGATGCACCAACAATGCCAATATTCCCTGGTTTTACAACATTCGTAAACGCCATTGGAATCCCGTTTACGATACCAGTTCCACAATCCGGTCCCATCACTAGAAGCCCTTTATCGTGCGCTTTTTGCTTCAAACGCAATTCTTCTTCAATCGGCATATTATCGCTAAAAATAAACGCGTGCAAGCCTTCATCAAGCGCCCGATCCGCTTCCGCAGCAGCATATGTACCCGGAATGGAGATAAGTGCCATATTTGCATCTGGATCAAGCTTCATTGCCTTATCCCAAGTCCGCGCCGTTTCCGTCGTAGTGCTACTTTCCTTCGTTGCCTGACTCGCTAGAAATGCATCCACTTCCGCTAAAATTTCATCAATTTTTGAAGCATCTTCCGTGTCCACAACTATCGCCATATCATTCGCCGATGCCGCTTCCAATTCCTCCGTACGCAAACCCGATGTTCCAAAGATATCTTTATTCGCAGGCGTTCCCATCATAATCGAAACGCGATTGACTCCTTCAATCGTTGACACTTTATTCGTAAGCAGCATCAAAACAACCGAATCCTGATACGCATTTTCCTTTATAATCGTGTGTAACATCGTGCTCATCTCTCCTTATTCCGCAAATTTATTTTTTCCATCATAATTATCAAAATGAATGGCATCTGAGATCAAGTATTCATAAATATCATCCACAATCTCGATACCCTCTTCCTCGTAAGTTTTCTCACGTAACCGCCCACGCTCACCAGGATAATACACCCGATCCACGCCTGGCGCTGGTTTAACCGCCGTCACTTCATCAAGCACCTCTGACATGTTCGCCTTAAACGCCTCGATATCCGTAAAGAATGCCGGATTAATCACGATGTGCAATTGCCCCAAATCGCGCCCCTTCGAAAGATCGGCATACATCGAACTCACATGTTTTCCAAATGGCAATCCGAGCAAAATTCCTGACAAAACGTCCACCATCATCATTAAGCCGTATCCTTTTGGTCCAGCGATTGGCAATAACGCGTTCACCTTCGTAGGATCCGTCGTTGCTGCCCCATCAGCATCTACCGCCCAAGTTGGTGGAATTGATTCCCCGCGTGATCTCGCATGAAGCACCTTCCCCCAGGCCTGAACCGTCGTCGCCATATCAAAAGTCAGCATTCGTCCGTCATCTGTTGGGGCCGCAAACGCAATCGGATTCGTTCCAAAATAATCCTCCGCTCCACCAAAAGGTACTACCATTGGGTCCGACTGACAGACAGAAAGCGCTACAAAATCACAGCTCGCCGCTTGTTCTACAAAATAAGCCAACGCTCCGCTGTGCGACATATTTTTTACGCCTACAACCGCGACACCATTTTTGCCAGCAATCCGAATTGCTTCTTCCATCGCCCGTTTTGCTGCCACATGCCCTGAGCCATTATCGCCATGGAAAATCCCACTCGTTGGTCCTGTCTGTTCAAAACGGAAATCCGGACGATTCGTAATACCACCTTTGGCAATACGCTCCGAATAATACTCAACACGAACCGCGCCATGCGAATGAATTCCACGCGCATCCGCAAACGCCAACACGTCAGCAACAATATCCGCATGTTCTTCCGTCAAACCAGCTCGCTCTATTTTTGTCTGAATCAGCTGGTGCAAATCTTCCTTTGAAACTCGCATTCTGCCCGCCACCTTCCTAGTCTTGCTTCGCGAATAACCCCGCGCTATCATACTGATCAAAATGAACTGTATCACTAATTAAATAGTCATACACATCTTTTACAATTGGAATGCCAACCTCCGCATAGTCCGTTTCCACGATTTCCGCTAACTCACCTGGATACAATACTTGGTCAAACCCGGGTGCCGCTTTTGTATCATGTAATTCATCTACCATCTGTGCAATATTTTGCTTAAACTCCTTCAAAGATGTGAAAAAAGCTGGGTTAATAACGATGTGTAATTGCCCTAAATTGCGCCCCTTCGTCAAATCGGTATACATGGAAGACACTCGTTTCCCAAATGGCAATCCAAGCAAAATGCCTGATAAAATATCAACCATCATCATTAAGCCATACCCTTTTGGCCCAGCTACTGGAAGCAAAGCATTAACCTTGTCTGGGTCTGTCGTTGGCTCCCCATTCGCATCCACAGCCCAAGTTGGCGGAATATCCACACCTTTAGAGCGAGCGTCTAAAATTTTACCCCAAGCCTGAACCGTCGTCGCCATATCAAAAATGACCGGCTCTGCATCCATCCTTGGCGCTGCAAACGCAATCGGGTTCGTTCCAAAGTAAGGCTCAGCGCCTCCAAACGGCACTACCATCGGATCCGACTGACAAACTGAAATCGCAACCATATCTTTTTCCGCGGCCTGTTTCACAAAGTAAGCAAGCGCACCGCTATGCCCCATTTGATGCACACCAACAATCCCAATTCCTGTCTCTTGCGCCAAACCAATCGCTTCATCCATCGCAAGACGCGCCGCCACATGGCCAACACCGTTATCCGCTTCAAAAATACCCGAACTTGGCCCCGTCTTATTAAATCGGAAGTTCGGTGCAAGCGTTGTGCCACCTTTCGCAATTCGTTCCGCATAATAATCTACTCGAACCGCACCGTGTGAGTGAATTCCACGCGCATCAGCAAATGCCAATGAATCCGCGACACCGTCTGCATGCTCCTCCGAAAGACCGGCGGCTTCTAATTTCTTTTGAATTAAATCATGTAAATCATGTTTTCTTACTCGAATCATTTGTGGTTCTTTCACACCAATTCCCTACTTTCTTATAATTGTGGGTCGCGATTACAGTCTTTGGAATACAAATAACTGAATGCTTCACCGCGTCCTACTGCATATGTCGCTTGTGGCACGTAGGCTCCCATAAATAAATAATCGCCTTTTTTCACCGGAACCCATTCATTATCCAAATTGTATACGCCTTCGCCAGACAACATATACGCGCCATGTTCTTGGTAATGCGTTTCGATATATCCGTGGCACGCCCCCGGCTCGAAGCTCAAAATATGGAAATTCATATCAAAGCCAAGATCTGCTGGTAACAAGTTTTGCAATATGACATCTTCCATACCTTCATATGCGATTTTCTCCAAATTAGCCACATTATTCACAATGATATGCGTCTCGTAACCTGCAACCGCCTCATATTTCTTTTTGTAAAGAAACGCCTCGCTATTTGCTCCACCATTATCGTTCTCAAATTTCAAAATAACACCGGCCGGGCAATAAATATAACCACCAGCCTCCAATGTATGCTTCGCGTCATCCGCCCAAACCGTGATTCTTCCCTCTAAACAATAGAAAAAAGTTTCCACGCCTGGTGCGCCGAATCCTGCCTTATTTTGTCCGCCATCCAATAACGTAATAATATAGTCCACAAAAGAAGCACCCAATTTAGGCGTTGCTAAAATCGACAATTCACAGTTTTCAAAACCAGGAATCGAATTATTCACTAAACCATCCGGCGGAATAATTGCGTAATTCGCTCGCTTTATCACTGACCTAGAAGCGAGGATATCGCTCACATAACCCGTATTCTTATTTCTGTAACCCATCTTAAAAAAACCTCTCTTTTCCCAATTATAATTTTGCAAATCTGACTCCACTATACAAACTAGGTGGGGCGATAAATGTTTATATCCTAGGCAAAGCCGAGCATCGGGGCACAGACTTTAACGACGGAGATGGACATTTATCGCTCCACTACTGGTTAAGCTACTTTTCTACTTTTAATATTTGCTAGTAAGAACACGATAGCTCCAATAACTAGGATAATCGCTGAAATATAGAAGCCCATTACTTTCGAGCCTGTCGAATCAGAGATAACCCCTGTCAAAAACGGTGCGATAACCGATGAGCTCATTCCAAAGAAGTTAAATACACCAAATGATGTTCCGTATCCTTTTTTCGGTGCGCTATCTGCCACGTATGAAATTAAAATTGGTTCTACCGCAAGTTTTCCGAGCAATCCGTATAACACAAGGCCGACAAGTAAGATTCCTGATGATGGCGCAAGTACTGTCAGCATTAACATACATGCCGCTGCAATTGTCAAACTAACGATAAAGCGCACTTTTTTCGTTCTGAATATATCTGACATTCTACTGAAAAATAATGCTCCTGGAATCGCCGAAAAGGCTACAAGTGCTGCTGAAAATCCGATTGCTACGCCTTCGAATCCACGTTCTTGTTGTAGGAAAGATGGCAACCAAGTCACGACCATGTAGTATCCGTAACACGTTGCAAAATAAAGAATGTATGATGCAATCATGCGACCGGTGAACAAGTTTTTAATCGGCGCTTTTTCTTTTGGTGCTGCTTTCTCTTTTGCTACCGTGGAGCGATCCACTTTTGGCGAGTTTTTAATGACACCTGCAAAGACAAAAACCATCACAACGATTAAACCAGCAATAATGAAAAGCATCACTTGCCAGTTCATTCCGACCGATTTTACGAGCAAGCTAGAAGCGATCAAGCCGATACCCATACCTAGCGCGGAACCACTATTGATAATCGCCGTTGAAAGTCCGCGTTTTTCAGCAGGGATATTTTCAGAGGACAGCGAGTATGCCGCACCGTAGTAAGATCCACAACCAAGACCTGCAAGTAAACTACCGAGATAGATCATCTCTAAGTTCTGTGCTGTACCAATAATAAGTGCTGCGATGGCAAAAAGTGAGAAACCAGGAATTAAAACGACTTTCTTCCCGAATTTATCAACTAAAATCCCCGCTGGAATCTGCATCCCTGTATATGCGAAGAAATAAAAACTGGCAATCAAGCCCATTTGTGCATCAGAATGTTGCCCTATTGTTTGTTGAATTTCTGGAAAAATCGGTGTCAAAACACTGCGGTAAATCCAAATAACTACCCAACCTAAACATAAAATAATAATAATTTGCTGCCAATACTGGAGCCCCTTTTTCATTGTTGCTGTTTCGTTTTCCATCTTTTGATCCACTCCCTGTTTATTTATATGCTAATTCGTATAATGCTTCTGTAAGTGCCTTAACGCCTTCAACCAAGTCCTCTGTTTTCGTATCCTCTGCCGGATTGTGACTAATTCCACCAATGCTCGGTACAAAGAACATCGCTGTCGGTACACGCGGTGCGAAAATTTGAGAGTCATGGCCTGCACCACTGTGCATCACACGATAGTTCAACCCTTCTTTTTTACAAACACCCTCTAAAACAGACACAATGTGCGGATCCATTGGTACCGGCGCTTCGTCCATCCACAAATCAATCGAAATATCGATGTCCATTTCTGCGCAAATTGATTTCATATCTTGCTCAATTTCTTGCGTGAAACGATGCAATTCAGCTTCATCCGTATGACGACAATCCATCGTAAACAGTGTCTCACCTGGAACGACATTCACCGTGTTTGGCTTCGGTTCTACTTTTCCGAAAGTTAGCACAAGTGGATCGCCTAGCTTTTTCGCTTTATCAATCGATTGCGACACGATTTTACTAAACGCATACACCGTATCTTTGCGGTAGCCCATCGGCGTTGTTCCTGCATGGTTTGACTCGCCGCTTAGCACAATTGTATAGCGACGTTGCCCAGCAATACTGTTCACCACGCCAACCGCCTTACCTTCATTTTCCAGCACTTTTCCTTGCTCAATATGAATCTCAACGAACGCGCGTATATCATCGCGTAACGGTTTCGTTTCATCACGGAAATCAAATCCAGCACCACGCATTGCATCTACAAATTTTACACCTTCAAAATCTGCAACGTCCGCCACCTCCTCTTTATTGGCAAGTCCAAAGAAGTTCTTGCTTCCCCAGAAAACATACGGAAAACGGCTACCCTCTTCTTCTGCCATCGAAATAACTTCTAGGTTTCGAAGCGGCTGACCGTGCTTTTCTTTCAAATATTTAATCGCAAGGTACGCAGCCAATACCCCAAACTGACCGTCCAGTTTTCCGCCGTTGACCACCGTATCAATATGAGAACCTGACATAATTGTCTCATCTTTATATGTAGAGCCTTCCACACGACCGAAAAGATTACCAATTTCATCAAAATACGTTGTAAAACCAGCATCATCCATTTTCTTCTTCACGCCTTGTTGTGCCTCCACCCAATAATTTGAGTAAAGCAAACGCGTCGTACCACCAGTCGGATCTGCGCCAATACCCGAAAGCCACGCTACATTATCCGCCACATCTTGAAAAATCCTGTCCATCGTTCAAAATCCACCCTTCTTCTGATTTGCCTTATTGTTCTCTACTCTTTAAAGTGTAAGCGTTTCAAGTTTTGATTGCATCGTTTAAAAGGGATAAAAACCTCGTATTGTTTTTGTTCATTATGGCTAATTAAAGGAGCAAAATTGTTAATAGTGATTATATAAACAAGAACGGATGTGCTTTTAATATTTTGGACACGACATAAATAGAATTTTATTTGCTTGCTTTCTATAAAAATTTGCTTCTATACACGAAGAAAGAGCATCACTTTTTTTCAGTGCGCCCTTTCTTTGTTATTTAGATGACTGGTTGACTGCTACTTAAATCTGATTACTTTCTGACCACTTATTTCAATTTTTTTCTCTATCTCGTTTTCCCTCGTCCCATCCCAGCGTAGCGCTGTAATGTCTTCTTTTTTTCAACCATGTATAGCCATCATAACGTCCTTCTTCTGTCACGTTGCGAAGGCATATCCCCTCTTCCAATTCCTCTTGAAACACACCCATCACAACACTTTCCCCACCTAGTACCTCTACAAAACAAACGCGTTTCGTCTGCTCCAAATAATTAG
>NZ_AODK01000025.1 GCF_000525975.1 Listeria rocourtiae FSL F6-920
ACTTATTCAAACACCGTGAATAAGATCCTTGCGTCACATTGACTTCGCTAGCAAATTACTTTACTAGTAGTTTTTTTTGGAAATAGCTCTCTATTTCCGCCCTGCGATTCTTACCTAGAAACATTACTGTCTCTATTGGTTTTATCTTTGTTTCTGTTCAGTTTTCAAAGGTCATTCGAGAAGCACCAAACTCGTTCGGTGACAACTCTTATATCTTACACTTCCCAGCGCTGATTGTCAAGAACTTTTTTTTGAAAAAGTTTTTTTTAACTCTTCGTTGCTTTTATCTGTTTGCTGGAACGATTACTAATATATCACGTTTTTAAGACCTTGGCAAGTCTATTTGACAAAAAAAGTTCACATTTTAAAAAAAGTTGTTTCAGCCTGGCTTTTTCGAAAGAAAACCGTGCTCTTGAAGCGTCTCAAAAACACGGCTTTTCTACTTATTCTCTTGGTTTCATTGTTGGGAATAAAAGAACATCTCGGATTGATGGTGCATTAGTCAGTAACATAACTAGTCTATCCATTCCGATGCCAAGACCTCCTGTTGGTGGTAGGCCGTACTCTAACGCTTCTAGGAACTCTTCGTCCATACTATGCGCTTCATCATTACCATGTTCGCGTTCTGAGACTTGTGCTTCAAAGCGTTGACGTTGATCGATTGGGTCATTTAATTCTGAGAAAGCATTACCGTGTTCACGTCCTACTATGAATACTTCGAAACGATCAGTGAATCGCGCATCATCTTTATTTGTTTTTGCTAGTGGCGATATTTCAATTGGATGACCATAGATGAATGTTGGTTGAATGAGCTTCTCCTCAACAAATACTTCAAAAAATTCATTCAGGATATGTCCGTATGTCATATGCTTTGTAATTGGGACATTATGTTCTTTAGCTAATGCCTGAGCTTCTTCGGTTGTTTGAACCGACCAAAAATCTACTCCTGTATATTGTTTTACGGCATCTACCATATGTAGACGTGTCCAATTAGGCGTTAAATCAATTTGATTATCACCGTATGTGATGACAGTTGTGCCGTGTAGTTTTTGGCATACTGTAGAGATTAAACCTTCCACCAATTCCATGATGTCTTCAAAATTTTCGAATGCTGCGTATGTTTCTAGCATTGTAAACTCTGGGTTATGACGTGTTGATACGCCTTCGTTACGGAATACGCGACCAATTTCATATACTTTATCCATTCCACCTACGATTAGGCGTTTTAAATGTAATTCTAATGCTATTCGTAGATAGAGTTGCATGTCTAGCGCATTATGGTGCGTTATGAACGGCTTTGCTGCTGCTCCACCTGCAATCGTGTGTAAAACCGGTGTTTCTACCTCTAAGTAACCAATGTTATCTAAATAATTGCGTGTATACTGCATGATTTTACTGCGCATTACAAATCGTTGTTGACTTTCCGAGTTTGTAATTAGGTCAAGATAGCGTTGACGGTAGCGTTGTTCTACGTCCTTTAGTCCGTGGAATTTGTCTGGTAGTGGACGCAATGATTTGCTTAACATCGTGAATTCAGTTGCTTTTACGGACAACTCGCCGGTGTTAGTTAAGAAAACAGTTCCTTTAACCCCTACAATGTCTCCCAAATCCGCTAACTTGAACATATCATAGGACTCTTCCCCGACACCATCTTTACGAATATATATTTGAACTTGATGAAAACGATCTTGAATATGCGTAAAACCTACTTTTCCTTTTACGCGTTTTGTCATGATACGTCCAGCAACAGCTACTTCTATTGCAGCTTCTTCTAATTCTTCTTTTGTTTTGCCTTCATATTGGGTTATGATTTCTTCTGGACTGATGGTACGAACAAACTTGGCGCCGAACGGATCTACGCCTTCTGCTCGTAATGTATCTAGCTTCTCACGACGTACAATTAGCTGGTCGTTTAGTTCTTCATGGTTCTCGTTGGACATATTTGACACTCCTATTCTTTTCAATTTATACAGATAGTTTCATTATACGCTCAATTGGGTTGACTTTTCTAGTTTTATTTAAAAAAAAGTTCCCTCTGTTTGTGATGAGGCAACTTCAAAACTGGATTAAAAATCAGATTTATTGATTTGCTAGAGCCTTTTCCTCGTATTGATTGACGAAACCTCTTAGAATTGCTTCCATCTCAGCGTATTCTGTTGCTTGATTTGCTGCAACTTTAGCACGCGTACTTCCGCGGGCGCCTTTTAGATAGTAAGCTGCGTGTTGCCGGAATTCGCGAACAGCAATTTTTTCGTTTTTTATGTCGATGAGACGCCTTAAATGAAGCAATGCTGTTTCAATTTTTTCACGTGGCTCTGGTTCTGGGAGAAGCTCACCTGTTTCTAAATAGTGAACCGTTCTATAAATCATCCATGGGTTGCCAAGTGCAGCACGACCAATCATGACTCCATCAGCTCCGGTTTGCACTAAGATTGCTTTCGCGTCTTCTGGCGTTTGGACGTCACCATTTGCCATGAACGGGATGGAAATATTCTTTTTAACTTCAGCCAGGATATTCCAATCTGCGCTACCTTCATACATTTGTACACGAGTACGTCCGTGCATAGCGATAGCACTGGCTCCTGCGCGCTCTGCTGCTTGAGCATTTTCAATAGCAAACATGTGCTCTGAATCCCAACCGATACGCATTTTCACGGTAACTGGTTTTTCGACAGCATCCACCACGGCAGCAACCATGTCATATACTTTATCAGGATTTAAAAGCCATTTTGCGCCCGCTTCACATTTGATTATTTTATTGACCGGGCATCCCATGTTGATGTCGATGATGTCTGCGGTTGTATTTTCTGAAACAAACTTGGCCGCTTCTACTAAGGTATTTTTTTCACCACCTGAAATTTGCAAGCTTAGCGGTTTTTTCTTTTTTCGTCGATATAAAGCATGTCGAGTGTTTTGGCATTGCGCTGTGCGATACCCTTATCGCTTATCATTTCGCAGCATACAAGTCCGGCACCGAATTCTTTGACCGTTAGACGAAACGCGGAGTTTGAAATTCCAGCCATCGGAGCAACGACAACTCTATTTTTAATAGGTACATTGCCAATTTTCCACATAAAAATGTTCCTTCCTTCTTGAAATGAAATAACCGCGGACCCCGTATTTCATGATGTCTGCGGTTTTATTTCTCCTTTAAAATAGTATTGTTATCGTAACACATCCAGCAAAAAGCGCAAGTGCCAATTTTACCAGACTAACTGGATATTTGTTTGGCGAATCCCTTGATTTCCTAAAACTTCTTCTCGCATAAGTGATGCGGTAACATCTGGTTCGATTTCCTGCAATGGAATCATGACAAATGCTCGTTCTTCCATTCTTGGATGCGGTAACTCGAGGGTTTCACTTCTCTGGGTTACACCTTCATATAGAAGTAAATCGATATCGATAAGGCGCGGACCCCAACGGATAAGTCGGATACGGCCTAGCGCAGACTCAATATCCAGCCCTTTTTGTAAAAGCGCCTCCGGATCTAGTGACGTTTGTATTGATACCGCGATATTTAGAAAAGCATCTTGGTCCTCGAAACCTACTGGGTCAGTTTCGTATACGCTTGAAACTCGGTTAATTGTTATTTCTGACTCTGCTTGCAGTGCTTTTAAAGCATTTTCTAGATTTTCTTTACGATTTCCGATGTTCGTTCCAATTGATAAATATGCTTTATTCAATTTCGCCACTCCTTGTTCGCGTTATTTCGACCGCGACAGAATGATAGTGTCCGGGAATTGGCGGGTTTGGTTTAATTACTTTGACAGTGATTTCTTTTAAAAGAGGATATCCCGCTAAAACTTTTGTCGCTATTGTTTCTGCAAGCGCCTCGATTAGTTGGAAACGATGGTTTTCAGTAATTTCTTTGACTGTTTCATAAACCTCAGCATAGCTTACTGTATCACTTACCTCATCGCTTTTTCCTGCTTTTTCAATCGATAAACCTAGTACAAGTGAAACAACAAAGTTCTGACCTAATGTATTTTCTTCTGGCATAACACCGTGATACCCATAGAAAGCTAGTTCATTTAAATAAATTTTATCCATTTTAAAAAGTTCCTCCTTATTTGTTCGGCACTTCAACGTTGCCTAAAATCGCCTCTGTCATCGCAATCATACGAGCAATCGGTTTCACATCATGCACTCGGAAAATTGTACAACCTTTTATCTGGCCATAAACAACAGTCGCGCCTGTTCCTTCCATTCGTTCGTCTACCGGTAAATCGAGCACCAAGCCGATTGTGGATTTACGGCTCGTTCCTAATAAAACTTCGTGACCGAGCGCAACTATTTCATCAATTCGTCGCAAAACTTCTAAATTCTGCTCTGGCGTTTTAACAAAACCAAAGCCTGGATCAATCAAAATATGGTGCTTTGGCACGCCTGCATCTTTGGCTATTTTGATACTTTCCTGCAAATCTTCCTTTACATTTTCAAAATAGTTATCGTAGTCGCGATCGGTACGATTATGCATTAAAATAATCGGTGCTGTGAAGGTAGCTGCTACCTTTGCTATTTCTGGATCTTTTTTCGCACCCCATTGGTCGTTAATGATATCAGCGCCCTCTTGTATTGCTGCAAGTGCCACTTCTGACTTCCAAGTATCGATAGAAATCCATACATCCGGCAAAACCTCGCGAACGGCTTTAATAGCAGGGATAACACGCTGCAACTCCTCACCTATAGATATTTCACGATGACCAGGTCTGGTTGATTCACCACCAATATCAATAATCATAGCGCCGTCTTGTATCATTTGGACAGCTTTATCTTTTATTTCTTGTTCCGTTATGTAATTGCCTCCATCCGAAAATGAATCTGGTGTAACATTCAGAATCCCCATAATCATTGCAGGATGTGACGTTTGCCATAATTTGCTCAATGAAATCACCCCTTTTTAATACTAGTATAGCATGAATTTATATATTACGAGGTCCACACACCCTTTGGAACGCAACAAAAAACCAGCGCGGAAAAGGGAGTAACCACGCTGGTCAAAAGGGAGTGTTAAGTATTCATTTTAAAAAGGGAAAAAATGAAACTTAGTTTTACTTATTGTTAGCTTATAACTGTATAATACGTGACTAAAACAAAATTTTAGTGAGTTTTGTGTTAGAAATTGATGAGAAATGCTAAAATGGGGCATTTTGCTACGAGAAAAGCTGGATTAGCTTTAGTAACAAACCTTGCTGTTCACCGGGGGCTGGGAGCTTAGCTCGATACTGACACCAATCAACAGCTTCAACAGGAATGGTCAGAGGTGCAGCGCGGAACCTTTTTTGGTTGTCACAGCACCCATGAAATTCCTGAGCATTGACCAAGAAAGAGTTGCTCTATTAGATTCAAGTACATATTGGGATTCTATTCTTGACGTGGGTTATGGATTTACATATTCACTTTACTCTAACTCTAATGCATATTGGTGTCCTAATTCAGCAATGTACGCTTCGTAGAGAACAGCAACAAAAAGACAACGCGTTGGTGACACGTTGCCTCTTCCTTTCCATCACGAGGAAGTAATGGAAATTGACTTATTTGTTGTGGTCTTACAAGTACTATATTACTGCACGCTCGCGAAATTTTACTGTGTTTTTTGTTAGAAGTTTATGAGATTTTATTCGAAATTGTATAGGGCTGTGCTTAAGTAACGTTCTCCGTTGCTCGCGACAACTGCCAACACCTTCTTACCTGCACCTAATTCTTTCGCTAATTTTAGTGCCGCAAAAATTGTTGCTCCTGATGAGATACCTACCAGTATCCCTTCTTTTTTAGCAACTTCACGTGCTGTTTCTAACGCATCCTCACTGGATACCTTGAGAATACCATCGTATACTTTCGTGTCTAATGTGTCTGGGATGAATCCTGCTCCGATTCCTTGGATTTTATGTGGAGATGGTGCATCGCCTGAGAGCACTGCGGATTCCTCTGGTTCTAATGCATATATTTTAATACCTGGATAGTTTTTCTTTAGCACATGTCCCGCTCCGGACACCGTTCCTCCTGTCCCTACGCCTGCGATAAATGCATCTAAACCGTCTTTACCAAATGCCTCAACGATTTCTGGACCTGTTGTTCGCTCATGAACGGCTGGATTCGCTGGATTATGAAATTGTTGCGGCACGAAATAACCGCGTTCCTTTGCAAGCTCGTCTGCCTTGGCAATCGCGCCTTTCATTCCATCTGGACCGGGCGTTAAAACTAATTCTGCACCGTATGCTTGAAGTAATTTGCGACGTTCTAAACTCATCGTTTCTGGCATAACAAAAATCGCACGGTATCCTTTAGCCGCAGCTACCATTGCAAGTCCAATTCCTGTATTCCCACTCGTTGGCTCAATGATTGTATCTCCTGGCTTTAGCGCACCAGACTTCTCTGCATCCTCAATCATTGCATTCGCTATCCGATCCTTTACACTACCACCCGGGTTTTGGAACTCCAGTTTTACATATACATCCGCACTTCCCACTTCTGGCAATCGATTCAGTTTCACAATAGGCGTTTTTCCGATTAAGTCCGTAATTGAGTTTACAATTTTCATTTTCTCAACACTCCTTCCCTATTCTCTCCTCTACTTTAATCAATCCCGAGTACCTTTGTCAAATTTGTTGGGACTGTTCGAATAAAATGAGTTACAGTCCCAATATGCATGTGAGTGCAACGAACATGTAATCCTTCCCGACTGTTCGAAACGAATTGAGTTACAGCAGCAATATAAGCAAGAACAAGAGCGATTAATCCTTCCCAAAACCTCCTGAAGAGAGACGCTTTCGCTCGATTTACGCAAAACGAAATTCATACCTACCTGAAAAAAGGTTTATGACACCTTGCTAATTTTTATATAAAAATGAGTTTTTCTCGATCTCTCCAACGATCATTTCGCTTCTTCGTAAAATACTTCCAACTCTGCTTCATCAAAGTGGTATTTGTTACGACAAAAATGACACTCTGCTTCAGCGCCATGATCTTCCTCAATCATTTGGCGAATTTCGTGTTTTCCTAAAGAAATAATCGCATTTCCAAAACGCTCTTTAGAACAATTACATTCAAAAACGACGGGCATTTTTTCAAGAATTTGTAGATTTTCTTCTCCACCAGCAAGCCTTGCCAAAATTTGCTCTGGCGTCTCACCTGCTTCTATAAGTCGGGAGATAGTTGGGCAATCTTTCAGGTTTTTTTCGATTTCATCAATGATCGCATCGTCAGCACCTGGTAGTAGTTGTAACATGAAACCACCTGCTGCTTCAATTGTATCATCTGGATTCACAAGCACACCTACGCCAAGCGAGGAATTAATTTGTTCAGACTTGGCGAGGTAGTACGTATAATCTTCGCCTATTTCACCGGAAACAATTGGCACTTGTCCTGTGAAATTAGTACGCAAACCGATATCTTTAACAACGCCTAGAATTCCTTCTGTTCCTACACCGCGACGAACGTCTAGTTTTCCAAATTCATTTAGTTCACTGAAATGCACATGCGGATTCGTTACATAACCGCGAATCTGACCTTGTGTATTGCTGTCTGTGATGATTGGACCAATTGGACCGTTTCCTTCTATTTTTACAGTTACTTTTTGGTCTTCCTTTTGCATCGCACCCATAAATAGTGTCGCTGTCATGGATCTACCAAGCGCTGCGGATGATACTGACCATGTATCATGACGACGCTGCGCTTCGCCTACTGCTTCTGTTGTTCTTGCAGCATAAGCACGGACATTTCCGCCATATGCTAACGCTTTTACTAAATAATCACTCACTATCATTAACTCCTTTATTATTTAATTGATTTCGCTCATATAAAATTCGTAGTCCTTTTAACGTTAAAAATGGATCTACGATATCCGTTATATCCGATTTCCCACTGATCAGCCTAGCGAGACCTCCTGTTGCAACGATTGTTGGTTCTGTATTCGCCTGTTCCTTCATCGCTCTCACAATACCTTCGAACTGACCAATAAAACCGTAATAAATCCCAGCTTGCATCGATGTGACGGTGCTTTTTCCGATGACCTTAGTTGCTTCTGTAATATCAACGCGTGGCAGTTTTGCAGCACGGTTGTATAGCGCTTCGGTCGAAATCATAATGCCAGGAGCAATCGCCCCACCGTGATAACGTGATTTCTCATCGATATAACAAAAAGTTGTCGCAGTTCCAAAATCCACGATAATTGCCGGCGCCCCGTATTCCTCGATAGTCGCAACCGCGTTAACAATCCGATCAGAACCGACCTCGCGCGGGTTATCAACTTGTAGATTGAGACCTGTTTTGATGCCAGGTCCAACAACAAGAGGTCTGATTTCGAAGTATTTGTAGCACATCGCCTCTAGAGAATGCATAATGGGCGGAACAACTGATGAGATGATAATACCCTTGATAGCTTTCGGCGAGATATCACCATATTGGAAAAAATCAAGAACCATCATACCTAGTTCATCTGATGTGCGGTGACGATCCGTCGTCATCCGCCAGTGTTTGCGTAGTTCCTTATCTTCATAAACACCAATCGTGATGTTCGTATTGCCAACATCGATGACTAAAATCATGTCACTCACCATCCTTTTTTGTGATTTTTCTAGAGTATCATAACATGTATTTAGAGAAAAGCCGAGTAATTTGTCTTTTTTTGACCAATGACACTGAAAAGCTGAAAGAGCCCGTTTAGCCTCGACAGAAATTGTTAGAGGGCGCAGTGAAAGTCTTCTTTTGACTTTTATGGAGGCCACGAAATTTCCGAGAGGCTGGCCTCTTGAAGCTGGATCCGGAGGCGCTTCACGTGATACAATTCGTGGATTACATGCTCGCTTCACTCTCCTGCATATTGAGGTTCTAAATCAGCTAACTACGCTTCTTAAGAACCACAACAAAGCTGAAACGGCCCGTTCAGCTCCGAAAAAAACTGGAGCGGCCGCAGTAAAAAGTCGCTCTTGCTTTTTATGGAGGGCGTGAAGTGTTCGAGGAGTTGAGTGGAGGAAGGCAGTTTCATTACATTCAACTGCATATTGTGGTTCTAAAAAAGCTAACGACACTTTTCAAGAACCACAACAAAGCTGGATCCGGAGGCGCTTTACATGATACAATTCGTGGATTACATGCTCGCTTCGCTCTCCTGCATATTGAGGTTCTGCTTGCTTCCGGCTTCTTATTGGTTTCCTGTTACTTCTTGCTAGGAGCTTAAGAACCGCTGATGGATTACATGTTCACTTCGTTCTCATGCATATTGAGGTTCTAAAAAGCACAATACGCTTTTTTAGAACCTCAACAAAACCAGCACACGACTTACATGTACTGGTTCTTGTTTTACTTATTCACTTTTTTTTATCATCGTTTGGTGTTTTTTCAGCATCTGGCGCTTCCTCAGTCACAACCTCTTTCGGCTCTTCTGATTCTGCGTCTTTCTCTGCTTTTTCTTGTTTATCTGCATAATCAATCTTATCGTTCTTCGCTTCCTCAGCAATCTCTTTCTTCTCTTCTTCAAAAGATTTTGGTGTTACGTCATCTTTTTCGGAAGGAAATTCTGACATTTGCTCATCAGCGTCCATTTCAGATGGTAAAACGCCATCGTCATATAGTGAACGGATTTGGCGTGCATCTAATGTCTCCACTTCAAGCAACGTTTCCGCAATAAGCGTATGTTGCTCTCTATGTTCTTCAATAATCGTTTTCGCACGGTCATAACAGAAGCGAATCAAGCTCTGAACTTCGGTATCAATTTCATATGCGATTTTATCGGAATAGTTCTTACCACTTCCAAAATCTCTGCCCATGAATACTTGGTCGTTACCTGATGCGAACTGAAGTGGGCCAATTTTATCGCTCATACCCCACTCTGTCACCATCCGGCGCGCGATTTGTGTCGCACGTTCGAAGTCATTACTTGCGCCTGTGGTTACTTCACCAAATTCGATTTCCTCGGCAACGCGTCCGCCTAAGAGACCAGTAATACGATCCATTAGCTCAGCTTTTGTCATTAGGAAGCGATCTTCTTTCGGTAACATGACAGCATAACCGCCTGCTTGTCCACGTGGAACAATCGTTACTTTGTGTACTACTTCAGCTTCATCAAGCACCATCCCAACGATTACGTGACCACTTTCATGATACGCAACAGTTCGGCGTTCTTTAACTGAAATAACACGATTTTTCTTGGCTGGACCAGCAATAACTCGATCACTTGCCTCATCCAAATCTTTCATATCGATTTCCTTCTTATTGGCACGTGCAGCAACCAATGCGGCTTCGTTCAATAAGTTCTCTAAATCGGCACCAGAGAATCCTGGTGTGCGTTGAGCAATTGCTTTTAAGTCTACACTTTTCGCAAGTGGTTTGTTGCGTGCATGAACTCGAAGTACGGCTTCACGTCCTTTAACATCTGGACGATCTACCATAATCTGACGGTCAAAACGGCCTGGACGCAGTAACGCTGGATCAAGTACGTCGGCGCGGTTTGTTGCAGCAATGATAATGATTCCTTCGTTACCGCCGAAACCATCCATTTCTACAAGCAATTGGTTCAATGTTTGCTCACGTTCGTCATGTCCGCCGCCCATTCCTGCGCCACGTTGACGACCTACAGCATCAATTTCATCAATAAAGATAATACATGGAGCGTTTTTCTTCGCGTTTTCGAATAAATCGCGGACACGGCTTGCACCGACACCAACGAACATTTCTACGAAGTCCGAACCACTGATTGAGAAGAACGGTACGCCTGCTTCACCAGCTACTGCACGGGCAAGTAATGTTTTACCTGTACCTGGAGGACCTACGAGTAAGACCCCTTTAGGAATACGTGCGCCAAGTTCGGCAAATTTGCGTGGATCTTTTAGGAAATCAACCACTTCTACTAATTCTTGTTTCTCTTCATCTGCACCTGCTACATCAGTGAAGCGGACTTTATTTTTGTCGTCATTATAAAGTTTGGCTTTACTTTTACCAAAATTCATAACTCGACCGCCACCACCGCCACCTTGTGCTTGACTCATCAAGAAGAAGAACAAGATAAAGATAATAACGAAAGGAATGATGGAAGTGAAGAACGTAATCCAGCCACTATTTTGCTTGGCAGGGACAATGTCCACCTTCACATCATTTTTGTCGGCTAAATCTGTAATTTGTGCTGTTAATTGATCGTTGGCAATCGCGTAAGTCGTGAATTTCGTTGTAGACTGATCTTTCCCAACTTTGCTATCCGTTTTTTCTGCTTTCTTCAGTTCTCCATTAATCACATAAACGCTGCGATCCGGTTGCATAGAGAATGATTTGATTTGATCGTCATTCATTTTCGTGATGAATTCATCATAGCTGATTTCTTTTGCTGACTCACTATTGTTGTTAAAAGTGGCAACGATTCCTATGATGACAAGGAAAATGATAACGTAAAATATGGCGTTTCTAAAAAAGCGATTCATTCCTTACCTCCTCCCACGTAAGAGCATGGACTATGTCTTTACATTTGGGTTCGTTCTCCCTTTTTGCCGCAAAAACTAATCCGCCTTGTGTTTCTCTCACGAAGACTTTCTATTAAAAGCATGGTTTTTTATTATTATTATTTCTCAAATAGGCATATTGAGCTAAAAACTAAGACTAATGATAGCATAACGAACTGCAATTTCCCAATGATTTGCATGTAGTTGGGTATGATTTTTTGTACTAGGAAATTTTTAACGCAGAATAGCTACCTTTGTGCCTTGTTTCTATATGGTAACAAACTTAATTCATTTTGTGAACTAAATCAATCTGCATAAATTTCTGGTTTCAAGACGCCGATGTATGGTAAATTACGATATTTCTCTGCAAAATCAAGGCCATAGCCAACAACGAATTCATTTGGAACGATAAATCCAACATAATCCGCATCAATATCAACGTTGCGTCCCTCCGGCTTATCTAGTAGCGTTACTAGTTTTACCGATTTTGCTTTGCGATATTTTAGCAAATCTACTAAATAGCTCAGGGTTCTTCCGCTGTCAATAATATCTTCCAAAATCAGTACGTCACGCCCCTCAACTGATGTGTTCAGATCCTTGATGATTTTTACTTCACCAGTTGAAACAGTACCATTACCGTAGCTTGATACATCCATGAAATCCATTTCTAGATATGTATCTACTCGTTTTAACAAATCGGTCATGAATGGTGTTGCGCCTTTTAGTACACCGATGACTAGCGGGAAGCGACCATCATACTCTGCTGTCAGTTCCTTTCCTAATTCCAAAATTTTCTCTTGGATTTCATTTTCGCTAATCAACACTTTTTGAATATCGTTGTGCATGCTTTTGTTTCCTCCTAAATTACGATGATATCTTATTATATATTGTTTTATTTCACGGCTAGGCTTTACTTGATGAACCGATGCCTGAACGCCTGGAACCCATAAAATTTCTCCTGAATAATCTGTCACAATTGGCCATGTATCACGTTTATGTTTCGGAATTTTAGCATCAATGAAAATTGATTTAAGCTTCCGTGTGCCTCCTGGCGTTTTCATCCGATCACCGTTCATTCGACCTCGTATAATGAGTGGCAACTGTATCGCATCCTGATTCACAATCATACCGTCTAACCCCGACGTCTGCACAACAGGACTCTTGGTCTTAATCCGAATCTCTGCGCCATCAGAAAGCGTCACGCGATCACCATCATACAATTGGTGATAGAAATCCCGCACCTTCTTGCTGAACTCGCCATAAAAGAAATCTAATTCCGTGTATGCGCGCCTCACAATCAAGCTATTTGGTAAATGAATCACACCTGATGGATTTGCTTCCCGGTTTAATCGTAAAATCTGATCTACGTGACCCGCCGAAATAAGCGACATGTTATCTTTGTACAGATGTTTTAATAGTAAATGAATTGTGCGTCGTTGTAAAGGTTTGGGCAGATTATTCCATTCCAGTAAAGAAAGTCTTACCTCAGTTTCGCTATATTCCGTCATATCTCGTAACGCCTGCTCTGCTAATTCATTCAAAAACTGGAAATCCTCGGTTGTTTCTTCTGAAAAACGCCTGAACTGCTCATCAACATGGAGATTTTCTTGTTTCAAAAATGGCAACAGTGCTTTGCGATAGCGATTACGGGTATACGTGTCTTCTTGATTCGTTGCGTCCTCTAAATAAGGAACTTCCTGTGCCCGACATAAATCCACAATGTCACTTTTTGTTAATGGTAAAAATGGACGGATAACCAGTCCATTGACAAATTCCCGTTTTGGTTGCATCCCTAGCCAACCAAGGTCTGAACTTCCACGAACAAGCCGCATTAATATAGTCTCCATCTGATCGTCTGCATGATGTGCCAAGACTAATTTTGTACAATGATACTTCCGCATTAGCCCCCTAAAAAAGGCATAACGGTATTTGCGTGCTGTCTCCTCAATTCCTGTTTTCTCCTGCTTTGCTAAATGCCTAATATCCAGTTGTGTCGATTCAAAATGAAGGCCATAAGTCTCACAAACGTCCGCGACAAGCTGTTCCTCATCCACGGACTCCGCGCGCAACCCGTGATTGACATGTGCCACTATAATCGACTCTTTTGGCACCAATTTCGTTTGAATCAAAAAATGAAGCAACGCCATCGAGTCGGCACCACCAGAAACAGCGACGAGCAACTGGTCATTTGGGTTGATAAGTTGATGCTTAGCTATAAACGTCATTACCTTTTCGCGAGACATCATCTGTATTCCAACCTTTCTCATCATCAAAATCAGGCAAAAAAAGGAGTTGTACCTAAGCCAAGTAAATCAGACTTTAGTTGACTTTGAACAGCTCCTATAAATTCACTATTTATGATTAGCTACGTTTCGCGCCACGACCGCCACGTTTGGACTCCGTTTGACGTTTTAAGGTAGATAAACGGTCTTCACTATCTTTTAAGAATTTAGACATCTTATCTTCAAAATTCTCTGGACGTACTGGTTCTGCAGCTTTTTTGTTGTATTTCGGTTTACGAGGTCCGTTATTATAACTTCTCTCTGGGCGTTCTGGACGTTCCGGTTGATCAACGGCTTTACGAATCGATAGGCCAATTTTGCCATCATCACCGACATTCATTACTTTCACAGTGACTTCATCGCCGACTGTCAAAATATCATTGATGTCTTTCACATAATTATCCGCAACCTCACTAATGTGAACAAGACCTGTCTTGCCACCTTCCAATTCAACAAACGCCCCAAAATTAGTAATCCCAGTAATCTTCCCCTGTAACTTGTTGCCTACTTCAATCGACATAAAACAATGCTTCCTCCTTAAAATTTCACTCTACCCTTAATTATAGCTCATATAAAAAGAGTGTCAATTACACGAAACTTTTTTCGCAAATTAATTGGACGACTCTTTCTTCTTATCGTTTTCGTCAGGAATATTGAAGATAATTTCCCCCTTCTCAGAAAGGAAATACTCACTCCTAGCCAGTTTCGCGATGTAGTCATCATCATGTAATTTGTTAATCGTGCTCTTTAGTTCTTTCTGATTTTGCGCTACTGCAAGTGCTTTTTTATCTAGTTCTACTTTCTCTGTTTCCTTGGCGTGTAGCAAACTCACTTGTTGTGAATAAACATACACCAGTCCACCACTAACAACTACCATGACAGTAGCAAGCATTAACAACCTGCGAAATAAAGCGACTCTTCTGCGTGATTGTTGTTTCTTCATAGTGGTTTCATCTTGTACGTAACGATTATTCAATTTTGTAACAGTACTCTGATCTCTTTTCACACACCATCCCTCATTTCTTTAGTGTTAATAATTAGTTACTAGTTTTAATTAAAAAGACTAGCTGTGATGCACTTTAAAAAATTGGTTCTTGTTTAGAATGATACCAATATTTCAGGCTTTTGTCCATTGGTATCCGTTATTTTGATGATCTTTTTTAAGCACATTTGTTCTATTTGTTTGCATATTTTTATTTTTTTTGTGCTTTATGGTCTGGCCATTTATTCCTAGCTTAGCTCTTTTTCTTCATGAAATATGTCATCCTTGGCATAATAGCTCCTGCAATAATGAGCAAAAATAGGCATGAAACTATCGTGAACATCACGATTCCCATAGAAAAAGTTAATTTATCTCCCAATTTCTAAAAAAAGACTTGCAACGATAATCACCACAAGCTTTCATCGTGCTATTACTTTTTCACTGTTTTTTTGAACTCAAACTTTTCCATCCATCCCTTTTTACGCTTCAAGTTCATATAGCCAATAACCGCAAAAACAAAGGCACCCAAGAAATCGACAAACAAATCTTCCATTGTATCGGTTACAGCTTCAGTCCCAGCTAATTTTGTTCCGTCTTCTAGCATCGTCTTTTGCATGTTCATACCTAGCCACCTATCTGAGGCGAATTCATAAAACTCCCAGATAACACCTAGCGTTACGGCAAAGCATATGGCAAATAGAGCTACAAATACCGGGCTTAAATTCATCGTTGTTCGCTCATCTTCATTTAGGAACGATATAACAGAAAACCCAAGCGCGCCAAGCATAGCCCCACTAAACGTATGCAAAATAGTATCCCAGTTTGGAATCAAGTAATAGAAACTTTGAACTTCCCCGAGATAAATCGAGCAGTATAAGAAAATAATAAAGACAAGATACATGTTTCCCGGGATCTCAAATTTAAATCTGCGTCCAAGGATTGCTGGTAAAAACATTGCAACAAGCCCAAGAATACATTGACTAACCATCAACGAATAATCACTACGCGTTGGTTCCCCTGCAGGCGTTCCTGTTGCTGGTGTTGTGATTACATTGTAGATAGAAAATATCAATGAGATTAATAGTGATGCAAAAACAAAAATCGCAATGATTTTTGTCCAATTCCAATTTTTAGCTTTTCTCAAATGTATTAGCCTCCTTTTCCTACGTCAATTATTCATTATAATAACATTTTTCATAAAAGGAAAGTTTAAACTTTTTATAGATCAATTAGGTTCTTTTTAATTGCGTATTTTACAATTTCGGCGCGCGTAGAAAGATCGAGCTTGCTCATAATGTTTGATTTATGTGTTTCGACAGTTTTTACGGAAATACATAGTTTATTTGCAATTTCTTTATTTCCGTAGCCAAGCGCGATAAGAGGCAGCACTTCTTGTTCGCGATTGGAGAGTTGGACATAAGAATTGCTGACTTCCTCGCCATTATTGTGTGCCAAAAATTGACGAACGAGAGCCGTCGTTACTTTCGGATAAATGTATGTTTCTCCTTGTTGCAAAACACGGATAGCATCTAGTAGCTCTTCGTCTTTAGCGTTTTTTAGAATATAACCAGTTGCACCTAGTTTTAAAGCTCGGAACAAGTATTCTTCATCGTCATGCATCGTCAAAATAAGTATTTTAGTGAAAGGAAAGTTTTCCTTGATTCTTTTGGTTGTAACTAATCCATTTTCTCCCGGTGGCATGCTTAAGTCCATCAAAATTACGTCCGGCGTATGGCGTTCGGTTTCGAGATAGGCCTCCAAACCATCTGCGGCATCAGCTACTACAGTCATATCTTCTTGTGAATTGATAACGAAGGAAAGACCACTTCTAACTACAGCGTGATCGTCTACAACGAGTACCTTAATCATATTGATTTGCCCCCTTTTGCTTCGATTGGTATCCTGACAAGCACTTTTGTTCCTTTATTTGGCTCGGAGCGCAAGTCGAATTCCCCATGTAAAAGTTCTACGCGTTCCTTCATGTTCAGCAAACCCAAGCCACTGCCTTCTGCGGTGAAATGATTTGGCAAAAAGCCAATACCTTGATCGTTAATTTCCAGTACAATCATTTGTTTTGTTTTGAAAAGATAGACTTCGATTTCATCCACATCAGCATACTTAGCAGCATTTGTGAGCGCTTCTTGGGTAACGCGATAAAGCATCGTTTCCACACTTGCCGAAAAGCGCGTACCGTATAGCTCGGAAACGAAGACAACATGGACACCAAAGAGTTGCTCATAGCGCTTAAAATAGGCTTTTAATGCCGCAAAAATTCCGAGGTCATCAAGTGCCGATGGACGTAGTTCTACAGCCATGTTGCGAATATCTTCTAGCGTCGTTGCAAGCATCGAGTCCATCTCGGAAATACTTGATTCGTAATCTTCTTTTTTAGTCATATATTTAATTTTGCGAAGTTCAATTAGCGTGCTGAAAAGTCCCTGCGCCAATCCATCATGAAGCTCTCTAGATAACCGCTTCCTTTCATTTTCCTGCGCATTGATAACATATTCAGTCATTGTTTTTTGCTTCAAAAGTTGCTCGGTTTGTTGCTGTTGCGTTAAGTTTCGTAAAAGAAGAAGACTAATTCCGGCAGCCTCATCAATCAGCGTATAACTCGCGCTAAACGGGATGTTCTCGCCACTTTTCACGTTCAAGAAAATTTGAAAAGCTTCGTTATCTACTCGTTTCCGCAAAGAACAACCGAGACATGTGCGTTCTTCGAAAATCGAAGTATAGCCGCCACAATATGTACAAAAATCGCCTAGATTCACCTCGTATTGGCTCAGTAAGCGATTTGCTGCAGGGTTAGATGCAATGATTTCACTTTTATCTCGTAGCAAAAAAACGGCATCGCTCATCTGTTCATAGGCCTTCATAAATAGTTCTGATGTAACTTCCATTTCGCATCATTCCTTTGTGGCTAGTAGGTTTTGTTGCATTTTGTCGGCAATTCCTTGCAAGTTCATAATCACCGGCTCTTTAATTTGCGTGACTTTCCGGTAACCCCCGAGCATCACACCAATTACTGCATCTTCTGACATGATTGGAACAGCGATGATGCTCACTAAATTTTCGGTAAGCGCAATCGGATACTCTTGAAGTGGCGCAAATCTGTCATTTTTTAAGTCTTCGGAAACCATTGGTCGTGCAGTTCGCCAAACGATACCTGCAATACCTTTCCCAATTTGGAGAACAATTTTTTGATAACGTTGATTCCGGTTACCAGCGACGTATTTCCAGCGGATTTCTTTTTGCCCATTTGCTGCAATCGCAGTGGCAATGCCGACAAAGTCTAATCCCAGCTGCAACCTAATATCGATTAGTTCATTAACTATATCTTGCTCTTTCATTGGCTTCTCGCTCCTCCTTAACTACCCCTCTAGAATAACATGTGTTGGGTCGTTTTGGAATATGTGAAAGGTTTCATTTATTCCTAATCGATCTAATTCTCCTTGAAAAGTTAGAGTCGAAGTTCTATTATGCAAAATGACACCATCCCATTGTTGCTCAGATAAGGCGCGAGTAGTAATGTCATCGAATCTTGCATCATTAGCAGGAAGTGCATAGACGTGGGCGCCAAGCTCAGTATATTCGCATAACTGGTCGAATGTAAAGCCGTTTTCATTTGCTAGTAGATAGCGCTTGCCAAATAGCGGCATCTGTTCAAACCAAGACGTGGCCTCACGTTCTTGGACAACGTTTCCGACAATAATCATAGCTGGATTCGCCACCGTTGTTTTTGCTAGTTCGGATTCAATAGTTGCAATAGTTCCTATCAATACTTTTTGGCATCCAAGTGTTCCCCATTCGATGATTGCAACCGGGAGTTCTGCAAGATTTGATTGCTTGCTGATTTTTTCGCAAATACGCGGTAGGTTTTCGATACCCATGTAAAAGGCTAGTGTGCCACCGAGCGCGAGTGTCGTCATATCAATTTCTGTGAGAGCATTATTTTTCTGATGACCTGTCGCAAAAGTTACGTGCCCATTATGGTCGCGATGCGTTAGGGGAATTCCCCATAAATTGCCGCTGCGGAACCTGAAGTAATTCCTGGAACGACTTGATAGGTTAATCCTGCGTCTGATATAGCTTTCATTTCTTCACCAACACGTCCAAAAATAGCTGGATCTCCACCTTTGAGACGCACTACTTTTTTACCTTGTGAGGCATTCGCAATGATTGCAGCATTGATTTGTTCTTGACGCATGATGTGATGATGTGGTAATTTCCCACAATATAGAAATTCAGCATCTTTTTTTGCTAAATAGAGTAGCATCGGATTGACAAGTCGATCATAAATAATGATATCTGCAGTTTCTAAGTGGCGCCGGCCTTTTAGTGTCAGGAGTCCTGGATCGCCTGGGCCCGCTCCAATGAGGTAGATGTTCGTCATGCGTTCGTTACCAAATAGATTTTTCCATTTTCGACTAACGTCTCATAGGTTTTAACGCAACCATCATCAGGCGCTGCGACCAGGCCAGTTTCTAGTGAAATTTTATAGTCATGGAGCGGACAGAAAACGTCGGTTCCAGATACGGTGCCTTCTGCCAATGGTCCATTTTTATGTGGACAGCGGTTTTCAATGGCTTTCACGTTGTCATCAGATAGTCGAAATAATGCTATTTTAGCGCCATTCATGATTATTTCACGCCCAATGAGTGGCGTCAAACTTTCTAAATCTGCTATATAGCTCTTCTTCATCGCGGTCACACTCTTTCTACGTGATATAGTTTTTGTTTTTCATCGTCTTGTAAAACTTGTTTCCATGGGTCAGCCCGACCAGCAAGTACCTCATCTAGTGTAGCTTTCAGTTTCGCTTGTTCGATTGGATCTAAAATGATGTTGCTGACATGCTCCATGCCCATTCGTTCGAGCCACGGCGCAGTTCGCTCCATATAAACGCCTGTTTCACGGTAATATTGGATGAAGGCGCTACAAATGTCGAGCACTTCTTGTTCCGTCGCAACGGTGGCTAAGAGCTGTGCTTCTTTGACTTCTGTCCCACCGTTTCCACCGATGTAAATTTGGTAGCCATTTTCCACGCAGATAATGCCGTAATCTTTGATGCCTGATTCGACACAGCTTCTTGGGCAACCAGAGACACCCATTTTAAATTTATGTGGCGTGTCGACAAATTCAAATTGGCGTTCTAGCGCTTCGCCGAGTGCAAGTGCATCTTGTGTACCGAAACGACAAAATTTCGAGCCGACGCATGATTTAACGGTACGTAATGTTTTTCCGTACGCAAAACCGGAACGCATGTCAAGTTCTTTCCAAATTTTTGGCAGGTCTTCTTTTTTTACTCCGTATAGGCCGATGCGTTGTCCACCTGTCAATTTTAGTAATGGGATATCGTATTTTTCAGCAACTTTGGCGATTTTTATGAGCTGTTGTGGATCTGTTTGGCCTGCATACATCCTTGGAATCACCGAATAAGTGCCGTCATTTTGAATATTGGCATGCAGTCTTTCGTTAACGTAGCGACTTTCTGGTTCATCGGCATGTGTCTGTGGGTAAATCATGTTGAGATAATAATTGAGCGCTGGGCGACATTTCGAGCACCCTTCTGGATTACGAAACGCTAGCACATGGCGGACTTCTTTTGCGGTTTGTAATTGTTTTGAGCGGATTTGAATGATGAGTTGGTCGCGTGTGAAGTCTGTACACCCGCAAATGCCGGCTGGTGCGGCGCTTACAAAATCATCACCGAGTGTGTGTTCCAGAATGTCACCAATGATAGGTTTACATTTCCCACACGAACCACCTGCTTTTGTGTGTGCCGTTACCTCGCCGATTGTTGTGAGGCCTTTACCCGTGATTGCGCGTGTAATATCGCCTTTTGTAACACCATTACAACCACATACGGACTCATCATCAGGCATTTCGGCAACGCTCATACTTTCGGATTCACCCGATTTGTGAAGTAGTGAAACAAGTGTGAAATCGGTTAGTTCTTCTTCTTTTTTTTAGTAGGTTATAGAGCCTGCTACCTTCTGTTGTATCCCCATAAAGCACAACACCAACTAGTTTTCCATCGCGCATGAATATTTTTTTGTATTTGTTTTCAATGCTGTTAAAAATAGTGACACCTTTAATTTCGGCATTTTCTTTAATATCACCGGCTGAGAATAAATCGCAACCAGAGACTTTGAGCTGGGTGAACATTTTGCTACCACGATATCCTGTATTTTCGATATCGCATAAGTAGTCTGCGAGCACCTTGCCTTGCTCATAAAGTGGCGCTACGAGGCCGTATGCGATTCCATTATGCTCTGCACATTCTCCAACAGCAAAAATGACTGGGTCAGCGGTTGTCATAAAATCATCGACTATGATGCCACGCCCAGTTGGTAAGTTGGCGTGCCTAGCTAGCTCGATTTCTGGTTTGATTCCGATTGCCATCACAACTAAATCTGTTTCGATCTGCGAACCATCTTTGAAGGCAAGGCCAGTGACACGTGATTTGCCAAGAATTTTGGAAGTAGCTTTTTGCATGAGGAATTTCATGCCTTGTGCTTCAAGATCTGCTTTTAAAAGTTCACCTGCTTTAGCGTCAAGTTGGGTTTCCATCAGCCAGTCTGCAAGGTGGATCACCGTTACATCCATGCCTTGATCAAGGAGCCCACGCGCTGCTTCCAAACCAAGTAGGCCACCGCCAATGACAGTCGCTCGTTTGTATTTCTGAGAGATTTCAATCATTTTTTCGGTATCAGCAATAGTTCGGAAACCGAGAACACCTTCTAAGTCTGCACCTGGGATTGGCAAAATGAAAGCGCGTGACCCGGTCGCTAGAATAAGCTTGTCATATGTTAGGTTGCGTTTGGTAGTTGTAACCGTTTTGGCAAGCCTGTCGATTAAGATTGCTTGTTCATTCGTATGTAGCGTGATGTTGTTGGATGTGTACCAAGTTTCGTCATTGAGAATAATTTCTGGGGTTGTCATTTTGTTTTGTAGAATATTCGATAGCATAATGCGATTGTAGTTCGGATATGGCTCATCCCCGATAATGGTGATGTCGTATTTGTCTGGATTGCGGTCTAGAATTTCTTCGATTGTGCGTACACCAGCCATCCCATTGCCAATCATGAGTAATTTTTGTTTCGGCATATGTTTCCCTCCTGTTTATATGTGAATAATTGAACAATTAATTGTAAGATTAGATAGTCTAATTATACAGGGAGTGGCCTACTTCTAGTATGAGGGAAAACACTGAAAAAAGCGCCTCAAATATCAGCGCTGTGTTTTAAATTTTGGAGGATTTCTGTCGCGCGAGCTGGATTCTCTCCACTTGTAGAAATCGCGATTAGATGGTCTTCTTGATGAAATGTTGCCATGTTGAAAAAGTCTGATCTAGACTTGTCAGTGCAGTCGTTAATTAGTTGATGCGTGGCTATATCCTTAGTGATTTTGGTATTAACTGCCGGATCATTCGTACAGCAGAAAATGAGAAATGCTGTTTTTATATGTGAAGAGTGGTATTTTTCTTGGATTCGGTGTACAGCCATCTGTTGTAACTCTTCTGTGAATGACGGAGCGACGACTGTGATGTTAGCTCCTGTCATAAGAAGACCTCGCGCTTTTCTAGTTGCAATTTTACCGCCACCGATGATTGTAACGTTTTTATCAGTTAATCGTAGTAGCAATGGATAGCCATCGTTCATGATTGCGCCTCCTCGATTTTGCGAATCACTGCGGCTGCTAGTTGTTTGTCTAGCTCGAGGCAGCTAGTTTCATAGAAATCCGAGTTAATTTCAGTGATTCCTGCCCGAATTTTATCAACAAGCTGGCCTGTAAAAAGAAAGTAGGGCATCCAGTAAACCGGGCTCTTTATTCTGCCTAGCTCCGCTGCAATCTGCTTGTAGTTCGGTTCACCGTGGAGCATGCCGAGTTTGACTTTAATGCCAATCTCTGCGCTTAGTTTAGTCACGACATTTTCCATCTGATTTCGCGGTTCGTTGTAGGATGCACTTCCATGAGCGATGACCAAAATTGTTGCGTTAGGGCTGGGCTTAGCATCACGAATGCGCGTGGCTGCAACCTCAACTGTTTCTAACTCTGCGCCAAATGTGTCGGCAATGTAGAACTTCACGCTCGGATGCGCAGATTGTAGCCTAGCAACATGTTCTGGAATGTCTTTTGTTGCGTGCATCGCAGGAAATAAAAGCATCGGCATGACTGTAATCTCCGTTGCCCCTTCTGCAATCATTGCTTCACCGACGAGTGGCAGAGATTCATCTTCTTTTTCTAGAAAAGCAATTTCTTGGCAGGATTCCTGTCTTTTCTGCATTATCTCTGCGACAAAAGCGCGAAATTCACGGTTTTTCTCGGATAGGCGGCTTCCATGGGCAACATATAAGATAGCTTTCATTGTTTCCCTCCTTGAACGTGAAAAGAGAGCTTGAAACCTAACATGCGTCTCAAACTCAGATTTTCATTTATTCTTCATCTTTGCGTTCTTCTTTTAAAATCGTGTACATCTCTGTTGCGACTTCTTTACGGGCATTTTCTTCTAAACGATCAATGCGTGCTGTCACTGTTTTTTGTCCGAATTTGATAACAAGTTCGTCCTCTACTTTAACGTTTGTGCCTGGTTTGGCAACAACACCATTTACCGAAATACGGCCTTTTTCAGCGACTTCTTTTGCGACTGTACGCCGCTTGATTAGTCGGGATACTTTTAAAAATTTATCTAAACGCATAGTTCCTGCCATTTTCATCCATCCTTTGTTTGTAAAATTTATCTTTATCTTCGCACGATTAACGTAAAATTGCAACTATACCAGTCAATTTCGCCGAATTCGATTCAATGAAAAGCAAACTGTTATCTTTTGTGAATTTTATTGGCAAGCCACAGTAACTTTGATCCAAATGGCATATAGATGATGTCACGGGTCGTGAGTAATTTGAATTGGATAATGCAATATAAAAAGATAATGCCCCCAATCAGAGCGCCGAATAGGGCTTGGATTGCGCTTCCTGTTCGGCTCATGAGCGGCCAAATTACTTCCCACGTTATCGGAATAATAATCATTAACATGAACGCGAGTAGCGCCCAACCAATCATATTTTTGCGGATCAACGGGACTGGTAGTTGGCGCTTGAGCAGGATGTAACAGATGATAAGTGTTGTCGCAAGACCGGTGACGGTAGACCATGAGGCGCCGTATGTTGTAAATCGTGGTACAAGGATTGCATTTGTAGCGATTTTGACGATAAGTCCGGCGCATACTGCAACAGCAGGGCCTACCATATTGCCAAATCCTTGGAGAATGCTACTCATCGTTACGATTAGAGAGCTCAAGAATAGGGAGAGAATGAAAATTTGTAGGACGCCGGTTCCTGCTGCGGTTTCGAAAAGCATTTGGTTTGTTGGACGCATGATTGCGATAAGACCTAGTGTTGCTGCTCCCGATAGTAGAATAGTGAGCTTGATGATAAGCAGGACAGAGCGGCGTAATTCCTTTGTTTCTCCACGCGATTTTGCGGACGTAATCATCGGTACAATGGCAAGGGCAAGACCCATGCATAGAACCAAACCTAGTTGTAGCAATGGCTGACCGCGATCATAAATTCCTTTTAAGCTTTTTGCCGTAGTAGCATCGATTCCGGATTCACGCATAAGGCGGTAAACTTGGAACGAGTCTAATAGCTGAAAGAGAATCAGCATAGCGCTTGTAGTACAAACGGCGATACTCTGTGCTAAGAAGCGCTTGACGAACTTCCCGTTTGCCCATTTTTTCGTGAGCCTAATTTTCTCAGGCTTTTTGCGCCAATAGAAATAAAGTAGTGTGCCAAGTGCTCCTAATCCGCCAATAACAGCGCCACTCATTGCTACAGCACCTGTCATATAGAGGTTCCAACCAAGCGCGGCGGCTCCAGTTGCTCCTGCGATAATAATTATAACACGCACAAGTTGTTCGATAGTCTGTGAAACGGCGGTTGGAATCATCTGTTCATGACCTTGGAAAAAACCACGAAAACTAGCTAAAAACGGCATTAATAAGAAAGAAAAGCTGATGACACGAATCAGGATGGTTAGATGAACATCGCCCATAACGCGAGCGATAAATTCGGCTCCAAAGAAAATCATGAGGAAAAAAACAAGCCCCACACCCATCATGACCTGTAACGCCGATTGAAAAATTTCTTCGCGTTTCGTAACATTTTCTTCTTCGGCAACCAGTCGCGAAACAATAATTGGAAAACCCGCCAAAGCTAACGTCATCGCAATCCCATAAATAGGATAAACTTGCTGAAATATGTAAAAGCCAATATCCCCAACCATGTTCTGGAAAGGGATACGGTAAACCGCACTAAGTATTTTAGACAGCAATGACGCAAGCGTTAGCCAAACAGCACCTTTCATTAAGTTCTTCATTGTTTTTTGAGCCATCTGTACGCCACCGCCTTTTCTAAAGATTAGATGTTCACTTATTCTGCACTCGATTCTGAAACTTCTTTTTTCGCCTCTGAAAGTTTGTCCGTCAAAGTTTTCAAATCAAATAGCCATTCTTGAAGTGGTTTCTTGCTGACGTTAACCGTAATTCTAAGTTGCTGGCCATCCATGCCAACACCAATCTGGCGACCATATTCGCCAATAACCTGCATCACCATGTCGCCACGCATATTTTGCGTTCCATCTTCAGAGAACTGAATCGTAATCTTCTCAGCATCTTGTTTTATAGACTCAATACCAACACGCATCGCATATACTTTTAGTTCAGTAATCATGAATAAATATTCCACTTGCTCTGGGTAGTCACCAAATCTATCCATCATATCCGAACGCAGTTCTTCCAAATCATCCATGTCAAGAACAGTCCGGAATCGTTTATACATCTCAATCTTTTGGCGTCCATCTTGAATATAATGCTCCGGAATATAGGCATCAACCGTGATATCAATCTCCACAGGCACAATTTTTTCATGCTCTTCTTTGGGCTGACGTGCCGCAATTGCTTCTTGCAACATTTGTGAATATAAATCGAAGCCGACCGAATC